>OY969902.1:0-852977 GCA_963704435.1 uncultured archaeon | reverse complement strand
CCTTGCTCTATGGCGTCGAACATTTTCTTATATTTGCTGAAAACCACTCCGCTGGAATAGTACTCCTTGCATATGCGCTGGTTTTCCATCCGCATCTTCCTCAGCCGCTTCATGTCCTTTTTGAGGACGATGACTTTCCGGAAGTCGCTTATGTACGAGGCAGGATCATAGCCATCAGTTATGAACAGGTGGGCGCCAAGCCTTTTCATGTCTTTGATCGCAGGATTATCAGGTCTGGAAACTACTATGGGACCGCACTCCAGCGCCTCGAGGGCGGCAGTCGAGAAGGTTTCGTTCGCGGGCACTACTACGACATCAGACTTGCGGAGGTACTTGATCTTCTCCACGTCATCGACATAGCCAAGAATCTTCACGTTCGCATACTTTTCTGAGTAGCTAACGAGTTCGCTCGGCTGCCTGGATCCTATGAAATAGAACTCATACTTGCCAAACTCCTTGTTTGATATGAGCCTGTCGAAAACCTTTGTGAGCAGAATGGAATTCTTTCCCGTTCCACCTATGTGAAGGACGGTGAGCTTTTTGGAGGCATTGTCAAGAAGGGGCATGTCCTTGTAGAAGATGGAGACGGGAATGAGGAATATGTTCCTCTTCGGAAGCCCCAGTTTCCGCACATACGCTATCTGTTCTGTATTAACCGCCTGGAAGTAGATAGTATTGCCTTTGAGCTTGAAGGCAAGCTTAACAACGAGATTTATCGCCTTGTGGAGGGCAGGGTGCGTTATCTGCAATTCAACGCAGTGCCCAGCAAATACGAATGCCTGCGTTTTGCGTTTCAGAAATATGTTTGACAGATAGTCGTAGAAGGCGTATGGGAAGTAGATTATCCCATCGGGCAGGTTGCGCAGATGCACGAAGATGAAGGAATGCACGGGTGTTCTTAGTCTAAAGAATCCGAGATTCTTCGACTTTACCAAGTGGTACTTCTTCTCATAAGTTTTATACCATGGCTTTAGCTTGTATGAGGTGAGGTCCATAGAATAGGCTTTTAGTATTTCCGCGTTTCTGTCGTGCTCCATCAAGAATTCGGCAAGATCGTGCGCCAGTATCTCACAGCCGCTAGTGCCCATCACGTTTATGTCTCCTCTCACTACGAGATTCGTTTTCATCTATCTTCCCTGATTAGTTTTCAGACATTTACAGTTTCTCATCCCTGTACCTTCTGATTTTCATTATTTTAATCTATTTACTCCCCGCTAATGTGCGGTCTCATCACCTATAAAATAATCGGTATTTCAGATAGTTTAGGTAGCTTTTGATATCGTCGTTTGGCACGCCGCAGTTTATGCACGGCTTCCCTATGGCAGCAAAGTCATTCTTGACTATGTTCGCGATAAACCTCTTCCTCTTTTCCCCGTTCCATATCTCCCTTATGGTGCTGTTCATCACATTGCCAAGAGAGAGCTGCGTCTTGTAATCCATGCAGCAAGGGTAGACATCGCCTTCCGTATCTATGAGACACGCGTTGAAAGACCAGGAATAGCAGGGCTTTGTGCGCATCTTTGAATGGAAATCCCTCCTGCCCCACGACCCTATATACTGGCTTTCCATTATGGCGTCGTTCGGGCCCAGATATTTCTTCCAGTACCTCTCGTTTTCAGCGTAATCATATGGCAGTTTGGATTTCGCCTTCTCCACATATTGCAGATATCTTCTTATCGGGACGGCGTTTATCTGGATCCTGCAGGATGAACTGATGAGGTCCCTTTGCTCTATGAATGCATGGATGTTGTTTCTGACGTCCTCGAAATTGCAGCCGGTCTTCATGGCCTCGTACGTTTCCTTGGTCGCTCCGTCGAAATTGCATACAAGCCTCTGCAGCCCGTTCTCGAGGAGGAACTTGGACAGATCTTTGGTCATGTATTTCATGTTGGTGACCAAAATCTGCTTGCCTTTCGTCTTCTTCATCTCTAGGAAGATCTCCTTGAACTCCGGATTGAGCAGCGCGTCCCCGTTCTCCCCTAGATTGATGGTTCCGGAATAGCCCTCCCTTATTAGGTCATCGGCCACTCTTCTCGCTATCCCAAGGCTCATGAACGGCTTCTTCTCCGATTTGTAATGATGGATCGGGCAAAAGACGCAGTTCGCGGTGCAGATCCTGCTGGACATCAGCCCCACTTCCGTCGGGAAGGACATCGGGCGCCTGACCACAAGCCTATTGTGCAGGGTGACGGTGGTGTCGTTCAGCTTGTATGAGAGGTTCTTTAATTGGGTCAGTACCATCCGCTCACCTACGGGCATTAGCGTTTTTTGCGTACATTATGCCGCAGAGCGACAGGCGCCGGTCCGCCCAGACCCCTAAAAACTCGGGATATGCGACAGACACCTTAAAGCCCTGCGATTCGAGCTCCTCTTTCAGGCCAGAGTATCCGTCGTGATATTCCAGTATAATCTCTTCGTAGTCCCTTAGCGTCTTCGCGTTTGACAGCATCTCATACTCCGCCCCCTCGCAGTCGATCTTCATGGCTTTTGGATAGTTCGCGAACCTCTTCGCGAACGCGTCTATCGTCTTGCTTGATGCAGCCTCGTTTACCATCTTTGTGTTGCTTATGTGGTTCCGCGCAAGGTTATCCTCCCCGCATACGCAAAACTCTTTAACAATCTCATACGAGAGCACCTCGTCGGCCCCTTTTAATGAGAAATAGATGGCGGAGTCGCCCCAGGCTCCGCCCAGGTCGAGCACTTTCTTGCCTTTCACGTTCAGATCCCTGTATTCGCTGGACTCGCTGAACATGTCATAAAAGGTGGTATAGCCGTTCCCTGCAGGGATATGGAACTGCAGCGCTCTGCCCTTAAAATTCACAGGTATCACCCTGTCGGGGAAAAGTTCGTGAGATTTATAGCAAGAAGGATTGCACCTTTTCCGAAATGCCGGAATCCAGGGGAACCATGCAAATTTCACTGCCCCCAACGCGCACATAGGGTGCGTTATCACTGCTCGCGCATATTCTATTGGTCTGGCCATCGGTACCCTCCTGAACTCTTTTCGTGATGTGGTATTATATGGACTGTAGTAAATATTGCCTCTATATTCTATTAAACTCTTCGCATCGGGCGTCAGTTCGCGCTCTGGACCGACATTGTGAGATTCAGTTGAGCTTCCAGGCGTTCACGAACCCCTTGGCGGTGTATTTTGTGTACGCGACGATCTCGTTTCCCTTGCCGTTGACGAACCTGCTGAAGCCCAGCTTCCTCAGCTCGGCGAGCCTGCGCGAGGCTATGCTTTCCGGAAGGTCCTTCTCCAGCCTGGCCAGCCAGAACCTCCTGTCCGCTATCCCGTATGCCCGCGGGTCGGGGGCGGTCTCGTTCGCGCGCACGTATTCTAGGTTGGTCATCTCCTTTCCGTATCTGTATGCCTTGGTCCGCCTAGCCATTATAAAAACGCAGAGGAGGAGTTTTGCTGCAACCTCGTCGCCGAGGCTCTTGGGCCGCAGAAGGTCCACCTCGCTGAGCCTGGTGATGCCCAGGCCCCTCGCTATGTCATAGAACAGCCTTGCCCTCCTTACTAGGAAAGCGAGGCTCCCGCGCGCATACCTCTTCTCCCTAGTGAACTTCTCCTTACCCTTGACGAGCTCGGGATACCACAACATCACAGGGATCTCCATTACGCGCACGCCCTTGCTGATCGCACGCGCGTACAGCTCGTAGTCCTCCGCGTAGTTCAGGTCGTACCAGTTCCCTATCCTGTCCATCGTCCGCCTGTCCATGAATCCGATGTTGTCGAACGCGGTGTTGGTCTTGTAGCTCCCAGACAGCGCGCGCACTACCTTTGAAAGCGTTTTCAGGTAGATATTATCGAGATCCAGATAGAACACGTAGTGGCCTGATGTGCTGCTGTAGGCGATCCTCTTCCCCTCGCCCCTGCTGCATTTCCTTTGTATAAGTTTGATGTTCTTGTGCTTCCTTGCAAACCGCTGGAGTATCGCATATGTGTCGTCCGTGGACATGTTGTCCACTATCACTAGCTCGAAGTCGCTGTCGAAATCGGGGAACTGGCCCAGTATCGAATCCAGCGACCTCTGCACTACGTTACCGTTATTGAACACTGTCGCGTATATGCTTATGCGCGGTTTGCCTTTGTCCCTGCTCATGCGATGCGCCTATAGCACTCCAGCGTCTCCTGCGCTGCACGCTTCCAGGTGAAACTGCGGGCGTACTTCATCGCGCGCTCCATCCGCGCTCGGTCGTATCCGTACTCCTTCAGCCCCTCGATTATCCTCGCCATATGCTCCGGGTCATCGGCCTCGAAGCAGTACTTCCTTACCTCCCTTGGAATTACCGAATGCTTGTATATGATCACGGGGAGGCCCCTTGCCTGTGCCTCAAGTATTGGCAGTCCGAAGCCCTCGTACCTGCTCGGAAACGCGAAGGCATCGAATGAGTCGTAGGTGCTGACCAGCTTGTCCTCAGGCACAAACCCCATAAACCTCATGTTCTTTAGACCCTTGGCGCGGCTACTGAGCTCATTGTATGTCAGATCTTTGTTGCCCCATAGCTTCATCATGATTCCGCTGCCCTTAAGGTATTTTGCTGCGTCTATCATGAATTCAACGTTCTTATTTATCGCAAAAGACCCTAAATAACCTACAGTAAACCCATTTTTCCGTCCATGCCGTCTCCTGCTGGCTTTCAGGAAGCTGTCGTTAACCCCGAGGGGGATCACCCTTATCTTGGACCTCTCGCAGCCCTCCGCCACAAGCTCTCCTCTGGTCTGCGTGGAGTTGACGATGATCGCATCTGCCTTTTCCATTGTGTGCTTCAGCCCTGGAACAACGAACATGCGGTACCAAGTCCTCCATTTCAGAGACCGCTGGGGCAGAGGATTCACGTCATGCACAGTAACGACGTATTTCGACTTCCTTGGAAGGTGGTGCATGCGCAGGAATCCTATGGGGTTGTGTATTATGTCCAGGCCCGACAGATCCTCAAAGAATGGCGCGACATAAAATGATGGCGCCTCCCAGAGCACGCTCTTTATCACAATCTTGCGGAGTTCCAAGTCCCTTCGGCTGGCGGAGATCTTCTCCATGCTCCTGTAGAGCTCCCCTACGTAGCGCGGTATGCCTTGGCCCGTGCAAGCATTCTCGAACCTACGAAGGGTAAGCAACCCGACCCTCAACAGATCACTTCTCGCCACAGATTAGACCCCTATAATCCTTTACGAACTTCTTAATTACGACATCCTTCTTAATGCTGCTTGCTGCGCGGCGGAACTTTTTCGAAAGCAGCCTTTTCGACCTCGAGGGCAGAGAGAAGTACCTGTCTATCGCAGCAGATGCGGCAGCCGCATCCAGCGGCACGACCATCCCGCTCGCCGCCTCCTGCACAATCTCCTTCGTACCGGTCCACTCAGACACGATGGCGGGAATTCCGCGGAGCATCGCCTCCATTGAGGAGACGGGAAATGAGTCCCCCCTGCCCAGGTGCACGTACAGGGCAGACTTGGCCATCACGCTCTCGAGGTCCTTCACGAACCCGAGGAAGTTCACGCCTTCAGCGCCTTTTGCGTACTGCTCTGAACCCTCGATGGCGCCCACTATGTTCAGTTCAGCGTCCGGCCATTTCTTCCTGACGCGCTTGAATGCCTCGATAAGCAGGTCGATGCCCTTGTAGTAGGGATCGCCCTTCCCTATGAACAGGATATTCTTCGACCCCAGGTCCGGAGCGCCCTTTGCCGACAGGAGACTTCTCCTAACCTCGCTCTTGACGAAAGGGTAGGTCACGATGGTCTTCGCGCCGGGCAGTATCTCCTCTATCAGCTGCCTCTCCATGCGGCCGACGCAGACGAAGCCGTCCACTTCTTTCAGCAGGGACAGGGCGAAACTCCTTTTAGCGCCTCCGACCACGCCCGTCTTTATGTAGTAGGCCAGCGGGCTGGCTAGCAGGTCTATGATCTTCGCGTCCTCTCCGATCAGGTGCAGCTTCCTGGCAAGCGCCGGGAACACGTAGGTCCCCTCGCACAGGTAGACGTCATAATCGCGGGGAATCTTGAACGCTGCGGAGACCGTCCTTAGGAGTCCGATGGTGTTGTATGCCGTGCTTCCCTCTCCTGACCTCAGCCGCGGAGCTGGAAATCGGTCCGCACCCAGCGACCTTGCGAATGCGTCATGGGCATAGTGGGGGTCATAGTACAGGAAAAGCGTGCTCTTTCTGCCTTTCATATTGCTCTACCCCGCTCACCTTTTCTCTCCCACGCGGCAATGATGTCCATGAGCAGCTCGATGCCGCGGTCGTCAGGGCCGTATTTTGCATTCAGATGTTTCACTGCCCGGTCGTCGTAGAGCTCGAGAATGTCTATGATCCCTATTTTGTTTATGGCCTCTGCCGCTCTGAACATCTGCATGCGCGTAAGGCCGCGGGTCTGATACCGCTTTATCCTCTCTGCATCGACCCTTGCAGAAGGAAGCGCTGAAAGGAGCGTGCGCAGGCTGAGCTGCTTTATCGAGTAGCCTGCATAGAGCATGAATAGGAACAGGACGTAATCCGAATCTGTCAGTTCCTGGTCGAGCCTCTTCGACCCGAGCATCTCGTATGCGGACAATGCATAAGACAGCAGTCTGGCCGACAATGTTGGCTTATCCTTCCTTCTCGGCATCTGGATCTTGTACAGGTAATAGAGCAGATTCTGGTTGACCGTACCATAGGACATCCTCCCGAAGACCTCCAGAATCTTGCCGTAGACGCTTACCTCCCTGTGCATAAGATCCGTCCTGTGCTCTATGTAGAAATATTTCTGCTCTAGCCTTCCCAAATCCCCTTCTATTATGGCTTGTTCGTGTGGCATGCCCTTGAAGCTCACTCTGCTCTTCCTGAAGATTCTTATCTGCCAAGTGAAGAATTTGGTCTTTGTGCCGTCTGCCGAAACATTCTCGTACCTCTTAATCGCGAAGGCATTGCAGTCCGCATCCCGGATAACGTCAAGTATGTTCCCCTTCAAGCTTTTCGACAGCCTTTCGTTCGTATCCAGAAGCAGCACCCACTCGTGCCTACACTTGCTCATCGCGTACATCCTCAGCGGGTCGGGATAGCCCAGCGGCACAACGTAGTGGATCCTGACCTTGTTCAACCGCCCGTTCCGCTTCGCGCGAAGCAGCCGCTCGTGCTGCGCCTTCCTGCTCGAGTCGAAGACGATAATATCATCAGACAGGCCATAAACGTCATTGATGAGGCTCAGCGCGGCGTCTATGTCGTTCCTTGAGAATATCAGTATCGACAGCTTTGGTTTTGCCATCCTGAGTGCACCGATGAGTTATAGTTGCATTTGATTGGTTGATATTCCTTTCGACCAGTCACATTCCACTAACTTGATGGCCCTATTATATTCTTTCCAATGCAAATGCTTCTGTTGGAATGGGCGCCATAGAGAACGCAAGGATACTGGTGACCGGCGGGGCCGGCTTCATAGGCAGCGCGATGTGCAGGAGGCTGGCGAAGACCTGCTCGAAGGTCGTCGCTTACGACAACCTGTGCACGGGCAGCTACTCATTCGTAGAGGACCTCGTCTCCTTAGGGAAACTCGAATTCGTCAACGCCGATCTCCACGACTCGGGGAGGCTCGAGTCCGAGCTCAGGAGGAGCGACATATCGATGATCGTGCATCTGGCTGCCAGCGCGGACGTGCCCAAGGGCACAGCAAACACGATGACGGACATAGACCAGGGGACGATGCTCACATACCACGTGCTGGAGGCGGCCAGGAAGTGCGACGTTCCCGAATTGATCTTCTCTTCTTCCAGCGTGGTATATGGGACCGCAGACAGACGGCCGACGCCGGAGGACTACGGTCCGCTGAAGCCGATCTCGCTGTACGGCGCCTCGAAGCTCGCGTCCGAGGGAATGATAACCGCCTTCTCGCACCTGTTCGGGATTGGCTATTCCATCTACAGGTTCGCCAACGTCGCGGGGAGGAACTCCACGCATGGAGTGGTCCCAGATTTCGCGAGGAAGCTCAGGGCCAACCCGTCCGAGCTGTCCGTGCTGGGTGATGGGAGGCAGAGGAAGTCCTATGTCGACGTCGACGACTGCATCGACGCGATGCTTTTTGCGCATGCAAAGTCGGGAAACAGGCAGAACATCTACAACATAGCGACCGACGACCAGGCCACAGTAGCGGAAATAGCGCAGATTGCAATCGATACGTTCGCTCCGGGAGCTAGGATAGCGTACGCGGGAGGCGAGCAGGGCTGGCCCGGCGACGTCCCCGACTCATTTCTGGACAACTCGCGGATCAAGGCACTGGGGTTCACCCCGAAGTTCAGGACCTCAAAGGAGGTCGTAAAGAATGCTTTCGCCTTAATCAGCCAGGACCTGAAATAATCGACTCTGCGCAGCTGTCTCAAAACCCCAGCAAGAGGCATTGCGCGAAGCATTTAAACCTGCGGTTCCAATAAATTACAATAATTGACCATACAGGCATACGTTTCTGTGCATTGCGTGATTTGTTGAGTAGCGTTGATGAGCATCTTGGTCACCAGGCCAAAAAATCTACATTGAGCTTGTGTCTAGCAATCGCCTCGGGCTTAGGCATAGTCCTTGGTGTAATTCTAATCCTGACCTCCGGCCTGTCATTGAATTTGACTTCAGCTGCGGGTCTTATCTTGGCGTTGGTCTCTATCGCGGCCCTGGCCTTCGCCTCGAAGTCTGGCGTGATTTCGGGGTTGGACTGCAGGAATGTGCTTTTCATAGTGGGAGCCGTGACGGCCATTATTCTCACAGTCTATTTCCGCATATCGATGCTGCACTTCTTCGGGTTCTACGAGCCAGACGGCTACTACCACTATTCAGTCATCCGCGCAGCAATCAATGCCGGATTCAGGGTGCCGAGCGTACTTGGCATATCCGGCTGGCCAAGCCACGCGGGGGTTGGCGAGCCGTTCGGCCTGTACTGGGTGACGCTGTTGCCGTACTTCTTCCTGAGGTTCTTCGGGGTGACCTACTACACCGTGATGCGGCTTATGCCTGTAGTGTTCGGAATTGCCGACGTCATAGGGGCATACTTCCTCTCGCGGTACCTGAGCAAGGACAAGCTGTTCGGGATACTCGTGATGGTGTTCCTGGCGCTGAACATGGGCAACGCCGCGAGGACCAGCGCCCTCATATATCGAGGAGACAGTTTCGTGACGGCATTCCTCATAATCGCACTGATATTCGCAATCGAGATTTCCAAAGCAGTTAGCACAAAGAAAAAAGTAGCTTACATGCTCCTCTCGGGATTCTTCCTGAGCGTCTGCAACGCAGTGTGGAACGGCGCATCGTTTGCGAACGCGACGTACGTCATGGCGTTCACGCTGATACTCCTCTTCGGGTTCGTGTTCGATAGGAAGAAGCTGATTGACGACAGCAAGTACATGCTGGGTGCGCTCCTGTTCTGGTTCCTGATGGTATTCGCGTACATACAAACAGGATTCATACTCTCAGGGCAGACCTTCACCGGCATATACTTCTTCTACCTGTTCATACCGATGGCTGTGGGATGGTACGCCGTCAGCTACCTTATGGAGGCAAGGCACAAGCATGTCATCCCGGGCAACCTCCTGCACACCCATTCTGGCAGGTTTGCGGTCGCAGTGGCGTTCACGTTTGCGGTCGTCCTTGCCATATACCTGCTCCTGCCTGGGTTCGTCTATCAGATATTCGTGGCGAACGGATTCGAGATTACGAGCGGCTTCGCCTCGACGATACAGGAGCTGCAACCGCCAACACCGCAGTTCATCGTATCGAGCTTCGGCCTGCAGACGTACACATCGCCGATGAGCATTATCATCCTGGCGTCGACCTACGCGCAAGACCTGATAGTCGCATTGTGGGTGGTGCTCCTGCTGACATTCCTGCCCTACCTCTTCATGCGGATCTACGACAGCGGAGGCCTCGACACGGGCAACGCGAGGATAAAGTTTGACTTCGACGAGCCGCTGCTGATGCTGATCTCGTTCTTCGCGCTCACCGCCTACCTGCAGATGCACGCGATAAGGTTCAACTCGCTGGTGTCCGTGCCCCTGTCGATATTCGGAGCCTACACCGTCTACTGGATAGCGACGTTCTGCAAGAGGCGCAAGCTTCTCTACTTCGCGTCCCTGGTGGCCATCGCAGCCATCGTAATCTACATGATATTCATCTGCCAGTCGTACCTGCCGTCGCTCTTCCCGGCGGACAACATAAACCCCTCATTCATAAGCGCGGTTGGATGGCTGAAGAACAACTCCGCCAGCAGCAGCGTGGTGCTCACGCTCTGGCCAGACGGCTCGGTCGTGGAGGGCGTGGCGAACCTCACAAGCGTCACGGACAGCGTAGGGTCGCAGAACGCGTCTAAGGCGGACCCGTTCGCCTATTGGCTCTTCAACTCCAGTGATGACCCCCAGTTCCTGACCAGCAGCATCAATGGCAGGCCGGACTATCTCCTAGTGCGCGATACGTGGATGCTTGAGAGCGGGGGCATATTCACCGAATCCGGGATAAACGCCAGCAGCAACGTCTTCGGCTACAGCCCGTTCTCCAGCATAAGCGAGAGGATGAACGCCACGACGCAGCTGTTCGAGTTCTCGGGCGACGGGTACGATGCCCAGACCGTGATACGCAACGTCAGCGGAGGCAGGAGCTTCACGAGCTACCTCGTGTTCCCTAACAACGGCATATCGCCGTTCAAGTACATAGACTTCTACGACGAGGACAACGCAACATACTCCTCAATCGCGCAGACCGGGTTCAACCAGACCAACAACGACACGCTTCTCATCATGTACTCGAGCGTGCCGAACGGCAACATCCCGGTGAACATAACCAACGCCTACCTCATGAGCAGCGGCATCATGGCCACCAACCTGGTCAAGTTCCTCTTCATGTGCGGCAGCAGCTCTTGCCCTTGGGACAACAACCTCGCCAGCCTGCAGCTGGTGCACGCCAACCCTGACACGAAGATATTCAGGATAATATACAACGGGACGGGTTAGCCTTCGGAATCGCGCTGCTGTGGGCCGGCACGCCCAAGCAATGCCGCTGCCCTTTACTGAAATTTAACTTTAGTTTGATTTTAGTTGGACTAAACTGTAACTTGAGTTTAATTTTAGTAGAAAGACATATAAATGACGGCGTGCAACTAAGCATCATGTACGTCGAAAGAGGCATTACCAAGGAATTCGTCTCCGCGGCAAAGGCCAATGGCATAGTCGCCGTCGTGGGCCCAAGGCAGGCTGGAAAGACGACGTTCCTTAAGGCGCTCTCGGAAAAGTCAGGCGCATCCTATCTTTTCTTCGACGACCCCGACGTAAGGGAGATGTTCGATTCTGACATAAAGAAATTCGAGAACCAGTACCTTCAAGGTGGCAGGCTGGCGGTCCTTGACGAAGTCCAGTACGGGAAAGACCCTGGCCAAAAGCTGAAGTATCTGGCCGATGTCGGAAAAAGGCTCTGGATAACGTCTTCCTCTGAGACGATACTGGGCAAGGATGTGCTTTCATGGCTCGTGGGGAGAGTAGCGGTCATAAAGATGTATCCGTTTTCCCTTGAGGAGTTCCTTTCCACAAAAGGGTATGCGGAAACCACTGGGAAGATGCTGTCGCGAAGCGTGGATGAGCACATCGCATACGGAGGCTATCCCAAGGTCGTGCTGGAGAGCGACAACCAGAGCAAGGAGGCTCTCCTCAGGAACCTGTACGAAACGATGGTGCTTAAGGATATGTCAAGGACTTTCAGGATAGAGGACGTGGGTGCGCTGGAGAGGCTCGCAGCATACCTGTCACATTACGTCGGTAACCTAATCCAGTACAACAGCGTATGCAGGGACGTCGGTCTGTCCTTCCAGTCCGTCAAGAAATACATGGACGCAATGGAAAAGAGCTATCTCATAGTGCGGATCATGCCCTTTTACAAGAACAAGCTCAAGGAGATAACGAAGCAACCCAAGTTGTACTTCCTAGATACAGGGCTCAGGAACGCAGTAGCTAATGATTTTCGAATGGGTGCGGAACTCAATGGCAGGATATTCGAGAATTATGTGCTATCCGAACTGATAAAAGCGGGGAAGAATGTCAGGTATTGGCAATCCAAAGGCAAGGCAGAAGTGGATTTCGTGGTCCAAGACGGGAATCGGATAACCCCCATAGAGGTCAAAGTGAGGTCGCCGGAAGGCGCTGTCGGTGCGGGAATGCGACAGTTCATAGAATCGTATAGGTCCAAGAAAGGATTTGTCGTCTTCAAAGATGGCGAAGGGGCCAGCGCCGAAGTCGGCGCATGCAAAGTGCGGTTTGTCAACGTACTAACGCTCATATCCGAGCTTCACAAACCATAGTTAAACCAGGCGGACAGCCACTTCTTCATCGGACCTTCCTTGACGGGTTTGTCCTATACGAAGAAAAGGTTATAAATTTGTCAATTCTCTATTACCTTCGCTTTTTGTACGGGATAGAATGGGCGGAATGGAATCGATAAGCAACGTTGAGGCGGCGGAGGTTTCCGCGAAGGGCATGATGGAGAAGGCGAACCTCAGGGCCAGGAGGATCATTGATGAGGCGGGCTCAAAGGCGAAGGAGATTGGGGAGAACGCCGCGAAGAGGACGACTGAGCAGAGGACCGCGAGGATCGAAGAGGCAATAAAGAGGCTCGAGGCGGAGAACAGGAAGGCCCTCGCTGACGCGCAGAAGGAGGCGGCGAAGGTCAGGGACACGAAAGCAAGCAAGGAGGCCCTCGGCAGGGTTGCTGGCAAGGTCGCGGATCTTATTCTTGGTGAATGACTTGCTTCGCACGGAGGAGATGCAGAAGATCAGAATAATCGCTCTCAAGAACCGGAAGTACGAGGTCATAAAGGAGCTCCACAAGAAGGGGGTCGTCGACATAAGGAAGAGCGCACTCCCGGCGCAGGACGACGCGGCTGTGGAGGTGCCGGCCGTCTCTGAGCTGCTCGTGAGGTATGGGTCCGCGGAGGCGATACTGAAGAGGCACCTTGACAAGAGGCTGCGGACCGTCGTGGACAAGCACCTTGACGAGAAGAGGGTCAGGGCCCACGCCGCGTCTCACAGGCAGCTGGACGGAGAGCGGCTGGTGGCAAAGGCGCGGTCCCTGAAAGCGGTCGACGAGGTCTTCTCGCTCGAGGAGAGGAGGAACGCGATAGAGAACGAGCTCGGTGGAGTCAGGGAGGCGGCCGCGCTCGCGAAGCGCTTCACGGGCACTGGCATAGACTTCTCGAAGCTCAGAAGCGGAGTGCTCGAGTTCAGGGCGTTCTCCGTTGCGAAGGGCGCGTCAGTGAAAGTCGAAGCGGAGCTCGCGAAGCTAAAAGGCGACTGCGAGGTCATACGCAAGGAGACCAAGGAAGGTCTCCTGCTCTTCGTCGCGTACAGGAGGGCCGCCGCTGATGCGTTGGAGGGCATCACCGGATTGGGCGGCGTATATGAGATAGACATCGAGAACGGCAGCCTTGACGGCAAGGCTGAGGACGTGCTGGGGCGGCTCCGCGCCCGCGAGCGCAAGCTTACCGAGGAGAAGGCCGGAATCGGCTGCAGGCTCGACGGGCACGCCGCTAAGAGCTATCTGGAGATAGCCAGCATGGTCGAGATGCTCTCCGTCGAGTCCGATAGGGCAGGCGTGAGCGCGAACTTCAAGAAGACGGATTCGACCTTCATAGTGGAGGGCTGGATCGTGAAGAAGAACCTCGGCGTGCTCCGCGAAGACCTCAATAGGGTCGTCAGGGGCAAGTTCGCGCTGGATGCGCTGGAGACGGACGAGCTCGCGCCCACGCTCGTCAGGAGGCCGGGGTTCCTGAAGCCGTTCGACTTCCTGGTAAGTTTCGTGAACGTGCCAAGGAGCGACGAGATCGACCCGACCTGGATATTCATAATCACGTTCCCCATCTTCTACGGCCTTATGATATCCGACGTCGGTTACGGCCTAATGTCCCTGCTGCTCGCCACGCTGGTCACGAGGATAACCAATCCCGACGACCTGGTCTGCAACACCGCGAAGATATGGCAGATGTGCTCCATATCCGTAATCCTATTCGGCTTCCTTTCGAACCAGTACTTCGGCCTTCCGCTGAACCACTACTTCACTAGCTTCACGGGCTTCGACTGGCTCAAGGACCTGACCACCATACTTGCGGCCACGGTGCTCTTGGGAATCGTGCAGATAGTCCTCGGCCTGTCGTTTGGGTTCGTCAACCAGTACAGGAAGGGCCATCTCAAGCTTGCCGCAAGCAAGGTCACGTCCATCGCGTTTCTGGTCGCGGGCACCGTTGCGGTCGCGGGCATGTTCTTCGGGGTCTTCAGCTCAGGCGTCGCGACAGTCGCGGCCGCGGTTTCGATAGCGTCGGCAGGGGTCACCGTCGCGCTAAGCGGCATGGAGGCGACGGAGATGACGAGCCTCATATCCCACCCGCTGAGCTATGCGCGGCTCATGGGATTCGGGCTCGCGAGCGTGATGACGGCCATGCTCATAGACGTGGCGTTCACGCCGTCCCTCAGCAGCGGGATACTGGCGTTCTCCCTGACCTTGGTAATCTTTATATTGTTGCATTTCATGAATATGATCCTGGGCATTTTCGAAGGCTCAGTGCAGGCGGTAAGGCTCAACTTCGTCGAGTTCTTCTCGAAGTTCTACGAGGGCGGAGGAGTGAGGTTCAGCCCGTTCGGCTATAGGAGGCGTTATACTAAAGAGTGATTTGAATGGTAGCACTAGGAATGGAGGCTGCGGTTGCAGCGATAGGAGCAGGATTGGCAATTCTCGGAGGGGCGATAGGAACCGCCATGGCGCAGGCCGCGATAGGCAGCGCGGGAATGGGGCTCGTCGCGGAGAAGCCAGAGGAGTTCGGAAGGGCGCTGCTGTTTCTGGTGCTCCCTGAGACGATACTCATCTTCGCCTTCGTCATCGCGATACTGATAATGCTGGGATTCGGCATCGGCATATAAGGTCAGTACATGCCGTTGGATGCACTGCAGAAGGAGATACAGGACGACGCCAAGCGCAGGTCCGATGAGATCGAGGCCAAGGCCAGGAGAGAGGCCGCGGCCATTGTCAAAGAGGCGAAGGCCAGGGCTGATGCCGCGGACGAGGCGTTCGAGCGCGAGCTCAAGGACGAGATCGGCAGACTTAGCCTCGAGTACAGGTCGTCGAGGGAGATGCAGGAGCGTAACCTCCTGCTCGCGGCCAGGGAGAAGACGATCGACGGGCTCGTGGAGCGGATAAGGGGCAGCGTCATCAAGCGCGTCAAGGAGAAGGGCTACGGGAGGCTCTTCGACTCTGCGATAAAGGAGGCGCTGAAGGTATCTCCGATGGAGAGTCTCACGCTCGTCATGGACAAGCGGGACGCGAAGTTCGCGAAGGGATTCGCCGGAAAGATAAGGCACAGCCAAGGAAAGATGGACGGGCTCGTAATCTACGCGGCAGACGGCAGGATAAAGATAGACGCTACGCTGGACACCCTCTTCGACAGGAACCGCGACACTGTGAAGGAGGCGCTAAGGAAGGGCGTCTTCGGAACCGGTAAGAGAGGGATCGCGAAGAAGAAATTCGGCAAAGGGGCAGCCAAGAAGAAGGTGCCGAAAAATGCTTCCAGGAAGACGGCCTTGAAACACAAGCCGAAGCGCAAGCGCAAGTGACGACAGATGCCAGGATTCCGCGACGCTATAAGGTATGGCTACTCCAACACCCGAGTGAAGGCGATGGAGTCCAAGCTGGTCGCGAGGGACGCGATAGAGCGCATGCTTGCAGCAAAGGAGACGGAGAGCATGGGCGCGATGCTCCTCCAGACCAGCTACAAGGGCTACGTCGAGGAGTTCGGGGGCACGAAGTCGATGGACAAGCTGATAGACTTCGCGCTGAGCAAGAGCCTGGGAAAGGAGACGAACAAGCTGGTCGCGGTCGCTCCCCCTGCGCACAGGGAGATAGTGCGCGACATCGTCGGAGTGTGGGACATGAGCAATGCGAAGTTCATGATAGGCGCCATGGGCACGGGCAAGGGATTCGATGACATATCCCGGTACCTGATAGACTCGAAGTACGTCAGCGCGGCGAGGGTCAAGGAGGCGATGGCCACGAACAGCATCGAGAGCGCGATAGGGAAGCTCGCGGCCGCGACGCCATACAAGCAGGAGATGAGGTCCGCGCTGAACGCCTACAGGAAGTCGAAGGACCTGATGGAGGTCGACAGCGCGATAGACGTCGCGTACTACGCCAAGCTCGGATCGACTATCGAGAAGCTCAGGAAGATCAACAGGGAGTCGGCGCAGCTCATCGCCAGAAGGATAGACCTGAAGAACGCGCTCATGCTGCTCAACGCGAAGAGGCACGGGAGGGAGTTCTCCGAGATCCGGGGCTACCTTGTGCGCAACGGGAGCGTGGGCATAGCCGCGCTGGGCAAGGCGTTCGAGAGCTCCAAGAGCGTTGACGCCCTAGCAGTCTCGATTGGCGCGTTCGACCTGAAGCAGGCCGCCGCCGAGTACGCCGCTGGCAAGGGCAGGTCCCTCATGATATTCGAGATCGCGATGATGAACGAGCTGTTCCGCGACGCTCTCAAGGCGGTCAGGCACAGCGTGCTCTCGTTCGGCACGATAATCGCGTTCCTGTACCTGAAGGAGATAGAGGTCTCGACGCTCAGAATAATAATAAAGGGCAAGAGCTACGGACTGGGCGACGACGAGATAAGGAGGATGATCACATGGTTCAAGTGAACTCTCAGATCAAGAGGATGGTCGTCGTGGGGGACCAGCTGCTGTCCCTGGGCCTGAAGCTGTCGGGAGTGAAGGAGACCTACCCGCTCAGCAAGGGCGAGGAGCCGGACAGGCTGCTCTCGGACCTGTTCGAGCGCAAGGACGTGGGCATAATAATAGCCAGCGAGGACGCAATATCAAGGGTCAAGGACAGGAGGCTGCTCCACAGGATAGAGAACTCGCTCGACCCCGTGGTCATCTCGGTATCGGGATACGGGCAGAAGGAGACCCACGCGGACTCGCTCAGGAAATTGATACTCAGGGCCGTCGGCATCGACCTGATGGCTGCGGACAAAAACAAGAAGTGATTATGATGGAAACAATAGAGAGAATCGCGGGACCGCTCGTAGTCGCGAAGGGCATGCTCGGAAGCAGCATGTACGACGTCGTGAAGGTCGGGTCAGCAAAGCTCATAGGCGAGATAATACGGCTGGAGAAGGACAGGGCAGTCATACAGGTCTACGAGGACACCAGCGGGGTCAGGCCGGGCGAGGAGGTGACCTCGACGGGCAAGCCGCTCTCGGTGGAGCTGGGGCCGGGCCTGCTGTCGAAGATATTTGACGGGGTGCAGAGGCCGCTCGACGTCATCAGGGACAGGAGCGGGGATTTCATAGCGCGAGGCATAGCGATAAACGCCATAGACAGGAAGAAGAAGTGGCACTTCCACGTCGAGAAGGGAGTCAAGAAGGGCACGAGGGTCAAGGAGGGCCAGGTGCTCGGATACGTGCAGGAGACCGAGCTGATAAAGCACAGGATAATGGTGCCCTACGGAGTCTCGGGCACGATCGAGCACATAAGGGAGGGGACGTTCACCGTGGAGAGCGAGGTCGCCTCTGTTAGAACCGCGAAGGGCAAGGTCGTGATAACGATGCTGCAGACCCGGTCGGTGAGGACCGGATCGAAGTTCGCGGACAAGATAGCCGCGAACGTCCCGCTGCTGACCGGCCAGAGGATCATAGACACGCTGTTCCCGGTCGCGAAGGGAGGCGTAGCGGGCGTTCCAGGCCCGTTCGGGAGCGGGAAGACCGTCACGCTGCACCAGATAGCGAAATACGCCGACGCGGACATAGTGGTTTACGTCGGATGCGGGGAGAGGGGCAATGAGATGACCGACGTGCTGGTCGAGTTCCCGGAGCTCAAGGACCCGAAGACGGGCAGGCCGCTCATGGAACGTACGATACTCATAGCTAACACGAGCAACATGCCGGTGGCCGCGAGGGAGGCTAGCGTCTACACCAGCATAACCATGGCCGAGTACTTCAGGGACATGGGCTACGACGTCGCGCTCATGGCCGACTCGACATCGAGATGGGCCGAGGCGATGAGGGAGATATCCGCAAGGCTCGAGGAGATGCCTGGCGAGGAGGGATATCCCGCATACCTGCCCAAGAGGCTAGCCGAGTTCTACGAGAGGGCCGGGAGGGTCATGACGCTCAGCGGCGCGATGGGATCGATAACCGTTGTTGGATCCATATCGCCGCCGGGAGGCGACCTGTCCGAGCCGGTGTCGCAAGGCACGCTCAGGGTCATAAAGACATTCTGGGCGCTGGACGCGTCGCTCGCCGGGGCCAAGCACTTCCCGGCGATAAACTGGCTCACGAGCTACTCGCTCTACATCAACGCGCTTGACAAGTGGTACTCCGAGAACGTCAGCCCGGAGTTCGGCGGGCTGAGGAAGCAGGCGATGACTCTGCTTCAGAAGGAGGCGGACCTCAAGGATATAGTCCAGCTCGTGGGCGCGGACGCGCTGCCGGACAGCGAAAGGATAGTGCTCGAGGTCGGCAGGATGCTCAGGGAGAGCTTCCTGAGGCAGAACGCGTACGAGGAGGTCGACGCGTACACGAGCCTGAAGAAGCAGGACCTGATGCTCAAGGCGATACTGCACTTCAGCGACATGGCCGCCGATGCCGCAGGGAAGGGCGTGAGCGCGGACAAGATAATGAAGGCCGCGGTAAGGGGCAGGCTGGCCAGGATGAAGGAGGTCAGGGAGCACTCGATCGACGGCGAGTCGAAGGCCGTAACCGGCGATATCGACACTGAGTTCGGGAAGATGGTGAAGGAGGAGGCCATTGCTGAGGAGAAGGTGAGCGAATGAAATTCGATGTGGAATACAAGACGATTGACCGCGTGGCGGGGCCGCTCATAGTGGTGAGCAGCGTCAGGAACGCAGCCTACGGCGAGATAGTCAGGATCAACCTGGCGAACGGGGAGAGCAAGCTCGGGCAGGTGCTCGAGAGCGCGGACGGCTACGCCGTGGTGCAGGTCTTCGGGCCGACCAGCGGGATAAACGTCGAGACCACCTCTGTGAGCTTCCTTGGCGAGACGTTCATGACCCACGTAAGCGACGACATGCTCGGTAGGATATTCAACGGGCAGGGCAAGCCGAAGGACGGCGGGGCAGAGATGCTCGGCGGAGAGAAGAGGGACATAAACGGGGAGCCCATGAATCCGGTGGCGAGGCAGATGCCCAGCGACTTCATTGAGACGGGAGTGTCGACGATCGACTGCATGATGACCCTGGTCAGGGGACAGAAGCTCCCGATATTCTCGGGCGCGGGACTGCCGCACAACCAGCTCGCGGCTCAGATCGCGCGGCAGGCGAAGGTCAAGAACATGAGCGAGAAGTTCGCCGTGGTCTTCGCGGGGATCGGCGTCACGTACGACGACGCGTCCTACTTCATAGAGAACTTCAGGAAGACGGGATCGCTGGAGAGGACGGTCGCGTTCATCAACCTCGCAGACGACCCGAGCATCGAGAGGATACTCACCCCTAGGCTTGCGCTGACGACAGCGGAGTTCCTCGCGTACGAGAGGGGCATGCACGTTCTGGTCATGCTGACGGACATGACGAACTACTGCGAGTCGCTCAGGGAGCTCGCGAGCGCGAGGGAGGAGGTCCCTGGAAGGAGGGGCTACCCAGGATACATGTACACGGACCTCGCGAACATATACGAGAGGGCGGGAGTCGTGAGCGGAAAGAAGGGGAGCATAACCCAGCTGAACATACTCACCATGCCGGGAGACGACGTCACCCACCCGATACCCGACCTGACGGGATACATCACCGAGGGCCAGATATACCTGGACAGGGGGCTGGGCAACAAGGGCCTCTACCCTCCTGTCAACCCGATCGGGTCGCTGTCGAGGCTCATGGGAAGCGGAATCGGAGCAGGGAAGACGAGGGAGGACCACAGGGGAGTCGCGGACCAGCTCGCCGGAGCGTACTCGAGGGCGCAGGAGGCGAGGAACCTGAGCGCGATAATCGGGGCGGAGGCGCTGAGCGAGGGCGACAAGCTGTACCTCGGCTTCGGCAACGAGTTCGAGAAGAGGTTCATAAACCAGGGCGAGTACGAGGACAGGAACATAGAGAAGACCCTGCAGATCGGATGGGAACTCCTGTCAGGACTGCCGGAGGAGGAACTGACGAGGATCAAGAAGGAATACATCGACAAGTACCTCCCGAAGCGCAAGGGCGAGAAGTGATGGCGAGGATCAACCCGACGCGGATGAACCTGATAAACCTGAAGAAGAGCGCCAAGCTCGCGGGCAAGGGCCACGCCCTCCTCAAGAAGAAGAGGGAGGCGCTCGTCATCGAGTTCTTCAAGATCCTCCAGAAGTCGGAGGCGGACAGGGGCAGGCTGCAGGAGGTGCTGGGCGCCGCCTACAAGACCACCGCGATAGCGTCCACGTTCTCAGGGGACTTCGAGCTCGAGCAAGCCGCGGCGCAGATGGGCGACACCAGCGGGGTGAGCCTCGGGATAGTTAATGTGATGGGCGTCAGGATACCGATCATAGAGGAGCGGTTCGGCCACGCGCGGCAGGGGGCTGCGCTGCAGACCAGCGTCGCGGTCAGCGACGTCGAGGATGCGTTCGGGGAGGTCAAGAGGATGGTGGTGGAGATCGCGAGGAGGGAGCAGGGTCTGAGGAGGCTCGTCATCGAGATAGACAAGGTGAAGAGGAGGGTAAACGCCTTGGAGAACATAGTCATGCCGAACATGAAGAAGCAGGCGGCAAGCATCTCCTTCACGCTTAACGAGATAGACAGGGACACGTTCTCCTCGCTGAAGCACGTCAAGAAGAGGCTGGCGAAGTCTCAGAGATGAGTCCTCATCAGATGAATCCAAACAGCCTCTTGAAGAAGTTTATGATCGGCACGAAGACTCCGCCCAAAGTGGGGGAAGTTGCGACTGTTACATTAGTCGCATTCACGGTCGTCATCGTACTAGTCCTCACAGAACTAGTCAAATTCTGCGCCGCACTCGCGGGAACGGTGGTCACTACAGTGCTAACGGGGGCCTTGGTTATGGGAGCCGTGGTAGAGGTGGGAAGCACGGTCGTCACAACGCTGGTTTGACCAGTCTGTACCGTTGTCGTTGGAAGGGTCGTGTAAGCGGTGGTAACGTTTACGGTCGTAGTTGTGAGCGGAGCAAACAGGACATAGAGCACATGGTTGCTTACCAGAAACGTCCTCTCAAGGTATGGCGTCATGACGCTAGTGTTCACAATCAAACCATTGTATAGCACATACATAGTGATTGTCGGAACTCCGTTGATGATGATGAAGTTGGTGGGTTCGACGGCGAATGAACCATTGATTATAGTCTGTCCTACTTGTGAAGGAGACACTGTAATCATCACAATGGAGTTGGCGCCTATCGCGGTCTGTGGTATCGTGGTGGTCGCGATTGTCGTAGTATTTATGCGAATTGTGTTGGTATTGGGAGGGACCGTGGTTGTTGCATTATAGCGTACGGAAGTTGTGGCTGAAGTTGTTGAAGAGGTCTTTGTTGTAGTGGCGTTTGCATGGAGGGTATTTGCGGGAATGATTGTGGTTGTTGTGTTGACGGTGGTGGTGCGAGTCGATGTTGGGAGTATGGTAGTAGTATTCACGGTCGTAGTACGCGATGTCGTAGGCAGCGTCGTATAGACGGTCGTGGGTATTGTGGTTATGGTAGTGGTGCGAGTCGATGTGGTAGTATTCAAAGTTGTAGTGCGTGTTGTGGTAAGTAAGGAAGTGGTTAGAGTATTGCTATAATTCGCTGCACCGGCAAGGGATATTGTGAGGATCGCTGCAAAAAATACGGCGAGCGCCTTGTTGGCGTACATGCCTTTCATACAACGCCTTGCTTTTAATACTTTGGCGCTGGCGCTGCGGAGCTACCTGAGCTCGTCCATGACCGCGGACACGTCTTCTCTTCCCGGAAGCGGCTGGCTTATGAGGGGACCCTTCTTCAGCGCGACGTCGAGGTCCTCGTACGTCGGTACCTCGGTCTCGTAGATCAGGCCAGTTGGCACCTTCTCCCAGCCGGTCAGGTCGCACTCCAGCGCCTTCTGCATCGCCGACGCGACATTGGACCGGTCGTGGTCCTGCCCGACTTTGTAGACCTTCTTCCTGAGCAGGTCATACGCCTGCTGCCCTGTGAAGGTCACGCACGGGCTCAGCACGTCTATGATCGAGAAGCCCCTGTGCCCTATGCCGTTAAGCATAAGCTCAGACATCTGCTGCGGGTCCCCGGCGAACGCCCTCGCCACGTAAGTGGCGCCAGCGCTTATCGCGAGCGCCAGTGGGTTCAGCGGGCGCTCTATGTCGCCGAACGGTGTCGATTTCGTCTTGGTCCCCATCTTCGTCGTGGGGGACGCCTGACCCGTAGTCAGGCCGTAGAGCTCGTTGTTGCTGACGATAAGCGTGATGTTTATGTTCCTTCTCGCGGCGTGGATCAAGTGACCTGCGCCTATGCCGTAGCAGTCGCCGTCGCCGCCCGATGCGACAACGGTGAGCTCTCCGTTCGCGAGCTTGGCGCCCTCGGCGATTGGAAGCAGCCTGCCGTGGAGGCTGTCGATGCCATAGGTGCTGAACGAGTGCGGCATCTCCGAGCCGCAGCCTATGCCCGACACGATGAGCACGCGGCTCCTATCTGCCTGGAGGTCCGCGAGCGCCTTGGCCAGCGCTGCGCCGATCGCGTAGTTGCCGCATCCCGGGCACCATACCGGCCTTCTCTCTGAAACGTAGTCGTTCGCCATGCTATCTCCTACCTGCGATCTCCTCGGCGCGCGCGGCGATCTCCTCGGCCGTGAACGCCTCGCCGTCGTACTTCAGTATCCTGTCCCTCATCTCCACGCCCGTCTCCACCATTATCAGCTGCGCGAGCTGAGCGGTCGAGTTGCATTCCACTCCGATGAGCCTCTTGCCCAGCAGGACGCCCCTCGTCTTCGCCCTGTCCAGCGGCATCAGGTAGCTGAAGGATATCAGGCCTGCGTTCAGGCCCCTCTTCTTCAGAAGGCCGAGCGCCTCGGTGGCAGGCTCCGCGGTCGAGCCGAACGCGACAAGGAAGAAGTCCGCGCCCTCGTTCTCGACGCTAGGCGCGAACACGCTCTCCTTGCTGAGCATCGTGACTATCTTCCTCATCCTCTTGTCATGCATCTTCCTCCGCATCTCCACGTGCTCATCGAGCCCCGACAGGACGTCGCTGACGACTCCGCCGTACTCGTCATGCTCGTAGCTCGTTGCCAGGAACTCGAGGCCCGGCATACCCGGGAACGACCTTGGCGAGACCCCGTCTTCCGTGAGCAGGTACCTCTTGAACCTGCCTTCGCCGTCTCCGCGCGCGGCAATCTTGCCCCTGTCTATCGCGGACGGGCCGTCGAACCCGTCCACGGTCTCCACGTGCTCGGAGAGATACTGGTCCGATAGTATGATGACCGGACACTGATACCTGTCCGCGAGGTTGAACGCCTCTCCGGCTATCCTGAAGCACTCGTCAACGCTCCTCGGCGCGACCACTACCCTCGGGAACTCGCCCTGCGATGCGTGCATCGCGAACAGCAGGTCGCCCTGCTCGGTCTTGCTCGGAAGACCCGTGCTGGGCCCGGTCCTCTGCGAGTCCACCACCACCAGCGGCGTCTCGAGCATTCCGGCCAGGCCGAGCGCCTCGACCATCAGCGAGAACCCTCCTCCGCTGGTCCCGCACATGGCCCTCGCACCGGCCTGCGACGCACCAATCGCCATGTTGATCGCTGCGATCTCGTCCTCGGCCTGCTTGAACATTACTCCGACATTCTCGTGGGCCGCGAACCAATGCATTATGCCGCTCGCCGGAGTCATCGGGTAAGCGGAATAGAACTTGCATCCTCCGGCGTAAGCGCCGACCGCGAGCGCGGAATTCCCGTCGACGACGTACCTCCGCACGCCGTCTCCCTTCAGGTGGTACGACTGCCTGACGCCCTCATACCCGTAGCCCGCCGCGGCGGCTGCGATATTTCCGTCGACCACCTTCTGGCCCTTTGCCGCGAACATGTCCTTCAGCACCTCGGCCATCAGGTCCGCGCTCACGCCGAGGAATCCCAGCACCGCACCCACAGCCACGGTGTTCTTCATGACAGGGCTGCCACCCGCCTTCGCTGCGAGTTCGAGCATTGGCAGCTTGACGAGCATGCACTTCGTTCCTGAGAGCGGGGCCGCGTCCACCTTCGAGGGATCGTACACCACGATCGCGTTCCCGTTGAGGTGTGCCTTCTGGTGGACTATCGCGTCCTGGTTCAGCGCGACGAGCAGGTCTGCCCCTTCGCCGTGGCTCAGCAGCTTCTCGTCGCCGACCCTCACTTGGTACCAGACATGGCCTCCCCTGATGACGGACTGGTAGCCGCGGTGGCCGAAGGCGTGCAGGCCGCCCCTGCTGACCACCTTGATGAGCAGGGCTCCGCTCGACTCTATGCCGTCGCCGTTCGCGCCTGCGATTCTGACTGTCACGCTTGCCATCATGAGCACGCTCTTCGCTATTCAATTGTATCAGACAATGGTCCGTCTGCGCTAAAATACCTTTCCTTATTTGGGATTACAGCAGTAAAGCGGCGCGGAAGCTGACAGCAAGGAAAAAATAAAAAAAGAAAAGAAAAAGAAAAAACAGCTCCTACCTCTTCCTAGGGGGCGCCTTCTGCGGCATGCTCGCATCGCAGGTGCAGGACATCGCAGCCGACATGATGCCGATGTAGACCAGGGCAAAGCCTATCAGCGCTCCAGCCATCCACATCATGTTGCCCCATGTCAGGGCCACAAGGGTCACTCCCGCGACAAGCGCAGCCTTCTTTGCTCCGTGCCCGTGTCCACAACCACAGCCGCATCCGCAACCGCATCCGCACATTGGGGCCAGGTTAGCGAAGCTCAGGAAGAACAGCGCCACTGACGCTATCGTCGCAATTCCCACGAAGAAAGGAAGCCATATCCCTCCGTTTGCCGTACTCCATACAGGAGCCATCGATGGCAGCAGCATAGTGACTCCCCCGAACACGGTCCAGAGAAGGACAAGACTGCCTACCAGCTCCAGGATGAAGGCTATCCAGTTTTGTTCCGATTTCATCCAACCACTGCATAAGACTGGATGTGAAGTTTTTTAAATTTATGCATGGCGAACGACACGCATCCGGCAAAGGACGGAATTGGCTGGCGCCGCGGAAGCCAGAGGTCCGCTCAAGGAGGGGTATACCCCGAAAGCCACGAGCCAGTGTAGATGACGTTCGTCGCGACCCCTGCGTTGTTGTTGCCGCTGTAGTCGGTCGCGTTGGCGTTGAGCGGCCACCAGCCCACGATGTGGTATGGATCCACCGGAGCGGCGCCTATGCCCTTGATGTAGAGCGTCTGTATCTGATTGGCGTCGAGGGAGGTGTTGTAGATTTGGACATTTGAAAGAAATTGATTGCCATAATCGTCCCCACGCCCGAATAGTAGCGGAGACATATCGGAATCTGTCGGGAGTGCTCCTGGAAAATAATTAGTCTGTTTCCCATTGGCGTATAAATATAATTTTCCACTTCCGTCATAAGTGACTGCATAATATTTCCACTGATTGAGAACGGGGGGACTCGCCCAGGAATGTTCCGTGGTGTCCGCTCGTTTGTAACTCGGTCCACAGAGCACACCTACGCAGGCATAGTAAACAATCCAGCCATTGCCTTGGCTGAATGAACCATCATAGCCTGTTCCCGAAACCGAATTTACGCGCAACCAGAATGAAAGGGTAAATGCTCCGTTTAGTTGAATGTAAGGGTTGTTAGCTATGTTGACGTAGCTGCTCTGCCCGTTGAACTGCGCGACTGACTCGGGCAGGACCCCGCCGCATGTGCCCTCGAGGTTGGCCTCTCCCGATGACCGGAATACCTTGCAGTTTCCAGGAGGTGCGCGCGGTCCGAGGTTCGATGATCCGAACGCGCCGACGCTGTAGAGCGCGCCCAGGATCACCGTGATTATGAGGATCGACCATCCGTAGGTCATCAGGTACTCCATCGCGGACTGCGACCTGATGCTCTTATGGAGTTTCGAATCCTGCATGGGCTCATAGGACTATCTGAAGGAAAGGATAAAACCGTATCGAAACGCGTAGCCTGTTCATTTGTCCGCCGCATTCCGGATCAGGTCCATTTGCAGCGGATTAAGCAACTAATTTAAAGTTGAACGTGCTATAGACGCCACTGGTCGATATCGTGCGAATCGCATTCGTGTCAGACAACGCGTATCCGTGGTTCAACGGGGGCATAGAGCGCAGGCGGTTCATAATAATGCACAGGCTCGCCAAGCAGGGCGACGATGTCCACTGCTTCACCATGTTCAGGGACGGGATGGCCGGCCGTGAATTCTCATTCAAGGGGATAAAATACCACTGCGTCGGGGAGGCAGTGGGCTGGCAGGGCATGTATACGAGCACCGGCAAGAGGCGCAGCGCCCGCATGCCCCTCTCATTCGCATTCGAGGTATTCTTCAAGATACTGCCGTACAGGTTCGAGATGGTCGACGCCGACTCCTTCCCGTTCCTGCACATACTGCCGCTATACTTCTATACCCGGCTGAGGCGCACCAAGCTGGTGGTCACGTGGCACGAGGTCTGGAGCAAGAGCTTCTGGACCGGCTACTCGCGGACCATAGGCAGCATAGGCTACGTCATCGAGAGGGTGTGCGCACGCGCGTCGGACATGGGCATAGCGAACGCAAGCACGACTAAGCGCCTGCTCGAGCGCGAGTTCGGCGTTGACCCTGAAAGGGTCGTGGTGTTCCCTGCGGCTGTCGACGCCGCGGAGATATCCCGGTTCAGGGCCGCCAACAGGCCGCGCAGGAAGAACAAGTTCATAGTGATAAACAGGCTCGTCGGGCACAAGCGGGTCGGGCTCGCCATAGAGGCGATAGCCGAGACCGACGCCAAGCTGACCGTGGTGGGGACGGGCCCGGAGCTTGAGAAGCTGGAGAGGCTTGCCCGCGAGAAGGCGCGGGGCAAGGTCACTTTCGTGCACGGGCTGAGCACCCGGAGGCTCTACAGGGAGATATGCGAATCCAAGGCGCTGGTCATGCCGAGCGAGAGGGAGGGCCTGTCGCTGGTCGCGCTCGAGGCGCTCGCGCTGGGCACGCCGGTCGTCGTGATGGACACGAGCTCCATCCCGAGGGAGGTGCGCAAGTACTGCATAGAGGTGAAGGAAGGCAGGCTGGGCAGGGCGCTGAACGCCATCTCAAGCAGGTACGGGGTTGACGAGAAGAAGAACGAGGACGTAAGCAGGGAGGTCCTCGAGGAGTTCTCTGGGGACCGCGCGGGAAAGGTCTACTCCGGCATAATGCGAAGGCTGAACGGGCGTCCCTGAGCCGCGTTTGAAACTTTATATATATAGCCTTCGATGAGTTACCGTTTGCATGCGAAAGCGAAACGAACGGGCTGGGCTTGTTTTATTCGGTTCCGCTCTGTTTCTGATCCTGATCGCGCTCAGCGGCATGGCTAGAGCGTGCAGCACCGACGCGGACTGCCTATGCAGTTCAGGCATGCCCTACTGCGTGGGAGGCAGCTGCTCGCCGTGCTGCCTGGGATGCTACTACACAGGGTCCGGCACGTGCGTCAACGGAAACAATGGACCGTGCTCTTGCCCTCGAACTCCGACTGATTGCGAGATCTCCACGACGACAACTGCCACCACCACTACGTCGACGGCCAGCAGCACAACGTCCACGGGCACCACCACGACCAGCACCGGCACGACCACAACCTCGA
Organism: uncultured archaeon; assembly: GCA_963704435.1. GTDB lineage: Archaea > Micrarchaeota > Micrarchaeia > Micrarchaeales > CABMGC01 > CABMGC01. The sequence continues at coordinate 825,250 of OY969902.1, read as the reverse complement.
CGATACCCGCAGAGAGCACCGGCACCGCGGAAGGGTGTCTCAACTTCTGCAGCTCTGGGCCGCAGAGCAACTCGTGCAGCGGCTCGACCTTGGATATCGACTCGTCTGGAGGAGCGCCGTCGCCGTGCTACATCACCGAGACAATCGAAACCAGTTTCAGCAAATCCGGGGCGCAGCCGCCGTCGCCAACAACGGCCGGGCCTACGCTGAGCTCGCCCGCGAGCGACGTGAATAACTACAATGTGGGGAATACCGGCGGCCTGCTCACGTGCCCCGTATCAAAGCCGGCCGCGAACCCTACGGACAACAGCTACTTCTACACGGGCGCGGTCGCGAACCTTGCCGGCGACGCGTGCTACAATACGGGGCCTGCGACCCTGAACACCAAGGTCACGCTCAAGACGGACATCGGAAGCATCGGCTACACCATCGACTCCCAGAACATCTGCGACGACTGCGGCGGCGGGCTCCCAGACTGCTACGACGTCATTCTCGGAGACTCCGTCGCTAACGCCGTAGTGGACAACAAGCTGAGCGTCAGCACGCCCGCCAGCGCCAGTTTCAGCCTGTTCGCATATTCGCCCATGCTGTCGTCAGGGGGCTCACAGGGCGTGATATCCAGCGGCTTCTCGACCAATACATATATCTTCAAGCAGATCCCGCTGTCTGCGCAGCACCTGATATGGACGTGGTCGGCGGAGTTCGCAGATTTCGACGACAACGCGCAGATAGACAGCCAGGTGTTCGACCTGCAGAACCTCGAGACCACCTACGACTGGAACAACCTGATGTTCGCGCCGCCGAGCTGCGGAAACAGCGACTGCTCCCCTGCGGTATGGGACTGGTCGTGCGCGGTGAAATATACGCTCGCGGTCACGACGACGCTCGACTCTATTCACAACGTCGCGATACCTTTCACCGAGGTGACAAACCCCTCCGCATCGCCTCCGACGACAGGGTCGTTCACATCGAAAATCGTGCCTCGCTTTTCGCTTGGGTTCACCATGCCCGCCCCTTACAGCCAGACGATGTCGAGGTCCTACGACGTATTCAGCCCGTTCAACTACTATACGCCTGGGAACAGCATAGAGATGTATCCTGTAAACACCTCGGACGCGTTCTTCGTCAACTACAAGGGCTTCCTGCTTTCGCAGCCCGTGAATTCGCTAAGCAGCAGCGTCCTGCTGGGAAGCGGATTGGACGCCGAGAGCGCAGTCGTCGACAACTGGTACACATCGCTTACGAAGCTGGGCGCAGAGATAACATCGGCAGCGAGCCCGATCGAGAACGCTTTGGAGCTCCTGCTAGGCATCCCGGAGGCGCCGACAAGCGGCCTGTTAAACCCCACCATATCGAATCCCATATCCGTGACCGGCACAGCCACAGGCTACGTCTTCGTCCTGAACCAGTCTACCGGTCTGTGCGGCACAGAGAGCGGGGTGATAAGCGAGGCCGGGGGGGACTACTGCCTCAACATACTGCAGCCCATACCGAAGGGCTACTACAACGGCGCGAACCTGCAGCCCGACGTCCCTGACACGTCGAATCCGGCGGAATTCGCGAACGGCTGGAGCGCGTTCTGGGGCAACGTAATCACGGTGCAGGACCAGAATATGTACCTGTTGAACTCCATCGACTTAAACGCGCTCGTCACTGAAGATGACCCGAAGCTAGCCAGTCTCGGCTTCACTCCGTTCAACATCAGCACGGACGCCAACGGCGACGTGTTCATCGTGGCGCAGAACTATTTTACCGCTCCCTCGGGGGCCGGGCTGCTGAGCAAATACACAGTAGTCATCGAGGTCACCAACACGCTCGGCACGGGAGACATGAACATCGTCACGTCCGACATCGACGACGCTAACAACCTGCCCGCCACTCAAGAGATTGCGGCCAGTCCCACAGGAGGACTCGTCTTCACGGCCAGCCCGTCTGACGGGGTCATATACTCCTTCGGCCCAAGCCTGACCTATGAAGGCCCGGTGGACCTTGCGTATACGGGAGGTGGAGGGGAGCTGAACATCTCCGACTACCTCTACAAGGGCGGACTGTTCGGGCTGAAATTCGACGGGGTCGGAAGCGATCCGTCGAACGTGCTGGGCAGTGGGGGAGTCTCCTACTCTGACGCCGCGTACGACTACGATATCGACAGCTACCATCACCCGCTCGGCCTGCAGGACGTCAACGGCTACCTGTACGTTCTTGACGACTGGAACGCCGGCCTCGGCATGGTGGGAGGGTGCACTCAGTTCCTGTTTTGGTGCCTCGGGGGGTCGAGGGCCACGAACCTCAACCTGCTCTCGATAAGGATGCTGAACTCAACGGGCGCCAACCTCCCGATAAACCCGACGCTCGTCAACGACATGTGGCAGCAGCCGTGCGGGGTGAGCAACCCCTCGGACCTGAACTGCCAAACATCTGACGTGGCGCCGCCGGCCGGAGACTGCGGGCCTCAAGGCGTATGCCAATGGGTGGACACCAGCGGCCTGCTCGGGTGCAATATATGGACGCAGGGGCTGACAAAGAACTACGCCTTCTCGTGCGAGGGCACGGCGACCAAATCCGCGAACTACTACAGCCTGACTACAGGGTCCTACACTTCAAGCGCGACGTACCCGCCGTACGGGTGGATTCTGTCCGCAAGCGTGCAGGTGACAGGAGGCGCTCCGATCACGTTCTGCTCTTCGGCAAGCTGCACCTACCATCCGGGCAGCATGCCGTCCGCTTATTCCGCGGACTATCCTGCCGCGGGCCCGATGCTCCCGCAAAGCTACAGCTACCCAAACGTGGGCTTCTCGGTAAACTTCAACCACACGGTGACCCTGCTCCTCAGCGGGACCAGCTACCAATTCCCGGAGCTGCTCAGCGCGCAGCTTGACGTGGAGAACTACACCAAGCTGTTCGGCGGGGGCGTGCCTTACACGTGCTACACCAGCACGCAGCAGGGAGGGAGCTGCAGCCAGCTCGCGCAGGTGTCCAACATGCAGGGGCCGACGTACACGCTCACGAACCCGATGACCTATATCGAGAGCTTCGGATCCACGGCGAGCATCCTGAAGTTCGAGGGGCAAGTCTACTCGTCCCTGCCGCAGAGCAGCACAGGCAGCAGCCAGGGGATAAACGACGCGGGACAGCCGTCCCTCACGATACAGCAGGCTCCGGTAGACTGGGGCCAGATAGACCAGATATCGTCCACGGCTGCGACCGGCACCGACAACGTGAACCTGTACATAAATGGAGGCAATCCCGTCGCCAGCGGCACCGGCACCGTGTCGTACGTGATATGCGATGTGCCGGCAGACTGCCTGGCCCCGGGAAGCTACGCGGTTACGGCGACGGACACGAACACAATGTCCACGACACTGGCAACGCTGAAGGTCGAGGCGACCCCTGTGATCACGATGACCAGCACGGAGATAGACTACAGCCAGACAGCGGGATGCACTCCCCAGGACGTGCTGACCGCCAACGCGCCCTCCAGCACGGATGGCGTCACCCTCTCTATCTATAACCTGCAGGAGAACAACCTGGAGATCGCATCGTCTCCGGGGACGGGGTCCGCGACCTATACGATACCCACCAGCGGCGGCCTGTGCAACATACTGAGCCCGGGCGCATACAACGTCGTCGCGGTCGACACCTCCCATAACACTCAGTCGAGCCAGAGCCTGGTCGTCGTGAGCGAGAACGAGCCTCCGGCACCGAAAACAGTCATCACGCCCGAGACGCTTACGAGCACGATGAGCGGCTACGTCATAGTGCCCTACGAGTACCAGTACACCATGACCGAGAGCTGGCAGAACGCGCAGGAGGACACTTCGAAGGAGTCCACCGTATACACCCCATCGTGCTGCTGCTCGGGATCGGGGCCATGCACCTGCCCTCTGCCTCAGACGACTCTGGGCTCGGCGGAGTGCTACGCCCCGAACCAGGCGGTGCCCAGCGGCACCGTCACCGCCACTAACACCGTATACAGCTACGCCATAGTCGACGCGAACTCCGACTCGCTGAGTGCCCTGGTCGAGGGAGGGGCAACCTACCTCCAGAACCTGGCGACCAGCTCGCTGTACGTGCCCAACCTGTCGGACGCCGGAGCGATAATCCCGCCGCAGCTGCTGTACAGCATAGAGAACAACAGGCTCGTGGGCGATATCCACGTTAACGACACGATGTGCCTGCCTGCGCCCGGGAGCGGGCTGAACTGCGCGTCCAACACGCAGGTGGTGATGAACGCGACGGAGCAGATGGATTACTACGTCGACAACTACGCGATTGGGCCCGGCGCAAGCTGGGAGACCCTTGACGCGGAGTACTACGGTCCGCTCTACGGCGCGAGCCTGCTCACCGGCGCCGCAGCGGCGCTGACGACGCCAGGCAACGTCCTCAGCTTCAGCTACAACAGCAAGCCTGAGCTCGGGTTCATACCCCTCTTCGAGTTCTACCAGGCGGTCAGCTACATCAGCCCTATGTACCTCTACCTCAACGCCAGCGGCTACACCAGCAGCGCAGGGGGCACCGCGAGCTCGCTCGGCTACCACAGGATAATATACACGTTCGAGGACACTTTCGGCAACAAGATAGTCGCGCCGATGGACGTCGACATAGCCTACCCGACCACGATCAGGCTCAGCGTCGTACCGAACGTCGACCCCAGCAACGAGAACCAGACGGTGCTCGCGATAAACGGGATCGCCGGCTCGTACTCGAACCTGGGCCAGACCTTCACCCCCCTCCCTGCGGGAGAGACCATATACCTGTACTACGACAACAACCTCAACTTCGTGAACTACAATCCGCTCACGGACCCGACGGACGCGGTCGCATGCGCGTACAGTGTGAACGGCCTGGCGAGCCAGCTCGACTGCACCCCTTCGAACCCGCTCTACACGGGCAGGACGCAGAACGCGGACGTTGTCAGCTTCAGGCCCGCGTACAACAGCATCGGCGCGTGCAACCCTCCGCCGAACAGCCTGCTCCTGAACGGATACCCGCAGTGCAACCTCTACGGGATCGGCGCCTTGGTCAGGTGCCCGTACTCAACGGCGGGCACCCCGGAATACTGCCTGCCCATATTCGCCAACGGCACCGGCCTCTGCACCCCTCAGCTGGGGCTGTTCGGGGAGGTCCAGACCGGCAGCGGCGGGAGCTTCGGCGATACGATCACGGTGTGCGGATACAGGCAGGACTCGATAATAGCGCAGTACTACGGCTACCCCGGCCCGGAGCCGATACCTGTTACGCAGGTGCCGCTAGCGCATGCGAGCGACAATGTGAACGGGGGCGGCGCGACCCTGACCACCGACGAGTTCAACTACTACTACGCACCGAACGTCACGCAGACGATATTCCAGATCGGCCTGTTCGAGCTTGGCTACGGGAACCTGGACACGCTTGCGCTCTTCGCGACCTTCGCCACAACCCTGCTGCTGCTCCTTGGAAAGAGGACCGGGGGCAAGAGGCGCGCAGTGAAAGTGAAGAGGCGGTCGCGCAGGGAAAGGAAAGGACGCTGACCTCGGTAGCGCAGCCATAAGACAGGGATGGAAACGGCTACCTTGACTTTCCGCTCCTCAGCCCGATCCAGATCCCGTTGGGGTCCTTGACGAATCCCATGGCGAATCCCTTCTCCTCCCAGAGCTTCATCGCAACCGGAGCGCCATTCGCGACGAGCTTGACGTAAAGCTTCTTCGCGTCCGCCACGTCGAACATCAGGTGGTCGAGCTCCGACCCGGTCTTGTAGGGCGTGTAGTGCATGCAGCTCTTCGAGAAATGCATCAGGTTCAGGTGCTGGCCGCTGTCCTTCGCCAGGAGCATCACCACCCTCTCTCCAGGCACCCAGCTGCGCTTGCCGACGACCCTCATCCCGAGGTATTTCGTGTAGAAATCCACCGACTTCTTCAGGTCCTTAACCCTTACGCTCGTGTAGATCAGTCCCATGCTATCGGAGACGATGGGAAGCGAAGGCATATATTCGATGTTGCGCGGGGATACTTATTTATAGGACGGAACCCACAAGATAAGACGATGGGAATGTTGGGACTCCTGCCCGTGCTGCTGAGTTTCGGCGCGATAGACTCACTGATCCCGCTGCTTATAATAATCATACTGATAGGCTCAGCCGCCGCCATGACGCGAGGTTGGGACGTGTTCAAGCTGCTCGGCATAGACTTCGTCGCGGGCATCGGCCAGAGCGCAGTGAGCGGCAAGAGGGGCCTCGGCACCGCGGTCAGGAGCAGCACAAAGTACATGGCTCAGAAGCCGGCCCCTAGCCCCTTCCAGAAAACTTATGGCGTAGTTAGCAAAGCAATATCCAAAAAAGTAATTTCGCCAGTGGCTGGGGCGGGAGCTGCGGCCGGGAAGACTCTGCTATCAGGAACGAATACGGGCAAGAAGTTCGTAGATTGGATAGGAAAGGACAAGGAGAAGACTGCGCTGACCTCATCGCTGTATTCATATGCAAACCCATCCACGCCTTCAGGAAGGGTGAAGATGGCTGTAGGCTCCGCCGGAGCGAAGCGCATAGCCGGAACGCTCGTGGGAGGCGGCGTTGGGGCGCGCATCAAGCTCAAGGGATATCAGCAGATGACGGAGGATGCCAGCCTGAGCCCGGAAAAGAGGGAGATGGCGCGCAAGAGAGTCGAGAAGTTAAGGAGTGGGCTTAAAATATCGCAGCCGACCAGCGCAGGGGAGCTCATGGCTGCGGAGGCGACGTATAACAGCAAAATCGAGAAGATCATAGCAGACAGGACGTCTGAGCTCAAGAAGAGCACTGGAGGCGTCCAGATGAGCAGGGACTACGAGCTGGAGATGGCCGATGAGATCACGAAGGCGATAGAGCCGCTGGCGAGGCAGAAGGCGCTCCTGGAGGAAACGAAGCAGCTGGCGCAGTCGGGGCCAGTAAGCCGTGCCAGCATAGAGCAGTTGGTCGAAAACTACAAAACAAAGCCGTTGGCTACCGGCGCCGGCAGCCCCGCTGCAGAAGGGGTGCGCGCGGCTTCCGAAATATCCGCCGCTGTGGCAGCGGCACGCACGGCCCCGCAGACAAACATGCAGAAGGTCTCTGAAATACTGGAACTGAATGAGCAGAGCGCGCTGACGATCGCGGGCATGGCCGGTGCGATCGTGATTACCGGCGGCGTTGCGACAGTATCCGCATTGACATACTGGAAAAACAGAAAACGCGAGAGAGAGCGCATTGCCAACTACACCAAAAACAAGACCCCCCTTCAGACAAAGCCTTAATGGCAGTATCCTCATCTGGACTCTCGTCAGCTTCCATACGAATCTTTATAAAAGACGAGGGGCATATGCTAACTTAGTGGGTTCTATGACGCTTAAAGGTAAATTATTTGAGTCTGGCAGGGCAGGGGAAAGCAAGGAGGCGATTGCTGCAGAAGCTGAAAGGCTGACGCCCATATTCAAAGAAGTTTTGGGTGTAAGGAATCTCATCGATGGAATCGTAGGCTCCAACCATGGAATGATGAACCAGGCACAGAAGGATAGCGCCAGAGTCTTCCTTAATCATCTAGATGAAATTGCCGAAAGCCCAGGCACCATATCCCGCGGGCATATGGATGCCAATGACGAGAAGAACAGCGCTCTTGAGAGCTGCTACGAAGAAGGCACATTGAATCAGACGGCTTTCAAGAAATTGGTAGTCGGCGGAGAAACGATGGAGACCGAAGCCATGGAGGCTAGCGGAAAGAAGCTGCAGAAAGGTCTGGAAGCCGTCGTGGATGCCGCAAAGACCTATAATGAAAGGCGAGTCAACACTTCGGGGGAGCTCGGCGGAGGACAAGCGGTGGAGGGCGCCAAGGAGACATTTGGTATAAACCTTGACACTGCTTTCAATAATATATTCAAGGCAATGGACAAGGTGATGAAAAAAGGAGGCGTGCTAGGGATAATTGAGGAAAGGGAAAAGCACGCCTTATTGGCCGAAACATACGGAGAGGCGAGAAAGGTAATGAATTCCAAATCTGTGAGTGAAGCGGTAACCTTCCTAAGAAACCGGAACCTGGAGCAGGCGGAGGACGAAAGAGCGAGCATCAAGAACGCCATGGATGCGGCGCAGGAACAATTGGTCAAGGATGCCGACAAGGAAAAGAAGGCCGGAGCGGTAGAGGAAAAGGTAGCTGCGGGTCTGGCCACTGAAATGGAGACTAGCGAATACGTAAAGCACTTCAAACTGCGGGTCGACGCGCTCATTAACGATATCAATAATATGCAGGACTCTGCGCAGATAAGAAAGGTAAACGCAACCACGCTCATGGTTTTCGGCGCCGCGCGAGTGCTGAAGAAAGAATTTCGCATTAGCTTGGGAGATGCAAGAAAGATGAATAAACAGCTGGAGGATATCAATGAAGCCATAGCCGTGAGGGCCAAGTTTCTTGGGAAGAGGGTCATTCAGAAGGACATAAGCGAAGAGCACATGGAAGTGGTTCGCCAGTATCTCAACAGGCGCATATCAGATGCGGAAGAACCAATAAGGAATGCGTTTTCAGATGCGATAACCGCAGTTGCAGAGCACTATGGCTTTAACAAAGCCGAATTGTACGAAATAATTATTGCGCACATGGAAGACCTGGACAGGTACAGGAGATTAAGAAGGGACCTTGAATCCATGGATGAGCCTAAGCCGAACCAGACTGTTGAAGAAGAAACCGCAAGACCAAACAATGTAGAAGGAGTGTAGCATCTCTGGTGCAGAAGCACCCTTGCCGCGACTCGGCAGACTACTGCTTGTTTAGAATTAGCGGACAGATGCTACGCACTTTCTCAGTAGGATATGGACAGAATTAGAACTCGGAATCGTCGCCTTCGACGTCATCATCTTCCTCGTCGAAGTCGTCGAAGCCTTCGGTATCCTCGTCGTCGTTTTCCTCGTTGTCGTCCGCGTCTTCTTCTTTCTTTGCCATCGCAATCAACCTTGGCTGTCGAATCGCATTTACCTTATATGGAAAAACTATTTAAAGGTATGGCATCGTCAGAGTATGCGGGAGCGGAATGCGGGAAAAAGCGTTATAAACCGTTACGACAAACTATCTCCAGGGGCTTGTAGCGCAACGGTAGCGCGTCTCGTTTGCAACGAGGAGGTTACGGGTTCGAATCCCGTCAAGTCCATAGAAATAACCTCGCTTCTCCTTAGCTCGATTTCAGACAAATACTTAAAAATAGAGGGAACGGATTCTACTTGTGACTGGAAAAACTGCTCTGCGTACGGACGGCACACGAAGCGCATCCGAAATAAGAACGGACGAGCACTTGCGAGTGTATGGAATCTACAACAACCACAGGCAGGGTCTGTACGAATATGAGTTTTACATATCCTGCGAAGGAAATCACAAGGCCCTGAAGGCGCTCCAGGGAAGGCTTTCCTTCTCACTATCTATAAGGACATTCCTCCCAAAAGCGCGCGATGCACTCCGCAGCGAGTATGCGCGCTGCACCTATACGCATTCGGAAGGCAGTGCAAAACCGCTAGTTCGGCTTGGAATGATCAGCTTCAAGGTCGTTGCTGCAGAGGGAAAGAATATCGCTTATTCGCTCAACTACAATCCGAAGGGTGGGATTATGGACCCAATCCAGATCGAGAGCAGGGATACTGGGATGGGTGGATATCTCGAATCTCTCTGCCTCAAGGATCTGCGCAGGACGGCGGGTGCGACACATATGACTACGACCGCAGGGGCCATCGAATACCTTTCTGGTATTCCCTGCCTCGCTGATGAAGCTGAAATGCTCAGAAGCTTCACTGACAGCGAGTCGCGCTTAGGTCAACTTAAGAAATGCGGCATAGCCCAGAAGGACATCGTGGAAATTGGAAAATGGGCCAGGCAAGTATCAGGGCAGACGAGGAAAATCTCCTTGTGATGATGCCCATTGCCAAGGGCGCCATGCGGAGGTGACGCCTCTCCAACGTATTTATAGCTCTGATTGTAAGATAGCTATTGAATTGAATGACTGTAAAAGATAGGGTCAAAGAACATGCCATTCCGCCGGATAGCAAGGTGCTAGTGACATCTGCCCTGCCTTATGTGAATAGCGTACCGCATCTCGGCCACATCGTAGGATCCCACCTGCCTGCGGACGTATTCGCGAGATACTGCAGGACGAAGGGATACGAGACGCTGTTCGTGGGCGGGACGGACGAGCACGGATCCGCGAGCGAGATAGCCGCGGCGAAGCTAAACATACCGCTGGACAGGTTCTGCTCGGTACTGCACGACCAGCACAAGCGGATGTATGCCTGGCTCGACATATCGTACGATAACTTCTCAAGGACGACAAACCCGATCCACACCAAAACGACAAAGGAATTCTTTAAGGACCTGAATGCGAAGGGATTCATATCCGAAAAGACGATCAAGGTGCTCTACTCCCCGAAAGAGAAGATGTTCCTGCCGGACAGGTATGTGGTGGGCACGTGCCCAAAATGCGGATACACGGAAGCGAGCGGCGACCAGTGCGAGAGGTGCGCATCCCTGTTCGAGGCCACGGAACTGATAGACCCGAAATCGGCCATAACCGGATCCGCACTCGAAGTCAGGGACTCCCTTAACCTCTTCTTCAAGGCGGACGAGCTGGCCCCCGAGATAAGAAGCTGGATAGAGGGCCAGACCCAGTGGAGGGAGCAGGTCTCGAAGCTCGCTATGGGATGGATGAACGAAGGCATCAGGGAGCGGTGCATCACGCGGGACATAGAGAACGGGATAAAGGTGCCGCTTCCAGGTTTCGAGAACAAGGTATTCTACGTCTGGTTCGACGCCCCAATAGGCTACGTCTCGTTCACCAGGGAAGCGCGCCCAGATGACTGGAAGGATTTCTGGCAGTCGGACAGGGGCAGGATATTCAACTTCCTAGGCAAGGACAACATACCCTTCCACACCATCTTCTGGCCCGGCATGCTGATTGCGAAAGGCGATTACAACCTGCCGAGCAACGTCGTTGGGCTTCAGTATCTCAATTACGAAGGGCGGAAGTTCTCGAAAAGCAAGAACTGGGGCGTCTTCTGCCAGAACCTGCCTGAGGCTGGAATCGACTCCGATACGATCCGCGGCGCGCTGATCAGCCTGATCCCCGAAGTCGGGGATACCGAGTTCAAGTGGGGCGCGTTCCAGCAGACCATCAACTCGGACCTGCTGGGCAATTTCGGAAACCTCATCAACAGGACCGTAACTTTCGTATACAACAAGCTCGACAAGACCGTTTCGAAGCCGAAGAAGCTATCGGATCTCGACAAAAAGCTTATGCTGAGCCTGAAGGAAAGGGGAGAAAGGATCGGAAAACTCATAGAGGCGGCCGAGATCCGAGGGGCGTTCAACGAGTTCCTTCTCCTGTCCAGCGACGGGAACCGGTACTTCGACGAGAGCAAGCCGTGGGTCCTGGTGAAGGAGGATGTGGAAAGGACCAGGAACGTCCTGTTCGTTTGCGTCTCATTCTGCAAGGGGCTTGCGACGATATCCTCGCCCTTCCTCCCGAAATCTGCGGCAAGGACGTGGAAGCAGCTGAACCTTCCGGGCTCCGCTGACGCGCCGGGCAGCTGGGACTGCGCGGCTGACCTGATGGAGGAGAAGATCCACACCATAGGAAAGCCTTCCCTGCTGTACCAAAAACTGACCGACGACGACCTGGAGGCGTTCAAGAACAAGGTGACCCGGGCGACTGACCTGGAGTCGCTATTCAAGAAATGAGGGTTTTCGGGAGTATCCGAAGCGCGGCGGCCTCGGCTATATAAGATTTCTTCGCCAATTACCGCATATGGCGATGCTTCTTTCAGAGATAGGATTTAAGCTCCCAAAGGAGGTGCTGGAGTCGGCCGCATCCCGCGGAGTCAAGAGCCTAACCCCACCGCAGGAGTCGGCCGTGCGCAAGGGCCTGCTCGACGGGTCCAACATGGTAATCGCGTCTCCCACAGCCAGCGGCAAGACCTTCATAGCCGAGATGGCGGTCATAAAATGCGTCTCGCACTCCAGGAAGAAGGCGATATACGTCGCGCCAATGCGCGCGCTTGTTAGCGAGAAGTACGAGGAATTCAAGTCCGCTTATCCCTTCCTGAAGGTCGCAATGTCGATAGGCGACCTCGACGCGCTCGACCGCTGGCTGTCCGACTACGACATAGTGTTCGCCTCTACTGAGAAGCTCGACAGCCTCATAAGGCACGGCCTATCATGGCTGGACGAGATAGGCTGCATCGTGTTCGACGAGATACACATGCTCGACGACGCCGGGAGGGGCCCTACGCTCGAGGTGCTGATAACCAAGCTGCGGAGGATCTGCAGCCGCGCGCAGATAGTGGCGCTCAGCGCGACAATCGGTAACGCGGGAGACATAGCCGAGTGGCTCGGCGCGGAGCTCGTGGAGAGCGACTACAGGCCGGTGCGGCTGGAGAGGGGGGTCGTGCTCAATGGCACCGCGTACTACCAGGGGGCCGATGAGGAGCTCGCAGGGAGCAGCACCGTCCCGGAGGTGAGGGTCATCCAGGACACCCTGCACAGGAAGAAGCAGGCGCTGGTGTTCCTGAGCACCAAGAAGAACGCCGAGGCGAGCTCTGAGCGCATAGGCCAGGCGGTCAACGACCTGCTCACAAAGGAGGAGAAGGAGAAGCTGGCCAAACTCAGCTACGAGGCGCTGCACGCGCTCGGAAAGCCCACCCTGCAGTGCGAGCGGCTCGCCAGGGTCATCGAGAAGGGCGCCGCGTTCCACCACAGCGGGCTCGTGAACGAGCAGAGGCACCTGGTAGAGCGCGCGTTCAGGGAAGGAACGCTGAAGGTAATCTGCGCCACCACGACGCTTGGATTGGGCGTGAACACCCCCGCGCACACGGTCCTGGTGCGCGACACCAGCAGGTACAGCGACTCCCGCGGCTCAGAGAAGCTCAGCGTGAACGAGGTGACGCAGCTGTTCGGCAGGGCCGGACGGCCGAAGTACGATACCGAGGGAAGGGCGCTGCTGATCGCCAAGACGAAGAGCGAGATAATGGACCTCTACGCACGGTACATCGCGGGCGAGCTGGATCCCATATCGTCGAAGCTCGGCGTGCTCCCCATCCTCAGGACGCACATACTCGCGTTCGTCGCGACGAGGATGCTCAGGAGCAGGGAGAGCATACTCGACTTCATGAACGGGACGCTGTACGGCCAGCAGTTCGCGGACACGCGCGAGATGGCGATGCTGGTGGGCGACGTGCTGGCGGAGCTGGAGTCCTGGAAGTTCGTCGAGAGGAGGGGCAGCTTCTACGAGCCTACGCGGCTGGGCGCACGCGTCAGCGAGCTCTACATAGATCCGCTCTCCGCGAAGTGGATAGTCGACACCCTGCCTAAGGTGACGGACGACGTCTCCTACCTTTTCATGATATGCAACACGCAGGAGATGAAGCCGTTCGTGAAGGCCACGGACGAGGCCAACGACCTGTTTCTGACCTCCTACGCCCGCCTGACCGAGGGCACCGGCGCGAACCCCGAATCCGGCAGTTTCTCATACTACGACCCGGTCAAGCCGCTGAGCACGGCGCTCATGCTCCGGGACTGGATAGGCGAGATAGGGGAGCGCGACGTGGTCAAGAGATACAACACCACGCCCGGCTCGCTCTTCGCCAAGCTGAACAACTCGGACTGGCTGCTGTACGCGAGCACGGAGCTGGCGAAGCTGCTCAGGATGAACGTCATGAGGCTGCTTGAGATAAGGATGAGGGCGAAGTACGGCATAAGGAGGGAGCTGCTAGACCTCGTCAGGCTGGAGCAGGTGGGAAGGGTCAGGGCGAGGCTCATGTACGACAACGGGATAAGGCGCGTATCGGACCTGAGGTCGGAGGAGGCGAGGGCGAAGGTCGTCTCGATGTTCGGCAAGGAGATCGCCGGGAGGATACTGTCCCAGGTGCCTCCCGGGACCGCGTGAATGGTTTCCGGGCGCGGCGCGGGCCGATTCCGCGCCGCACTTTTGTGGAGAGGATAGTACTTCCGGTTGCTGACGTAAGAAGAAAGTATTAAAAAGATGTTTATTGAAAGGATATTCACGGTAACGACGGTGAAAAAATGGGAGTTTTTGATAGACTAGGTCATGCGTTTGGGGTTTCCTCTGCTAAGGAGATGAGCATCGAGGAATACATGAATTCGGCGGAGATGGCGGACGTCGACATTATGCACGAGCCCGCGGACATGTACGTCAAGCCCGTTTCGATATCGAGCGAGGACGACGTCAAGCTGATCGAGGAGGAGCTCTCCAAGAAGAACATAATCCTGCTCAGCATAGAGGAGCTGGCCAAGAGGCCTACGACGAGGAACAACGTCATAGCCAGGCTGAAGACCTACGCCTCCAAGATAAACGGCGACATAGCGCAGATTGACGACACGAGAGTGCTCATTACTCCCGCGAAGGTCAAGATAATAAAGAGGAAGAAGGCAGCAACAAGGTAAAGGCCGCTCTACTTAAGCGCCGTTATCAGCGAGTGCAGCTCGCTCTTTGTGGGCTGCGCTGCGCGCACCATCCTCCTGAACGCGTTGGACACTGAACTCCTGTCCCTTATCCTCTTCCCGGCCACCAGGCCGTCGAACACCTTGAAAAGCATCGCCAGCTCCCGCTTGTCAAGGACCCCTTCTTCAGCAGAAATCCCCCTGTAGCGGACGCTCAAGCCCTTCCTTTTCAGGAGGTAGAGCATCACGGCCAAGGCGTGGGATATGTTGAGCACAGGGTACTCAGGATCGGTGGCGATGTAGGCGAGGAGGTCGCACTTCTCTATCTCCTCCCTCTTCAGGCCTATGTCGTCCCTGCCGATGACCATGCCCACCACGCTCTTCTTGCCGAGCGCGGAGACCCGGTCGATCGCGTCCTCCGCGAGGCAGACCTTTCCGGAGCCGGACCTGCCCTTCCTCCATATGCCGCTGGTCGCGACGACGAAGTCGCAGTCGCGCACCGCGTCCCCGAAGCTCCTGTAGACAGTTGCCTTCTCGAGCAGGGGCCGGGCATGCTTCGCGTACATGAGCGCGGTCTTGCCGTCGAGCCTGGCCCTCGGGCTCACGAAGTAGAGCCGGTCCACGCCGAAGTTGGCCGCGGTCCTGGCGATGTAGCCGAGGTTGACCTGGTACTTCGGCTCTACCGTTATCACTTTTACCTTCATTAAACGCACCCATGGCGCAGACGCTATTACATTATGCTGCAGGCAGATTTAAACGGATGCTTTGAGGAAAGGGCGGGCATGGAAAAATTTATGCGCAACACGCGACAGGATGCCGCGCCAATGGGAAAGATATATGCGCAAAAATGAAACATTTAAATATTTATATTAATCTAAATGTATTGATGCTATGTCAAAGACCATCACGGTTAACGTAGAGGAGGAGGTCGAGCACGAGTTCAGGAAGCGGGCCAGCCAGAGGTATGGGATTAGGAAGGGCTACCTTGGGAGGGCGCTCACGGAAGCCATGAAGGAATGGGTGAAAAGCAGGAATGCCGACATCGAGGCAGAGTCGCTGATGCTTCTGCAGAAGGGCATAATGATGAAGAAGTGGAGGTTCGAGAGGGGCGAACTGAATGAGAGGTGAGCTATTCTTCGATACCTGCGTGCTGTGCTACGCGTATGACTCATCTGAGCCAGTGAAGCGGAAGGCGTGCCAGGCGATGGTGGAGCAGGCATTCAGGGGAGGGATACGGGGAGTGGTGTCAAATCAAGTACTTGTCGAACTTTTCAACGCATTGACGCGAAAGCTGGGCGTTCCTGATGATAAGGCAAGAATCATAGTGAAATCGCTGGCCGTGTCCGATAGCTGGCGCAAGATAGACTACACCCATGACACGGTGGACAGGGCGCTTAACAGTTCGGAATTGCTTAATGCGCCTTTCCTTGACGCCCTTATTGCAGAGACAATGAAGGAGAACGGCGTTACCGAGATAGTAACGGAAGACGAGAAGGGCTTTGCCAGGATTCCGGGAATCCGCATAAGGAATCCGTTCGAGTAAGAACCGACTTGAAGCGCACTCGAGGCGCCATTTCAGATACCTGGGATGAAGGTGACGACTATCGTCAGCGTGTTGACCAGGATGTGAGCGACGAGCGACGGGTACAGCGACTTCGTCTTCCTGAACACATAGCCCGCGATCAGCGCGAATATCAGGGCCGCGATGACCTCTATGGCGAACGTCGAATCGTAGCTCGCGTGCAGCGCGGCGAAGACGAGGGCGCTGACCACGATGCCGAGCCTGGGCACCATCAGGCCCCTGAAGAGCACTTCCTCGCACAGCGGCGCAACTATGCACGAGAACGCGTAGAACCACAGCGGCGCGGAAGCCAGGAGCACGTCCACGTTGGTGCTTATCTGTACGCCGGTCACCTGGCTCACCAGCCCGGTGATTAGCTCGAGCGTCAGGATTATCGAGAATATCATCAGCCCAAGCAGGACGTTGCGCAGCGACAGGCCGTCCCTTCCGAGGCCCAGGCGCTCCGCGATGCCCTTCCTGCTGCGGTCCACGAAGCGCAGGTACAGCAGCGTCGATGCCAGGAACGAGAGCGACACCGCCGCGTCGGACACGAACACGAACGAGTTATAGCCCAGCCATCCCAGGTCATACAGCGCGAGCGGCACCGCGACCAGCGCGGACATCGCAGCGATAAGGATGAGAACGAAGTACATGGCGCGGCGAATGCGCACGCCGGGGGCTTCCGCTCGCTTTCTCAATGGGATCGACCTGCGTTTCACGCCTTGGCCTTCCATTCGGTGTACCCACACTTCCCGCACGCGTACCTGTCCTTGTGGTCACCCATCCGTGATCCGCACTTGGGGCAGAGCTTAGCCGCAGGCTTGTACTCCTTCACGTTCTTCTTCTTCGCAGGCTTTTCCTTCTTGTCTCCCGCCAATAAAACACCAAATATGCTATTCCTTCGCAGACGCGTCGGCCTTCGGGGCGCTCCCGCCCTTCTTCTTCGGCCTCTCAAGGATGTGCTTCTGCGCGATCGCCATCGCCTTCGCGTCGGCGTACTCGTGGATCACGACCTCGCTGCCCCTGGAGCCGTATATCTGGCCTATGCTCACGACGACCATGTTCTCCTTCTTAAGGTTGAACTTCCTCGCGACATCGGTCTTTATCTCATCCCTCGAGGGGGTGCTCCCGTCATAGGAGACGCTGAGAAGCATCTCCCTCCTGTTCAGCAGCTTGTTGTTCACGTCCTTCTTCATCTCGATATCCATCTAAGCGCCTCCGGTTATCCTTATTATTATCCTCTTGCCGAGCGCCTCCATCGTCTCGACCTCGTTGCCTGATTTCAGCGTCTCCTTCAGATCATCGGGAAGCGCGGCGTCGAACACGTCGTAGGTCTCCATGTCCATTAGCTGCACCACGTTCCCGGTCACGGAAACGACCTGCGCCCTCCTCTTCTTTATCTCGGGCACCTCGACGTCCCCGTGCGCCGGGCTGAGGAGCGTCTTCTTCTGCCCGTCGAATATGCCTATGCCTGTTATCCTCATCTTGGCGGAGCCGTGCTTGCCAGGGGACGAGGTCTCTACGTCGACCACCCTGACGGCCACACCGTCGATCATTATGAAGCTGCCGGTCTTTATCTCCTTTACCGACTTGCGAGTGAAGCTACCATCATCTGCCAATTGATCACAACGAAAATAGTTAAGATTAAACGCAATCAAAGTTTAAATACTTGCCGCGCCGCGAGACGAACCCAGGATCAGGGGCGAATATGCTGCGCGGAGGCGCGCGCAGCTGCCTTCGGACCGTAAGGGGCTTGCTCGGGCTTTCGGACAGGTTCAGAAGATCCTGCCCATGGCCTCTACGCGGAGCGCTTCGACCTCGGCCTGGGGCTTCCTCCTCTCCCCGAACTTGGCCTTGACGCCGGTTACAACGGTCATCACGCGGATCTGGTCCCTCATCTCGGGGATGAGCCTCGCTCCGAATATGACGTTGGCATCCGTCGCCAGGCCGTCAGTGACTCCCGCGCCTATCTTCGTGGCATCCTCTATGCTGAGGTCCATGCCTCCGGAGACGTGCACTAGTGCGCCCTTTGCGCCTTCGTAGTCTACAGTAAGCAGCGGATGGGCCAGCGTGGAGTTTATCACTTGCTTGACCCTGTCCGGGCCGCTCGCCGTCCCGACGTTTATCACGGCAGTGCCCGTGTCCTTGACTATCGCGCTGAGGTCTGCGAAGTCCAGGTTGATCAAGCTGGGCAGCGTTATCGAGTCGGCTATGCCCTTGACCGCGTTTCCGGTCACGTTGTCGCAGAGCTCGAACGCCTTCTCCATCGGCAGGTTAGGCACATACGAGAGCAGCTTATCGTTCTCTATTACTATTACGCAGTCCGCCTCCTTGCTAAGCTGGTTGATTCCCCATTGCGCAGTTTGCGCACGGCTCCTCTCCAGCGAGAACGGGTACGTGACAGCGGCTATGACGGTTGCGCCCTGCTCCTTCGCTACCTTCGCAACGACCGGAGCGGATCCTGTTCCGGTCCCTCCTCCCATGCCTGCAGCTATGAAGACCAGGTCGAAGCCGGAGAGCACCTTCTCGATATCTGCCTTGCTGCACTCGGCGCACTTGGCGGCCACCATTGGGTAGCCTCCTGAGCCCATGCCGTTCGTTATCTCGCGGCCAATGAGCACCTTCCTGTGCGCCTTTATCATGTTCAGGTGCGGCAGGTCCGTGTTTATCGCTATGGTCGTGGCGCTCTGTATGCCGTTCACGAAGAGCCGGTTGACCAGGTTGCTGCCCTGGCCTCCGCAGCCTACAACAGCTACCTTTGGCGCGAACGCGTCGTAGTCGAATGTCACAGGATCACCCACTATAGCGCATCCAGCCCGGTGAAGGAAGCTGATTTCTCCTTCTCCTCGTAGGCTCCCAGCACGCTGGCTCCCTTGACGCCCGTGACTATGGCGACGATCTCGATCTGGCCCTCGAAGCCAGGGATTATCCTCGCGCCCCACTTCACGTTCGCCTTCGGGTCCATCTGCTCGGTTATGACCTCTCCCGCCCTTATGGCGTCTCCGAGCGTCAGGTCCGATGCGCCGGATATGTGTATCAGCGCGCCGGTGGCGTTCTCGAACGTCACGTCAAGCAGCTTGTTCTTGAGCACGGATTCCGCAGCGCTCGTGACCTTGTCGTTGCCCTTTCCGGTTCCGACGGATATGAAGCCGACCCCTCCGTTGCCCATGATCGCCCTCACGTCCGCGAAGTCGATGTTGATCAGGCTCGGCTGGGTTATGGTCCAGACAAGTCCGCCGATGGCCTTCGCCAGGACGTCGTCCGCTACCGCGAACGCCTCGTTCATAGGCAGGTTAGGCACCAGCTTGACCAAGCGGTTGTTGTCCACGATGATGACGCTGTCTGAGTGCTGCCTCAGCTTCTGGATTCCCTCCGCGGCCTTGACCTTCCTGACCCTCTCCAGGTCGAAAGGAATGGTGACCATCGAGACCACTATCGCTCCCTGCTCCTTCGCTATCTGCGCGATTACGGGAAGGGCTCCGGTTCCGGTGCCGCCTCCCATTCCTGCGCACAGGAAGACCAGCTGCGCGCCCGAGAGAACCTGCTCGAGCTCGTGCCTGTCGACTTCGGCAGCCTTGGCTCCTATGTCAGGGGCCCCTCCGGCTCCGAGTCCGCGGGTTATGGACTTTCCGATGAGTATCTTCTTTATCCTGTCGTCGATTATCTTGAAGTGCTGCACGTCCGTGTTGACGGCCACTAGCTCGGTTCCCCTCACTCCTACCTTCAACAGTCGGTTAACGGTGTTGTTTCCTCCGCCTCCTACTCCAAGCGTCACAATTTTTATCTGTGCGCTGCTCTGTACGTTCTGCTCGCTGCCAGCTCCCAAAATGTCGCTCTCGTATCCTACCATGGTATCAACCTGATCGCCTGATTATGGCTGATTTGAAAAAGCTTAAATACCTTGTGCAGAATTTTGCGTAAGTGGAAGGTCCAGAACATCGATACAGGAAGTATTACCGGAATACAGGCATTTTACCTCGGTATAGGCTATTGCATGACCGTCTAGGGGAGATTTTTGCTGGTTTTTGACCCGAATCCCCTCGACACTCAGGAAACATCCTCGACTTTCGTCTTCCTCTGCTGCTTGAACATCTCCACGACCTCCTTTGTCGTCGTCGCCTCCTCGGGGCCCTTGTCCTTGCGGATTCCGTCGCTCACTATCCTCGGGAAGCGCAGTGCGTAGCCCACTTCGACATCCCCTTCCTTCTGTCTGCCCGCGGTATGCGTTGGGGATTTCGTTATCTCGTCCGCCCTCACGGTTACGACGTACCTAGGCTCTACCCAGAAGTCGGGCTCGATGACAGCGACCACCCTCGCGGGCTTCTTCGCGACCCTTATCTTCTCGAGGAGCTTCTTGAAGGTTCTCATCTCCTCCTCGGTGAAGCCGGTGCCTATCTTCGATATTGTCTCGAACACGTCCTGCTTCTCGTTGTAGACCGCGGCCAGCATCCCGCCGAACCCGAACTCGGTCCGCGAGCCCTTGCCCGCGTAGAATCCGACGACGACAAGGTCGAGGGTGTCCGAGAGCTCGCCCTTGTAGCTCCTCTTCATCTTTATCCAGCTGAACTTCCTCGCACCCGCGATGTACGGTGCGTCGAGGTCCTTCGCCACGATGCCCTCGAGGCCGTCCTCGATGGCCCTGTCGAAATAGGATTCTATGTCCTTGGGCTTCGAGGTGACAATCCTGTCCGACAGGCGTATCACGCCGTCGCCCTTTACTATCTTCTCGAGCTTCTCCCTCCTTTCCGAGTACGGCTTCGAGAGGTAGCTCTCGCCGTTGAGGTAGAGCAGGTCGAAGGAGAACAGGCGGAGCGGGAGCTGCTGGCTTTTCTCCGCGATCCCGTGCTTCCTCCTCCTCTGTATGGTCTCCTGGAACGCGTAGAACTGGTTCGTGGTCTCGTCGTAGGCTATGGCCTCGCCCTCGAGTATCGCTTCCTTTGCGTCGACCTCCTTCAGAGCCGCCGCCGTAATCTCAGGGAACATGTCGGTGAGCCTGTCTAGCCTCCTCGAGTATATCTCGACCTTCCTGTTTCTCCTATCGATGTGAACCTGCGCCCTCAGTCCGTCGTACTTGCTCTCCACTGCGCACCTGCCGCGCATCCGCTCTAGTATGTCCTCCGCTGTGGGCAACCGCTCGGCCAGCGCCGGCCTTATCGGCTTGAACAGCTCGACCCTGAAGTCGAGTATGCCCTTCTTGCCCTGCCTCGCTAGGACCTCTCCGACGGTGCCCAGGTCGCTGCAGATATTGTACGCGGTCTCGAGCTCGTCCTTGAATTTCCTGTCTCCGGTCTCCATCTTGGAAAGCGCTTCAAGGACAGTGGCGTCGCCGACTCCGAGTCTGAGTTCGCCCAGCGCGAACCTGACCAGGTACTTCGCCTCTTCGGGCGTGCTGGCGCCGATGAGCGATGCCAACATCCTTATCTTGAGGTCCTTGCTGCCCTCGCCTCCGGTTGTGGCTATCTTCCGCAGCATCCCGAAGACCTCGTTGACCTCGAACTTCTTGCCTGACATCCTGCCCTGCTTCTTTGCCCCAACCATCTGCTCGGCGGTGAGCCCGAGGTCTCCGGTCTTCCTGAAGCTCTCCTCAATCCTGCGCTTGTCTGCGCCCGTGGAGAGCGCTATCGCCTCCTCGGCAAGCTTCTCGGCCATGCCGATCTTGACCCCAGAGAAAGGAGGGGCGAGGACGCCCTGCGTAAGGTAGATTATGCTCCTTATCTCATCCTTGCGCGCCTTCTTCAGCATCTCGGTGAGGACGTCTATCATCTCCAGCCGCGAGGAGATCCTCTCAAGGCGGCCATAGCACTTCGCTACCTCTTCGAAGAGCATCGAAATCAATCTGCTTTCCGATTCAAAGCTTATATAACGTTCTCAGAAAGCGGAAAGAGTAGATATATACCTGAGCGTCGCAATTTGTCTGGGGGTAGTCATATGGCGGCGAGTAGCATAACGCACCAGCCGACAACGGTGCATAGGAAGGATTACGATGTGATAGGCGCTGTGCCTATGTGCTTAAGCGGTGGCGAATTAGTCAGGGGCGTTCTCTTCGAGGTAGGAGGGATCGAGGGGCAGGGCGAGAGCGTGGCATTCAAGGCGGAGCTAGTCGAGAATGGATTCAGGCGCGTTGCGCTTACGCATCTGGCGCGCAAGTTCGACGGCGAGCTGATGGCGAACTTAAGGGGCAGATCCGCGCACCTCATGAACCGCGACCCGCTGATAGAGCTGTATTCCGGAAGGGACCGCAATCTGCTGCAATTCTTTGAAAAGAAGGAGTCGAGCCAGTCCAATTCTCCATCGAAAATCGTTGAAGTCAAGATTGCGGTGCAGAATTACATTAAGGATGTGAAAGGAAATCGCGTAAACATGACGGCGGTTGTTGATGGGATATACAACAGGCTGCTGAAGAACATGGGATATAAAGGCATCTTCGCCACATACGACGAGAATGCCAAGCCTCCTGTCTTTTTAAGGAGGTATGAGAAGCTGGAATCGAGCAACGGAGCAGAAAACTTAAAGGCTAAGAGGGATGCCGAGCTGCAGAATCTCTTTGACTACGTGAGCATCGGCGCAGAATCGAATACGGTAATAGTCAAAGAAGTTCCAGAAATAGGATCAGTTGCAATGCCTTATGAGTACGTAAGCACCCTAAAGAATGAGAACTTTACTTTCAAAGGGTACATAACGCGCGGGATTGATGAGAGTATGGACGGAAATATCAGTCTGGACTCGCGATCAGATGAACTCATCCAAGTTCTTTTGAATCAAAAGAACAGGTAATCGCTTGCCTGACGCGCAGGAAATGGAGATAGAGACCGTACCCAGTGTCTACGGGCCTGGGGAGGATACCATCCTTTGCGCGGAGCAGCTGGAGGACGTGCTGCGAGAGCGCAAGGACTCCTCGCTCGCAGTCATCGACATGGGATGCGGCACAGGCATTCTCGGGCTCATCGCAGCAAAATCCGAGAAGGTCAGTGAGGTGTTCCTATGCGACATAAGCGACGCGGCGGTCGCGGTAGCGCAAAAGAACTTCCTGCTCAACCAGTCGCGGCTTCGCGCCAAGTGCGCGTTCATCCGCACGGATCTTTTCTCAGATGTGCCAAAAGCGAGGAAGTTTGACATTCTCGTCTTCAACACTCCGTATCTTCCGCGCGAGCACTTGGCCCCCAAGCTGCGCTCTCCCGAAACTGCGTGGGACGGCGGAGAGGGCGGAGTCAAAACAGCGCTGGACTTCATCAATCAGGCGGCCCCGCGAACGGCAAAAGGAGGCGAAATGCTAATAGTTTCGAGCTCTTTCGCGGACCTGGGAAAGATAAAAGAGACGGCAAAGCGTGACGGATTCGAATTCATCGATGAATGCAAGAAGCACATCTTCTTCGAGGACATCGTATCGATGCGCTTCAGAGCGCGATGATGCATCAGCTTATGCGAAGAACTTTCCTTACCTTGGCTATCGCTCCGACTGCCTTGTCGACCTCGCCCTCGGTGTTGTAGATGTAGAAGCTCATCCGCGGCACTCCCTCGCGGTGCAGCACGCTCTTCACCAGGGGCATCGCGCAGTGGTGGCCCGCCCTTATGGCTATGCCCTCGCTGTCGAATATCGTCGCGACGTCGTGGGACGGCGCGCTCTTCACGCTGAAAGCAATTACCCCCGACTTCCTATCGATCTCGTTCGCGCTAGGGCCGTATATCTCAACGCCATCTACTTTGGAGAGCTCGCCGAGCGCGTAGCGCGTCAGCTCGATCTCGTGGCGCCTCACGCTAGCCATCCCTAGTTTTGTGAGATATTTCACAGCGGCTCCGAAACCTATCGCTCCCTCTATGTTCTGCGTCCCGGCCTCGAACTTCCACGGGAGCTCGTTCCACTCCGCTCCCCTGAAGGTCACGCTTTTTATCATGTCGCCTCCTCCGAGGAACGGCGGCATCGCGTCAAGAAGCTCCTCCCTCCCATAAAGAACGCCGACGCCCGACGGACCGAGCATCTTGTGGCTGGAGAAGGCCATGAAGTCGCAGCCGATAGACTTTACGTCGACAGGCATGTGCGGCACCGACTGCGCCGCGTCCGCCATGACGATTGCGCCGGCCTTGTGCGCCATGTCGGTCATCTTCTTCGCATCGTTTATCGTGCCCAGCACGTTCGAGACGTGCGAGAACGAGACCAGCTTCGGCTTGCGCTCTAGCTTCCTTCCGTAGTCCTCCATGTCGACGAACTTTTCGTCCTCGAGCTTCGCGTAGTCGATGACCGCGCCCTTCCTCTTAGCGAGCATCTGCCACGGAACTATGTTGCTGTGGTGCTCCATCTCGGTGAGGAGTATGCGGTCGCCTTTGGATATGTTCTCCTCGGCCCAGGTCCTGGCCACGAGGTTTATCGCCTCGGTCGTGTTTCTCAGGTAGATTATGCTCCTGTACGAGCCCGCATTTATCATCTTAGCTGCCAGCGTTTTCGAGTCCGTGTAGGCGACGGTGGCCTCCTCCGCCATCTTGTACATTCCGCGGTGTATGTTGGCGTTGTAGGTCTCGTAGAAGCTTGTAACTGCGTCTATGACCTGCCTCGGCTTCTGTGATGTGGCAGCGTTGTCGAAGTATACTAGTCTCTTGCCATTCACCTTCCGCTTTAGTATTGGAAAGTCCCTCCTAACCCTCTCTACGCTGAAACCATTCATAATATCACTGTGCACCGAAACCTGGCATGATATCACTTGAACATGTATCCTTTCTTCTCTATCTCCGCGGCCAGAGCTGGGCCGCCCTCCTTGACTATCCTTCCGTCGGAAAGCACGTGCACGTACCTCGGCTTAAGGTAGTTGAGTATCCTCGCATAGTGCGTTATGAGGAGGATTCCCGCTCCCGTCTCCTTCTGGAACCTGCTTATGTTCTCCGCCACCGCTTTCACGGCATCGACGTCGAGCCCCGAATCGGGCTCGTCCAGCAGCGCAATCTTCGGCCTGAGCAGCAGCATCTGGAGAATCTCCATCTTCTTCTTCTCTCCTCCGGAGAAACCGTAGTTGAGCGACCGGCCCATCAGATCCTCCTTCATGTTTAGCCCTGCGGCGGCGGACCTCGCCTCCTCTATCAGTCCCCTGAAAGACGTGCCTGAGGACACGGATGCCTTTGCGCTATTCAGGAAATTCATGAGGCCGAGCCCCTCGATCTCGATGGGATTCTGGAACTCGAGGAACAAGCCGAGCCTTGCCCGCTCGTCGGTTGCCAGCCCGAGTATGCTCTTCCCGTCGACGAGTATCCTGCCTTTTGTGATCTTCACTCGCGGATGGCCCATTATCGCGTTGGACAGCGTGGTCTTGCCGGAGCCGTTCGGGCCCATCAGCACGTGGAACTCTCCGCTCCGTATCTTGAGGCTCAGGCCCTTTATCACTTCTCGGCCCTCCACCCCCGCATGCAGGTCCCTTATCTCTAGAATCATCGCGATCCACCCGCTGGCGCGGCCCAGACGTCCCTCGCGCTTATCTTCGGGGATCCGGACTGCCTTCCGCTGCCGAACTTGTTGAGCATCATTGAAATTGCAACCTCTTTAACGGTATCGCTTCCCACGCCGGAGAGGCCTTTGGAAAGGAAGCCGGAGACGAACATCTGCCTTGCCTTCGCCGCATCCACGCCCCTCGACATCATGTAGAAGAGCTCGTCGTCGTCGATCGGCGCGACGCTGGCGCCGTGCGATGCGGATTCCACCTCTCCGCAGGCCACGGACATGTCGGGGAGCAGCTGCGCCCGGGACGCTGGGTCAAGGAGCAGGCCCCGCTGCTCGACGCGCGAGACCGAGCCCCTTGCGGACTTCGCGACCCTGGCGTTCCCCTTGAGCATCGAAGACGATGTTCCGGCAAGCACGCAGCTCGATCGGATGAGCGCCCTGGTCCTTGGAGCGGAGTTCGAGATGACGGAGAGGAGATCGAACTTCTGGCTAGCTGCGCCGAAGACCATGTCGTTCACGGAGACAGAACTCCCCTCGCCCTCGGCATCGGCGATTGATACTGAGCGGGTCGTGCTCCCGCCGATGTGCACGTTGTTTAACACCGCGTGAGCATGGCTGTGAGAGACGACGCTGCACGTGGACTCGACGGACATTTCTCCCCCCTCGTTGTGCAGCGCGCTTATCTCGACGCTCGAGCCCCTGCCTGCATCGACAGCGCGCACCGCCGCGACGGCCCCGGCGGCACTTGGCGCTGATCCATACCATTCGAACAGGCTCAGGGTGGAGCCGCGTCCGGCGCCCACGGCAATCTCGAGCGGCAGGCTTACGCCGCAGAGAATCAGAAAATTGAGCCTGACCCTTTCATCCTCTGGCACCTCCACTACTATCGCGCTTCCGGCACCGGGCTTGCGGGCCTTCCTGATGACCCTGACAAGGTCGCTGCCGCAAGAGAACTCCGTCCCGTCGTAGACCAGGTCGAAGCGCAGCCGCGACTCCGCGGCAATCGATTTCCTGAGACCCTCAAGGATTCCCGAAGCCGCGAGCTTCCCTGCCTTTGGCACCTCCGCGGGCAGGGTGTGCCTCTTGTACAGACCCGCGGTCTCCTCGGATATCCTGCAGCGCTCCTGCGCAGCGAATTCAAGCATTCTCTCGTGATCCATGCAACCGCCTATCCCACTCCGCCCTCCATGTCCATCTTTATGAGCCTCTTCAGCTCCAGCGAGTACTCCATCGGCAGCGCCTTCGTCAGGTCGCTTATGAAGCCCAGTATTATCATCGCAGTGGCGTCGCCCTCAGTTATTCCCCTGGACATCAGGTAGAATAGCTCGTCGTCGCCTATCCTCCCGACCCTGGCCTCGTGGCTGACGAGCGCATCGTCCCTGTCCACCTCGATGTAGGGATATGTGTTTGCCTTCGCGCGAGGGTCGAGCAGCAGCGAACTGCATTCGGTGCTCGACTTTGAGTTCGCGGCATCCTCGCCGACATGCACCAGGCCCCTGAACGTGGCGACGCCGCTGCCCTTCGAGACGCTCCGGGAAACAATCCGCGACGTCGTGCCCGGAGCTAGATGGTAGGCTTTGCCGCCATTGTCCTGCTCCTGGCCTTCGCCAGCTAGCGCGACCGAGAGTATCTCTCCCTTCGCGCGCCTGCCCTTCAGCACAACGGATGGGTACTTGATGTTCGTCTTGCTGCCTATGTTGGCGTCAATCCACTCGACGTGCGCGTCCTCGTGAACGTGCGCACGCTGCGTAACGAGGTTGTAGATGTTCTTCGACCAGTTCTGGACGGTCGCATACCTTATGTGCGCACCCCTGTTCGCAATCAACTCGACAACACCTGCGTGCAGCGAACTGCTCGTGTATACGGGGGAAGTGCATCCCTCAACGAACGTAATCTCCGACCCCTCGTCCGCGATTATCAGCGTCCTCTCGAACTGGCCGAAACGCTCAGCATTTATCCTGAAGTACGCGTTGAGAGGTATGGGAACCTTGACTCCCTTCGGTATGAAAACGAACGATCCGCCGGACCACACTGCCGTGTTCAGCGCGGCAAATTTGTTGTCAGTAGGCGGAATGACAGTTCCAAAGTATTTCCGCACTAAGTCAGGATATTTCTTTACCGCGGTATCTGTATCAACGAACACTACTCCCAAATCGCTTAGCATCTTGTTCGCGCTCGCATATACGACGCCTGAGTCGAACTGTGCCTCGGATCCGGCGAAGAATCTCCGCTCCGACTCGGGCACGCCCAGCCTCTCGAACGTCCTCTTTATCTCAAGGGGGACTTTGTCCCAGTCATTGGTCTCGTCCGCTTTCGGCATCTTGTAGTACTGCATGCCATGGAGGTTGAGGCCCTTCAGGTCGGCGCCCCATTCGGGAACCGGTTTGCTCTCGAACACCTTGTAGGCGAGCAGCCGCTTGCCCAGCATCCACTTCGGCTCCCCCTTCAGCTTTGATATTCTCCTAACGACGGACTCGGACAGGCCCCTCTCGAATTCCAAGTATTCGGCGCGCGTGGAAAATCCGTACTTCTCCTTGTAGTCTCCAGTTCCGAACGCGTCTTGCCTTCGTTTGGACATCAGGAACCCTCATGTGGTGGACGCCGACCCCTCATATGCGTCCGCCTTGGAGAACTTGCACGGGAATCCGTTTATCGACTTGCAGAGGGTGCAGATGCAGATGCTCACGTACTCCTTCTTGCCCTCAGAGATCTTCTCTATGTAGAGATCGA
Organism: uncultured archaeon; assembly: GCA_963704435.1. Classification (GTDB taxonomy): domain Archaea; phylum Micrarchaeota; class Micrarchaeia; order Micrarchaeales; family CABMGC01; genus CABMGC01. The sequence continues at coordinate 797,130 of OY969902.1, read as the reverse complement.
TCGGCTTGCGGTGGGCTTCGATCTGCGCCTCGATCTCTGCTATCCTCTTGTTGAGCTTGCGCGAGTACTTCTTCCGCACGTACTTGCTTATCGCGGCCTGGGCGACGCCGAGGTAGCCCGCAACCTCGGTCTCATTGAGCTTGTACTTCCCCACCAGCTCCCTGGCGATTATCGACCTGGCGATGGGAACTGCCTCGTCTGATGCGGTCTCGTACTTGCTCGGCAATGGATCACTTATAACTGAGTTATAGGTTATGGAACGCTTACTTATTTAAGGCTAAGTAGTTCCCAAAATCGTGCAGGATGCGGCTGAGTTTCATCACGCGGAGCTTTTCGAAAGTCTTTTAAAATAGTACGTTGAAATTTCTATGTGAGTTGGATGGACGGAACAAGATAGATGTGGGAACTGAATGCCTGCATGATTAGTGGCATTTTAGCGAGATATTCTTTTTATTCGTGTCTTATTCGTATCTGATTTTGGATTGGGAGCTATGCCCATGGCTTATGACAAGCCGTTTATGTTGCGTCGAGTAGGTCTTATCGAACTTCCTGAAGCAAGGCGCATTGACCACCGTTCCGGCAACTATTGAAGTCGTGACTCTGGAATCCCTTATCGTGGACCTTAGATCCTCCTCCGCTTTCCCAAGGTCCTCTTCTCTGAATATCGGGACGACGAAAATAGAGCCATTCGGCGTTCCGGCGTCCCCCACAAGGGCATAGTGATCGGTTGGCATATCCGTTTCCTTGATTATGTGCTCCAGTAGCTTTGACTTCGCCTCCTCCCATTTTTTGTCGTTGGTATTCTCCATGTAAAGAACTGCCAAGTACTTCAGAGGGAGGTTAGTCATAGAAATCGTAATCCTTTTTATGATTTGTTTCTCCTTAAGCCGGTGATAGGTGTATTGCGCCATCCCCTTGTCAAAGCCGTATTTCCTGTCGATCTCGCTAAAGTCTATAACTCCGTTCTTGACCAGCTCATACAAGATGCAATATTCTCCGTGTGAGATGCTGCCTTCCGGCGGCTTCGGGTTCTCCTTCGATCTTTTCCATATCCGCTCCTTAAATATCTCGAAAAACTCCTCCCGTAGGGGAATGAAATTATATGTGATGTATACAGGAGCGCGGTACCACCTTGCGTCGTAATCAGGGAATATCAGTTCCCTCGTCTTGTACAGGTTGAACCCACCCTCGTCGCCCTTCTCCGTGAGCAGAAAGATGATAAGGTCATACTCCCCTTTCGTCAGGAACGCGAGCTGGATCCTGGAATCCTTTGCCATCGCCGCCTTCAGGCTTTCCAGGCCAGGCACCTCCTTCTGGAATTTTATCAGCACGAGGTAGGTTATGTACCCGAGCTTGTCCAGGTCGACCTCCGCAGTGTACTTTATCCCATAACGCTTCTCCAGGTTCTTGACGCGAGAGTATGCCGCGGAGGGGCTCAGCCCAGCAAGCCTACCCATCGCGGCGAAGCTGGCCCTGGCGTTCATGCTCATCGCCATAAGCAGTTTCGCATCCGTCCCGCTCGCGGACAGGTTAATCTGCTCCGGGAGCGCAGTCTCCCCTATCTTCTCTGGCCAGACCACCTTCCCACCCCGCTCGAGGATTAGCGCTTTCGCCCTCTCGAACTCGTCGCCGTACGAAGAGATCTTCTTTATGTAGGTGCCATCGTCGAGTATCCTTCCGAGGTACTCCGATTTCACTCTCGCCCGCTTCCTCTCCTTGTCCCACGTGCCCGACTCCCTGTATACGTAGTGCTTGCCGTTTATCAGCTTCAGGTACACCCTGCCGGCGCTCTCCCCCCTGAGCCTTCCGAACGCCTTCGCCACTCTCGGCGGCACTCCTTTCATATGTTATATACTGATAGTCCTTATTCTTTAATCTTTTGTTATAGCTTACTAATTATAACAAAATGAATATAAACAAATATGCAAGTTATCTGATTTTGGTAGCGTATGGTTAACCCTTTCCCAAAGATAATCAGGCTATTCTTAAATAGGCAGACAGTGTAATACTCCTTTGAAGGACAGGAAATCTTTAGGTGCGTGGACCTTTGAGAAGCGATTCTCAAGTAGCCCATCCCTCCGCGCACCTTTTATATTTAACATCATTAGGAGTGGTGTATTGTTGGGGAAGCGGCACATTGCGTTTACGCCTGCAGGCGAAGAGCTGAAGATAATGCCAAAACATAAGAAGGGATATATGGCTGATTGTGTTATGTGGGGAAGGGAAAAGGCAGCGCACTGCGTCATTGAGGAGAAATCGGTAACGAAGGCCGCCGTGAAGGAGAGGCAGTATGTCTGCTGGCTCTGCAATGCCGACTGCGGAAGCAAGACCGCGCTCCTGGCGCATCTTTACGCTCATAAGATGGCGTACGAACTGCAGGCAATCTGATAGCGAAACCTGCTATCTCGCCATTTCCACTTTTATATCGGTCTCGGGAACCTGCAGGCTCCCCTTGCCCTCAGATATCCTTTTTACGTTCATAGCGCCCTTTATGTCTTCCTTCAGTTCTCCCAGATCCTCGCTTATCGTCAGGCCCTGGAGTTCTGCATTGAGCGCCATGGAATTGTCGTGCTTCCACTTCCTGACGAAGGCGATGACCTTCTGCGCCTTGTCCCCTTCCTCTAGGCTCTTCTTGTCAATTTCTTCCAGGTCAGGAACCGGCCATTCCGATAGGTGTATCGATGCTGCGCTGTCGAGCTTCCCCTTGAAGACCTTTTGGTATATCTCCTCGGTGACGAACGGCAGGAACGGCGCGAACATCTTCAATATTGAGAGATAAGTCTCCGCGAGCGCGCGGTTTGGAGAGTCGTCCTTCCCGTAGATCCTGTACTTCACGAACTCCAGGTAGTTGTCCGCGAAGAACCAGAAGAACTCCTCTACGACCCTCTTCGCCGATGCAAAATCCAGGTTGTCTAAGCTGTCTGTCGCAGATTTTGCCACTAGCGCGGCTCGGGCGGATATCCATCTGTCGACCACACTGTCATGCTTGCCATCAAAGGTCTTGCAGTTCTGCTCAATGAAGCTCGCGACGTTCCACAGCTTGTTCACCAGCCGCTGCGCGCTCACCATGTTCTTCTCCTGGAAGGACGAATCCTCGCCAATAGTTGAGGACGCCGCCCAGTACCTGAGCGCGTCCGCGCTGTACTTCTCCATCGCCTCGTTCGCGTCGACTACATTGCCAATCGACTTGTGCATCGACCTTCCCTTCGAGTCGAGACCGTGGCCGTTTATGAGGACGCTGCGCCATGGCAGCTTGCCCGTGTGCAGTTGGCACTTCACGATGGTCGAGAAGAGCCATGTGGAGATTATGTCGTGGCCCTGGGGTCGAAGATCCATAGGATATATGGTCTTCATGTATTTCCCGTCAAGGGCCCACCTCGCGTTTATCAGTGGGGTAAGTGATGACGTGGCCCAGGTGTCCATGATGTCCTCCTCGGGCTTGAACTCTGAAGAGCCGCACTTAGCGCACTTGCCCTTCGGCTTGCCCTCGAGCGGGTCCACAGGCAGCTGCTCCCGCTCCGCCAGCTTTATCTCGCCGCACTTTGCGCAGTACCAAACCGGAAACGGGATCCCGAAGAACCTCTGCCTGGATATTCCCCAGTCCCACTGCAGGCCGGTGATCCAGTTCGCATATCTGTGCCTCATGTGGTCGGGGTGCCACTCGATCTCCTCGCCGCGCCTGAGCAGCTCCTCTTTCAGATCAAGGATCCGCACGTACCACTGCGGAGTGACTAGGAACTCAACCTCAGTGCCGCACCTGTCGTGCGCGTTCACGTCGTGCTCTATCTCCTCCTCCTTGATGACGTTGCCGCCCTGCCTGAGCTTCTCGATGATCGCCTCGCGGGCCTGCTTCGCCTTCATGCCCTTGTATTCCCCGACAAGCATCCTGCCCTCCTTGTCCATTGCGATGCGCAGTTCCAGGTCGTATGCCTTGTACCACTCTATGTCGGTCTGGTCTCCGAACGTGCAGCACATAACGACTCCGGTGCCCTTCGCAGGGTCAACCCTCTTGTCTGCTATTACCTTGACCTCGTTGCCGAAGAGAGGCACCTTGACGGACTTGCCTATGAGCTTCTTGTGCTTGCCATCGTCGGGATTCACGAAGATTGCCACGCAGGCAGGCAGCAGCTCGGGCCTCGTGGTCGCGATCTCGACGTCCTTCGAGAAGCGCAGGTAAACGAACTTCGACTTCACCTTCTTGTCCTTCAGCTCCATCTGCGAGACGGCGGTCTTCTCTTTGGGACACCACATCGTCGGCGTCTCCTTCCTGTAGACCCTTCCCATCTCGTAGAGGTCTATGAACGACAGCTGCGACGCCTTCTGCGCGTTCTTGTCTATGGTCCTGTACAGGAGGGACCAGTCCACCGACAGGCCGATGGACTTCCACGCCTTGCGGTATCCCTCCTCGTAACCATCTGCCGTCTTCTCCACTAGGCCTATGAACTTCTCCCTGCCGAGATGCGATGCGACGACGTTGAAGTCCTTCTCCACCCTCAGCTCGGTGGGCAGGCCGTTGTTGTCGAAGCCCATCGGGTAGAAGACGCTGTAGCCCCTCATCCTCTTGTAGCGCGCTATGAAGTCAGCCTGCGTGTATGAGAACACGTGGCCCACATGGAGCGCTCCCGACACGTAGGGCGGGGGAGTGTCTATGGAATAGACCTCGCTCCTTTTCGTCCCTGTAAATTTGTAGACCCCCTTCTTCTCCCAGAAATCCGCGGTCCTCTTCTCCGACTCCTTGGGGTCGTATTTGCCGAGCACTGATGCACCTGATGCATATGATGTGGATTCAAGTAATAAAAACCTTGTTCGGAAGGCATTCTGCAGCCTCTAAGGGGTTATCACTTATCCTAAGGACAAGAAGGGGGTTTTCTCTTAGAGAATATTACGTCAAATCTGGCCTAACTCCAGCAGGTGGGGATTTGTTTTTGACGAAGGCAGCAGAAACTCTTATATAATACCCTACAATAAATATAGTTGTGGTAAAATGGTTGGGAATGAAAAGGTTGGTGGGAGTAGAATAGTAGCTACACTATTGCAGGCGCCTCCGGTATTGACTACTGACTGGAGAGGTCATAGCTTACTTTCTAACAGCTTAAGGATTTGAACCTATTGTGGCAAAGGTTGAGCTTTACTGCGAAACCGAGAGGGCACTTTGTCAAATAATGTCGAGCCTAGGCTGGCGAAATCATCAGGAATCGTAGTTATTGTTAAGCTGACCAATGCTTGCACTAACGCATGCAAATACTGTGGAGTTTCTGGACTACAAGTACGCCAAGAGCTTAAGCCCGAGAAGATGCAACCTGCACAAGTTAACCTTCTATATCAGATGCTTTTTAACTCTAAGGGCATTCACAGTGTGGATTTCATATGGCATGGTGGCGAACCCTTATTATTTGGAAAAGAAGCTTTCAAAAAGCTAATAGCTAGCCAGAAAGAAATGACACGCGACGATCTAAAAATAAGGAATTGTATTCAAACCAATGGCACTTTGATAGATGACGAATGGGCTAGTTTTTTTAAAAAGAATGAAGTAAATATCGGAGTTAGCATAGACGGACCTGAGGTTTTAAATAATTCCCAACGCATTTCGGTATACGGAAACAGTTACGCCAAAACAATGGAAGGAATATGTATATTGCAGAAGCAGAATGTGCCTTTTGGAGCGTTAGCAGTGATCACTAAAAATACGATAAATTTCGGCGCACAAAAATTATTTGATTTTTTTATTGAAAATGAGATGAAGACCTTCGATTTTCTACCCCAAGAGCCCATAATAGACAGCAAAGGAAATCAAGTAACGGACTACGTATACCCAATGGAAGAATATGTGAGGTTTACAGATGCTCTTTTCGATATATGGTATGCCAATGATGATCCGGACATACACATAGTTCTATTTGAAGAAATAATCAAAACTATTCTAAAAAAGGGATCTAACATATGTCAAATAGGACATTCGACTTGTGCAAATACGGCGTTTACCTTCTATCCAGATAATACGCTAAGTCTATGTGATAAGTTCCCACGCGCTTGCGGTGGTGTATAGTAGAAAAAGATGCGTCTGATATAAGAAACATAAATGCGATGAACGACCTGCTTTCTTCAGGTGCGCATAAGAGACTAATGAGTGACCAGATCGACACTTTGAAGTTATGCGAAGGATGCAACTGGCTAGAGTATTGCAAGGGCGCATGCACGTTTGATAGAAAACAGTACAAACAGAATGGAAATTTTAAAACAAACGAAGACTGCTCTACTTATAAAATATACAATCACATATACGATAAAATAAAAGGGCAGATTGAAGGTGTTTGAATCAGTAATATTGATATAAGAGAGGCCGAAGCCCGGGATATTGAGAAGATAACTCAACAATATCATAGCCTTTATAGAGGAGATGAAAAGCAGGCTTTTTATGGGTCAGAACTCAACCTAAATAACTTTAGAGCAAAACAAACCATCCTTGTTGCAGAACAGGATAGTAAACTAGTAGGGTACCTTTGGTTTGTACTGTATGAGCACATAAAAGAAAAGGGAGTGGCCTATTTTGAAGAATTATATGTGATGGATGAACAAAGGTCTTCAGGAATAGGAAAAGCACTAATTACACACGCAATTGATCTGATAAGAAAGGCAGGAATAAGGACGATATATGTAGCGGTAGGAAGCCATATGAAAGATGCACAAAGCTTCTATGAGCATATTGGATTTGCTCCTTCGCGTGAAGTATGGTTTTCAAAAGATCTGTAATGTAGATCTCAGAAGTTCCCGCCGCTTATCACGGCAACTATCCTGTCCCTCGGCCCGAACCTTATCTTCCTTAGCGCGGCAAGGCTCGCGACCCCCGCGGGCTCGGCTATAAGGCCGTAATTCTTGTAGAACGCTCGCTGCTCAAGCGCCATCTCCCAGTCGCTGACCGCTACCGCAGTGCCCTTCGTCTCCTGCAGCGCGACTAACGCCTGATCTCCAAAGGTGGGGAAGCCGACGGCTATAGCATCCGCCGCCGTCTTCGGCGTAATGTACTTTATTGCCTTGCGCGACTTGAACGCGCGTACAAGAGGGTCGCTGCCCTTTGCCTGGACTGCGACTATCTTCGGCAATTTCGCGATCCTGCCTGATGATTCCATCTCCTTCAGCGCCTTGAACACTCCGCTTATCAGCGTGGCGTTCCCGACCGGGACGATGACGTGCGTGACGCTAGGCAGCTGGTTGATTATCTCGTACGCGACGGTCTTCTGGCCCTCCTTCCTGTAGCAGTAGTCGCCTGCGAGGAACGCTCCCGATTTCCTCGCGTACTTTATCGCCAGCATCTGCGCCTTGGTAAAGTCGCCGTTGACGAAGTCCATAGACGCGTCGCCCACTCCTCTTATATTCTGCACCTTGTCCCTGTTGGCTCCCCTGCCTATGAACGCCTTCACTTTCAGGCCAGCCAGCTTCGCATAGTAGGCCACCGAGTACGCCATGTTGCCTGTTGAGGCTAGCGCTATCTCCTTCTTCCCATACTCCAGCGCCTTAGCGACCTCGACCACAGATCCGCGGTCCTTGAAGGACCTAGTAGGGTTCTCAAGCTCCAGCTTGAGGAATACGTTGTCGCGGTCGCGGCTCCTGACGAGCCGGGTCGACCCGAGCTCATAGCGCGCGTACCTGCAGTCGGGCAGCACTCTCTCGAAGTCCCAGAAACCTGACGCGTCCCTGATTGCAGGGATCTTCCCATCATATGTGACTTCGAGTATGCCGCCGCACCTCGTGCACACCTGCCTGTCGTAGCCGCTGGCGTACCTCTCACCGCACTGAAGGCATTCTAGATGGTATCGCATGCGACCACGTGTTCACTTCATAAGGCTGGCGAACTTCCTCTTGACTTTGGCTATCTTCGGCCCGATCTCGATCAGGCAGTAAGGCTGCAGCGGGTTCCTGCGGTAGTAATCCCTGTGGTACTCCTCGGCGGGATAGAATGCGTCGAGCTTCTTGACCTCGGTGACGATTGGCTTGTCGAAATCCGCCTGGGCCTTCTTAAGGAAGGACTCTATCTCCTTCCTCTGCGCATCTGACCTGTAGAGTATGATCGACCGGTACTGGTTGCCGGTGTCTGGGCCCTGCCTGTTGAGCGACGTGGGATCGTGCATGCCCACGAAGACCTCAAGCAGCTTCCCGAGCGGTATCGTCTGGGGTTCGTACTCCACTCGCAGGACCTCGGCGTGCCCCGTCTTCCCGGAGCAGACCTGCTCGTAGGTGGGATTTTTCGCTGTGCCTCCGGCATAGCCGGGCTCGGTCTTGGAGACCCCCTTGATGAGCTTGAACACAGCTTCAGTGCACCAGAAGCAGCCACCTCCGAAGACTATCGTTTCGGTCTCACTTCTCATCCTTGACGCGCCCCTTGGGAATGAACAGCAGCGATATGGAGTTGACGCAGTGCCTGACGTTCTTCGGAGTCAGCATCTCCCCAAAGAACACGTGGCCCAGGTGAGCACCGCACCTGGCGCACTGAATCTCCACCCTCATGCCATCCGGGTCGGGGGTCCTCTTCACGGCCCCCTTTATCTCGTCGTCGAAGCTGGGCCAGCCGCATCTGGCGTCGAACTTGTCTTCGGACCTGTAGAGAGGGGCTCCGCACTGCTTGCAGACATAGGTCCCCTGCTTGAAATTGCGGTCGTACTCGCCTGAGAAGGGCGCCTCGGTGTCCCTGTTGATTATTACGCGCTTCTCCTCCTGGGTGAGCTTCCGCAGCTTCATGCCATCGGGTAAAACCTGAACTGCACAAGATATAAGACTTCTCATGGCACGTCGGGGTTCCGCCCTACTTCTTGGAAGTGTGCAGGCGTATGGTCTCCTTGAGCTGCGCGTACTTGAACAGCAGCGCGCCCAGCAGTATCAGGAGTATGCCGGACAGCACGTTGCCCATCCCTCCGCGCGCTCCGTACGCACCGGTTGCAGCAATTGCCGTGTATCGCGACTGGTTGAGGCGGGCGCCTGCGGCAGCTCGCGTGGCGTTGAAAGCCGCGCGCGCGGTCGCGTTCATGGTAAAAGCGTGCTGCGAGTAGCTCGCGGGGCCTGCCAGCAGGGTGTAGGCCGAATAGCCCAGCAGCGCCACTCCCAGTACGAGAACGACTATTCCCAATATCTTGACGTATTTCCACATCTGCTTCTTCTCAGGCGTCTTTTCAGGCATCATATCACGGATCATCGCTTGACGAGGTAAGATTGGCAGGTCCAGCTTAAATAGATTGCCAAATGTTTCGCTTGCAAGGCTGCGCTGAAAGGCATATAAAAACACGCAGCCATGGTATTCGCGTGGCGTTGGTGATTGCTTGGACGACATCGACAACGAGATGGAGGTCGCGAACCTGAAGGAGGAGAGGGCGAGGGGCGCGCAGCAGCCTAAGGCAGCCATGGAAAGGACGCCCATCGGCAATGTCGAGCACTTCTTCAGCAAGCTGGGGGTCGCGGCCATAAGGCTCAGCGGCACGCTGAGGGTCGGCGATACCATAGAGATAGAGAATGAGGAGGTAGCGATAAGGCAGAAGGTGTCTAGCATGCAGATAGACAGGAAGGACGTCAGTGAGGCGTCCGACGGCGACGACGTGGGGATAATGGTCAACCATCCCGTGCAGCGGGGCAGCGCGGTCTACAAGATAGAATAGCGGTTTGGCATGGCTTTCAGGGTCTCCGGCGCGGGAAAGCAGATATTCCTTGATTCTCCCACCGAAAGGAAGGCGACAGGCTCGGACACGATAATGTGCCTCGGATGGAACATACAGAACCCGTCGTTGAAGAGGGCCGTGAAGCAGATGGTGTGGCTGGAGGAGGAAGGTTTCGACATCGTCGCGCTGTCAGAGGCTAAGCACTCGAGGGGCTGCGCATACATAAAGGACAGGCTCGCCAGCCTCGGGTACACCGTCGTTTTCCCGAAGCCGGAGGGCGGCGACTACTGCACCATCCTGGCCGCGAGGGGCGTTTCGGAGCGGGTCTCGGATTTGCGCATCGCCAAACTGACCTACAGGGTCCCGTCGCTCGAGTGCGACCTCTTCGGCAGGAGCGTCCTCGTGACCGGCGCCTACGTGCCGGGGCCTCACGCGCACAGCACGCAGGCCGAGTTAATGGGCGCGTTCGAGGAGCTGATTTCCGACGCAAAGATCAGGAGGAAGTTCAAGGCCTGGCTGATCTTGGGGGACATGAACTTCCTCGAGCCAAACCACGTCCCCTACCACCCCTCGTACAAGGGCATGGAGGGCTTCTACAGCGCATTTGGAAAACACGGGTTCACCGACCTGTTCAAGCTTATGCACCCGAAGGAGACCGACCACTCATGGATCAGCAGGGAGGGGATTGGCTACCGCTTCGACCACGCGTTCGCGACAGATAGCATTCTGCCCTTTGTAAGTAGCTGCTCCTACCTGCACGGAGTGAGGGAGTCCGGGCTCAGCGACCACTCGGCGATGCTGCTGGAGCTCAGGCAGTAGGTTTGAGCTGGTCGGGATATTCGGACCATAGCCCTTTAAGAAGGAAAAGTCTCCCACTTGGTAATCGTAGGTTGTTAAAATGGAGGCACAGGGAATCGGACCCCGGCTTGCAGAATGTCAATCTGCCGTCCTACCACTAGACTATGCCTCCTTGCGGTTATCTGATTGCTCGCTAATAGTATAAAAAACTAGACAGTTATCGTGTCGCCGTCGTTCGCTACTGACGTGTTCCTGAATATCCTCTTCGCAGGTATGAGAAGCGCGGACGCATCCCTGTGCCTTGCGCTTACGTGTGTCAGCACGAGCCTCTTTACCTCTGCCTTCTTTGCGAGCTCCGCTGCCTCACTTGATGTGGAGTGTTTCCTCTGCACGGCCAGCTTCTTCTCGGCTTCCGAGTACGCTGCCTCATGTATCAGCAGGTCGGCTCCTTTCGCCGCGATCTCAGTCGCCTTTGTTGGCCTTGTGTCCGTTGCATACACTACCTTCACTCCCGTCTGCTTTCTGGTCAGCTGCCCGATCCTCACGGTCCTTCCTCCAATGTTTATTTTGCCCTTCTCCTGCAACTCCTTGAACATCCTGCCCTTTATGCCGAACCGCTTCGCCAAGTCCTTGTTGAACCTGAGCCTGTCGTCCTCCTTCAGCGCGTAGCCATAGGTGGGTATTGTGTGATTCAGCCTGAATGCGGTGACGGAATAGCCCTTCCCCCTGCACACTACGCCAGACCTGACGCCCTTAACAACTACGCGGTATGGGATGACCGCCTTGTCGAACACCAGCAGCGCGTTCACGGTCTTCTCGTAGCCCTCGGGCACGAAGATGTAGAGCGGCGCCTTCCTGGAGTTCAGGGCCATCGTCCTCACGAGGCCGGCTATGCCTATGATGTGGTCGCCGTGGGCGTGGCTGATGAATATCGCCTTTATCCTGACCGCGTTGAGCCCGTACTTCAGCATCTGGAACTGCGTACCCTCGCCGCAGTCGAACATGAGCATATCGCCCTCGCGCACCATCACCACGCTGGGAAGATGGCGCTCCTTCGTGGGCGCGGAGCCCGAAGTCCCGAGGATTACGGTCTTGATCATTCAAAGCAGCCTCTGGTATTAGTCTGCAAGCTCTATTTTAATCGTTTTGCTTTTGGGGTCCACGGACTTGACCATAATGCCTGGCATCCCCTCTAGGTCCTTTGCGCTCTTGGGCCTTGACTCCCTGGCCTGCGCTATCAGCGCGTTGATGTCGTTCATGCGCTCGAATATCCGGTTCCCAATGGCCGCGTACTCCGCCGCCTTTCCGTCCAGCTCCTCTGCCTGTTTCCTAAGCTTGCCTATGCTCGACTCAAGCTCCTTTATCTTGCCGGCCTTCGCGCTGTCCAGGCCTGTTGACCTCTCCTTCAGGTAGAGCTCGTCCAGCAGGTCGTTCAGCTGGGACTTGCCATGGAACGCCATTTCCTCAAGGCCGTTGTTGCCCTTGTACTTCTGCAGCGGCAGTAGCGCGAAGTCAACGTACGCGTTGTCCGGCCTGCTCACGTAAATCAGGGGCGACGGCTCCTTAACTGCTTTGAACAGCGCTAGGATCTCCTTGATTATGCCGCTCCGCTCGATGTCCTGACCCGACGCCGGCGCGTTAGGGTCCAGGCCCGCCCTCGCTATTACGTCCTCGATGTAGATGGGCCCGATGCCTATGCGCCTCGACAGCTCTGATATCAGCTTGCCCTCCGACCCCTTGACCTCTTTCACGACGTGCGCCACGCCCTCTGGGGTCATCTCCTCAGGCCCTATGGACCCGCTCTTGGGGAAGCCGTAGACCATGTTCCTCCTGGTCTCGCGCTCCCTGAAGCTCACATTCCGGTAGGCGAGCTCGGTGATGCTGTCCTTGCCGGCCACGATGAGCAGGTTGCCCTTGCCGAAGAGCTCTATCACGAGCCGCCTCTCGCCACCAGACCCCTCGAAGTCCATCACCACTATCCTATCTAATCCATGCTGCTCCAGGGACTTCATCCTCGTCCCGCTGAGCTTCGCCCTGACCGACTTGGCGAACTGCGTCGGCTCGGGGGGCCGCTCCTTGAACGATGTGGCGTTCACTGTCTTGTTGAGCCGGATGTAGATGTCGGTCTCCTTGCGCTCCTTGGACAGCGCGAGCAGGAACGCGCCGTCGCCCAGCTCGTAGAAGTTCTTGAAGAACGCAGAGGCGAGCCGGTCGCGAAGCTCAGCTACCACGACGCTTACCTCTAGGGAGGCTATGTCCCTCATAAAGTACATTGAGTTTGTGAAGCTTTTAAGACTAAGCGCGCCCGCAAGGGATTTATTCCTATTCTGACACATACCACACAGAAATGCGAGTTAGCATTGCTTGTCCGCGCGGACAATCTCGGGTTGACGCTCATGGAACACCTGATATCTGTAAAAGGAATCAAGAAGGACTTCAAGGCCTACGAGAGCAAGGGCTCCGACCTGTTCTCTTTCCGGAGGAAGTCCTACACCAAGCACGCCTTGAATGGAGTAAGCTTCACCGTGGACAAGGGAGAGATAGTCGCGCTGCTCGGCAAGAACGGCAGCGGCAAGAGCACGCTGATAAAGATAATGTGCGGCATACTCTTCCCCACTTCGGGGAGCGCAAGGATACTCGACTTCGACCCATGGGAGCAACGCATCGACCTGGTCAGGCGCATGGGCATCGTGCTCGGCGCGCACGGGCAGCTGTACTGGGACCTTCCCGCGCTGGACAGCTTCAACCTGATGAGGAGCATATACAACGTTCCCCGCCAGGATTTCGCAAACAGGCTGGACTACTTCCTCGACATGCTGGAGCTGCGCGGAGTCTACAAGAGGCAGGTGCGCACCCTCTCGCTCGGGGAGCAGATGAAATGCAACTTCGTGGCCTCGATGCTGCACGCGCCCGAGCTGGTGATACTGGACGAGCCCACCATAGGCGTCGACCTCCCGTCGAAGCAGGCGCTTAGGACCGCGATACTGGAGACCAGGAAGGAGAACGGCACCACATTCCTGCTCACGACGCACATAATCGAGGACATAACCATGGCCGAGCGCATACTGGCGCTCGACAACGGGCGGGTGATATTCGACGGCCCCAGGCGCAGGCTGGAGACGCTATTCGGCAACAAGAAGACGGTTGAGCTCGAATTCGGAAAGACCCCCGACTACCTGCAGTACGCGAAGCTTGGCAAGGTCGTGGAGGTAGAGGGCAACTACATAAAGATGGAGGTCGAGCCGCGCACGCTCACGAGCAAGGGATTCACGCGCCTGCTGTCCAAGGGTGACGTGACCGACTACAAGGTGGGCGAGCAGGGCCTGAACGAGATACTGATGAAGCTGTACAAGGTGCGGCGCGCGAAACCTCCCCTGAAGGGCGCGTAGCATGGCCAACGCATCAGGGTACATCGCTGTTTTCAAGACTGGAATCAAGAGCCAGCTGGCGTACAAGGCTGACTACGTGGTGTACCTCGTCTTCAGGATAGCCAGGCCATTGATAATGCTGATGGTGTGGACAGCCATATACCTGAACACCAGCGCTGCCACGATCGGCGGATTCACGCTTCCTGAGACCCTGGCATACTTCTTCCTCACGATGCCGGTCATGCTCCTGATCGATGATCTGGTAACGGACGTGATACAGGATGATGTACAGGGAGGCGCAGTCGCCTCCGCGCGCGTGAAGCCCATGAGCTATCCCCTCAACGTGCTCTCCCGGGCGTTTGCAGTGGGGGCCGTGGACATGGTGCTGCTGGCTGTGCCGCTCTTCGCACTCACGTTCTTCGCTTTCCACCTTACACTTACGCTGACCACGCTGGCGCTGCTCATCGTCGAGGTGCTGGTGGGCGCGGTAATCGTGAACTTGATCGGGTTCTTCATAGGGACGTCGGCGATACGCCTCACGAATGTGTACGGACTCTACACTGCGGTCTGGACCGTGGCATGGCTGCTTTCGGGGATGATGATGCCGCTGAACTTCTTCCCCCCATATGCGCAGCAATTGTTGATGCTTTCGCCCTTCCCCGTAATGTGCTACCTTCCCGTGGCAACGCTCCTCGGGACGCTGAGCGTCGCCCAGATGACGAGCGGGATACTTGTGGCGCTCGCGTGGGCAGCTGCGCTTGCGGTGCTGGCATATGTCTGGTGGAAGAGGGTCTCAAGGGACATGGGGTCCGCGGGTGGCTGACATGGTATCGAACATATCTAACGAGCTGTCGTACTACCTGGCCTCGGTCTACTACAAGACCAAGATATTCTTCCTGTACAGGACGCAAGCTTGGTTGTGGGTGGGCCAGGCGGTGCTTTCGCTGTTCTTCAGCTTCATCGCGATAACCGTGATCTATTCCATATCCAGCGGCATAGCGGGGTGGAGCTACTGGCAGCTCCTCTTCCTCACATACCTGATATCGCTCACGTTCGGCATAGCCAGCTTCGTAGCGAACCCGTCGCACGTGCCGTACACCCTGAGGAACGGGCAGCTGGACAGCTACATGACCCGTCCGCTCAGCGTGCTGAACCTGTCCTTCGCCAACGACATCCAGGTCTATTCGCTGCTCTCCAACGTGGTTGGCAGCATCCTGTTCCTGGCATATGCGGCCCAGCACCTGCAGCTGTCACCGCTGCTATTCGCGGCGTTCCTGCCGCTCTACCTGCTGGGCGTGGCGGCGCTGATTATGTTCCTTCAGGCCCTGGCAGTGCTGTCCTACAAATTGATGAAGAGCGGCAGCTTCATCAACCAGGCCACGGGCACGATGGATACGCTGACTGCCTACCCCCTCACGATATACGGCGGGATAGCCCAGCTGTTCTTCACGCTCTTCGTTCCGATAGGCATAGCGGGTTACTACCCGCTGCAGGTGCTGCTCGGAAACGTTACCCCTGAGGTGTATGTGGCTCTGCTCGCGCTGTCGGTGTTCTTCATATATGCGTTCTACAAGCTGTTCAACCGCATGATGCGTTCATACGAGAGCGGCGGGGGCTGAGCCTGAACTTTCTTAGAATAAAGTCGGGCGCGTATCTATTCTTTAAATAAAAGTCCTGTATCTTTCTAGGCAGTTCCCTGAATTGATCTATCGACTTTCTGCAATTCTTAGCGCCGCAATTGCAGTTATTTGTCCATATGCTTCTAGATGCGTTCCTATAATTGTCGTCCATCGTAGATGAATAATCGTAAGTTATCTCTTCGTTGCGTTTTATATCTCTAAGGGCGATTAATTCACTCTGGCCTCTAATAAAAGAATTTGGATTGCAAGAATGGTTAAATATTCTTGAGAATTCGTCAAGGTCGATATACTCCTCTTCGCCTACTTGTAATGAATCGGATAAATTTTCGGTCCCAGCGTTTCCCCTTTTTATTGCCTCTTCAAAAGATATTCTTTCGCCCGAAAGAAAGCAAATCGTTTGACCCTTTTTGATATCGACTTTTGCAAAAATACCTTTGCCAGATATCTTGGAAGGCCTTACCTCAAGATCAGATTCGGGAAGTTTGCTTCCTTTCATGGAAGGATATTACATATCGTTATTAAATAACAGTTATTCTGGGCGCAGATCTGGCTTCACAGTAATCAATATATCCCTTTGTTGCAATTGCTAATCGGTGTTTCGCTGGCAGGCAAGGCCTTTGAGGGATCGATAGACTATCTCCAGGTGCTGGACGAGAACGGCACTCCCAACGTCTCGCTCATTCCGAAGGAGCTGGACGACGCGAAGCTCACTGAGATGCTGAAGTACATGCTGTTTGCAAGGGCGCTGGACGCCAAGGCGCTCAGCCTGCAGCGGCAGGGCATAGCTGTAACGTATGCGCCGCTGGTGGGCGAGGAGGCCACCCAGATAGGGAGCGCGCTCGCCATGAGGAAACAGGACTTCTTCGTCCCGAACTTCAGGCAGCACGGCGTCTTCCTGGTCCGCGGTTTCCCGCTCGAAAATTTCTTCATATACTGGCGCGGGTTCGAAGACGGCAGCAGATGCCCCGAAGACGTTAACGGGACGTGCGTATGCGTGCCCGTATCCACGCAGATGCCGCACGCCACAGGGATGGCATTCGCGATGAAGTACGCCGGGGAGGATTCCGCGGTCGTCGCCTATGTGGGTGACGGCGGAACTTCTGAGGGCGATTTCTACGAGGCGCTCAACTTCGCTGGCGTGTGGAAGGTGCCGCTCGTCACGATAATAGAGAACAACCAGTGGGCGATATCCGTGCCGCGGAGCAGGCAGACGGCTGCCGCGACGCTAGCGCAGAAGGGCATCGCAGCCGGGATAAGGTGCATACAGGTCGACGGCAACGACGTGATAGCGGTATACAAGGCGACAAAAGAGGCGATAGAGAATGCCAAGGACGGGCCTACGCTGATAGAGTGCGTGACTTACAGGATGAGCATGCATACAACTGCAGACGACCCGACGAGGTACAGGGAAGACGCCGAGGTCGCTGAATGGGCCAAGAAGGACCCGATAGACCGTCTTAGGAAGTATCTCGTTGGGAAGGGACTCTGGAATGATGATTCTGAGAAGAAGATGGCTGAGGAGCAGCTGGCCAAGATAGACGAGGCGGTCGAGAAGGCCAAGGAGTTCAAGCCGGACCCGAGGTCAATGTACGAGAACGTCTACGGCTACATGCCAGATATCCTGAAGAGTGAGCTCGATGACGCGATGTCATCGGACTTCTGGCAATAGGTGATGCTATGCAGATGAACATGGTCTCCGCGCTCAACAACGCACTGGACATCATACTCCGCGAGAACGAGAAGGCGGTGGTGATGGGCGAGGACGTCGGGAAGGACGGCGGCGTCTTCAGGGTCACCGATGGCCTGCAGGCTAAGTTCGGGGAGAAGAGGGTGTTCGACACGCCGCTATCCGAGTCGGGGATAGTCGGCGCTGCGATAGGCATGGCGATGCAGGGCATGCATCCTATAGCCGAGATACAGTTCGCCGGCTTCTCATATCCTGCGTTCGACCAGATTGTCAGCCATGCCGCGAGATACCGCTCAAGGTCGCGGTCAGAGTTCACGGTGCCGATGGTTGTCCGCATGCCGGTCAGCGGCGGCGTCAGGTCGCTCGAGCACCACTCAGAGAACCCGGAGGCGCTCTACGCCCACCCCGGCGGGCTCATAGTCATAGAGCCGTCGAATCCCTACGATGCGAAGGGCCTGCTAATCAGGGCAACGAGGGGGAGCGACCCTGTCATATTCCTTGAGCCCACGAAGCTGTACAGGCTGTTCAAGCAAGAGGTGCCAGAGGACGCGTACGAGGTGCCGATAGGGAAGGCGAATGTCGTGAGGTCGGGAAGCGCGCTGACGATAGTTACATACGGCACGATGACGCAGATCGTCTCGGAAGTCGTGGAAGAGAAGAAGGTCGACGCCGAGATAATAGACCTCAGGACGATAAGCCCATTGGATGAGGGAACGATAATCAACAGCGTGAAGAGGACGGGAAGAGTGGTAATCGCTCACGAGGCCCCCCTCAGCTTCGGCGTGGGCGCCGAAATCGCGGCGAGGATCGCAGACAAGGCGATATACGATCTCTCGGCTCCAATCGTCAGGGTCGCATCGCCGAGCCTGCCCTACCCGTTCCCTGGCTACGAGAACTTCTATATACCGAATGCGAAGAAGATAGCGGCCGCTATAGACAGAGTGATGGGTTCGTGATCCAATGAAGGAGATTAAATTCATAGACGTCGGCGAGGGCATAACTGAGGGACACGTGAGGAAGTGGCTCGTCAACGATGGCGACCAGGTAAAGGAGGACCAGCCGGTCGTGAAGGTGGAGACAGATAAGGCGGTCGTGAACGTGCCATCACCGATAACAGGGACCATACGCCAGAACGTAGCTGAGAACACAGACGTTCATCTAGGGGACACAATAGCGTTCATAGGCACGTCCGAAGAGGTGAGCGCAGCCAAGGCGCAGGCCGCGCCAAAGCAGGAGACGAAGGAGGCTCCCACGCCAGTGACGCGGGTGGTCATGGCGCCTACCGCGACGCGGGAGCTCATAGCGACCCCGGCGGTCAGGAAGCTGGCTAGGGATATGGGAATCGACATATCCAAGGTCGCCGGGACAGGACCAGAAGGCAGGGTGCTCGACGCGGATATAAGGAGCGCCGCGAAGCCCCAGCAGCCTAAGCCAATCCCGAAGTTCTCTGAGGTGCTTGAGGAGCAGCACAACGAGGAAGTGGAGCGGGTCCCGATGTCGCAGACCCGGAAGGCCATAGCCAGGAACATGGAGATTTCTGCCGCAATACCGAGGGCGGTCCACATGGACCTGATCAACGCGACGAACCTGTACAACGTGGTGGCGAGGGAGAAGCCGAACTTCGAGAAGCTCGGCTCGAAGCTCACGTTCCTGCCGTTCATAATCAAGGCGACTGTGGCCGCGCTGAAGGAGAACCCGAAGTTCAACTCCAGCTACGACCACGACACGCAGGAGATAGTCCTGAAGAAGTACTACAACATAGGCCTGGCGGCCGAGGCGCCGGACGGCCTCAAGGTCGTCGTGATAAAGGGCGCGGACAGGAAGAGCGTGCTCAAGCTCTCGCAGGAGATACTCGAGCTGCACAAGCGCGTCCTGGACGAGACCATATCGATAGACGATATGCGCGACAGCACGTTCACTATAACGAACGTGGGCAGCCTGGGCGGCGGATTCCTGTCGGTTCCGATGATAAACCCGCCGGAGGTCGCGATACTCGGGGTGCATATGATACGGGACTGGCCGTTCGCGGAGGACGCCCAGCTGAAGTTCGGAAAGATGCTTCCGATATCGCTGTCGTTCGACCACCGGGTGGTGGACGGGGCCGAGGCGGTTAAGTTCGCGAACGCAATAATGAAATATCTCGAGGACCCTGATTTCCTTGAGATGATCGGGTGAATGCGTGGTGATGGGTTCGCTGCCTGAAGAGGTAGACCTGGCGGTCGTGGGCGGAGGCGTCGGGGGCTACTTCGCGGCCATACGGGCAGCGCAGCTCGGCATGAGCGTGGCGATCGTGGAGAAGGAGAAGATGGGCGGCCACTGCCTCAACTACGCGTGCATCCCTTCCAAGACGCTCATAAAGATATCCGACATGCTCTACGAGATACGGCACGCGGAGAAGTTCGGCATAATGGCCAATGGCGTGTCCCTCGACGCAGGCAAGATGTACGACTGGCGCATGGGCGTGTCCAAGAAGCTCGAGCAGGGAGTGGAATTCCTTTGCAAGTCGAACGGCGTAGAGATGATAAAGGGCCAGGCGACCTTCCTCAACTCCAACACCCTGCAGCTCACCAACGGCACCTCGCTCAAGTTCAAGAAGGCGATAATCGCGACCGGATCCGAGCCGACGGTGCTCAAGGGCTTCGAGTTCGGGGGAAGCATCATCGATTACAAGCAGGCGCTCATGCTGGACAAGATACCCGAGAGCATGATAGTGCTCGGCGCGGGCTACGTGTCCGTTGAGATAGGCACTCTCTACGCAAAGCTTGGCACGAAGGTCCACATAGTGGCGAGGTCCGACGTCCTGTCTAGGTTCGACAGGGACGCGGTCGAGCTGATAAAGAAAAGGATGGAGGTCCTGGGGATCGAGATCCACACAGGAGTGAATCCGGTCTCGCACAGCGGCAATTCCGTAGTGCTCAGCGACGGGAAGGCGCTGAGCGCAGAGCTCATCGTAGTCGCGGTGGGCCTTTCCCCGTTCACCGAAGGCCTCGGCCTTGAGAACACAGGAGTGAAGGCCGATGATAAGGGATTCGTGGAAGTGGATAACGCGCTGACTACTGCGGATCCGAACATACTCGCGGTTGGCGACGTGATCGGGGAGCCGCTGCTGGCCCACAAGGCGATGCGGCAGGGAATCGTCGCCGCGGAGGTGGCATCCGGCCTCAACTCAAGCTATGACAACATAGTGGTCCCAGCGGTGGTGTTCTGCGACCCGGAGGTCGCGGTTGCTGGCACGCTGGATGGGGAAGGGATAAGCGTCACGAAGTTCCCGATGACCGCTTCTGGGAGGGCGATAGCCCTGGACGCGACGGACGGCTTCGTGAAAATCGCGTACGACGAGAGCAACCTGATCAAGGGCGTCGAGATCGTGTCGGACGACGCCAACGCCATGATAGGCGAGGCGGTGGTCGCGATAGAGATGGGCGCGACGCTGGAGGACATAGCAGATTCAATACATCCGCACCCAACTTACAGCGAGGCGCTCCAGGAGGCGGCGGAGGCGGCGCTCGGGAGGCCGATTGACTTCTTCTATGGCAAGGCTCAAAAGTAGCAAATAAGGTTCTACTTATGGCCATCCACTTCGAGTATCTCCCTGCCTAAATTCCATTCTGGCTGGGAGAACTTCTTGTCGTAAAGTTCTTTCAGAAGTTCCGTTTCGGAATCGGTGAGTTCTCCTTCTTCGTATTCCAATCCCAAGGACGCGGCGTATCCTCCAACGAGGGATTCTCTCACATCTTCGATCGTCTTTCCGCTTATCGCTTTCACGTTGGTGACCCTCTCAAGGATCGTCATTATGCCCTTGTCCTTCAGCTTCGCCCCAGGTACCTTCAGTACGCTCGCCAGTTTGTTCAGGTCGGTGTCCACCAGCACCGCCGCATGGAACAGCAGCGCGCCGGAGTCTATGGTCGCGGCGGCCCCCAGTATCTTCTTCCCCCCAACGCTCACGTCGTTGAGCCTTCCCTCCTCGGCCTCTATGCCGATGCTCCCGAAAGCCAGGACGGCGCCGCGCATCATCGCAGAGAAGAGCTTCTGCACGTTCATGCCGATCCCGAAAAAGTCCTTCGTGATCACGGAGTAGTTGAGGTTCCCGAGGTCATGGTAGACCGCACCCCCTCCAGTTATCCTCTTCACTACCTTTATACCGTTGGCCCTCGCGTATTCCATGTCCACTTCCTCTTCCGCGGTCTGGAAGCACCCGAGTATCACGGCGTTCGCGTTCCTGTAGAACCTGAACGTCGGCGGGGACCTGCCCTTCATAACTTCCGTGAATATCGCCTCGTCGAGCGCGATGTTCATGTAGGGATCATCGGGATAATCCTTACTTATGAGCCTAAACTTCATTCTTTACACCTATTATGGCTGCCAGGAAATCCCCCTTTGTCACGCAGGGAGTGTCGACCCCTGAAGCATAGAACGCGTCGAGCGCGTCGGATATGGCCGCTTCATCGAAGGCCCTCCCCTTCAGCAGTCTCTCGAGCAGGAGCACTGAGCTCTCTGGCAGCATGAAGAAGTCCCCAGTTATCCTTATCTCCGCGATGATTCCGTTCTGTAGCTCAGCGTTCACCCTGATGAGACCCTTCTCCGCCTTGTATATGTTGGTCGCCTTCATGCTTCGCCCTGCGGTTTCTGCTCCCTGGCCCGCTTCACCAGGTAGTTCTCGTATTTTATCGCGCCCTTCGCCAGCTGCTCGAACCTGCTCTTCGCGTCCCGCACGTTGAAGCTGACTATGTGCTCGCTCTTCTTGTTTATGATGTTAAGCGGCGGTATCTTGTACGCGGTCACGTCGTCGAATACGAACCTCTCGTGCTGCGAGGCGCTGTCTGCGTCGTCCATCAGCATGAAGTTGAGCTCGACCCCTGCATTGCCGAGCTCCTTCTTGAAGTCGTTGTAGTTGTCCAGGAAACTGGAGTCGAACATCTCCCTCGAGGTCAGGATATCTATCCTCTTCACGCCATGCAGGTTGCTCTCGAACAGCCTGTGCAGGTTGGATATCGCCATGGAGTTGAAGTGCTTGTCTACTATCCTCACATTGCCGTTAAGCTTGGAGAATATCCCCTCCCTGAGGTTTATCAGGTTGGTATAGGGGGTGCCGGGCTCTATCCTGACCGTGCCCTTCCTCCTGGCCTGCTTGGGCCGGCGTACGTGCACGCCGAACTCAAGGTACGCGTCTATTGCCAGCACGGCGCCCACCGCGAAGTAGACGAGTATGAAATATGTCCTGTCGAAGTTGATCTGGTAGTTGGTGGAGAAGACAATGAAGAACAGCGCCACATATATCACGGCCAGCGTGGCGTGCATCAGCGTGTATCTCCTGGTGGCAGCACCGAACCGCGCGCTCCTGCTGGTGTACAGCACGAACGACGCGCCCAGCATGCCCAGCGATATGAGGAATATTATGTAGACTTCCCTGATCGAGTCGTGCAGCGAGGTCATGGTGTAGTTGGCCTGCGTCAGGGCCGTCGTGAGGTTGGCAGTCACGGTCTGGTTGAACGCCCCAGCAGTGATGACGCTAGTCACTCCGGCAAGGCTGCCGTATCTCAGTGCCAGCACTTCCATCATGTAGACGGATGCCGCGGCCAGCACGGTAGTAGCGAGGCCAAGCAGTATGACCAGGTACTTGTAATTCACGGCTCCCCTTTCGGATTCCTCGTCCTTCTCCATCGGAAATGCCCCCTAAGATATTTGCCATCCGTTCTTTAAATACCTGTGATATTTGGAGGATGCGCCTAGGGACAGTTTACGGATAAGGAATAAATACCTTTGAAAACAAGCTTCCATAGTGGTGGAGATGAAGCTTGTTGATGACGAATGGAAAGACTTCGATTATACTGACCTACTGGCTATGCAAGGGAGCGTCACGCACGCCAATTCAAATTATAGGGATTGGATTTTGTGGCGGGACAGGCTGCAGGCAACCAGGAACAACATTTCCATTAGATTGAATGATAGAGCCCTTTCTTTTCTGCAGGACTATGCATTGATGGAAATTTATAGGAGGATCATTCTGGTGGGGGATGGCAAGGACGAAAGGACGGACGGGCGCTTGGCAGAAGCCGCCATCATCAAGATGAACGCATTATTTGAGGCGGCAAAACTTATACGCGCAACGCAAGAGGATAGCTACATTCCATTTAAAGACCTGGAGGATTCGATCCGGATCCTGAAGAAGTTCGAAATGGACAGTTCAATGGTAAAAGAGCTGAGGGACGGCCCTGAGAAGGAGGCAATGTTTGGAGATTCGGCCGTAAGCCTAAGGAATTTTGAAATTGGCAATTCCTTGAAGAGGGGAATAGGGGGCGGTTCGATGAAGGAGATAAGGAATCTCTGCAATTATGCGAGAGACATAATCCAAGGCAAGACTCTAAACACAAACGCGTGCGAATTGCTATCGCCATTCGTAGTGCCTCAGTCCGCGGGGCACGAACGCGCGCGAACGGCCGCCAATTAGCGCACCTAGCCATCCGCCATCTGCATGACGCTGCTTATCTGGGACCTGTTCGTGACGGGACGTGCGCTGTAGCCCACTCCAACAAGATTCTTGGCGAACGTCCTCGAATTCCTGCCCACGGTCAGTATAAGCCGCGGACTGCAAGCGCAAATGTACTCGAGCGCCTGCCTGAAATCCGCGTGGTCGCTCAGCGCGAACTGCACATCGGTACCGAAGGAGAAGGACCGCGCGAGTCCGGTCGCGACCGCAGTGAAGACGCGACGCTGCCCTCCTGCAGAGAGCTTCGCCTTCAGCTGGTCGAGCTTCGACTGCTCGACCACGGCCACGAAGTTCTCCCTTCCCCTGAGTTCGATTCCCGAGAGGTCCGCCTGAGAGTAGGACAGGCCTATCCCATGCCTCTCGTAAACTGCGTTGGCGCCGCCTATCCTCCCGTCGACGAGAGGCGTTATTCCCGCCTCGTTGAGTATGCGGACCAGTTCCTGCGCCCTCCCGATGATGGGCGCGCCGAAGAGCACGATCCCCCTATCGAGCTTCATCCTCGCGTAATGCTGTATTGCGGTTATTACCTCATTCCTGTCGTCGAACACGATGTTCGGGTCCGGGTACGTTGAGTCCATTATCAGAACGTCAGCCTCCTTCGTCTCTATCTTCTCGCCGAGCACAGGCTCGGACATCTGGTAATCGCCGCTGTAGACCACGGAATAGCCGTGAAGCTCATTCTCCACATACAGCTGCCTTGAGCCGAGTATGTGCCCCGCGCTCAGCAGCTCTACGCAGTCGAGCTCTTCCGCGAGCTCTACGCTCAGGCCGCTCCGGTTCTCTATCAGGTCCTTCGTCGCGCCGCTCGCGAGCACCTTCCTGTTCTTCCTTATTCCAGACATGTGGTCGGTATGCGCGTGCGATACGAAACTGATGTTCGCGCTCGTGTCGCTCGAGTCCAGAGCCACCCTGTAGTCGCCGAAAGCAAGTGTCATCAGGTCGCCGCGTAAGTGACTGATTCAAAGCTATTAAATGTTATTGCGCATAGATAGTTTGTGCTCAGTATGGCAGAGAAAGTCATAATCATCGGGGCCGGTCCTGCTGGCCTGTCTGCGGCGATTTATACCGCGAGGGAGGGATTCTCTCCCCTGGTGCTGGGTGGATCGAACCCTGGTGGCCAGCTCCTGCTTACGACCACCGTGGAGAATATGCCGGGCTTTCCTGACGGAGTGCAGGGATACGAGCTGATCGACCGGATGAGGAAGCAGGCCCTGAAGTTCGGCGCGAGGTTTGAGGACGTGGACGTGGAGAGCGTCGACTTCAAGTCCAGGCCCTTGAAGGTCGTGGCCGAGGGCAAGGCGTACGAGGCGGACTCGGTAATAATCGCCACGGGCGCGACGTACAGGACGCTCGGCATCGAATCCGAGCGGAAATACATAGGTAAGGGCGTGTCTACCTGCGCGACTTGCGATGGAAGTTTTTATAAGGGAAAGAAAGTCATCGTGGTTGGCGGAGGCGACACGGCCATGGAAGACTCCGACTTCCTGACCCGGTTCGCGAACGAGGTCACGATCGTGCACAGGCGCGACAGCTTCAGGGCCAGCAAGATACTTCAGAACAGGGTGCTTGCCAACAAGAAGATAAAGGTCATATGGACCAGCGCCGTTGACGAGATACGCGGCAATGGGATATGCGTCACTTCTGTAGTGCTGAAGAATCTCGTGACTAATGAGAAGAATGAGATGCCGATAGACGGCGTCTTCGTGGCGATTGGGTATGTCCCCAGCACAAAGATATTCGAGGGCCAGCTGGACCTCGACGACCAGGGATATGTGGCGATCAAAGACTCAGTAAGGACCAGCGTTGCAGGGGTGTTCGTCGCGGGGGACGTGGCGGACAGGATCTACAGGCAGGCTTCGACCGCGAGCGCGAGCGGTGTCAAGGCTGCAATCGAGGCAAGGACCTATCTGTCGAACAACCAGTAAAGCATCTGCATCAGGATTCCGCAGGCTTTTCCTCCTCGACCATTCCGCGCGGCTCCTTCTCCGCAAACACCTGCGTCGAAAACCTGAACAGGGAGACGCCATGCTGCCTCCACATATGCGGCCGCATGCCCGCCTTCTCGCACAGGTTGTTAAGGAATTCTTCAGCGCTCCATTTCTGCTCGACGGGAACTATCGGGAGAAGAAGGCCCCTGTGGTATCCATACTCAATTATCAGGCCGTCTGTCCCTATTCGAATCTGGTTCTTCAGCGCTTCTCCTTCTCCGCGCATCCTCTCTGCGTCGCTCAGGATGCTGACCTCAACCGTAAGGCGATCGAGCTCAGGCTCCATTATGGGAATGAATCGCGGATCCTCCGCTGCAGCCGCGATTGCGGCGTCGACAATCAGCTTCTTTATGGGCTTTACCCCCTCGGTGAACCCTATGCAGCCCCTGAGCGTCCTCGTAGGATAGTGGTACAGCGTAACGAAGACTCCGTGCTTCGAGTCGAAGCCGCTTAGCGTGGACTCGACGGCCTCAGGCCTGAAGTTGGCGGTGGTTACGAATATCTCTATCGCATTCCTTGCGGCCTTCACCAGCCGCCTCCCCTCATCCAAAGTGTACCGCTTCATTTGACAACCCGCACACCTAAATGAACCAAACTCAACTTTTTAATACCCACTAACTAGCACGCCAAGCGCCATATGATGGGCCCGCGGAGATTTGAACTCCGGACCTCCCGATTATCAGTCGGACGCTCTAACCAAGCTGAGCTACGGACCCTTACGGGGGTATTTGAGGCTCAATTTATATTACCTTTCGCAATCTTCCCGCGGCGGCGGTCCGATCGCGGGCTCCTGCAAGGTTTTTAAGAATCACCCGCGCAGCTATGTCCATGGCCATCGACCAGGTAGAGGTAGGGAAGGTAGCGCACCTCCTCTGGCCCCACGAGGGGGCGGAGCTCACCGTTAAGCAGAAGAGGGTCGGGCCCGGAGGCGCCCCGATAAATCCGACTTCGGTCATCTGCACCAACGAGAGGATAATCATCATTAACAGGTCCGCGCTCGGACTGAGGAAGGACTACGAGATAATAACGTACGCGAAGGTAGTGCACGTGAGGCTGGAGCGGGGCATATTCTCATCGTCGGTGATTTTGCGCCTTTTCGGAGGGGATACGGGACGGGGGTTCCTCACGACCGAGAGGGAAGAGGGCGAGGTCAACGGGCTGAGGTTCCGCGACGCCAAGATCCTCATGGACTTCATAAACAAGAAGGTCAGGAGCACTGAGAAGGGCGAGAAGGGCATCTATCAGTACTGCCCGCGCTGCGGGGCCAGGAATCCCAAGGGCGCTGAGAGCTGCGCAAATTGCGGAATCCCTCTGGAATAGCGGATGGGCCGGCTAAGGGCCTGCACGGCACTCCTTCAAGACCAACCATTTTAAAATCCTGCAGCCCATCTATCTACGGTTTTATGCCTTCGGAAAAGGACGCGAGCGAGCTGAAGGGCATGCTATGGCCCGACGAAGTCGTGGAGATACTGGTGAAGCAGAAGAGGTTCGCTCCCGGCGGGTCGGTGGTGGATCCGATGAAGATCGTGGGCACCAACAAGAGGATGATACTCGCGAGCAGGGGGGCCATGGGGCTCAGGAAGGACTACGAGGTCGTCCCCTACAAGCAGATAGTGAGCGTCAGGCTCCAGCACGGAATGGTCTCCTCTTCTGTGCTTATTCGCCTGCAGGGCTACGATACCGGGCAGGGGGTGCTCAAGACGGGAAAGGACGAGGGTGAGATCGATGGCCTGGACGGGGACGACGCATCCGCGCTGGCCAACTTCATAGAGAAGAAGATATCGGGGGAGCGGGACGGCGCGCCGGCGGATGCCGGAGGAGACCGCGACGGATCCAACAAGTTCTGCCCGCACTGCGGCGCTAAGGTGGCCAGGGGCGCGAAGTATTGCGCCAGCTGCGGCGCGGCGCTGGACTAGTAGGGACTTGACAAATTTTAAGTCTTTGCACCCAATATGATTTCGGGGGTTTTCTCTTCTCTTTTTATCGTCGGGAAAATAAGGTCGTGAGTCTCCTGGACGGCCGATACGTCAGTGTATCGACCGCCTTGCCAGGAGTTGAAGACAATGGAAATCTATGAACTAAAGAATAAAATAATAGAAGTTTGGGCTGCGGCTAAGGTGATCGTGCAGAAGTTCGGGCATACGAGGAAGTTTGCGAAGCATCTTGTCGCCTTTGCGATAAGGCAACATGAGAATCTTACCGACGTAAGACTCGCGGAGTTCCTAGTCAGGGACCCGATAGGAAAGATCCTTGGTTACACGAGGAAGCCGCATCCGTCGACCTTCTCGAAGGTGCGGGAACGGTCGGATGCGGAGATGTTTGCGGAACTGCACAACTGGATAGTGCAGGACCGGATGAAATCAAGGCAACTGCGACTTATCGTGCAGGACAGTACCGACGTCTTCGCATATTCGCGCAAGGACGGCGATGCGAGGTGGGGGCACAGAACTCCGTCAAGGAAAGAACAACTGATGCAAAACCTCGGCAATGGGAAAGAACTGTTCTTCGGTTATAAACCACATGTAATCGTAGAAGCCGAGACGGAAACGCCACTTGCAATTGAGGTCATACCTGCGAACACAAACGACAAGAAGATGTTCTGGCCGCTGTACGACAGAGTAAAGAAGACCTTTCAACTGCAGTATCAGTCAAAATACATTGCGGATGCACAGTACCACGCATCAGCGATAAGGATGCAGTTGCGCGACGATGGCCTAACTCCAGTAATCCCGAGAAGCGGCAACAAGTATCTGAAAACAGAGAACCCGAAGGATCCGGAGTATGGGAAGAGGTGGGCCGTCGAACACCTCTTTGCAAGGTTGAAGGAGCTGTTCGGGCTTGCAAAGAACAGGTTCGTTGGCATAAAGAAGGTCAGGATTCACGTGTTTTCCTGCCTCCTCGCAAACCTGATCGAATACGTGATGTGAAGGGGTTTGTATTTGACGAGGTGACTGAATGTAAATGTCAACTCCCTATGGACTAGGCCCATCGGCGCTTTTATACCTTTACGCGCAAACAGGAAAGCATGAACAGGGCGGCGGCCGTACTCAAGCTGACCAGGATAGAGCACAGCGCGATGCTCGTTGTGGCGGTAGTCGCCGCTGAGCTGCTGGCCAAGACAGGCAGCTTGCCTGGCCCTTTTGCGCTGGCGATGAGCCTGGTCGCCCCCATATTCATAAGCATGGGCTCGTTCGCGCTCAACGACTACTTCGATATCGATGTCGATAAGCTAAACAAGAGGCGCGACAGGCCGCTTGTAAACGGCTCGCTGAAGCCGGCCGAGGCGGCTGGGATCTCCGCACTGTCCTTCGCGATAGGCGTGGCCGCCAGCGCGTTCATAAACCCGTACGCGTTCTGGATCGCGCTCGCGTTCGCGCTGCTCGCCATAGCCTACAGCTACCGGCTCAAGGAGGTGCTGCTGGTAGGGAACGTCTACATCGCATTCACCATGGCCATACCCTTCATCTTCGGGGACTACGTGGTCAGCACCACGCTCGCGCCTGCGATCGCGCCCATATGCGTGATGGTATTCCTGAGCGGGCTCGGAAGGGAGATTCACGGCACAATCAGGGACTACTCAGGAGACGTGAAGGTCAGGAACGCGAGGACGCTGCCGAAGGCCATAGGGACGGAATCTGCCGCTTGGGTGGCGCTTGCGCTGTACGTCGTCGCGATAGCGATAAGCGCCTACCTGTTCGTCTCCATCGCGCCGTTCAAGGCCAATGCGGTATACGGCGTCATGGTGCTGGTCAGCGACGCGCTGCTGTTCTACTACGGCGCGGGCTACCTCCGCAAGAGCACCAGGGAATTCTACGACACGGCGAGGAACGCGACCCTCGCGGCCATGGCGTTCGCGGTCTTCGCGATACTCCTCGCGCCGCTCATCCTTGTACGTATCTGAAGGCCTTCCTCAGCCTCCTGAGCTCGGCCTCGAAGCCCTTCGGCTCCAGAGCTGTGCCCTCCTCCTTGGACAGCGCGGTGTAGAGCGCCCTGAGCCCGGCCGCCTGGAAGGAGTCGCCCTCGCGCCTCGGGAGCACGTGCAGGTGCAAGTGCCCGATCGTCATGCCGGCGCTCTCGCCCTGGTTCACGGCCAGGTTGTACGAGCCCGAGACGTACAGCCTGAGCAGCGTGGGCAGGAGCCTCGAGAGCATCTCCCTCATGTCCAGCATCTCCTCGTCGTCCAGCTCGAGCAGGCTCGCGGCGTGCCTCTTGGGGAAGACCACTACGTGCCCCGGCAGTATGGGTCTTATGTTGGGCACCGCTAGGAAGTGCCTGGTCTCGAGGAAGACCTCCGAGAGGATTCCCTTTCCGCAGAAGGGGTCGTTCGGCACGGGATCATCTTCGCGCTCGCCTGCGCCTGGCCGCAGCGGGGCGCGACACGGGTTTGGATTCCGCAGGCCTTCTGAGCGCGAGCACGAGGATCGCGACGAACATCACGAACATCAGCACGAGCACCAGGAGCAGCACCACGTAAATCTGCGAGATGCTCTGCTGGATCATGAGCAGCTGCTGGCCCATCTGGCCCTGCGACGTGACGTTCGAGGCTATGAGCGAGCTAGACAGCTTGATGTTGGCCGAGGACAGGCCCGACGCGAGAAGCGCGGTCGAGTACGCCTGGTCCAGGTATCCGCGGCGCGCGCTCTCGTTCTGGGCGGCGTTCGCCTCGTTAAGGTAGAACTCCGACTGAGCGGAGAACTCGGTGGGCCAGACGCCGAAAGTGGAGTTGGACGCGCTGCTCGACACGAAGCTCACTATCTGGCTGTCTGTGAGGTTCGCAGGCACCTGCTGGCCGAAAGCCTTCTCGTACTCGAGCGCATAGAGGGCCGTCGCGTAGTCTCCGGACGAGTAGGCCTGGACCGCTGAGGTGAGGTATATGTTGGGCCCGTAGCCGCTGACGCTGTTCATCAGGCCAGTCACATAGGGCTTGAGGCTTGGCGAGACCGCAACATACGTCCCTCCGAGCGAATAGGCTATCTGGTATTGCAGGCTGGCCGCCTTGCACCATCCGAGCGCCTGCCCCGCGTCATATACGCTCTGGAACAGGTCGTCGGTCGTCTCCTGTGAGGACAGGAGCTCGTTCGACAGGTTCAGCGTGGTGTTCGCCCACATGCTCCTGAGATTCCCGCCCAGGACATACTCATAGTCCGCGTTCGTCATCGGGGCGGGGACCAGCGACGAGCAGTATGACGATACGTTCGAAACGACCGACCCCGCTGCGGCGGGGTTGAGGTTGTGCGCGTTGTACAGCGTGAAGGCCTTGACGAAGTCGAGGAAAGCGAAGTCCGCGGCCGTGTAGAGGTAGCCCTTCCCCTCGATCGCGCCGTACTCGCCGAGGTTGTTGAGAAGCTGGGACTTCGCTGCGCTGAAGTTCCCTGTAATGTTCTCCGCGTATCCCTTTGAGAAGGCCTGCGTCGCGTTGACGAGCGTCAGGAAGGAGCTCGTGTTGCATCCGCGGCACGTGACGTTCGCGTAGGGCATTGCGCCGACGCCGTAATTCTGGTATATCCCGATGCCTATCTGGCCGGGCACGGATGTACCGAACGCATAGGGTAGCGCCTGGGTCACGTTTCCGATCCCGAAGACAGGTATGCCGAATGTCTGCTGCGACATATAGTAGAGCAGACCTTCGAAGCTTGAATTGGACGCAGATGGCACCATGACGTAGCGGATGCCATCCGCCTTGGCCGCGCCTATCTTGTCGTAGGCTCCGCCTATCAGCCCCACTGCTCCGTTGGACGATATGGTCCCAGTCACGGCAAAGTTCTGGGCGAGCTGCTTATGCTGTAGGGCCGCTATCGCAAGCAGAGTGAATGCGAGGCCGCCACTGGGCCCCGAGGCCGAGCTTCCGTTAGTGTCCAGCGTATAGGTGAAATTGTAGTTCAGCGCATTGACACCGAGATAGGACGTGGCGTAGCCCACCGCAGTCTGCGCAGATTGGAGCGTGCTCTGGTTTACGGTCGTGTTCCCCACGAACTTGATCGCACCGTTGCCAGCAGTGAGGTTCAGGTACGCCGGAGTGATCATTCCCTTGTCCTCGCCTTGGAGCACGGCGATCGCGTGTATCTGCGTAACATAGGCACTGGAGACCGCAGCCAGGGCAGCCAGCGACAGCATTGCCAATAACAGCAGGTTGATTTTCATGATGCAGTTTGGACATTTCAGCTTTTAAACTTTTGCGATATGATTCGCCATTCTTCGTAGGGGCGATATGGATGTGCGGAGTTGGAAGCAGCTAGAAATCTCCCATCGATTTCTGGGAGGTGCCGTGCCCCTCGACCACGGGTCCGCCGGTGCCGCTGCCGCTGAGCAGGTCTATCGTGCCGAACACGCCGTCGTATCCTGGCTTTATCCTGACGTTCTCCTCCCTTACATTCTCCAGTGCCTTGGCGAGGTCACGGTCGACCTCCTCCACGCTCTTTATGTCTGCCTTCAGCAGGACATTCATCTCGGTGCCGAACCGTTCTATCAGTTTGGCATACGTGCTCTTCACGTATACCGAATACACGGTCTTCTTGCTTACGAACGCAATTATCTCCTGCAAGGGTATCGCGTGCACGAACGGAGCCGCGCCCTTGGGGACGTAACCCTCCTCTCGATCGGCGAGGTCCTCGACCCTGTGCAGCACACCGAGCGTAAGCCTCTTCCCGCAGACCGGGCAGATGTTGTGGTACTTCTCCGCCTCCTTGGGGCTGAGCGAGAGGTTGCATTTCCTGTGGCCGTCGTAGTGGTACTTCCCTTCCTCGGGATAGAACTCTATCGTGGACTTCAGCTTCCTGTTCTTGATGGCAGAGGTTAGGCGGTCGTAGGAGAGGTCCTTCGCAGCCATACTGAACACCGTGGCCTCCCTGCCTATCTTCGGCAGCGAGTGCGCGTCGCTGCCAGAGACGAGCGCGAACTTATCGAGCCCGGATATGCGCCAGCTGTTTGACGGATCGCTGCTCAGTCCAGTCTCAAGCGCGTGGATGTGCATCACTTGGTCCTCGTAGGCCTCCTCCAGCGAGTCGAAGCCAGAGTACGAGCCGAGCACCCCGAACCAAGGCGTGTAAGCGTGCGCCGGGAAGACCATTATGCGCGGGTCGATCGAGTGCATGAGCTCTACGAACTCGCTCGCATGCATCGCCAGGGTCGGCCTCCCGTCGATGGCGAGGTTCCCGAACTTCGCTATCCTCTCGTTTATCTGCCCCACTACCTCAATGCTCGGCGCCAGCACGCAGTTATGGAACCGCTTTACGTCGCCGGTCTTGTCGAAAACCGCGAGGCCGCTCTTCCCGCTCTTGGAGAACGCGACGCAGATCTCCGTCGCTAGCAGGAACCTCGTCGGTGAGGCTCCGCCCCTGAGTGTGAATATTCCAGGCTCCTTCTCGACCAGCTTTTCGCTTATCTCCTTGAACCACAGCGGGTGCGTGAAGTCTCCGGTGGCGATTATCTGCACGCCCTTCTCCTGCGACGCTGCTGCCATGTTCTCGAGCGTGAGCTGGTCGCTGCACGCCCTTGCGTACTTCGAATGCATGTGCATCTCGGTTATGAAGTCCATAGGGTCACGCGCTTTTCGCAACTCCGTTCCGGGGACAGAGCTTGTGTTTTGTGGGCCCAAGCAGGCATCCGCTGCAGATTGGCACCTGCGACTGGCATATCTTCCTGCCGTGCGCCTTGAATACGTACGCTATGCTCTTCCAGTGCTTCCTGTCTACGATGCGCATCAGGTCCCTTTCGATGTCCTCGGGGTCTTCGCCCCGGCTCAGCCCGATCCTGTGCGAGAGCTTTATCACCCACGTGTCGACAGGTATCCCTTCAACGATGCCGTACGCGTTTATGAGTATGGTGTTCGCTGTCTTCCGCCCGACCCCCGGGAGCTCGACCAGCTGCTCCATCTTGTCCGGCACCTTTCCTCCGTACTTCTCGCTTATGATCCTGCACGTCTCGGCTATGTTCTTCGCCTTGTTGCCTGCGAAGCTGACCCTGCTTACATACTTGAGCAGCCCGTCGGCGCCTGAACTCGCGTAGTCCTTCGCGGTCCTGAAACGCTTGAACAGCTCTGGAGTCACGGAGTTCACGACTTCGTCCCTCGTCTGCGCGGAGAGTATGGCAGCGACAAGGAGATCCACTGGAGTGGAGAACTTCAGGTAATACTCCGCGTCCTTGTAT
Organism: uncultured archaeon; assembly: GCA_963704435.1. Taxonomy (GTDB): domain Archaea; phylum Micrarchaeota; class Micrarchaeia; order Micrarchaeales; family CABMGC01; genus CABMGC01. The sequence continues at coordinate 763,376 of OY969902.1, read as the reverse complement.
TCTTTCTCCAGGAGCTCGATAGCCGCCTTTGCCGAGCCAGTGTCCAAAGACCTGAACGCCTGCAAGAAATCACATCTTGTATCCCGTATCCCTGAGGAACTTCCTCCTTTCGGCCCTGTCCTTCTCCTTCTCTATTCCCTTCGCCGCGGAACCATCGACTATTCCTATGACCGCCCTGCCCAGCTGCGTTTTCGCCACCAGCACCTCTACAGGGTTCGCGGTCGCGCAGTAGACCCTCGCTACTTCGCAGACGTCCCTTATAGTACCTACCAAGTTTATGGGATACGCCCCTTTGAACAGTATTATGAACGTGTGGCCCGCTCCTATCCGCGCCATGTTCTTCTCCGCCAGCTTGACGAGCTCTGGGCTGTTTCCCTCGCTGCGCACAAGGCATGGGCCGCTGGCCTCCGCGAACGCGAGCCCGAACTTCACTCCTGGCACGGAATTCATCATCGCCTCGTATAGGTCCTCCGCGGTCTTTATGAAGCCCGCGTGGCCGATGACGAGCTGAACGTCCCCGCCCTTCTCTATCTTGACTGCCTCGGTCTCCACGCCATCGCCCTCCGGTACAAATTAGCATAAAAGGCTTAAAAGCTGCGGCGTGCGGGCCGAACTCACACTGTCACGCAAATGAAAAAGGAAGAAAAAGGAAATAAGCAAGGCTACTTGCCCAGATTTATCTCGATCGTGCTGACCTTGGACTTAGTGCCGTCCTCATTCTGCAGCTCCTCGGAGTTTATCGATATGTTGTGGACCTTGACCTCCTGGAGGAACCTGTTCCGCGAGATCTCGGCGACGTCGACGGCCCTGCTTATAGTGTTTCCCCTGGCCTTTATCTTGACGTTCTTCGCGCCGTTGTTGAACTGCGTCACGACCGCGAGCACGTAGTTCATCGCCGGCTTCTTGCCTATGTAGACTACGTTCTCAGGCATTGCGCTCTCCCTCCTCTCCATTCCATCGGTCTCGGTCATAGTTCCACCTTGGTTGCAAGTAGCAAGCGCCATTGAATGATTGCTTGGTACTAGTTGTGCGTTAGACTTATATAAACATTCCCACGCGACATCAGCAGAGTGAGTTGCTTACGTAGCAGAACGCGCGCAAGGCAGTCTGCGGTATCGACAGGTACTCGCAGTTCACGATGACAAGCGGCGTCTGCGTTATGTTGTAGTAATTGGCGAGCAGCTCCTGGGCATTTATCTCCTGCGTGGTGTTGCCGACGCACGAGTTCAGCGCCGTGTAGTTCAGGCCTGACACGTTGGCGACGTTGGTGAGGGCCGACCTGGGAACGTAGGACCCGGAGTACAGGGAGTTTAGGTTGGATGCGAAGCTCCTGAAGTTAGGCTGCTGCGACGCGCACAGTACGTATTGGCCTAGCAGCTGCGCGTTGCCCAGGCCATAGCCCTGCCCGATGTGCTGCGTGGCTGCGCCGTAGACTATCTTGATCGTTACGTTGGCCTTCCCTCCGAGCCCGCGCTCTATGGACGTGGCATTGACTAGGCTGCTTATCGAGCCGGGGGCGTACGGATCAATGAACCAGTACGCGTTCACCGGCGACTGGTTGAGGCAGGCATACTTGCCCGCCAGCTTTATGACGCCCTGCGAGACCTCCTGGTTCCCCAGTATCATTGACGGGACCGCGGTCTGTATGGATGGAGTTATCTTCGAGAGGTTAGAGTCGCTAACCAGGAACGAGACCAGGAACGTCGAGTTGCTACCGAGGTTCGCCGCCTTCAGCGACACATACCACTCCCCGCTCAGCGGCAGGTACGTCGCGTTCATCGAGCTGACGTTCGTTATGTACGGAAGCGTTGAGAGCGAGCTGTTGACGCTTGAGTAGCTTGCGAGCACCCTCTCGACCATGACGCCGACCTGCGTGGCGTTGTGCACCGGCCTCGCGCACGAGCCGTTGAGAAGATACCCATAGGTGCAATTGGCCGAAAGTGTGGAGTTGGATACGAGCACTGGCGGCTTCGAGTACGAGACCACCAGCAGAAGCAGGAACAGCAGCGCTATGACTATCACGAAGGTCATGTGGAGACTGTCGAGCCCGCCGAACCTTCCTATCGGCCGTATTAGTATTCGAGGCTCCTTGGCATTTCCTTTATTGTCCTTCATTTAAACACCTTCGGGTCCGACGGGATTGTCATAAACATCTAGGCGAAGCGCATATATGTTCATTTTGAACCCGTGACCTTTGCCTTAGGACGGCATCGCTCTATCCAAGCTGAGCTACGGACCCTATAGGTATTTGGAAGGCTCATTTATAAAATGTTAGTTGGACGTCTCTACGAGGCCGCGGATTAGGAAACGCTTTTGGACTCACTCATTGAACATTTAATTCCTTTGTTCCCTATTATTAATTGTGTGTTGGATGCGTTCTGCGCTGCGGTTGTCACATACTTAGAATGACCTCCTCCCCCGACTAAAGTCGGGGGTATCCCCTGCGCTCTAGGCGGCAAGTCTCATTTGTCCGTACTGATCCTGCTTTCTGATGTAATTTTGTATCGTCTCCTCGTTCTGAGGGCCTACGCTTCCGTTACTGTATCCTTCACTCCAGAAATGCCCTCTCCAATACCTAAGTCGATGGTTTGGCATTTCTTTGAAGACCACGTACGCCGAATATCCCTTCAGCAGTTGCACCGCGGTTGAAACTGACATAGTATTTGGTACGTCAATCTCAAGATGCACGTGTTGAAAGTCTTCTCCGACAGCGAATTCTTTAATTCCGATTCCATGTCTACGCGCGGCGTCATAAATCGCATCGTGTATTATTCGGCAGGTCTCTGGATTTTTGAACATCCTGTATCGATATTTCGACACAAAAACCATGTGCTGCCAGTTGTACCTGTGGATGCATGCCGTCGCGCTTTCCTTTATATCCCTTACATTGTTTACACTATTCACAATAACACTTCGGCGGCAGAAACTTCAGGACCGCAAAAATTCTGGGGCCACACTGCCGTCGCTAATCCTTCTCAGAATTTGTTAAAAATAGAGCAGGAACACTCAAAGTGGGGTCAATTCCTGTCCGCGGGCTAAAGCCCGTGGTATACCTTGACCCCACACCCCCTAATCACAAAAGGCAGATCCTATGAAGTCAGATGAAGAACTCGATAAGATACTGAGTTTCATTCTCGAAGCGGATAGGCTGAAGGGAATCGACAGGACTGGATGGGTCAGGGAAGGCGTAATTAGGCCGGAGCATGTGGGAGACCATTCTTTCAGCGTCGCCCTCATGTCATACCTGATGGCCAAAAAACTGGGCCTTGACGCTGGCAAGTGCCTATTGATGGGGTTGATACACAACATAAACGAAGCGGGAGGCATGGGAGACATAGCGACCAGGCCCAAGGAGGCAGACCAGATCATGAACAATTCCGATAGGAAGAAGCTAGAGTACGAAAACGCCAGAAGGGTCCTCTCCGCCCTCGACGCAGAATCGCACGATGACCTCTGGAAGCTGTGGGTGGAAGCTAGGGAGATAACTACCAAGGAAGCTCGGCTTGTCGAAGAGGTGGACAAACTGGACTATGTGTTCATGCTTGTCCCATATTCAAGATATCTCAGCACTGAAGCGGTCGAGGAGTTCTTAGGAACCGGGGACAGAGTGGTAAAAATCCCGGAGTTGCGCCACATTTACGAAGGGCTGAGGAAAAAAGTCCTGGATTCCAGACGCGGCGTGTGACTACATCCTCTCCACGATGCCTATTCCAAGAAGGGCGAGCGCGTTCCTCATGACCTGCCTGAACGCGGAGACTATCGCGAGCCTCTCTTCCATCGACTCTCCGCCCTTGAGAACGGGCATCGCCTCGTAGAACTTGCTGAACTCAGACGCGAGGTCAAGCAGGTAATCCGTGATGACGTTTGGCCGGTACTCGCCGCACGCCTTCTCCGCGGTCTCCTGGAACCGGCCCATGAGCTTGACGAGCTCGAAGTCGTGGCCCCTCGACACGTTCGGGTAGGCCTTCGGCAGGCCTGCGGCCCCCGCCTTCTCAAGTATCCTTGACGCCCTCGCGTAGGTGTACAGGCAGTACGGCCCGGAATTGCCCTCGAAGCTGAGCGCCTTCTCCCAGGAGAAGACTATCTCCTTCTCCGGCGCGGTCCTCAGGAACTCGAACTTTATCGCCGCGAGCGCCACCTTGCTCGATATCCCGTCCGCATCCTCGATTTTCTCTATCTTCTCGCTCTTCGAGACTATCCCGTGCGCCTTTGCGCGCACCTCCCTGAGCAGGTCGTCCGCCGTGTAGCTCCTTTCCTTGCCCTGCCACGTGCCTTTCCTGGTGCTCAGGCCGCCCTCGGCCACCCTCACCCTGCCGTACGCGAGGTGCACGAGGTTGTCCGCGATGTCGCCGCGGCCCAGCAGCGTGAACATCAGCCGCATTATTAGCTGCTCGTGGCGCTGCGACGCGTCGATTATGTTCACCGCCGTCCTTGCCCTGCCGAACTCCTTCGCAGTCCCTTCAGATGCCGTGGAGAACAGCGGCCTTCCGTTCGGCTGGCGCTCGACCAGCTCCTTGTATTTGAAGGCCGCGTCTATCAGCCCGAACTTCCAGAGATGGAACGCGAAATCCTTGGCTATGTAGGTGGCGACGCCGTTGCTCCGGACGATGACCTTCGCGTCCTCCCTTGCGCCCTCGAGCTCCTTGGCGTACTTGGACAGCCGGTCCAGCTTGACTACGATGCAGCCCGCGTACTTTCCGTCGCCCGCCTTCTCGACCACGCCCTTCTCCAATGCCAACTCCAGCGCCTTGTGCAGCAGCTGCGCGCGCACTATGTCGCTCTCCCAGACCATCACGTCGTGGCAGACACCATAATCGAACGCGGTCTCGCTCTGCGCCAGCACGCAGGGCTCGGTTATCTCGTTCCTGACTGCCCTGAGCTCCTGCGAGTCCACGTCCTCCATGCGCTTCAGCAGCGCCTCGACCTCCCCTTTCACTGAGGGGCTCTCCGCCATCCTCCTGTTGACCTCGACGTACTGCTCTCCGAGCCAGAGGTCGAGCTTCTTGTCGGGCCTGCCGCTGAGGTGCTCCCAGCCCCACATCGTCTCCGCTATCTGCAGCCCGAGGTCGTCTATGTAGTCCTCGCGCTCTGCGTCAAACGAACAGAAGGCGAGCAGATTGCAGATCGTGTCGCCGAGCAGCGCATTCCTGAGGTGGCCGACGTGCCACTGCTTGTTCGGGTTCACGCTGGGGAACTCGACCATCACCCGGCCGCCGCGGCCCATCGCGCTCGAGCCGTAGGATCCGCCCTCCTTGATCACGCCGGAGACCACGCTGGCCGTGTAGGCGCGCTCCTCTATGAACGCGTTCACGTAGCCGTTCAGCTCCTCGAACCTCGATAGGCAGCCCGACGGCTCGGCCTTTGAAGCGATGGCCTTCGCTATGTCGCTCGGCTTCTGCCTCAGCAACCTAGCGAGCTTGAACGCCACCGACGATGCCATGTCGCCCTTTTCCCTGTCGTCGTTTGCGCCCGCCGCCTTCTGGCCCTCCGTGAAGGAGATGGTCGGCGATACCTGCAGCGCGTTTATGTCCACGTCCCTATAGAGGCCGTCTATCGCCACCTCTAAGTCGCGCACGAACTCCCGCCTTGCCTCTTTGCTCGGTCCTTCCTGCGCCATATCAGACACTCTCGTCGAAATCTTTTATCAGTTGCGGTATCTTGTCCACGATGTCGCTCGCCAGTATGTGGTTCCCCTTCTCCATCGCGAGCAGGTCCCCTATCCGGGAGTTGAGGTACGCGCCCGCAACGGCCGCCTCGAACGCCGTCGCTCCCGCCGCCGCATATCCCCCTATGATGCCGGAGAGCACGTCCCCTGTGCCCATCGTCGCGAGCGTCGCCGACTCGGACTTGACTATCTTCGCCACCTTGCCGTCGGTCACAACGGTTTCGTGCCCCTTGAGCAGCAGGTTGGCCCCGAGCTTTCCTGCTGCGGCAGTCGCCTTCCTGAATCGCTCAGAAAGGTCGGTCTTGCTCAGGGACTCTCCCGTCAGCTCAGTGAACTCGGCGTCCTGCGGGGTGAGTATGGCGTTGCCGTTCAGCGCGTGCGCATACTTGACGGCGTACAGCGCATCGGCGTCTATCACGATTTTCTTTTTAAGCTCGCCCGCGCGGTCGATTATCTTCGCCGCCGCCTTGAGTACCGCTTCTTCCCTCCCTATGCCCATGCCGATTACGATGCATTCGGTCCGCGCAATCGCGTCCAGCACGGGCTTGAGGTCTCCGTCGGATAGGTAGTCGGTGCCCAGTCGCTTTACTACAAGGTTTGGGGATATGGCCCTGACCGCGGGCTCGATCGATTCGGGAACGTAGAGGTAAGCGTATCCCGTGCCGACCCTGAGGGACGCGAGGGCGCTCTGCGCCGCGCTTGACGCTAGCACTGGGGCTCCGTGGTAGTCCCTGCTGCCCGCGATGACCATCGCGCTGCCGTTGTCGCGCTTGTTCGAGTAGAGGTTCCGCGGCCTGCGCGCGAGCTCAAGGTCGCCGGGACCCGCGAATATCTCCGCCTCGAGGGGCACGCCCATGTCCTCGACCACGACCTTCCCAGCCTCCTTCAGGCCGACGAGGCAGGACTTCTGCTTGTGGAATGTGATGGTGAAGTCCGCCTTGACCATCATCGCGCCGTCGCCGGTCTCTGCGTCGAGCCCGGACGGGATGTCAATCGACACCACAGGAATCCTCGAGTCGTTTATGGCGCTTATGAGTAACGCTGTGTCGTCGCTGATCTTGCCCTTGAACCCGACGCCCATTATCGCATCGATTATAAGGTCCTTCCCTGAAATCGCTTCGGGATGCGACTGGACGTCGTCGATCACGTCGCCGAGGGTGCTGCGCTCTATCGCCTCAAGCGACTGCAGCGCAGGTCCGAACTTTATCTCATCCTTGCTCCCGACGACCCCTACGATGACCTTGTGGCTCTTGACCAGCTGCCTGGATGCCGCGAATCCGCTGCCTCCCTTCCAGCCGAGGCCGCAGAGGACGATGATGCTCTCCGCCTTCTTGAAGTGCTTGTTCACGAAGTCTGCCACGGACAGGCCCGCGTTCTCCATCAGCTGCGACCCCGACACGCCGTGCGCCTCGGAGTTGAGCTCCACCGCCTGCATCTCCGCGGCGCTGAGCACCTCCTTCGTGTATTTCGCAAACTCTTTTAATCCTTGCATGGGCATAATACGTATAGGAGCTTAAATAGTTTGCAGATGCTGCCTTTACTGATGCTGCCGGGGGATTTCCTTGAAGGTCTACAAGTCCAACAACAAGCTTATACTGTACCTTCCCTTTGAAGTTACGAAGCAGCTCGGCCTCAAGGGGGATGAGGAGGTCGACTTCTTCAAGTTCAACGAGAAGGCATTCCTGTTCGCGAAGAAGGAGGACATAAAGGACATGCTAGTCGGAGCGCAGCAGCCGAAGGAGAGGATCGCGTCAGGTCCTAGGCCGCAGGGGAGGATGGACCTGTCGCAGGGCGAGATCGACGTGCTCAAGAAGATGGACACGCTAAGGTACGCCCAGAGGACGACCGCGAACGTCGCCAAGCTGCTCGGAGACTCCGAGAAGAAGGTCCTGCAGGGGCTGCTGGACAAGAAATCCGTGGAGCTTATGAAGGACGGCAAGGAGGGCCTGTACAGCATATCGAAGGACGTCTACGACAGGTTCCTGATGAGGAAGAAGATCGAGGCTCCGCAGAAGGCGGAGCCCGCGAAGCCGGCCGCACAGGAGAGGCGCCACCTCATCTCTTACAAGAAGATAGCTGGGATGCAGAACGAGGTCATAGAGAAGCTGGAGAAGAACGGCTTCGTCGTTCTGGCCACGGAGGCTGAGGCGGCGAGCGTATCGCTCGCGCTGCAGGACAGCGTGAGGCTCGGGCTGGTGCTGGGCACAAGGGCGTTCAACAAGAAGTTCTACATAATACTCAGGGACTTCTTCAACGAGAAGAGCGGCGCCGTGATAAAGTCGCTGAAGGACGGCCCGAAGGGCGCGGAGGCGGTGGCGAAGGACGCCGGGGTCGACGAGGACGCCGTGCGGGCGATACTCTACCTGCTCTCGGAGCAGGGGGACGTTAGCGAGAGGAGGAAGGACGTCTTCGCGCTCGTGTGAGAACGTGCGGAGTGCCGGCCTGTAGCAATAAACCAAGGGGCAGGGAAGCCGCGGTAATCACTGCAGCCATGTGTAGTGGGGAATGATTATGCAAATATTTAAATATGAGTAGGCACTACATTCATGTATGAGCTTCATACGGGAAAAAACCAAGGGGGTTACCACCTACTATGAACTTGTGGAATCTGCGAGGATAAATGGAAAGGTAAAACAGAAGGTCATGAAATACTTCGGCAGTAGGGAAGAGATGCTAGACTATTGTAAGGCGCACGGCATAGCGCTGCCAAGACAAAGCACGGAGTTGCTCGGGGCGCCTCTTTGCAAGGCACTTAATGAAAAGCTATCGCGACTTAATTCATTACGGCCATTACCGGAAGCGGCAGTGGAGAGCCTTCGGAAGAAATTCGAAGTTGAGATGACTTACAATTCAAATGCCATGGAGGGAAACAGGCTTTCGCTGCGGGAGACATACTTCGTACTCGAGAAAGGCGTTACAATAGGTGGAAAGCCGGTAAAGGACTATGTTGAGGCCACGAATCACAAGGAGGCAATATTGCTGCTTGAAAAAATTTCACGCAAAAACCACCAGATAACCGAGATGGACATACTCAACCTTCATGCAATCATATTTGACAAAATCGATCCGAAGAACGCAGGATTCTACAAGCACGAACAGGTTTATATCACAGGAACGAAACACGTTCCGCCAAACTGGAAGGAAGTCCCAGAAAAGATGAAACTCGTAATCGCTGAGCTGAATTCGCCCAGCAAGGGCTGCAAGGCAATAGAATCGGCGGCGAAACTTCACCATTTGCTTGTTTGGATGCATCCTTTCATTGATGGAAACGGCAGGCTTGCGCGGCTTTTGACGAACCTTCGCCTTATGCGAGCAGGATTTCCTCCAGTCGTACTGCAAAAAAAGATAAGGAAGACCTATTATTCAACATTAGAAAAGGGAGATGTTGGAGATTTGAAGCCATTGGCCATGCTGATCGCACGTGATGTCAACACTGCTTTGGATCTATGGTTGCAAGCCGCAGAATAAAATAGGTTTTACAGGGCCGCGAAGTGGTCCACGAAGATGACGATTATCGTGAATGCCGCGACGAATATCAGGACAAGCTTCGCGCTGATCCTCAGACCCCTCTCCGGCGCGTCGTAGAAGCTCAGGATACCTGCGGATTGCTGCGGCGTCGATAGCGGCATGGGATAAACCTATGTGGAGTTGTCGCAGGATAAGAATTTATTACTTTTGACAGGCATGTAATTAGGGAGTTGACATTTACATTCAGTCACCTCGTCAAATACAAACCCCTTCACATCACGTATTCGATCAGGTTTGCGAGGAGGCAGGAAAACACGTGAATCCTGACCTTCTTTATGCCAACGAACCTGTTCTTTGCAAGCCCGAACAGCTCCTTCAACCTTGCAAAGAGGTGTTCGACGGCCCACCTCTTCCCATACTCCGGATCCTTCGGGTTCTCTGTTTTCAGATACTTGTTGCCGCTTCTCGGGATTACTGGAGTTAGGCCATCGTCGCGCAACTGCATCCTTATCGCTGATGCGTGGTACTGTGCATCCGCAATGTATTTTGACTGATACTGCAGTTGAAAGGTCTTCTTTACTCTGTCGTACAGCGGCCAGAACATCTTCTTGTCGTTTGTGTTCGCAGGTATGACCTCAATTGCAAGTGGCGTTTCCGTCTCGGCTTCTACGATTACATGTGGTTTATAACCGAAGAACAGTTCTTTCCCATTGCCGAGGTTTTGCATCAGTTGTTCTTTCCTTGACGGAGTTCTGTGCCCCCACCTCGCATCGCCGTCCTTGCGCGAATATGCGAAGACGTCGGTACTGTCCTGCACGATAAGTCGCAGTTGCCTTGATTTCATCCGGTCCTGCACTATCCAGTTGTGCAGTTCCGCAAACATCTCCGCATCCGACCGTTCCCGCACCTTCGAGAAGGTCGACGGATGCGGCTTCCTCGTGTAACCAAGGATCTTTCCTATCGGGTCCCTGACTAGGAACTCCGCGAGTCTTACGTCGGTAAGATTCTCATGTTGCCTTATCGCAAAGGCGACAAGATGCTTCGCAAACTTCCTCGTATGCCCGAACTTCTGCACGATCACCTTAGCCGCAGCCCAAACTTCTATTATTTTATTCTTTAGTTCATAGATTTCCATTGTCTTCAACTCCTGGCAAGGCGGTCGATACACTGACGTATCGGCCGTCCAGGAGACTCACGACCTTATTTTCCCGACGATAAAAAGAGAAGAGAAAACCCCCGAAATCATATTGGGTGCAAAGACTTAAAATTTGTCAAGTCCCTAATGTAATACCATGAAAACCACGAAAGTCATAGCGCTAACGGTAATCGCAGCGGTCCTGCTTTTCGCGATCGTCGCGACAATGCTCACTATGCGCGATGACGCGTATGGGACCTACCTCTTTTCAGCGAACGGCAGGGAGTTCAACATATCTCTCGTCGCCTCAAGCCCTTCCGAGCTGGAGAAGGGGCTAATGAACACTACCATAACGAACAACACGATGATGGTGTTCGTGTTCCCGTCGCTCGGCATCTATCCCTTCTGGATGGAGAACACCTATTCGAACCTCGACATGATGTGGCTGAACGTCAGCAGAGGGTCCGGCAGCGTCGTATATCTGGTGAGGAACGCCACCAGTTGCGTTGGGAAGAACTATACCTGGTGCGTTGATCACTCCTATACGCCGAGCGCCTACGCGAATTACGTCATAGAGGCGAAGGCAGGCTTCGCCAAGACGAACAACATAAGCGTCGGGACCCGTATCGGACTCGTCAGGAAAAGCTAGGCGCGACGCTATTGGCTGGTGAAGGCACCCTTCAGCGCCTCCCCGCACTTGCAGGACTGTCTTTCCTCCGGGACCCTTGACACTATCTCAGGGATCAGCCTCTTTAGGTCGCTCACCCTCGACGCGAATATCCTGTCAATCGCATCGAATGTCACGTGCTTTATGTCAGGCCTGCCCTCGAGGCCCGCGTCGTAATCGGTCACTATGCCTATCCCGAGGTAGCACATCTCCTTCTCCCTTGCCAGGGCGACTTCAGGATACTGCGTCATGTTTATCGCGTGGAACCCCTGGCTGGCGAAGAATCTCGACTCCGCCTTGGTGGAGAACCTGGGGCCGTTCACTATGACGACCGTCCCCTTGCTGTGGTACTTCAGACCGAGCGCGTCGGCGGCCTCCGCCGCGATCTTCCTGAGCTCAGGGCAGTACGGCTCGGCAGTGCTAACGTGCGCGACCTTCCCCGAATCGAAGAAGGTGTCTTCGCGCCCGTGCGACATGTTTACGAACTGGTCGAAGAAGACGAAGTCCCCTGGCTCGTAATCCGCGACCAGGGACCCGACAGTGCTCGACGCTATGAGCCTCCCTACGCCCAGGCCGCTCAGCGCATCTATGTTCGCGCGGTACGGGACCTTGTGCGGGGCAAGCGTGTGCCTTGCGCCGTGCCGCGGCAGGAAGGCGACCCTCTTTCCGGCCAACTCCCCGATTGTGATCTCGTCGCTGGGCTTCCCGTACTGCGTGTCTACGTTAGCGCGCTCTGAATTCTCGAGCAATGAATAGAACCGAGACCCGCCGATTATTCCGATACTCGCTGCGGCCTTGTCCATGCTAACCCTCGATGGTTTTCTTCAACCCTAGGAACCCCTGCCTGATCAAGATCGTGCTGCCGCTTATCGTAATGATGGCCGGCAATGGATTCAGCGACAGTATGCTGGTCACTACGCCCGACACGGCCAATGTGGCGGTGAGGGGGTTGCAGAGGAGCGCGGCGATGCGATGGCGCGTCATGTTCTTCAGCTTCCCGTCAGGCGCGATGTCAACGACAAGAAACCCGTCCCTGAACGACCTCGTGTGTCCGTCCTCTTCCGAATGCAAAATGCAGACTACGCCCTTCACCGCCATGCTCGTGCCACGCGCGAAGGCGTGGCGCTTGCCGTGTCCGCGCATGCTCGTGGAATGGAGTAGGGTAGCCCCATAATGTAGCATCGCACCAGATGAGTCGAGTATCAGGGCGCCGTCCACCGCAGCGAGCTTCTCAAGGCCCTGCCTGTCATCCGGGTCGAAGATGGAGATCGGGCTCAGGTCGGGGTGGCAGAAATCCCTATTGGAGTCCTTGTAGTACTGCTTAGATATCGGCTTGGTCTCGCAGACGATCAGGCAGCCCTGCTTGGCCCGCTGCGCGAGCGCAAGGCAGGCTTCTAAGGTCTTCTCCGCAATAAGGGCAGGGCCGCTTCCTGCGCTCTCAGCTTTGGATTGCATTTCACTTGCCCCTCGCCTTCTCGGCCGCTGGCTTTGCCTTCGCCTTCCTTTTCTTCATGAACAGGTACGCGCCCACTGCTATCACGATGATCACAGCCGCTCCCGCGATGTCGCCCAGGCTGCTTCCGCCTGTGCCGACGGTCACGAAGTAGTTGACGGACCCGGAGAACTGCTGGTTGGTGGCGCCGTTAGGCTGCTTCCACTGCTCGAAGATCGTCACAGGGTATGAACTTGGCACTCCCTGCGAATCCGCGCTTACCAGGAAGGTGACGTTGGCGCTGGAGCCGATGGGCAGGTCGCTCAGGTAGTAGGTGCTCGACACTGGAGTTATCGGGTATGTGCTCTGCAGGTTGAACTGCACGCCCTGCGCGGCTATGGTGCCGGTGTTCTTCACGACGAACGTCACGGGCACGTCGGTCGATCCCGGCGCGAGGCTTGACCTCTCGCCCGTGACAGTGAACTGCGCCGCCGGCGCGAGCGCAAGGCTAAGCAGCTGCGCGCCGTTGAAGTTCTTGCTGTAGTCCGCTGAGTAGTAGGCCACGGTCGCGTTGACCGTAGCGCTGCCCACGCCGCTGGCTGACAGCAGTACCGGCTCGCTTATGGTCTGGCCCGGCTGCAGCGTGCTTATGAAGAAGCTGTCCACGGAGCCGAGCAGGTTTGTGCCCTGTCCCGCTACCAGCGACACGCTGACATTCCTGGCCACGCCGTTGCCCACGTTCTGTATCTGCAGCTGGACGGTCTGGTTGTATCCTGCGAAGAGCGCCTGCGGCATAGGATTGGCGAAGCTGAGCCTGACCTGCGGGCTGACTATCGCGATGCTCTCAGTCAGGTTTATCGTCTTCGAGTACTGGGTCCCTATGCCCGACTGGTACGAGACCGAGATGGGGAGCGAGTAGGTCCCGTTCTTCACGGACTGGGACGTCTGGTAGTTTATCGACACGTTCAGCGCCGCGCCTACCGGAAGCGAACTTATAGAGAACGTGCCCACTCCGTATGGCGTGAATCCGCTGGTGTTGAGAGCCCTGATCACCAAGTTCTTCGCGGTGTCGTAGCCCGAGTTCACGATGCGCGCGTACAGCACCATCGGGCTGCCCGGCGTCACTGGCGTGGAGCCCGCGACCGCGGTTATGTTGGGTATGCCGTTCACATACACGCTTAGGGGCATTACCGAGCTGCCCACGACCTGGCCGTACACTGATGACACGGTCTGGTACGTGCCGACCAGGCTGAGCGTATAGGTGCCTGTAGGGGTCGTCTTCGGGACATGCATCGTGTAGCTTATCGCGCCAGCGTAGAGGCCGCTCCCCACTACGCTCACCAGGTATGAGCTGGAGGGCGAGAAGTTCAGCAGGGGGTAGCTTCCCGTGAGCTGCAGGTTGACGTTCGTCAGCGACGATCCGTAGGAGTTGTACAGCTGGAACACCACCGTCGCGTTGCTCCCGGCTATCACTGGATTGGGCATCACCGCCACGTTGGCCAGAGACAGCGCTCCTGATTGGGTGGACTGCGCCTGCGCCAACCCCATCATGAGCGGTAAGAGCAGCAGGATCCAGATTCCTTTTGTCGTATTTTTCATGAGATCACTTATTCGTTTATATTCTTAAATAGCAAGACGCTTATCGCCAGCATGACTATTGAGAAGGCTATCAGTATCGTCGAATCGACGAGGAACGCCCCGATCGGAAGCGAGCCCTTGAGCATTATGTCCCTTACTGCGTTGACTGCGTAGGTCAGCGGGTTGAAGGCCGCCAGGGGGGCCAGGAAGGCGGGCAGCGAGGACACGGGGACCAGTGCGCCTGCGAGGAACGAAAGCGGGAGCGACACCACCTGCGCGACAAGGGCGTAGGTCTGCGTCTGCTTCATCCTTATCGCCAGGGACACCGCTATGCAGCTGAACCCGAAGCCTACGAGGAATATGAACCAGAGTATCTCCAGCATTCCGACAACGCCCGATGCGATGCTCGCGCCGTACAGCAGCCCGATGGCGAGCGCAACGTATGCGCTGAACGCGGACTGGAACGTGCCGTAGAACACCTTGCTGAGGAGTATCGAGACCTTGTTTATGGGGGTCACGAGGAACGCCTTGAGGTTGCCGAGCTGCCTGTCCTGCAGCACCGTGAACCCGCCGCTGAATATGGCTCCCGTAGTCGCTACGAGCACCAGTATTCCGGCTACGGTGAAGCTGATGTTGTTGCTGGTCGCCCCGTAGGCGGGGTTGGTGATTACGGATATCCCCTCGCCCTGCGCGTTCCTTGCGACAAGCTTCGAGTTCATGCTTGACGCAGCCGAGCTTATCACGCTGGTAGCTACCTCGGCCGAGGCGGACGACGAGGCATCCACGTAGACGAAGACATCGGATGAACTGGAGCTCGAGAAGCCGCTGGGTATGACGACCACGGCCGCGACGCTTCCCTGTGCCAGGAGGCTCATCGCATCCTGCTGGTCAGTCATTCCCTTGACGCTGAGCGCCCCGCCCGAGGTAAGCATGTTTATGAACGCCAGCGATGCCGCGCCGTTGTCGAAGTTTACCACCGCTATCGGGACGTGCTGCGGGGTGTTGCCTATGCTTCCGAGGAGAAGTATGAATATGACAGGAAAGATGATGGTCCTGGCTAAGCCCGCGGTGATATTCTTCTTGAATATCAGCATCTCCCTTGTGAACAGGGTCGTCGCGTCTTCCATTATGCTCATGCTATCTTCTACCTCCGAACGATATGCCCTTTCCCACGTACTCGCCTGTCGCGTCCCTCACAGAGGAGCCCGTCAGCTTCAGGAAGACGTCGTCTATCGTGGGCTCGTGCAGACTTACGCTCTGTATCTTTATGCCTGCGGCGGTTATGGTCTTTATCAGCCTCTCTATCGTCTTCACCGCGTCGCTCTTTACAGAACAGATCACCTTGTTGCTGAGGGCCTGCGGTTCCAGGCCCAGCTTCTTGAATATCTGCGCGACCTTCTGCAGGTCCTCCTTGTCTGCGGCGATCTCTATGATGTCATAGAGCCCGATCTTCTGCCTCAGTTCCGCGGGCGTTCCGACTGCCACGAGCTTCCCGTGGTCTATTATCGCGATCCTGTTGCACATCTGGTCCGCCTCCTCCAGGTATTGCGTGGTCATGAGCACCGTGACGTTCCTCTCCCTGTTTATCTGCCTAAGGAGCTGCCACATCCTCGTCCTGTTTTGGATGTCAAGCCCGGTCGTCGGCTCGTCCATGAAGATTATGTCGGGGTCGTGCACGAGGGCCTTCACCGTCTCGAGCCTGCGCTTCATTCCTCCCGAGAAGGTGCCTGCGTACGACTTGCGGAAATTTTTCAGGTCGGCGAGCTCCAGCAGGAAGTCTATCTTCTTGGGAAGCTTCTCTCTGGGCACGTGGTAGAGGTCTCCGAAGATCATCAGGTTCTGCTCTGCGGTTAGCTCGGGCTCGACGACGGTCTCCTGCGTGACCACGCCCAGCGTCTTCTTCGCGCGGTTCGGGTCCTTCTGCATGTCGACACCGTTCACGAAGACGCTTCCCGAAGTGGGCTTCAGCAGCCCGAGAAGCATGTTTATTATGGTGCTCTTTCCGGCGCCGTTCGGCCCCAAGAGCCCGAATATCTCGCCCTTCTTTATCTTCAGGGTGATCCCGTCGACTGCGATGAAGTCGCCGAACTTCTGGACCGCGTTGTCCATTTCTATCGCATAGTCGTCCATCAGAACTCACTCTTCACAAGCTTCCTGAAGTCGCCCATAGCCCGGGTCATTATCTGCTTCGATGTCCCGATCACCTTCCTTCCCTTCGGCGTGAGCGCATAGTGCTTCTGCGACCGCGCTCCCTTCTTGACTATGCGGTAAGACACGAAGCCCTCCTTCTCCAGCGAATTGATTATGTTGTACATCTCCGACTTGCCCATGCCCGCGAGGAATGAGTGGCCGCTGCCCTTGAAGTGCTTCAGCATAGCATATGGGTACGTGCCGCTGTCGCGGAGGTGAGCGAGCACGATGAGCTTCAGAGCCCCGTGCATCATCGCGGCGTCGAACTTCTTGAATAGGGCGTCCTTGTCAAACATGCGCATCAGATAGTATGGTCTAATCCTAGACTAGTTTATTTCCAGACCAAGATATATAAAGCAGTACGGGATTCGGCTGCCTTCCAGGCGCTCATGGCGAGCTAGCTAAGGGGGCGCTTGCTCTCTTCTTGCCTGCGGACAGCTTGACCGCGAGCTTAGTCACGGCTTTGGAGAAATCGGAGTTCCTGCCCATCATGCACGCGGGTATCCTCTCGGCAAGGCTCTCGTTGACTATGTCGTCATCAGGTATGGCGGCAACCACCTTGTCCTCGCTGGCGTCCTCTATCTCATCAGGCTGGAGCTCGTATTTCTTCCCCTTCACCCTGTTGAGCACGATGTAGCGCTCTGCCCCCATCCCCTTCAGGATCCTGTTGAGCCGCAGGATTCCGGTCACCGCTGGCGTGTCGGGCGTGGCGACGAGTATCGCCTCGTCAAGGAGCTCCATCGCCTCGGTCGCGTAGAATCCGGGCGCGGTGTCTAGTATCACGAAATCATAGTCGCATTCCTTGAGCTTGGACTTCAGCCGGATTACGTCGGCTTTGGTAAGGAGGTACGGCTTTGAGCGGAGGGTCCCCAGGACTACGTGAAGGCCAGTGGTGCCGTGTATCGTCACTACGCCGTCCACCTTGCTTTTCTTTGTGGCGAGCTCCTTGAAGCCTATGTTTGCGTTCTCCATCCCCAGCTGGATGCCCATGTTCGGATTGCTGGTGTCGCCGTCAACGGTCAGCACCCTGTAGCCCTTGAGCCTCAGGATAACGGAGAGGTTCACGGCTATCGCGGTCTTGCCGACTCCCCCTTTCTGGCTGACAACCCCTATTATGCGCGGATCGGG
Organism: uncultured archaeon; assembly: GCA_963704435.1. Classification (GTDB taxonomy): domain Archaea; phylum Micrarchaeota; class Micrarchaeia; order Micrarchaeales; family CABMGC01; genus CABMGC01. The sequence goes on along the minus strand of OY969902.1, from coordinate 746,113 downwards.
CATCGCAATCATCTTGCTAGGATTAACAGGCACCTAACCTTTTAAAGATTTTCCGTTTCCGCGAGCGCGGGACTTCCTTCCAGTAACTCCTCCCGCAATCTACTCTTCCAGCTCGTCGCTTATGGATTTGAGCCTGTCCGATTGCCCGGCCTTCGAGGATTTGCCCCTCTTTGCCTTCTTTCCGGCGCGCGGACCTTCCTCCTGCGGCTTGGCCCCGCTTACCTTAGAGCGGGCTCCTTCTTTCGGCTTGCGCGGCCTTAGCCGATACCTCCTATAGGCGATCCAGGCTATGACGGCTGCGGCCACTGCTCCAAGGGAATAGAGCGCTAAAGGCGGCACATTTATTTTATGGTTGGACTGTTGATAGGGAATGCTTGTCGTGGATGTGTGTGAAAGCGAGTTTGCAGGGATTGCGATGCACCCGGCCTGCGATTCCACAGGGCAGTAGGGGATAGTCGTGGTGGGCGGCTTGGTTTTGTTTGAGGGACCCACGTACCTGGTAAGGGCCATGACTGGATCCGAATGGAACGAAAAGGTCACCACGCAGTCATTGGGTCTCACGGTGAACGAGCTGACCTGCGCCCACGAGTAATTGGATAGGATGAGCGGGATCTCATCGTAGGAAGGGATGCTGCAGTTGTACTTTATCGCGACGCCGACCGTCGTATTTATCCTTGGATTCGGGGTGCCAGGTATCTGTCGCACGCTTACGTTCTGAACCAGTTGCTTATAGTACCCTGTGGGGATTGACGGGACGAATCTTGAAGAGGTCAGGTTCTGGACGGAGAGGGTCTGGTTCGACAGTATGGCCATTGTGAAATTCTGCGCGGTAATGTTTATGGGGTTTGGCTCGGAGCTTACTGCAAGCTCTACGGTATTCAGGATAGGCAGGATCGATATGTTGAATAGTTCAACGCTAAGCGTATAGTTGTAATTCTTCTGTTTTATCAGGAAAGTGGTATTCTGGGAAAACACGTATTCTTGGTTGTTTATCGTCATTCCGGCGCTTGTCGGGGATATGAAGTTTGTGGTGAAATTAAGCCTTTCCCCGTGCAGCGTCACATTAAACGTATTGAGAGACGCGATGTTTAGGATTATGTCCTCATTCTGGCTCGGCACCGAGGAGGTTATGTTGAGGCCTGTTTTCTCGCCCAGCAAATTCACTAATGTGGAGGTCGAGTTCGAGATTGCCTCCATTATTATTGGCTTTTGGACGCCTCCGCCTCCTCCTCCGCCCGGTCCGCTTCCAGTGCTGCCGGTGCTGCTCGTGGTAGTGGAGCTGCCCTGATTGACAGTGACTAGGTCAGAACCGGATGTCCCAGACACGGGCGTTGTCGCGCTGTCCGTAACGACATAGCAATAGTATAAGTTGGCTGCAGGAACCACCGTGATCGACGGGCCCGTCCCCACCTCTATCCAGCTGGAACTGCAAGGCGAGGTCAAACTTACGTACCATGTATAGGAGTAGGAGCCCGATCCCCCGTTGGGGTTTGCCGTGAGGGTCACGCTCTGGCCGCTAGTTATGACAGGATCATATGGGACGGGATTCGCTGGATTCAATATTGAACTTATAGCGAATGCGTCCTCTGCCGAGCTCGTCATGACTGATGACCCGTCTTCTACAATCACGTTGGCGGCAAAGTCTCCCACGCCAAGGGTCGTTGATGACAGGGACAGTATGCTGTTAAGGCCGGTTATTCCAGAATATTGGGCATTGAATACCGGGCTGGATCCCTGTTCTATGATCCAGTTTGCCGTATAAGGAGGCGAGCTCGCGGCCCAGCTGGCGGTAAGGGTTATTGGCTGGCCAAGGTCATAAGCGGGATTTATTGGCGCGATTGTTGGAAGAGGCCGCGGAGCCAGGGCCACCGCGCTTACCTGGCCGTTTCCTTGGTTAGTGACATATGCGGTCTTCCCGTCCGGAGACAGGGAAACATACTCTGGCTGATTAAACCCACCAGTAAAGTCGATGATCATGCCGGTCGCGGTGCTTACTTTCGCCAGCTCGTTATCGCCAAAGTTGGCAACATACAGGAAGGTTCCGTTTGGGGTTATTGCGATTCCGGTGGGAATATCAAAGCCGGTTATCGTTCCGATTATCATGTCGTTCATGGAATTGACGATGCTTACTGTGTTGTTTCCGCTATTGGTTACATAGACATAATTCTGGGTGGGGGAGATCGCGGCAGAGTAGGGTGAGTTGAATCCAAATACCGTTGCGGCACTTGACGTCCCCATCAGGATGGCCACGAGGACTAAGCCAAGTAAAAGTCCAACTCTCATTTCAGCACTATCGTATTGGAAGCGAATCCGATTCCGCCCAGTTAAAGCAAAGACCACGGAGCAATCTTCTCATCTCCTCACCCAACGTTCCACCACTGGCACCAGATGTTGCTTATCGAACCCGTATTGCTGCTTGAGCTGGATTCTACCGCAAAATCGACCCAGTATTTAGTTCCTGGTGATAGCCCTGTGATAATCTGGGCAATGTCAGTGTGCACAAGAGTTGTTGCCGGATAAGAGGTATATGGGCCCAGAACGGGTCCTATGAATGAGTTTGAGCCCACGGCTCCTCCATTGACTGGGTTGCTACCAGTGCTGCCATATCCTAGCTTGATGCTTATGGTGTTCGTGACCGACGTTGTTGAGGATACCTTGTTGTCTGCTGCATCAAGCTGGCATTGGAACATAACGTTGCCGCTCCCTCCTGCCGCAGGCGTGAAGCCGAGCGCAGTGCCGCTGCCTCCAACTAAGCCCGTGCCCATGTAAACATATAAGCTGCTTGAAGTAGTACCTGTCGGGTTGGCTGGGTTCTCCGAATTAGCGGGTATGAGCGCGAGCTTGCCTGCCGATGTCATAAGGCCAGCCCCTATGTTCAAGGCGATGTTGTTTGTGCTCGTGATTGAGATAGGCAGGGTGTTCGTCGGGGTAGCCAGCGCAATCTGGTTGGAGGTCGTAATCGCTATGCCAGTCCCCGCGCTTATTGAAGGAACTCCTGTCGCAGTTATCGTGTTCCCGTTAGTTCCGACACGTATTCCAAATCCTGCCGTCAGAGGTGCAAGGGATACAGTTGTTCCTGATGAATAAAGTCCCGTGCCCGCCGTACTGAATGCAGTGCCTGAGCAGCCCGTACAGGTTATTGTATTGCCGCTACCGCCTATGCTTATTCCAGTGCCTGCGGTAAGGGGTATTAGCGAAATCTGGTTCGCGGTGTTGACTAGTATTCCTGTACCTGCGGAGATTGAAGGGACACCCGTTGCGATTATCGTATTGCCATTGGTGCCTATGCTTATCCCATATCCTGCTGTGAGGGGTGCCAAGTTGACCGTAGTCGCTGAAGCATAAAGTCCGGTGCCCGCCGTTCCGAACTTCCCGTTAAAGATGGTCCAATCTCCTGATGCAAGATAGCCGCTGAGCGAGCCCGTTGCCTGAGGTATCGACAATATTACATTCTGGCTGCTTGCATAAGCAGTAATCACATTCTGTCCGACTACATTCACGGCGCCCGTAAGACCGTTGATGCTGGTAACTCCGCTGCCAGTGCCGCAGCCTATGCACGAACCTACGTTTATTGATCCGGAGAATACTGCATTGTTGCCTACAATGTTCCCACTAAAGGTTATCGCATTTATTGTGGTGAAGATCGCGTTGTTCCCGACCAGGTTGCCCGAGAATGTCGAACCGGACAGTGTAGTGAATGATATTGAAGTGAACACGGCGTTGTTGCCTACGACGTTGCCGTTAAGCGTAACCGCACTGACCGTCGTTCCGACTGTGTTTGCATTGACCGTGGTTCCAGTCGCGGTCGAGAATGCGATCGTGTTTGCGCCGGAAATCACTCCATAGATCGAACTAGGCGCAATGATGTTCGCCGTCAGGGTCTGTCCGTTGCCGGTACTGAATGAGATGGTGTTGGACCCTGCGAGTGTTCCGTAGATGTTAGTAAGTACCGCGTTGTTCCCGACCAGGTTGCCCGAGAATGTCGAACCGGACAGTGTAGTGAATGATATTGAAGTGAACACGGCGTTGTTGCCTACGACGTTGCCGTTAAGCGTAACCGCACTGACCGTCGTTCCGACTGTGTTTGCATTGACCGTGGTTCCAGTCGCGGTCGAGAATGCGATCGTGTTTGCGCCGGAAATCACTCCATAGATCGAACTAGGCGCAATGATGTTCGCCGTCAGGGTCTGTCCGTTGCCGGTACTGAATGAGATGGTGTTGGACCCTGCGAGTGTTCCGTAGATGTTAGTAAGTACCGCGTTGTTCCCGACCAGGTTGCCCGAGAATGTCGAACCGGACAGTGTAGTGAATGATATTGAAGTGAACACGGCGTTGTTGCCTACGACGTTGCCGTTAAGCGTAACCGCACTGACCGTCGTTCCGACTGTGTTTGCATTGACCGTGGTTCCAGTCGCGGTCGAGAATGCGATCGTGTTTGCGCCGGAAATCACTCCATAGATCGAACTAGGCGCAATGATGTTCGCCGTCAGGGTCTGTCCGTTGCCGGTACTGAATGAGATGGTGTTGGACCCTGCGAGTGTTCCGTAGATGTTAGTAAGTACCGCGTTGTTCCCGACCAGGTTGCCCGAGAATGTCGAACCGGACAGTGTAGTGAATGATATTGAAGTGAACACGGCGTTGTTGCCTACGACGTTGCCGTTAAGCGTAACCGCACTGACCGTCGTTCCGACTGTGTTTGCATTGACCGTGGTTCCAGTCGCGGTCGAGAATGCGATCGTGTTTGCGCCGGAAATCACTCCATAGATCGAACTAGGCGCAATGATGTTCGCCGTCAGGGTCTGTCCGTTGCCGGTACTGAATGAGATGGTGTTGGACCCTGCGAGTGTTCCGTAGATGTTAGTAAGTACCGCGTTGTTCCCGACCAGGTTGCCCGAGAATGTCGAACCGGACAGTGTAGTGAATGATATTGAAGTGAACACGGCGTTGTTGCCTACGACGTTGCCGTTAAGCGTAACCGCACTGACCGTCGTTCCGACTGTGTTTGCATTGACCGTGGTTCCAGTCGCGGTCGAGAATGCGATCGTGTTTGCGCCGGAAATCACTCCATAGATCGAACTAGGCGCAATGATGTTCGCCGTCAGGGTCTGTCCGTTGCCGGTACTGAATGAGATGGTGTTGGACCCTGCGAGTGTTCCGTAGATGTTAGTAAGTACCGCGTTGTTCCCGACCAGGTTGCCCGAGAATGTCGAACCGGACAGTGTAGTGAATGATATTGAAGTGAACACGGCGTTGTTGCCTACGACGTTGCCGTTAAGCGTAACCGCACTGACCGTCGTTCCGACTGTGTTTGCATTGACCGTGGTTCCAGTCGCGGTCGAGAATGCGATCGTGTTTGCGCCGGAAATCACTCCATAGATCGAACTAGGCGCAATGATGTTCGCCGTCAGGGTCTGTCCGTTGCCGGTACTGAATGAGATGGTGTTGGACCCTGCGAGTGTTCCGTAGATGTTAGTAAGTACCGCGTTGTTCCCGACCAGGTTGCCCGAGAATGTCGAACCGGACAGTGTAGTGAATGATATTGAAGTGAACACGGCGTTGTTGCCTACGACGTTGCCGTTAAGCGTAACCGCACTGACCGTCGTTCCGACTGTGTTTGCATTGACCGTGGTTCCAGTCGCGGTCGAGAATGCGATCGTGTTTGCGCCGGAAATCACTCCATAGATCGAACTAGGCGCAATGATGTTCGCCGTCAGGGTCTGTCCGTTGCCGGTACTGAATGAGATGGTGTTGGACCCTGCGAGTGTTCCGTAGATGTTAGTAAGTACCGCGTTGTTCCCGACCAGGTTGCCCGAGAATGTCGAACCGGACAGTGTAGTGAATGATATTGAAGTGAACACGGCGTTGTTGCCTACGACGTTGCCGTTAAGCGTAACCGCACTGACCGTCGTTCCGACTGTGTTTGCATTGACCGTGGTTCCAGTCGCGGTCGAGAATGCGATCGTGTTTGCGCCGGAAATCACTCCATAGATCGAACTAGGCGCAATGATGTTCGCCGTCAGGGTCTGTCCGTTGCCGGTACTGAATGAGATGGTGTTGGACCCTGCGAGTGTTCCGTAGATGTTAGTAAGTACCGCGTTGTTCCCGACCAGGTTGCCCGAGAATGTCGAACCGGACAGTGTAGTGAATGATATTGAAGTGAACACGGCGTTGTTGCCTACGACGTTGCCGTTAAGCGTAACCGCACTGACCGTCGTTCCGACTGTGTTTGCATTGACCGTGGTTCCAGTCGCGGTCGAGAATGCGATCGTGTTTGCGCCGGAAATCACTCCATAGATCGAACTAGGCGCAATGATGTTCGCCGTCAGGGTCTGTCCGTTGCCGGTACTGAATGAGATGGTGTTGGACCCTGCGAGTGTTCCGTAGATGTTAGTAAGTACCGCGTTGTTCCCGACCAGGTTGCCCGAGAATGTCGAACCGGACAGTGTAGTGAATGATATTGAAGTGAACACGGCGTTGTTGCCTACGACGTTGCCGTTAAGCGTAACCGCACTGACCGTCGTTCCGACTGTGTTTGCATTGACCGTGGTTCCAGTCGCGGTCGAGAATGCGATCGTGTTTGCGCCGGAAATCACTCCATAGATCGAACTAGGCGCAATGATGTTCGCCGTCAGGGTCTGTCCGTTGCCGGTACTGAATGAGATGGTGTTGGACCCTGCGAGTGTTCCGTAGATGTTAGTAAGTACCGCGTTGTTCCCGACCAGGTTGCCCGAGAATGTCGAACCGGACAGTGTAGTGAATGATATTGAAGTGAACACGGCGTTGTTGCCTACGACGTTGCCGTTAAGCGTAACCGCACTGACCGTCGTTCCGACTGTGTTTGCATTGACCGTGGTTCCAGTCGCGGTCGAGAATGCGATCGTGTTTGCGCCGGAAATCACTCCATAGATCGAACTAGGCGCAATGATGTTCGCCGTCAGGGTCTGTCCGTTGCCGGTACTGAATGAGATGGTGTTGGACCCTGCGAGTGTTCCGTAGATGTTAGTAAGTACCGCGTTGTTCCCGACCAGGTTGCCCGAGAATGTCGAACCGGACAGTGTAGTGAATGATATTGAAGTGAACACGGCGTTGTTGCCTACGACGTTGCCGTTAAGCGTAACCGCACTGACCGTCGTTCCGACTGTGTTTGCATTGACCGTGGTTCCAGTCGCGGTCGAGAATGCGATCGTGTTTGCGCCGGAAATCACTCCATAGATCGAACTAGGCGCAATGATGTTCGCCGTCAGGGTCTGTCCGTTGCCGGTACTGAATGAGATGGTGTTGGACCCTGCGAGTGTTCCGTAGATGTTAGTAAGTACCGCGTTGTTCCCGACCAGGTTGCCCGAGAATGTCGAACCGGACAGTGTAGTGAATGATATTGAAGTGAACACGGCGTTGTTGCCTACGACGTTGCCGTTAAGCGTAACCGCACTGACCGTCGTTCCGACTGTGTTTGCATTGACCGTGGTTCCAGTCGCGGTCGAGAATGCGATCGTGTTTGCGCCGGAAATCACTCCATAGATCGAACTAGGCGCAATGATGTTCGCCGTCAGGGTCTGTCCGTTGCCGGTACTGAATGAGATGGTGTTGGACCCTGCGAGTGTTCCGTAGATGTTAGTAAGTACCGCGTTGTTCCCGACCAGGTTGCCCGAGAATGTCGAACCGGACAGTGTAGTGAATGATATTGAAGTGAACACGGCGTTGTTGCCTACGACGTTGCCGTTAAGCGTAACCGCACTGACCGTCGTTCCGACTGTGTTTGCATTGACCGTGGTTCCAGTCGCGGTCGAGAATGCGATCGTGTTTGCGCCGGAAATCACTCCATAGATCGAACTAGGCGCAATGATGTTCGCCGTCAGGGTCTGTCCGTTGCCGGTACTGAATGAGATGGTGTTGGACCCTGCGAGTGTTCCGTAGATGTTAGTAAGTACCGCGTTGTTCCCGACCAGGTTGCCCGAGAATGTCGAACCGGACAGTGTAGTGAATGATATTGAAGTGAACACGGCGTTGTTGCCTACGACGTTGCCGTTAAGCGTAACCGCACTGACCGTCGTTCCGACTGTGTTTGCATTGACCGTGGTTCCAGTCGCGGTCGAGAATGCGATCGTGTTTGCGCCGGAAATCACTCCATAGATCGAACTAGGCGCAATGATGTTCGCCGTCAGGGTCTGTCCGTTGCCGGTACTGAATGAGATGGTGTTGGACCCTGCGAGTGTTCCGTAGATGTTAGTAAGTACCGCGTTGTTCCCGACCAGGTTGCCCGAGAATGTCGAACCGGACAGTGTAGTGAATGATATTGAAGTGAACACGGCGTTGTTGCCTACGACGTTGCCGTTAAGCGTAACCGCACTGACCGTCGTTCCGACTGTGTTTGCATTGACCGTGGTTCCAGTCGCGGTCGAGAATGCGATCGTGTTTGCGCCGGAAATCACTCCATAGATCGAACTAGGCGCAATGATGTTCGCCGTCAGGGTCTGTCCGTTGCCGGTACTGAATGAGATGGTGTTGGACCCTGCGAGTGTTCCGTAGATGTTAGTAAGTACCGCGTTGTTCCCGACCAGGTTGCCCGAGAATGTCGAACCGGACAGTGTAGTGAATGATATTGAAGTGAACACGGCGTTGTTGCCTACGACGTTGCCGTTAAGCGTAACCGCACTGACCGTCGTTCCGACTGTGTTTGCATTGACCGTGGTTCCAGTCGCGGTCGAGAATGCGATCGTGTTTGCGCCGGAAATCACTCCATAGATCGAACTAGGCGCAATGATGTTCGCCGTCAGGGTCTGTCCGTTGCCGGTACTGAATGAGATGGTGTTGGACCCTGCGAGTGTTCCGTAGATGTTCGTGAGTACGGCATTGTTGCCAACGATGTTCCCTGTGAAGGTCGAACCGGACAGTGTAGTGAATGATATTGAAGTGAACACGGCGTTGTTGCCTACGACGTTGCCGTTAAGCGTAACCGCACTGACCGTCGTTCCGACTGTGTTTGCATTGACCGTGGTTCCAGTCGCGGTCGAGAATGCGATCGTGTTTGCGCCGGAAATCACTCCATAGATCGAACTAGGCGCAATGATGTTCGCCGTCAGGGTCTGTCCGTTGCCGGTACTGAATGAGATGGTGTTGGACCCTGCGAGTGTTCCGTAGATGTTCGTGAGTACGGCATTGTTGCCAACGATGTTCCCTGTGAAGGTCGAACCGGACAGTGTAGTGAATGATATTGAAGTGAACACGGCGTTGTTGCCTACGACGTTGCCGTTAAGCGTAACCGCACTGACCGTCGTTCCGACTGTGTTTGCATTGACCGTGGTTCCAGTCGCGGTCGAGAATGCGATCGTGTTTGCGCCGGAAATCACTCCATAGATCGAACTAGGCGCAATGATGTTCGCCGTCAGGGTCTGTCCGTTGCCGGTACTGAATGAGATGGTGTTGGACCCTGCGAGTGTTCCGTAGATGTTCGTGAGTACGGCATTGTTGCCAACGATGTTCCCTGTGAAGGTCGAACCGGACAGTGTAGTGAATGAGATTGACGTGAACACGGCGTTGTTTCCAACGACGTTGCCGTTGAGTGTCACCGCACTGACTGATGAGCCGAATACCGCATTATTGCCTATTACGTTGCCATTCACCGTGGTGATGGATGCTGTGCTCCCGATGACGTTCCCGGTCAGCGTAGTGATGACTGCGTTGTTGCCTATTATGTTCGCAGTGACCGTCATGAAGGACGGCGTGTTCGATATCGAAAGGACATTCCCTATGTATCCGAGCATGTTGGTGACCGTGAATGCGTAGGCCCTGCTGTTGACCGTGCTGAAGGTGTTCCAGTCGGCTGACGACAGGAATCCGTTCACCGTCGCGGACGCCTGGGTGATCGAAATTGCGTTGTTGGAGTCTATGAAGATTGGCGCGTTGGCCGTCAATGCCGTTCCGGTGGCATAGAGCTGGTTGGCTCCGTTTATCGCCAGTCCGTTGCCTATCATCAGCGATACGACGTTGACTGAATTGACCGAGAACGGGACATTGAAGGAGAAGGCGTTCGCTGCGCCGCTTACGCCGTTCAGTGTCACTACGCTCACGGTGTTGTTGCCGTTGTTTACTACGTAGGCCTGGGAGCCGAACGGCGAGACCGCGATCCCGATCGGTCCGTTGAACCCTATTATAGTATTTACTATGCTAGAGGCGCTTGCCGTGGTGGAGGCAAAAGCGAGCAACACGGTCGCCAATAGCAATGAAAATGCAAGATTATTCCGATCTTGCGCGATTTTAGCGGGCATTTGGCCAGTATAGGAAACAAAACAATAAAAACCAGTGATAAAATCAGTAATATTGAGGTCTTAGCCCCTTATTGCAGGTCGCTTCGTGGAGAATGCCGCTCCCATGGCTGGAATTACCCGTTTGGAGGCCCCTGCGCGGCCGATTGCGAACGGCAACGCTATTAATTTTGTGATGCAAAGGCAGTATTATTGCTGGATTCTGTGGTTTCATGATCGACTACGCTGAGATGGAGGCCAAGTGGCAGAAGGCGTGGGACGATGCCAAGATATTCGCCCCGGAGATAGGGGATAAGCCCCCTTTCATGGTCTTCGGCGCGTTCCCCTACGTCAACACGCCGCAGCACATAGGCCACCTAAGGACGTTCGGCACGGCCGACCTGCTCGCGAGATACAAGAGGATGCGGGGATTCAACGTCCTGTTCCCGATGGGCTTCCACGCCACCGGCACTCCGGTCCTCGCGTTCGCCAAGAGGATAAAGAACAACGACAGGGAGCTGTTCGACGAGCTGAAGCTCTTCCACATCCCCGAGGACGAGATAGCGAAGATGGTCGACCCCGTCTACATCACCAAGTACTTCACCAAGGAGATGGAGAGCGGGATGAGGTTCGCTGGCTACAGCATCGACTGGCGCAGGAAGTTCGTCACCACGGACGAGAGGTTCAGCAAGTTCATAGAGTGGCAGTTCGGCATACTCCACCGGCTCGGCTTCCTCACGCAGGGATCCCATCCCGTCGGATGGTGCCCGAACGAGAACAACGCAGTGGGCATGCACGACACCAAGCACGACGTGGAGCCTGACATAGAGAGGCAGACGGCCATAAGGTTCAGGGTCGAGGGGGAGGAGGCCTCAGTGCTCTGCGCGACCTACCGGCCCGAGACGGTCTTCGGGGTCACCAACGTATTCGTCAACGATGGCGCGAAGTACGCGCTGTGCAGCATAGAGGGGCGCGACGGGAACTATTACCTCTCCAAGGCGTGCGCGGATGCGCTGAAGAGCCAGATGAAGGTCACAGTATTGAGCGAGACGGACGGAAAGGAGATGCTCAAGAAGAAGTGCGTTAACCCCGCCACCAACGAGTCCGTGCCGGTACTTCCGGGCTTCTTCGTCAAGGAGGGCATAGGCACAGGGATAGTCATGAGCGTGCCCGCACATGCCCCGTTCGACTACGCCGCCCTGGAGCGGCTCAGGGCCAGCGGCTACGCGATGCCCGAGATAAAGCCGAAGAAGATAATAGATGTGGAAATAGGGAGGTCTTTGGGGGACGTATCGGCGGGGGAGGCGAGGCCGGTGCACGTGGACGTGCCGGCGCTGGCGTACCTGGAGGTCCTGCATACGGACGCGAACGCTATAGACGACATGCTCGAGTTCGCGACGAAGCTCCAGTACAGGGAGGAGTCGCACTGGGGAAAGATGCTGGTCAGGGGCTACGAGGGAATGAGCGAGCCCGAGGCAAGGGACAGGGTCAAGGGGGAACTGCTGAAGCAGGGGAACGCGGTAGAGATCTACGTGCTGGCGAACGCGCCGGTCTACTGCAGGTGCGGCTACGAGATAGTGGTCAAGGCGGTGGAGAACCAGTGGTTCATAAACTACGGCGACGCCGAATGGAAGAAGCTGGTCAGGGAGCTGCTGGGCGAGATGGCCATATTCCCGCAGAAGAGCAGGAACGCGTTCGAGGCCGCGGCCGAGTGGATAAACCTCCGCGCGGTGGCCAGGGCGCAGGGCCTGGGCACCAAGTTCCCGCTGGACAGGAACTTCATAATAGAGTCGCTGTCCGACTCGACGATCTACCCCGCGTTCTACACCATATCCAACCTCATAGCTAACGTCGACACCGAGGCGCTGAAGCCCGAGTTCTTCGACTACGTGTTCCTGGGCAAGGGCGACGTTGAGGCCGTCGCAGCGTCCACGAAGATAGACTACACTTTGATAAACGAATGCAGGGAGTCCTTCGACTACTGGTACGCGCAGGCGTCGAGCCACTCGGCCCCCGACCTGATATACAACCACTACACCATGTATCTTTTCAACCACGTCGCGATATTCGACAGGAAGTACTGGCCGAAGCAGATAGTGGTCAACGGGTTCGTCAACTACGAGGGGGAGAAGATGAGCAAGAGCCTCGGCAACATCGTGCCCCTGAGGGACGGGATAGAGAAGTATGGCGGCGATCCCCTGAGGGTGATAGAGATAGCCGGGACTGATCTCTTCACGGACTCCGAGTTCAACGCAGACGCGCTGGAGGGGGTCAAGGCAAGGCTGCAGTACCTGTTCGACTCCGCGGAGAAGGCGGGCGGGCTCGAGGCCGGTGAGCTCAAGAGGATGGACTACTGGCTCTACTCGAAGCTCAACAGGAAGATATCAGACGCGACGGCGGCCATGGAGAAGCTGGAGCTCAGGGACGCCGCGGTTGCGGTGCTCTACGGATCTGTAGTTGAACTCAGGAGGTACTTCGCCAGGGGAGGCGCCAACGCGATAGTCGTGAAGGAGTACCTGTCCTCGGTGGCGCTAATGCTGCAGCCCATCGCCCCCCACTTCTCGGAGGAGCTTTGGCACCTGCTGGGAAACACCACCTTCTCGTCCGCCGAGAGGTGGCCTGAGGCGAACGGGGCCATGGTGAGCGACGACCTTGAGGCTGGCGAGGAGCTCGTGGACGGGGTGGTGAGCGACGCCAAGCAGATAATCGCGCTGATGCAGAAGAAGGCCGGGAAGAGGGCGAGGGAGGCGAGGATTGTGGTCGCCGACGACTGGAAGAGGGAGCTCACCAACGAGGTTGCGAAGAAGAAGAGCGTGGAGAAGGCCATGGAGGCGGTCAGGAAGGACGGAAAGCTCGACAAGGAGAAGGCCGCAAAATATCTCGCGTCGCTGGCGAAGAGGGTCAACGGTCTCAGGGAGGTCACCGTGATGCAGGAGGACGAGTTCAACGGACTGAGCGACGCTGCCGAGTACATGGGCACCCAGCTTGGGTGCAGGGTCGTCGTGGAGAAGGAGTCCGAATCGAAGTCGCCGCGCGCGGACCGGGCTGCGCCGCTGAAGCCCAGCCTGGACATCGCCTTCTAGCGCGCGGAAAGGGTCAAAGGACCACAGTTTTTATAAGTGCACGGGCATAGAGCATGCATGGAAGCCCTGATAGTCTACGAATCGGTCCACCATGGGAACACCAAGAAGATAGCCGAGGCGATTGCCAGGGTCCTGCGGGCCAAGCTCGTAACGGCGGGAGAGGCGAGCGCGGACTCCGTTGCACATTCCGACCTGGTCGGGTTCGGCTCGGGCATATACGGAGGCAGGCACCACCGTCTGCTGCTGGAGTTCGTGGACGGCCTACCGCGCTCGGACGGGAAGCAGGCCTTCATCTTCTCCACCTCAGGCGGGCCTAACGGATCCAAGAGCCACAGGAGGCTGAAGGAGGCGCTCGCCAGGAAGGGCTTCGCAATACTCGGCGAGTTCTCGTGCAAGGGCTTCGACACTTTCGGGCCGTTCAAGCTGATAGGCGGGCTCAACAAGGGAAGGCCGAACGGGCAGGATCTGGCTGATGCCGAGAGGTTCGCCAGGGAGCTCAGGACGAAGGAAGCCTAGCCCCCATCTGCTTTATATTTGTTATTATGTCTAATCATCATCTACAGCGGAGGTAATCTAAGAATTTCTCTGACGTGAACGGTACTCAAATGGGAAAATTCCAATTGGCAGACGAAGCCATAAGCAGGGTCTGGATCTGCAGGAAATGCAAAGGAAGGAACAGGAGCGGAAGCGAGAAGTGCAGGAAGTGCGGATCCAAGTACCTCAGGCCCAAGCGGAAGACGCTCAGGGCGAAGAAGTAGCGCGCATTGATGTTTAAGTGAAAGCAAGGTTGTTGGAATGGTAGAACTTACGCCTATTGAGAGGCTGATTGTGAGCTCGATGAAGGAGCTCGGCGCGACGAAGGACAGCGCGCTGAAGACCGCGGACGACATAATGAAGAAGACGAACAGGCCTAAGGGGCTTGTCACGAACACTCTCGTTACGCTCGCGCAGAGGGGCATCGTCAAGCGCGTCGCGAGGGAGAAGGCGGCGGGCTACTACCTCCTGCAGACCGACCTCTGAAGCTCTCTTTGGGGGTTGCATGGGCGGCGAAGATTCAGTGGAGTTCCTTGCCAGGTACAAGGACTGGGTCGCCGTGAAGAGGATACGAATAACAGAGGGCACAATGCCCGAGGAGATAGTGCTGCAGCTCGCAGGCATAAGGCAGAGCGTAGACAGGAAGTCGTTCGAGATACTCGGCATCGACGTAAAGGCGCTGGACGAATACGCGACGGAGCTCACGAAGGGAACCAGGAAGAGTTACGGGGCGCTCGCGGAGGCCGTGCAGAAGCTCGGCACCAAGGAGATCAAGGAAGTGCTGAAGAACTCGACGGGCGGAAAGGAAGAGCTGGCGGGGATAGCCCAGACTTACCTGTTCAGGCGAGTGGTGCAGGGCCTGCAGTTCGACTTCGATGTCAATCCCGACCTGCTCCAGAAGGCGTATCCGAAGCTGAAGATACCGAAACCCCTGGGAAGGAGACCAAAAGCGTAACAACCAACTATTTTTAATGTGCACGCGCACATAACAGACGAAGGGGAGTTAGGCTAGCCTGGTAGGCTTTCAGGTTTGGGACCTGAAGACCCGTGTTCAAATCACGGACTCCCCAAGTTCGGAAAACGGACTCCCCAAGTTCGGAAAACGGACTCCCCATTTTGCTTTTGTCTGACTTGGAAATGGGAGACATATTCGCAATTAGTTCAGGAATCTCTTGATCCCGGTTCCGAACATCAGCATCATCAGCCAGAATCCCAGCAGCAAAGCGATTAGCGAATAGCCATTGTAGAGATTGAGGAGTATCAATCCGCCAGATATCACTGTCGCGAGCAAAAGATTTGAGAGCCCCCACAGTATGTTCACTCTTGGAGACGATTTCTGGCCGAACGGGCTCCTGAAAACCTTCCCGGCGGATCCGAATACGAAATGCGGCACTCCATTACCCAACAGGGCCCCTACAATGAAATACCATATCGGAAACAGTTGAAATGTCATCTTCTCACGTACCTGTAGGATATGGAAATGCGCATATTAATATGTGCTATTGCATATCTAGCCAGAGCAGCCGTAGTGTCGAGATAGGGTGGAAAAATGGCATGGGAGACCGTTGCAAAAACTGACGAGTTTGAAAGCAGGATAATGAAAACGGTAATGGTTGCGGACAAGCCCGTTATTATATCGAAATTTGACGGGAAGTTCTACGCTGTGGATGCCCTATGCACGCATATGATGGGCTATCTTCCGGCAGGCAAAGTGGAGAATGGATGCATAACCTGCCCGGTACATCGCGCACAGTTCGATCTGAAAACTGGAAAGATGGTAAAGGACGTCGCTGGAATGATAAAGACAATAACTGGCTCTGGCGCGAACGACCTGAAGTCATACGAACTTGAAGTAGAAGGCGATGAGATAAAGATCAAGGTATAGTGTTGACATGCCAGAATACAAGCCAGGAGTCTGCAACATCGGGAAAACCGAGATAAGGAAGAGGTATGACTTAGCCGCAGTGGGATTCGCGATATCCGCCATCGTTTCTTACTCCATCCTCGCGTTCAATTTTCCGCGATGGTGGTTGTTCTTCTCATTCATACCGCTGCTAATCGGTTTTGAAGGATTCTATCAGGGCCGTTTCAGATTCTGCGCTGGTTTCGCCGCTGCTGGTATATACGATTTCACCGGGTCCGGCGGATCAAGAAGCCAGGTAACCGATACCAAATCGCATAAGGAAGACATGAGACAGGCAATGCGCATACACGCTTATTCCATTATTTCAAGCGCAATCGCAGTGGCAGTTATTTATTTTGCTTTATAAGAAGCGGATGATTTTAGAGGGCTATTTATCTGGGATATGTGCGTCTCTTCCTCCTTCTTCTCGCGCCTTCAAATTCCGTACCGCTGTTGTTATTAATTGCGTGAGCTCGTACTCGTTAATGCTGCTGCTGATTCCGCGCCTGCGGTCCTTCTCCTTTGATGCCTTTCCCTTATGCGTGAACGCTATGACGCGGAGCCCTCCTCCTTCATAGCCCAGAGGCAGGTAACCCCTGCCAAGCGCATCTAGCACCCTCTCGAAGTGGCCCCTGTGCTCGTCAAAACCTGCGTCTTCAACGATGTCCGAATATGCCAGCGCCATTGCGGCCACGGACTTGAACTCGATCGCGTAATGCCCAATCCCGCGCAGGAGCGGCAACTCCTCTCTATCGCACGCGGCGGCGTAGTCCCATCCGATGACTCTCTCGGCACGCCCGTAGCGGCTACGCACCGATGTGAAATCCCTGGTGCAGGAGCAGAGCTGCCTCCACATATGAATTCCCTGTCTCGCCAGGATGCCGAACATCGCCTCTTGATAATGCGCGTCGCCATAGCAGCGATCGAGCATTGCTGAAAGGAAACTGTCCGGAGAGAGCGCAGTGCTGCTCCGGTCTTTGCCGAGCACTCTTAGGACTCCTGCGGAGGCGCGCTCGATGTCGAGGTCGACCTCGTGCACGGTCCAGCTCAGATTGCGGCCCCCTGCCGAATTAAGGAGGACTTCCGGGTCCGTACTTCCGTATCTCTCCGCCGCAATCCTGACCAGCGGCCTCCTGAGGCCAATAACCGCCTCAGCTGCAGGGCCATTCCCGTTCCTCTGCTCATGCGTAAGCGCCTGCAAGTCAATATGCAGGGACCTCAACTCTGTTATTTGCTCTGCACTATGAGCTGGCTTGAACGTCACGTTAACCCCAAGCATATATGGAAAAACTGCTATTTATGCCTATTCTGGGGAACTGCGCAGACAGGAAATCGGCAAATTGGCGGACAGGAAAACAGAGAAGGCAAAACGCCTTGCCTTCACAGTCTGGCCATGCTCAGGTTTATAACTCAAAAAGGAGAACATATTGTCGTGCCAGGGTGGCAGAATCCGGTAAATGCGCCGGTCTTGAGCGCAGAGCGTCTCAAGAGCTGATTCGTGATGCAATGAAAACCGGTGCCCCTCACGGGGCTTCAGGGTTCAAATCCCTGCCCTGGCGCCTAAATATCGCCCCAGCCATAAGCGCAAGCTTCCGAAATAAAATCTTCTCAGTTAGACCGCGATAACCGTTTTGGCATGAACCAAATATATAATTTGCTTGGCTTGTAATTCGGGGGCGTTGACGTGAAGTATATCGTAGTACTCGGTTCGATAATGAGCGGGCTAGGCAAGGGGATAGTCACCGCCTCGATAGGCAAGAGCCTACAGGCGCGCGGCCTGAAGGTAGTTCCGATAAAGTTCGACGGATACCTCAACGTGGACTGCGGGACCATGAACCCGTATAGGCACGGGGAAGTATTCGTGCTCGGCGACGGATGCGAGTGCGACATGGACTTCGGGACCTATGAGAGATTCCTGAATATGGACTTCAACTCCGAGAACAGCATCACAGGCGGCAAGCTGTTCAGGCACATCATAGAGAAGGAGAGGAAAGGCGACTACCTGGGCTCCGACGTCCAGATAATACCGCATCTCACGAACGACATCAAGGGCAGGGTAAGGAAGGTCGGCAGCGATTTCGGCGCCGACGTGGTGATGATAGAAGTAGGGGGGACCGTCGGGGACATGGAGAACTCGTACTTCATAGAGGCGATGAGGCAGCTCGCGATGGAGGAGAGGGGCAATGTGCTCTTCATACAGCTGACATACGTCCCAGCGCTTGATGCGGTGGGGGAGCAGAAGACCAAGCCGACCCAGCAGGCCACGAGGATCCTGCAGGGGCTCGGCATACAGCCGGAGATAATAGTGTGCAGGGGGAACGGCAAGCTGACGCAGGACGCCAGGAGGAAGATAGCGATGTTCTGCAACGTCGCTCCAGAGGCGGTGATAGACGATCCCGACATCGCGTCCATATACGATGCGCCGCTATCCTTCGAGAGGCAGGGCATGGGCAGGCTCATAACGGCCAAGCTCGGCATAAAGGCAAGGGAGCCAGACCTGAAGAAATGGAGCGGGCTGGTCGAGAGGATAAAGAACCCGAAGGGCAGCGTGACGGTCGCGATAACCGGGAAGTACACCGCCCTGAAGGACTCCTATGCCAGCATCAAGGAGGCGCTCGTGCACGCAGGCGCGCACAACGACCGCGCAGTCAAGCTCAAGTGGATCGAGACCACAGACATAGAGGACGGTAAGGAGAGCGTGGGCGCGCTCGACGGCTGCGACGGAGTGATAGTCCCGGGAGGCTACGGCTCGAGGGGCACCGAGGGCAAGGTCCAGTGCATAAGGTACGCGAGGGAGAATGACATCCCCTACCTCGGCCTCTGCTTCGGCATGCAGTACATGGTTGTGGAATTTGCGAGGAACGTCTGCGGACTAAAGGGTGCCAACTCTACCGAGGCTGATCCTGACACCGAGCACCCAGTGGTGGAGCTCATGCCGGACCAGCGACTCACTGAGATGGGTGCGACAAACCGGCTCGGAGCCAGGGAGACGGACATAAGGAAAGGGAGCCTCGCCTACCGCCTCTACGGAAAGGGGATGGTGATGGAGAGGTTCAGGCACAGGTACGAGGTAAACCCGAAATACGTCGAAAGACTCGAGAAGGCGGGACTTGCTTTCTCCGGCACATTTTCCGATGGGAAGATTATGGAGATAGCCGAATACAGGAAGAACAGGTTCCATCTCGGCACGCAGTTCCATCCCGAGTTCACGTCAAGGCTGGAGAGGCCCAGCCCCGTCTTCGTGGGATTCGTGGCCGCTTGCGCCGCAAGGGCGGCCGAGCTCTGAACGCGCATCCAGACAAGTTTTAATAGATAAACAGGATATTCCCTACGGGAGAATTACCATGCGCTTCTATAACACGCTCTCTGGTCGCAAGACGAGGTTCGTTCCGATCCATCCTGGGAAGGTGGGACTGTACACCTGCGGCCCGACGGTCTACGATTACGCCCACATAGGCAACCTCAGGACCTACATCTTCGAGGACGTCCTGAAAAGGTCCCTTGAATACAACGGCTTCAAGGTCACCCACGTGATGAACGTCACGGACGTGGGCCACCTCGTTTCCGATTCCGACGAAGGAATGGACAAGATGGAGAAAGGGGCGCTGCGAGAGGGGAAGAGCGCCTGGGTGATAGCCGATGAGTACACCAAGGCCTTCTTCGACGACTGCAGGAGGCTCAACATCCTGAAGCCCACGGTCGTATGCAAGGCGACGGACCACATCAAGGAGCAGATAGACCTGATCAAGGAACTGGAGAGGAAGGGTTACACCTACAGGACCTCGGACGGCATATACTTCGACAGCATGAAGTTCGAGGGCTACGGGAAGATGGCGCGGCTGAAGAAGGAGGGCCTTGAGGCAGGGAAGAGAGTAAGCCTCAAGGAGAAGAGGAACAGCACCGATTTCGCGCTGTGGAAGTTCAGCCCGAAGGACAAGAAGAGGCAGATGGAATGGGAAAGCCCTTGGGGCACGGGTTTCCCTGGCTGGCACATAGAGTGCAGCGCGATGAGCATGAAATACCTCGGCAAACACTTCGACATCCATTGCGGAGGCATAGACCACATACCGATACACCATACGAACGAGATCGCGCAGAGCGAGGCGGCCACCGGCAAGAAGTTCGTGAACTACTGGCTGCACAGCCAGCACCTCATAACTGAGAACGGAAAAATGTCGAAGTCGGTGGGGGAGTTCCTGACGCTCAACAGGGTGGTCCAAAAGGGCTTCGAGCCCCTTGAGTACAGGTACTATTGCCTGGGAACCAACTACAGGAAAAGCCTGGTCTTCAGTTGGGACAAGCTCGCGGTAGCCAAAGCGGACTTCGCCAGACTGAAGAAGGACCTGATTGGGCTAAAGAATGAGGCTGCGCACTCGGCAAAAACCAAAAGCAGGGGCCTGAAGGAGTACGACAAGAGGTTCCTGGAGAGCATAAACGACGACCTTAACACGCACGAGGCGCTGCGCGTGCTGCACGAGCTCCTGAAGGACCCTAAAGTTTCCCCTTCCGACAAGTACGCGTCCGCGATGAAATATGATAGGGTGTTCGGACTCGGACTCGATTCTCTGAAGGAGGCCCGCATCCCGCAGGAGATACGCGATTTGGCTGAGGAGCGTGAGGCCGCCAGGAAGAAGAGGGACTGGAAACTTTCTGACGAGCTTAGGAAAAGGATTGCGGAAAAGGGGTTCAAGGTGGAGGACACCCCCGAAGGCTACGAGATAATCGCGAAATAGGGTCCCTCTGGGGCGAAGTCTGGATTTTTTAATCCCATTCCGCATATAGCTATTGCGACCGCAGCGACCGGTGTGCTTGCATGGACCTATGGACGCTATTTGGATTCGGGCCTACGAGGATGCGGAGGGTGAGGGTGCGCCGCTACGGGACGGGAGCGCCCGCCCTCCTGAAGTTCCGCGACGGGCAGGAGCTTTCGCTACTGGGACATAACTTCGCGGTCAGCGTCAGCGAGGGGAGCGGCAGCTCGTCCCGCGTGCGCCTGTCCAACGGGAGGGTCGACATAGCCCTTGCCCAGGGGCTCAGCGCCAGGGATAGGAACCGCCACGTCAGCGCGCTCGCCAGGAAGGCAATGTCCCGCTGCGTCCTTCCTGATCTGGCGCTCCGCGTAAACGCGCTCAACTCGAGCCACTTCGGGTTCGAGCTCGGGCCGGTGCGGATAAAGGACCAGCGCACCAGATGGGGCAGCTACTCTAAGGCCACGAACACCATATCCATCAACTTCAGGCTGCTCTTCGCGCCTCCCGAGATACTCGATTACGTCATAGTGCACGAGCTGGCGCACGTCAAGGAGCTGAACCACTCCAGGGGCTTCTGGAACCTCGTCGGGACCGCTGTCCCCGAATACAGGGAGCGGAGGAAGTGGCTGAGGGAGAACGGGGGAAGGCTGGCCCCGCCGAAGCCAGCTGCGAAGGCGCAGGAGCAAAGCAAAGGGTTCCAGAAAACGCTGAGCCTAGAAGGGAACTTCGCAGAATAAGTTTTAATAATAAGTCGCGAGAGAAATAAGCAGGGGCTGAGATGGCAGAATCTAAAATAAACGTCAGGGTAACCCAACAAGACGCGGCGCGATTCCATGATGTCTCCGTGCCGGTTAATGACGTGATTGCTGCATCAAAGAAGCTTGATGTGATCGGGAGACTTGTGGACGCTGCAAAAATGCAAGACGTGAAAGGAATAATATCTGAAATCGCGGCTTGTGGGGATGAGGGGAAGCGTGCGCCTATCGAGGTGCCGTGCGACGGAGTCCTGAGAGCGGCAAACCAGATTGAACGGATGGGGCTCAAGGTGCCTCCGGAGGTTCTGAATGATCTGGCTGTGGTCCTCTCTCCGCTAATCATGCCTCTCGTCAGGAACGACGATCCAGACGCAGGTAACTGCTCCTTCCTGGCAGATTCCAGATAGGTAGGCTTTTAAGCTTTAGAATGGAAATAAGGCTGATAACATGATGTCGCTTTTTGCCTGGATAGTCGTAGGGATAGTGGCGCTGGTGCTGCTCATCATAGTGCTGATGTTCAACGGGCTGGTCTCCAAGCGCAACAGGGTGCAGGACGCCTGGGCGCAGATAGACGTTCAGCTGAAGAGGAGGTACGACCTCATACCGAACCTCGTGCAGACCGTCAAGGGCTACATGAAGTACGAGAAGGGCACGCTGACGCAGATAACGCAGCTCAGGAGCTCGATAGTCTCAGGCTCAGTGCAGGACAAGGCCACGGCCAACAACCAGCTCAGCACGGCGCTGAAGAGCGTGTTCGCGGTCGCTGAGAACTACCCGGACCTGAAGGCATCGGAGACGTTCAAGAACCTGCAGACCGAGCTGGAGAACACTGAGGACAGGATATCGTTCGTCAGGACATCCTACAACGACTACGTCCTCGACTACAACAACGCGATACAGCAGTTCCCGGGCAACGTGCTCGCTGGGCCGCTGGGCTTCAAGAGGCAGGACTACTTCCAGGCCGAGGAGGGCGCGAAGGAGCCGGTAAAGGTTGACTTCAGCGACACCGAAGAGGCTGGAGGGGTCCCTGCGAAGGCCGCGCCTGCTAAGGCCAGGAAGGCGGCGCCGGCAAAGGCGAAGAAGACGGCGAAGACCGCAGGCAGCAAGAACCGGAAGGGCTGAGTGGTAGCGGATGGCCAGCTTCTTTGACGAGATAGCGCGGAACAAGCTGAAGTCCCTAGGGCTGATGCTGCTCTTCGGAGCGCTGTTCATGGCGATAGTCTACATATTCGTGCTCTTCGTAGGCGGAGGGATATTCGGGCTCCTTCTCGGGCTGATCATAGTCCTGGGCTACGCGGCGTTCACGTATTTCGCCGGGGACAAGCTGGTGCTCAAGATGTCGGGAGCCAAGCCGGCCGACCAGAAGCAGTATCCGACTCTCTTCAGCATAGTCGAGGGCCTGGCGCTGGCCTCGCAGCTGCCCGTGCCGAAGATCTACGTGATCAACGACCCCAGCCCAAACGCATTCGCGACCGGGAAGAACAGGAAGGTATCGGCCATAGCCGTCACGAGCGGACTGCTGTCGATGATGGACAGGCACGAGCTCGAGGGCGTGCTGGCGCACGAGATGTCCCACATCTACAACAACGACATACAGTTCATGATGGTGGCGGTTGTGTTCGCGGGCGCGATAGGCCTCATCGCCGCGCTCATACGGACCACGCTGCTCTTCGGAGGAGTCGGGATGGGAGGAGGAAGGAGCAGGGACAATGCCGGACTGATAGTCATCATCGGCCTCGTGATCGGCCTGCTCGCGCCCTTCATCGCGCTCCTGATAAGGCTCGCCATATCCCGGAGGAGGGAGTACATGGCCGATGCCAACGGCGCAAGGATAACGAGGGACCCGGCGTCGCTCGCGCACGCGCTGAAGAAGATACAGGCCTACTCCGCGAGCCCGAAGACGCCTCCAATGAAGCACGTCAACGAGATAACCGCTTCGCTCTACATATCTAACCCGCTGAAGGCGGCGAGCGTGACGAACCTGTTCTCCACGCACCCGCCCATCGCTGACAGGATAAAGAGACTGGAGCAGATGTACTAGCTGCGGCCGCAACACTTTGTGCTTTTCAGCCGTCAATTCCTATTTCTTTGAAGTTTAGCCAGCTATCTTTAACATAACCGGGATACCTATCTTCAAGCCTCTCGGGTTTCTGCGAGGTAACCCGCATCTCGTTCACCGGGACTGGTGCGCCTGTCGGCAGCGCATCCGATTTGCGAATCTCGACCGCGTGCAGCGTCGTCCCGGCAAGATTGACCAGGCAAGAGCGGTGAGCCCCATCCCGAACGATCTGAATCACCTCCCCAGAGGTAGCAAGAATCTCTTCGACGTGCTTGACAAATTCCTTCAAGTCGATAGTCACAGGTCCAACATTAAATACAGGCAGGGTCATGGTGGGCTCTTCCCGCACGCGCTCCTTTAGGAGGGTGAGCGGCACATTGAACCTCTCTTTAGGTATGGCTTCTACGATTGCCGGTATGTAGAGGGCCATGTATTTTTCCCCGCCACTAGTGATTGTCAAGATGGATGCGGGCATCTTGCTTATCCCTGGATTGTCGAAATGGTCTATCAGCCCCACAAGCCCGCTAAATCCGATAAGCTTGTCCGCCTGGACGAATGTCTGGATATTCATCGCACGTTTGGGCGATGCCCTAGTACCTATTCCGATTTCCGCATCCTTATAGACTCGCTTGCCATCGCCATTACAGACGTGCCTGAAAAGGTTCACCAGTTCATCGTTAGGCATGAGATTCATGGCCAGGGTGCGCTCGCCGTTCCCGCTGGTCGCGTACAGCCGTGATATGTCCCTTGGAGAAACGACGGCCACCACTTCCTCCAGGAGGGGCTTTAATCCCTCGCCAGGATTCACCTTCTTAGCGAAATCGTCAGGGGTTATGAACATCTTGAAAGACGAGCGTTCAGCCATATCCATCAATTACCTTGTTTTTTTCCCTTTAATAAGTATTATCGTTGTTTTAGCACAGGGTCGCAGGCACCCATATAAAACTAATTTAGGTATCAATCATACAGGCTAGATTCGCGCATAGATAAGTTGATGGTCATGAATAAAAGAGGGAAGCTCATACTCCTTGATTTCGACGACACACTGTTTTTCACCCATGGAGCCGTAAGGAAGGCTGCGGAAGAACTTCTTGGCAGAAGGAACCTGAGCAAGAGGCAGATAAGGAAGCTGCCCCGGCCCGTGAAGTCCAAAGTATACGCCCTGGCATTCTCTAAATACAAGCATGAAAGCAAGCCGAATGGCCTGCTGCTGAATCGCTTACGAAGGTCAAGGAAGGGCTACGATGTGATTGTGCTTACCGCCCGCTTGAAAAACCGACACGGCGACACTCTGGATCTCATAAAGAAGCACGGTGTAAGAATCCGGGGAATCGATGCAAGGCGTGACCTTGCCCTTCCAGATGAAGAATGGAAGCTGCGAAAGATCAAGCACTACTTGAAGAAATATCGCGCACTGGAGTTTTATGAAGACAAAAAGGACAACATAGATTACATAAGGAGCAGGATCGGCGCGGGTAATATCTGCTATTATTTGGTCACAAAAAACAGCATAAAACAAGTCCGGCTCATAGTTTAATGCGAGGGATTGTATGAATCGAAAAGACCTTGCAAAGCTCGTGGCGGCTATCCTTTTGTGCGAGTTAGCGGGTGTAATAGGGTCTGTATTCACCATCCCGTCTATCGCCACATGGTATGCGGGGCTTGCAAAGCCTTCCTTCACTCCGCCGAGCTGGCTATTCGGACCGGTCTGGACTGCGCTGTACCTGCTCATGGGCGTGTCGCTCTACCTCGTATGGAAGAGAGGCATCGGGAAGAGAGGAGTTAACTCCGCAATCACTGCCTTCGGAACCCAACTCGCCCTCAACGTGCTCTGGTCCGTTCTCTTCTTCGGACTCCGCAAGCCGCTGTACGGCCTGATTTGCATTCTCGCGCTGTGGATCGCAATCGCAGTTACGATCTTCAAATCATACAGGGTCTCCAAGTCCGCCGCGTACGCCATGCTCCCGTATCTCGCCTGGGTCACGATTGCAATGGTTCTTAATTTTTATGTGTTTAAGCTAAACTGAACCTGCTTCAGGGGCGTTGCCGTGCACATCATCGAGACGAAGAAACTCACGAAGAAGTTCGGGCGCCTCACGGCAGTCGACAGGCTAAACCTCCAGATAAACGATGGGGAGATATTCGGGCTCCTTGGCCCGAACGGCGCGGGGAAGACCACGACCCTATCAATGCTGTCCACGCTGGTGCAGCCAACGAGCGGCTCTGCCGTAGTCAACGGCTACGACGTAAGGCGCGAGCCTAGCAGAGTGAGGAAGTCAATAGGCTTCGTGTTCCAGGACCCGAGCTCGGACGACACCCTGACCGGCAGGGAGAACCTGTACCTGCACGGGCTCATGTACGGGGTGCCTTCCAAGGAGATAAACAAGAGGATGGACTACGTGCTCGGCCTTGTGAACCTGCGCGACAGGCAGCGCGAGTTCGTGAAGAACTATTCGGGTGGGATGCGGCGCCGGCTGGAGCTGGCGAGGGGCCTGCTGCATGAACCGAAAGTCCTGTTCCTCGACGAGCCGACCCTGGGCCTCGACCCGCAGACCAGAATCCACCTGTGGACCTACATAAAGAAGCTCTCCACGGAGAAGAAGGTCACGATAATAATAACGACGCACTACATGGAGGAGGCGGAGACCCTGTGCGACAGGGTCGCGATAATAGACCGAGGGAGAGTCGTAGTCATGGGAACCCCGGACGCGCTGAAGAAGAAGGTCGGCGGTGACATAATAACTCTAAAGGCAAACGCTCCTGACATCGCGGCAGTGAAAAAGCTCAGGTACGTGCGCAAGGCCGTTGAGGGAAACGGCGAGCTCGTGCTTACGGTCAACAGCGCTAGCGCGCACCTCCAGGAGATTCTGAGCAAGATCGGAAAAATTGATTCGGTCGAATTGAGGTCGCCTACCCTGAACGACGTATTCCTTCGCTACACTGGCAGGCGCATGAGGGAAGGGGGAGAGGCGGAGGGCGGCTGGGCCGAGCGCAGCATGCACTACGATTCGAAAAAAGGTTAGATTGCGATGAGCGAACTATCGGGACTGTACGCGATCTGGTACAGGGAACTGAAGGTGTACATCAGGGAGCGGTCGAGGATAGTCGCTTCGATAATAAGCCCGCTGATGTGGCTCGTCGTCTTCGGCACGGGGCTGGGCGCCAGCATAACCAGCGTGCAGAACGTGAGCTACCAAACGTTCATATACCCGGGAATCATCGTGATGTCCATCTTGTTTGGCTCGATATTCTACGGCCTGTACATAGTATGGGACAGGAAGGTCGACTTCCTCAAGGAAGTGTTGGTCGCGCCGCTCAGCAGGACCACGATATTCTTCGGAAAGGTGCTTGGAGGCGCCACCGACGCGATGATAGAGTCGCTGATCCTCATCGCACTTGGGGCGTTCTTCAACATACACTTCACTCTGATGATGTTCATATATTCCATCATCGTGATCTTCATACTGACCGCGGGCATCGTGAGCATAGGCCTGATAATAGGCTCGTTCCTCAGCAGCCCGGAGGGCTTCGGACTGATATCGAGCTTCGTCATATTCCCGATATTCTTCCTTAGCGGCGCGCTGTTCCCGGTGGATACCCTGCCCTCGTGGCTGTATTTCTTCGTAAGACTCAACCCCGTCTCGTACGGCGTCGACCTGTTGAGGGGGATCATACTAGGCGTGCCAATGACGTTCAGCCCGATTCTTGACATCTCGGTCATCGTCGGTTTCGCGGTCGTGCTGATAGGCTTGGGCGCATATGCATTCAGAAAAATGAAGCTGTGATTGCATCGCAACCAAGTACAAGAACTCGCGGTTCAGCGTTGAGAGCGTGAGGGAGAGGCTCCCCAACGGCGCTGCAATGAACATGCATGTCGTTAGGCTAAATGGCGGCGCCGTGATAATCCCTGTCCACGGCAGCAAGCTGGTCCTTGAGAGGCAGTACCGGCCTGCGATAGGTAGGTGGCTCTACGAACTGCCGGCAGGACTGATTGAAAAGGGAGAGGAGCCGATTGAAGCTGCGAGGAGGGAACTGAAAGAGGAGACCGGATTTACGGCCGCGAGCATCGAGCACGCGTTCTCGTCGTACTCCTCCCCGGGGCTTTCCGATGAGATCGTCCACTTCTTCATAGCGCGCGGGCTCAGGAAGGGCAAGCGTCACCTGGAGAAGCACGAGATCATCGAGACGAGGGAGTTCACTTTGGGGCAGCTCACCCGGATGATAGAAAAAGGGGACATAGTGAACGGGGACGCGATACAGGGAATACTGTACTACCGCGACTTCGTAGACTGAGGGTCCGCGATTCCTTTTATCCTTGTAGCGAGCGCCTCATATTTTACCTTCCTGCCCTGCAGCGCGGCCAGCTTTTCCTGGTGGTTGCTTACGCCCTGTGTCAGGAGCACGATCTCGCCCTTGCCGAATATGCGCCCGATTATGCTAGACTGTTTCCTCTTCAGTGCGTAGGATAGGTCGCTGGACTTCCTGCTCCTCTCCTCTATCCGCGTGCCGTAGGATGCCGCCTTAAGGGATAGGCCTGAGAGCATGGCGTTGAGATACTCCCTCGCTGAGCGGGAGTCCCTCGCCTTCGTGGTGATTCCGATCATTATGACGGTGGCCAGGTTCTTGCCGTACCTGGATTTGTAGCCCAAGGTAAGGGCCTGCAGCGTGCGCGCATACGCGAGGAACTCCTCCCTCGACATGTGCTTGGCGTTCACGGCAACGCTCTGCATGCAGATGGCGGCTATGCCCATCGTGAGCTCCTTCTGGAGGAAGTCCTTTAGGCTGTTCAGCATCACTATGCTGGCGCCGCCCTCCACTCCGGCCCTCGTCTCCAGGTCCGCCCTCATCACGTTCTTTATGGCGTTCGAGACCAGCGTTGACACGCCGAGATAGGGCGCAGTCTTCAGGGCAGGGGAATCCTTCCTGAAATCGCGCCCGGCTTCTGCGGGTTTCGTATTCAACAGGTCACCTTAAAGAAGATAGTGTCTCTTTGAGAGTATCAAGTTTAAAAAACCTGCACATCGCGCGGATACGGGAGGGCGGAGGTCATTTCGACGTTAGTATAAACCTCTGCTCCTTCTTGTCGTCGAGTATGCAGTAGCCGAACCTCTCGAACTGCACCGCCTCGTGCTCCCTGAGCTTCTCCGCATACGCCTCCACGTAGCCTTTTGCCGTCTTGAGGCTGTCGTCCCTGAATTTGCCTTCCGCATCCATCGGCGTCTCGGGCACGAGCACAGAGCATTCCAGGTAGTCCCTCCCGGACACCCACTGTATCACCTTGCCCTCCTGCCCCTTTACGGCCTCGGCTTCGATCTCCTTCGCGCCCTTCGAAATTATCCTGATGCACATCAGGTCCTTGAGCCTCACCTTGTCTCCGACGCCCATCGCCGCGGCGTCCTCGCCCGGGACGTAGAACTCGTCCCAGGTCTTATACTGCCTGAACCCCATGTCGCTCGCGGGGTGCAGGCGCAGCTTCGCGCCGAGCGGCTTCTCACCCTTCACCACGATGCGGAAAGGGTCCTTCACGAAGAACAGGTGTTTCGCGACCGGGTCGATCAGCTTCTTGTTCTCGGCCAGCAACATCTCCATCTTAACGGTCCCGTCGGTCTTGCTGAGGCCGAACCTGAGCGCGAAGTTCCTTATCGCCGCGGGCAGTACGCCCCGCCTCCTCAGCGCTGCGACCGTGACCAGCCTCGGATCGTCCCATCCCGAGAGCACGCCCTTCGCTATCTGATCGCGGAGGAACCTCTTGGATGTGCTCTCTCCCTCTATCCTGAGCCTGGCCTCGTAGTGCATCCTCGGGGCGGAGAGCCCGAGCTCCGAGATTATCTTCCTGTGCACCTCGTCCCAAATCTCGTATTCCTTGCCCCTTATGACGTCGGTCACTCCATTCAGGTTGTCGATCACCAGGGTGTTGATGTGGTACGTCGGCCACATTACGTACTTGTTACCCTGCCTGTAGTGCGCAGCCTTCTTTATCCTGAACAGCGTGGGGTCCCTGAACGTCGCGTTGTCCGCCTTCATGTCGCCAGCGAGCCTGACTATGGCCTGGCCCTCCTCGTACTTCCCTTTTATCATGTCCTCGAAGAGCGCGAGATTCTGGTCTGGCGTCTGCTTCCTGTGCTTGCACGCCTTCTTGGCCTCCCGATTCTTCTCGACCGCGTCTCCGCTGCATGCGCAGACATATGCGTCGCCCTGCCGCAGCAGCCTCCTTCCGCTCTCGTAAACCGCTTCGATGTAATCGCTGGCGTAATACTCCCTGCCGAAGTTCACGCCCATCCACTTCAGGTCTTCCTTTATCGCGTCGACGTACTCCTGCCTGCACTTCTCGGGATTCGTATCGTCGAAGTATAAGTATATGGCGCCCTTGTACATCCTCGCTATCTCTTCGCTGAGCATGCACTGCTTAAGGTTCCCTATATGGATGTAGCCGCCAGGCTCTGGAGGAAACCTGGTCACGACCTTGCCCTCCACCGCGCCTTCGATGGCAAGGTTGTGCTTCGACGCCTTCTCGGCGGTCTCCTCCGCCTTCCTCTCGAACTCCTTCGCGTACGCCTTGAAAGCGCGCTCGATGCCCGTATGGGTCATGCCATTGACCTCGCCCACTATCTCTTCCGCCATGGACCTTGCGGCGCCGATGTCCGACCTGAGCGACGGGTTCTCTGCGAGGATCTTGCCGAGCACCGCGGCGGCGCTGGCCTTGCCGAAGTCGGTGGCGTTCTTCAGCGCGAATTTCCTTATCTCCTCCCTTGTCTTGTCCGCCGCAGCCATTCCACCACCATTAGGCCCTCGTGACTGTCATGTTGCCGTAGACTGCGCCGGTCTCTGTGACGAGCGCGGCTACGGAGACGTTCACGGACCGGACCATGCCTGCACTGAGCACCACCGGAAGCACAAAACTCCTCTGGCCGCTCGGTATCTCCACGGTCAGGGTTGACTTGGCGAGCGGGATGCGGAAGGGCATGCTGGCCGGCAGCTGCACTGTCGCCTGCGAAGCGAAGCTCGCGCATGACGCGCCTGCGCCGATGCGGCCCGCGAGGTACGCATACGCCCCATATGCGGTATAATTGCCCAGTTGCACCAGGATCTGCCCGGGGCTGGGCGAGTAGAAGTTGCTGACCGAGCCGTTCCTCTCCATGACCGTGAGGAGGCTGCTTATGGAGGATTCCACTCCGGTGGCGTTCGCGCACGAGACGTTCACCGCGAGGACCTGGCCGTAGGAGGTTATGTTCGCCTTGGCCTGGGCCGTGGCGTAGTAGGTCTGCACCAGCACGGTCGTCGTTGTCTTTCCGCCCAGGTTAGTGCTCGAGTTCGAGAACGCGGCATAGGACGTCAGGAATATCAGGACTATGAATATTGCCCCGACAATCTCGATAACGCTCTTCTTTTCCAAGCCAAAACCCTCTAATTTATTAAGGTGAACAAGATAATAATAAGTTATTGATTCAGGTGAGCCCTTGCCTTTCATCGACGGAGATTTCGTAAAGATAGACTACAGCGCGTGGCGGGTCGCGGACAACATGCTCGCGCACACCACCATCAGGAAGGTCGCGGAGGAGAACGGCATGCTGGACAAGGACGCATCCTACGCGCCTCAGCTGGTGATAATCGGGAAGGGGAGCGTCATAAAGGGCGTGGACGACGCCGTGCGCTCGATGGGCGTCAACGAGTCCAAGACCGTTGAGATAGAGGCCAAGGACGCTTTCTCTGATAGGAACCCGGACCTCGTAAGGGTGCTTCCGCTGGGCGACTTCAGGAAGAGGGATATCGAGCCGTATCCGGGGATGCAGCTCGAGCTCGACAACATGGTCGCGGTCGTGAAGAGCATAAACTCGGGAAGGGTCGTCGTGGACGCGAACCATCCGCTGGCTGGAGAGAAGCTGAAGTACGAGATCAAGGTGGTCGAGAAGATCGACGACGACGCAGGGAAGGCCAAGGCGCTGGCCGAAGCGTTCTCTCTAAAGCCCGATGCAGTCTCGGTATCCGGAGGCCAGATGAAGGTCACTTTTGGGGACAAGGTGGAGAAGGACTCGAAGTTCCTGGTCAACAAGTCCAACTTCGTCAACTCCGCGCTCAGGTACATGGGGAAGATAGAGAAGGTGGTCGTGGAGGAGGATTACGCGCGCGCAAAGGAGGAGGCAAAAGGGAAATAGCGCTGCGGCACAGTCCACAAACAGGAGTCAGTCGTTCATGTGTATGGCGTAAGAGCCGTTGACCTTCAGGCCGAGCTTCTTCGCAACATCGGACTTCTCCGCATTTAGCACGACAACATATCCTGTCCATTTAGATGTCAGGTTCTTCTGCCCGCAGATCGGACAGGTGTCCCCCTGCGAGATGATGAGTTTGCAGTTCTTGCATGCTTTTTCTACCATGTGATCACTTCTTAATAGACCTGAATGATTCCTCTAGTTGGATTATCACACCAAGGTGTTTGGCAGTAATCCTGAATGCCGATTCCTCTCCAACTTTTTTGAAATAGTCATCAAGCGGCAGGTTTCCTTTCTTGCCTTCGGCGGCGAAGTACGCTTCTCGTGGCGCAGCCAAAGACACGAACAAGTCCATCCTGCTACGCAGAGGGACTGCCATCTCCGCCCGGTGCGCCATTCCCATGAAATACAGGTATAGCGCCGTTCTCACTTCGGAATCCAATACCTGCACGGCCCGCTCTTTAGGCTCGTCCGTCTCGGCGGCCATGTTCCTGTAACCCATAGCACGGCCGGTCATTATTACTCTGTATTTGTTTCCAGTGGGGCGTCCCTTCCTTTCCCTTTTCCTGCCTTCCGCTTCGCGAGAGAGCTCGCCGGACTTCCTTTCATAATAGCTCCGGAGTCCTTTCTTTGCGTCAAGGCTTACGCCTGTCAGTATTTTGGAAAGGGCCTGAGTGGCGGTAGCCTCTTTTATCTGCACGGGCGCAATCCCTCTATTCCCTTCAGTTTGCACCGGCTGTAAAGCAACGACCACGCTATTTCCTCCTTCTCTTCTCCTTCACGACCCTGAGCTTGTCCTCCTTTATCCATTCGGGCCTGCCGAAGCCCTCGGCCCTCATCGTGAGCGCTATCCTTATGTCCTGTATCGTGTTCCTCATGCTTATCGTGGAGACCTTGGCGTACACGGTGTCGCCCTTCTTCACGGACCTCTTGGAGTTCTTCGAAGAGAAGACCCCCA
Organism: uncultured archaeon; assembly: GCA_963704435.1. Lineage (GTDB taxonomy): Archaea > Micrarchaeota > Micrarchaeia > Micrarchaeales > CABMGC01 > CABMGC01. The sequence continues at coordinate 713,622 of OY969902.1, read as the reverse complement.
TCTTCCTGTCGTACGTTATGAAGTCGCTGGTTATCTGGGACAGGTGGACCAGTCCGTCTATCGGGCCGAGCCTCACGAAAAGGCCGAAGTCCGCGAGCTCGGAGACCTCCCCCACCACGACCTCGTCCACCTCAAGCCCGAAGGTCAGCACGTCGAACGTGACATCGTGGTGGATGTTAGGATCGGTGGGCAGGATGTAGCCGTCGCTTATGTCCCTTACGTTGAAAACCACGAGCATTATGCCCATGTCCTTGTCGAGCGTCCTCTCGTACTTCATCCTCAGTATCTTCGTGGTCGCCCCGGCCACGTCCTCCCCGATGTACTTAGGGGGTACGCTTATCGAGTCGGTAACGGTATACTTGTAATACAAAAGCTCACCAAGCAGTAAGATTTGGGTCAAACATATATAATATACTACCTCAGTACTCCGTTCTCGGAGACGCTGAGCGCGCGCTTGCCCTCTTTCCTTAATGCCCGCTTAAGGTTAATATCGTTTGTGCAGACGTAGACGCTCGGAGCCCTGCCTACGCGGAACACCCACTTGTCCACGTCCCCGTCGTCCTTCACGACCTCCACGCCGTGGCACTTCATCATCTCGAGCGCCACCCTGGCGGACCTGCCCTCCTTCGTCCTGCCCATCGCGATGCCGTTGAGCTCCCGCATGACGCCTGACGAGACGACCGGAACCGCTCCGAGCTGCTCCTCCACCGAGCGGAACACGTCCACCTTCCTGGATGCCGCGAAGATTATCGAGCTGGTGTCGAGTATGAGCCTATGCATGATATCAATTGACTTTATGGTTTTATAACCGAGTGTGGACGGACGCCTAATGCATTTATATCGGTGTTGCGCCCGATTATTGGAAAGGATCTGGAAGGTCGAATTCGCATGGCAGGGCTTGACATATACGCCGAGGAGCTGATACACAACTACGAGCATCCGCTCAACAAGAGGAGGATGGCTGACGCCACCGTAAGCGCGAGCGAGGAGAACGCCTCGTGCGGCGACTCAATCACGGTGTACCTGAAGATAGAGAAGGACGAGCTGGCCGACGTCTCGTTCGATGGGTCGGGCTGTGTGATATCCATGGGCACCGCAAGCCTGCTCACCGAGCGGCTGAAAGGGAAGAGCCTGCGCACTTTGGAGAAGATGACCCGGGCGGACCTGCTGAAGCTCATAGGGGTCGACCCGGGTCCCGTTAGGATGCACTGCGCGACCCTTTCGCTCAAGGCGGCTAAGACTGCGGCCTTCGAGCACGAGCGCAAGCCGATCGATGCCGAGACCAGGGAGCTCTGAGAAGCCCTGCGCGCCATAAAAACTTAAATATGGAGAATCATACATAGCTATGAAGCCCTGTCATCTAGCGGCCAAGGATAGCGGGCTTTGGACCCGCTTACACCGGTTCGAATCCGGTCGGGGCTATCCGAACAAGTGAGATGTTCCAATGATCGCGTGGTACTACTTCGCCCTAGCGTCCTCGATAATGCTGGGCATGTTCACGATAGTGGAGAAATTCTCCCTCAAGAGGGAGCACGCGACCGCATTCACTTCGGCATTTAGCTTCATCGCGGCAATACTCTCCCTGCCCCTCCTGCTCCTAGCTCAGAACTTCAACTTCACAGCGTTCCAGCTTGCGCTCGTCTTCGCGAACGGGATACTGATAGCCCTGACGTACCTGCTTGCGGCAAGGGTCTACAGGCACGGCAGCGTATCCGTCGCATCGGCCGCGTTCAGCTCACTGCCCAGCGTGTTCGTCGTGCTGCTGGCGCTCCCTCTGCTGGGGGAGCACCTGGACTACCTGCAGTACGTGAGCATAGCTGTGATAACAGTAGTCATCTACGCGCTCCTCTTCGAACGCGGAAAGAAGCCTTTCGAGAGCAACAAGTACATGACGATGATAATAGTGAGGTCGTTCCTCGTGGCGGCGCAGGCGATACTCACCAAGTACATACTCTCCGCAACGGGAGTCGACGTCTTCACCTTCTTCGTCCTCTCGGAGATATTCGTCGCGTTCGACTTCGCCGTCTTCATATCCTTCAAGTACGGGGGCGTGAAGGAGATAGTCAGCACAGTGAAGACATACGCGCTCCCGATACTGCTGATGGCCGTGCTGACGCTCGGCTATGGGATGACTTACTACCTATCCCTGGTGGGCGCGGATGTCAGCCTGGTGACGCCCGTCAGGAACACGGTCTACGTCGTGATGACCGTGCTTGCCGGCGGCCTGCTCTTCAAAGAGGACGAGATCGAGAAGAAGCTGGCGCTAGGCGCGATACTTCTGCTGTTCACTTACCTGCTCATAGCGGGTTAGCGGGCCAGCGCCGCTTGGTTGGCGAAGTGAATCCAAGGGTCAGTAGGACCTGGCGAAGTTTGCCATGAATTTGGCCTTCTTGCCGCAGTAGACGCAGTCTCCCTTCAAGCCCTTCTGGTCAAACGGGATGTTGGTGATTTTCGCACCTGTCTCCTCCTTCACCGAAAGCTCGCACTTGGTGTCGCCGCACCACGGCGCGTGCGCTATGCCCTTCTTCGTGTCGAGTATGCTCTTAAGCGAATCATAGCTATCCGCCAGGTGCACGCTATCCTTGAGGAGCGACTTCGCCCTCTCGTACAGGTCCGCCTGGATCTGGTCGAGAAGCCTGCCCACCTCGCTCTCCACGGACTCGTGCTTCACCTCTTCCTTTCTGCCAGTGTCCCTCCTGACGCAGACTACAGTGCCCTTGGCCATGTCCCTGGGGCCGACCTCTATCCTCAGAGGCACGCCCTTGAGCTCCCACTCGTTGAACTTGTAGCCGGGGGTGTAGTCTTCCCTAGAATCGAGCCTGACCCTGTACCTTATCGCGAGCCTCCTCTCCAGCTTCTTGGCGAATTCCAGCACCTCCCTTGACGCGTCAGTCTTCAGTATCGGGACTATCACGACCTGGACATAGGCTATCTTTGGAGGAAGGACAAGACCCTTGTCATCGCCGTGCACGGCCACCACGACGCCGAGCTCCCTCGTCGTGATCGCGTACGTGTTCTGCCACGCGTACTCCTGCGAACCCTCGCGGTTAAGGAACTTTATCTCAAAGGCCTTGGAGAAGTTCTGGCCGTCACTGTGGAAGTCTGGCCCCTGCAGCGCCCAGCCGTCGGGCATAATGTGCTCGATGCTGTAGCTGGCCTCTGCGCCCGCGAACTTCTCGTGGTCGCTCTTCGTGCCGGGAATTCCTGGGAGGGCCAGGTAGTCCCTAAGGATGCGTTGGTACATCTCCAGCACGAAGTCCCTCTCCCTCAGCGCCTCGTCTCTCGTAGCGAACACCGTGTGCCCCTCGTTCCAGAGGAACTCCCTCGACCTTATGAACGGCGTGGGGTGCTTGAACTCCCACCTTAGGACGTTGTTCCACTGGTTGTACCTGAGAGGGAGGTCCCTCCACGACCTTATCCATTTCGAGTAGTTCACGTACATTATCGTCTCGGAAGTGGGCCTAATCGCAAGCCGCTCGGTCAGTTTGGAGTTCCCTGTCTCGGTGACCCAGGCCACCTCGGGGTTGAACCCCTCGAAGTGCTCCTTCTCCTTCAACAGGAGCCTCTCAGGTATGAGCATTGGGAAGTAGACATCCTCTACCCCGTTCTTCCGCAATTCAGCGTCCACCGCTTTCGAAATCTCTTGCCAGGCGAAATACGCGTACGGCCTGAATACTATCGCTCCGGATACTTCGCTGTAGTCGATGAACCCTGATTTTATCAGGACCTGCGTGTACCACTCGGAGAAGTTGTCCTTCTTCTTGACGGTTATGCCTTTCTCGTCCGCGACCGCAGCCACCATGCTAAAACCTCACTCCCAGCCTGCGCAGATCCGCATCCATGCCCCTGCTGTCCTTGAACAGTATGGCTTTTAATCCCGCTCGCCTCGCCCCCTTTACGTTCTCTAGCGTATTGTCTATGAAGATGGCCTCGCTCGGCTTCAATAACATCTTCGAGAGCACATACTTGAATATCTTCGTGTCCGGCTTCCTCATATGCAGGTAGCACGAGGCGAACTCGTGCTTGAACAGCTTACGATAGGACCTCATCAGCTTCAGCGTGTAGGTGTACCTTGAAAGGTCCACGTTGGAGAGGTACGCGATCTCGTAATTCCTTGAAAGCTTTCTTATGTCATTGATTACCTTCTGGTTTATCCTGCCCGTCTCCTCATAGGACTCGTACCACCTCACTTCCTTCTCGCAAATGCCGAGCCTGCGCGACACCGTCCTGTCCAGTTCATTCTGCGAGATCTCGTCCTTGTCCAGCTGCACCCACAGCCTTCCCTCTATCAGCTTCTTTATCTTCCTGATGCTAGCGCCGCTGACCTTTGAGAGGTAGGGATAATAGTCGTCGTCATTGCTGAAGTCGATTATGACTCCGCCTACATCGAATATTATGGCCTTTATCATCACAACACTTGCACGAACAGATACAGTTTACGATAAGGAATATATATTCCACACTGCAAGATAAAAAACGAGGGGTTGTGGCGTAACCTGGCAGCGCGGCAGGCTCCAGATGTTTATAATTCGATTGAGCCATATGGCGATGATTAGGATTTGGAGCGATGATCAATGATCGCAGAAGTCACCTGCATGTCCGGGTTCAAATCCCGGCAACCCCAAGCGGTGTGTCTTACGACGACAGAATTGAGCCTGTCGTCTATGTATGAGATATGAACCCTGGAGGATGTTGGTGGGACATATATCAATCTGACTATAAAAATAAAATTAGGAGATGTGTTGGATAAGCGCAATGAACAGCTTATAAAGGACCTGTTAGACCTCGTGGCGAATGACAGCGAGAATCTTAAGCGAACTATAAGTTATCTAACTAATGATTGTGTCTGGATCATGGAACCAGGCGGAACCGAGTACCGCGGGGCACGAGAACTTCGGGCATTTGTTGATATTGCCATGTCTGGCAGAACACATGACAAGCAACACAAAATAAAAATTACAAACTGGTTTGCAAATAAGGAAAATTTGTGTATTGAATATACACACGGAGCCAAATCGACAGGCAAATTTACCTTTGGCTTCAAAGGAGATGTACGTACTGGCACCTTAAGGTACTGTATTACCTATCATATACGAAACGGAAAAGTTGATCGAGTACACGAATACATAGATGCTACGTCTTTCTGGTATAATCTTCTTATGCCGATCATACTCTGGAATTTGCATCGACTGGCTATGAGAAAGCTTACTAAAACGCAAATCTAGATATATTTAGGCATACAATCCCCAATTGCGACGTAAAGACCATATATCAGCAACCCCAAACCTTTTCAATCGTGCATGCTTTTTTTAATGTTCAGGGCTACAGCAGAGCGGATAAGAGTTTTCAAAGCCTTCTCGTTAATCTTGTCGCCTTCGTGGAAGTCGATGGCGCGCCACACTCTAGCCTCGAGACTAGAATTGAAGAGGCCTGAAGGGTCATCCAACGAGGCACCCCTAGAGAATGTCATCTTTACGACATTCTTGTAGATCTCGCAGGTGCAGATCGACCCTTCGTGGGACCAAATTGCGGTGCCCAGCGGATTGGTCGGCTTTATCCACTTCACTTCTTCCATGGCTTCAGGGTCGGCTTGCTTGATCAAAGCGCGAAGACGGGAAAGCATCTCTCCGCGCCAGTCGCCTCCTAGCTCCTGGAGTCTTGCATCTATCTTTCTCCCTGATATTAGCTTTCGTATCTCTTTTTTGTACGCAACTTGCCTCTTGGTGGTCATCAAATCACAGTAAAATATTTCTCTTTAAATTTTAGTTTTGTTCATGTGTATATCATAACATATATTTATACATACAATCCCCAATTGCGACGTAAAGACCATATATCGGCAACCCCAAGCCAACGGAACATTTTTATAATGTAGATGTGGACTAATTTCGATAATCATGGCAAATAATTCTGCCTTAATAGGTGCGGCTGTCGTCATAGTGATTATTGTAGCAGCAGCAGTATTGCTGGTGCTGCCTAGAAATAACGTAACGAGCACTACAACATTTCCAACAACGGTACCGCAGACTTCGGCCCTGACTACGTCGCCTACAACGTCTCCTACGACATCGCCTACAACTGCTCCAACTACATCGCCTACGACTTCTCCGACTACCCAGGCAACTACGGCACCTACGACTTCTATAGCATCGTCAAGTGGCAATTCCGGACCCGCATACTATGCAAGCCAGGGCGGTGGCCCCGGACAGTCATATATGAGCTACCAACAGGCGGTATCGCTGCTCGGTTCAGGAGGCGTTTTTAATTCGACCGGTGGAGTAAAAGCCGTGCCTCCTTCGGTTAGCGCTAAATACATCAGCACCTACTTCACTAACAATGTCACAAATGCATTCTTCTCCACCTACACCCTGAATGCTTCAAGCGCAAATCCGTATGGATCAAGCCTGTTTATGATAACGCTGCAATCGCAAGTTCCGGCGTTCCTGTATTCAAAGATGATCCAAAACGTGTCATTCACGGCCATCACAGGGGGTACCGCCACTGTGTCCAGCCTTAACGGAATGACATATTCTTATGGAAGCGGTGTTGTTGGCGCGGAGATGGTAGGGTACAAAGGCAACGAAGTTACTGAAGTAATTGTAATCTCCAACAATGTCGCACAGACATCGCTGGCAACGATAGTGGCGCAGGACATAACGTAGCGCTCGCAGCACCCACTTTTCTCTCTTTTTGCCGCTGCGGATGCTTTTTATAGTTTGCAACAGGAACACCCCTTATGCCGAATCTGCTGAGCCTCCTTATGCTGGCTTCGATTAGCCTCCAGCAGGCGCTCTACGGGATCGTGCTCGGCGTAGTGCAGGGCATATCCGAGTGGCTCCCAATAAGCAGCAAGACGCAGGTCATAATCGTCTCCACGTACCTGCTTAACCTGCCGTTCAGCGAGGCGTATACGTTCGGCCTGTTCATGGAGATAGGCACCGTGTTCGCCGCGATAATCTATTTCAGGAAGGAGCTGGCCTCGATGGTCCGCTTCCTTGCAAGGCGCGGCGACGCCGACAGCAGGCGCCTCTTCAACTACATTCTGGTCTCGATGGTATTTACCGGAATCATCGGGGCGCCGCTATATCTCGTGGTGGACTCGATCCAGGGAACGTACAACGCAGGCATACCGATGCTGCTCATGGGCATCATACTGATTGGGGATGCGTTCCTGATAAGGCACGCTAGGTCGGCTCGCTCTGCTGCAGGCAAGAGGAGGAAGCTCAAGGACATGGGAATCGTCGATTACGTGCTGGTCGGCATCGCGCAGGGAATCGCGGCGCTTCCGGGGGTCAGCAGGTCTGGGGCGACCACCAGCACGATGCTGCTCCTGAACGTGGAGGCGGACGAGGCCTTCAGGCTCTCGTTCCTCAACTCGATATTCGCGACTAGCGCGGCCGTGGCCCTCACTCTGGTGGTGAGCAGGGCCAGCGTAGCAACGGCGGTGGGCGCGATAGGCGTGCCCGGGCTTATGATAGCCATAGCCGTGTCCACCGTGGTGAGCCTGCTGCTTATAGATTTCCTGCTGAGGATAGCGAAACACTCAAAGATAGTGTACCTGACCGCTGCGCTGGGAGGGCTCGCGCTATTCGGCGGGGCGCTGGCGGCGATAACCAACGTCGCAGGCTGAGATTGCTGGACTGTGCTGGCCCGTATGGAAGACCAGCAGGAACAAGGCATTTAAGCCTGCTCAGCAAACTACGTGCAGTGATAGCGTGCCATCACCCGCCAAGAATTCCTGCCGTGCGAGTCTCGTCATAATTGTAGCGATAGCGGTCATCGCGGCATTCCTCGTGATCTTTGCGTCTGCCGTTCTGGTCTGGCTACCTCATCCGCCAACCATAACCGTGACTGCGGTGGGTACCGCGGCCACCAAACCTGCTGAGGCCGTGCTTTCCGTCCAACTGAACGCTACCGGAAGGACGGCAGGCGCCGCAAACGCAAACCTTAGCGTTCTCACCAACGTGCTGAACAATACGCTGATGCCCCTCGTGAACGGAAACGCGTCCGACATCCAGACGCAGTCGTACAGCATCTACCAGCCAACCATCTGCACTTATCCGAAGATGAACATAACCATAGGGACCTACTGCGTTCCGCAGAAACTGCCATATTTTGCAGCTTCTGAATACATCTCTGTCACGATACCCAACATAGGGAATGCGTCCGCCGCAATCACCCAGCTCTCCGCGATTCCAGGGCTGCAGCTGCAGAACGTGCAGGCGCAGCTGTCCCCAGGCCAGCAGGGCGCGCTGGGCCAGCTTGCCCTATCCAGGGCTCTTGCCAACGCGACCTCTCAGGCCAAGATCCTGGCAGTGAGCGGAACCTCTGTAGAAATAAAGAACATAACGGTGCAGAACAGCCAGATATTCTACCCTGTTTATGCCTCTGACACCTCAATGGGCATAGCTGCGGTGCGCAACAGTTCTCTGTTCTTCGGCGGATCGGTGACAGTGCAGAAGAGCGTGAATGTGAATTTCGTCATGCGCTGACCTTAAATGACGTGGCTGAGAGGGATGCCGCCTTTACCTAGCGTCTGGCTTTAAATAGCAAAGGAGAGATATTCCCAGAATACAACGGTGGGCTTTCCAATGAAGAAGTTCAACATAACGATAATCATAATGGACACGATGAGGCTCGACACCTTCAAGGACCTCTCGACCAGGAGGGGGATGCAGCTCTCCGAGCTCGGCAACTTCATATGCCTAGACAAGTGCATAGCCCCCGGCACCTGGACGCTCCCGTCAACGGCTTCGCTGCTCACGGGCACCTACGCCAGCGAGCACGGCGCGCACGAGACGAAGGACATAAAGTGCCTGGACATAGATAGGATAAGGCTGAACGCGAGGACCTTGGTGAGCGACCTGAAGGACGCCGGCTACAGGACCTACGCCATATCCGCAAACCCGTTCTTCCATCCCGTGTACGGGTTCGACGAATTCGACAAATTCAAGGAGGAGCCGTACTTCACCGACGTGTTCGGCATGGTCGTCGAGGCCTCGCAGAAGGCCAAGATCGCCGCCTCTAAGTACAGGAACGAGCACGGCGGGGACCTCGGAGTCGGGGACCTGTTCAGAATCTCCATGTCCATCCTCAAGGAGGACCCGAACCTATTTTTCGAGGCGATAGCCTCGGGGGTCGTCCTGACCCCTGTGGCCGCGATGAAAAAGCTCAAGGCCCGGTTCATCGACGGCTGGCCCATAGAGAAGGGAGGGCGGCCCACGGTCGCGACCGAGAAGAAGTCCCGGTTCAAGAAACCCTTCTTCCTCTTTGTCGACTTCATGGAGCCGCACGACCCCTACGTCGGAGTCAAGGAGAGGGACTTCACGTGGTCGACACCCTTCATGAAGAAGAAGACCGACCCCAAGCTCATAGCGCTGTGGAAGCGGCTCTACGAGAAGGCATCCCTGAAATGCTACCGGTACACACTGGAGATCGTCGAGGACCTTATCGACAGGTTCGGGGAGGACCAGATGATAATAATCGCTTCGGACCACGGGCAGGAGTTCGGAGAGCACGGCTTCATCGGCCACGGGCCTGCGCTGTCCGACGAGATCGTGAGGGTGCCGCTCGCGATAATGCTCCCGAAGGGCATGGAGGAAGTGAGATCGGACAGATACTCTTCGCTCGTCAACGTCCGCGCCTTCATCAACGCCGCGCTGCAGGGGGACAAGGAGGCGATGCGCAAGCTGTACAGCGACGAGGTCAGGGCGGAGACGTTCGCGATACCCGCCAACATATCCTTCGTGAAGGGTATTGACGTAAGGAAGATGCAGAAGAGCGAGAAGCCGAAAGTGAGGTTTTTCAGGACGCGCGGCCCGGGCAGCTAGTAGCCCAGGGCCCTCAGCTTCTGCAGGAGCAGGTCCTTCTCGGATCTGCCGCCTGGATTCGCGCCTGCGCCGCGCGCTTCGGACTCCTTTATTATCTTGGAGACGCTGTCCGCGCCCGACTTGATGGGTACGGAGCAGCGCGTGCATCCGATTCTCCCATACCGGCTTCCATTAAGCGCGAGATAAAGGGGATTCAGCGGTATCCGCTCGGATTCGATGTAGTTCCACACGTCGATTCCGGTCCAGTCAAGAATTGGGGCTACGGTAGCGCAGCCCTTGACCTCGAGCTTGGACGACCTGTCGTCACGCATCTCAATCTGACCCTTGCTTGATTTTGAGCTGACGCGGTTCCGAAAATAGCGCTCCTCGTCGGACCTGGTCGAGACCAGAACCGCATCGAACTTGCGCTTTGCGATGGCCCTGGAGAGCGCCTGTTCCTTGCTCTCGCCGCAGCATCCCGGGCTTCTCGCTCCGGATTCGGATCCGCTAGGCACGACTATGAGATTGAGCTTCCACGTCCTAGCCAGCTCATTCCGTAAGGCAATCGTCTCGGGAAACTCGGCGCCGTTGTCCACGCTAACCACGGCAAATGGGACCTTGCCGCGGAATGCCTTCTTTATCAGATACAGAAGAATTGTGCTGTCCTTCCCCGTGCCCCAGAGAACCGCGACGTTCCGGAACTTCTCATTGGCGTCCCTGACTAGGTAGATGCTCCTTTCCTCAAGCGCCTTCAGGTCCTGCTTCGTCATTTGCGCAACTCGTTTTGCGTGCAGTCAGTCGTATCCGAGCGCCCTGAGCTTCTCGATAACGCCCCCTGCCTTCTCCTTGCCTGCCTTCTTCAGCTCAATCTCGGTTATCGTCTCGCGGAGTATGTAGGTAACATAGTCGGAGACCGAGGAGAATCCCGTGCTCTTGATCTTTTCCTGGAGCTTTGCAAAAAGAGGGGAAGGAATGGTTATTGTTGTGTACTTTCTCTTGGCTGCGCCTTTCTTCACCATGTAAACCACCTAATGTTATAAAATGTTGTTGTATTGAAGAAATAAAAATGTTCACACCGAATGACTTTGGTGTACGGGTGAGGAGATGCTGCAAAAGTCAAAAAACCATGGCAAAAAGGGGGTTGCGAGGTCAAGGGGCTTCGACAGCCCGCCCGCGAGACGGAGCGGATTGGGGTCAGTCGATTTCCAGAAGCGCGTCGAGGATTTCGTGTGTGAGGTATGCGGCACGCGTGTGAAAGGCGGTGGCTATACGGACCACTGTCCGAAATGCCTCACGAGCAAGCATGTTGACAATAAGCCGGGGGACAGAGCTTCCAGATGCGGCGCGCTCATGATCCCCGTCAGTACGGAATACGACGGTAACTCTTTCATCATACATTATGAGTGCGCCGGATGCGGAAAGAAGACCAGAGTGAAGGCAGCAAAAGACGACAATGAGGAGCTACTGTTCTCCCTTGAAGAAAAAAACGATTTGAATATGAGGGATTAGGTCACGGACGCGATCGCTTCAAATAAGACAATTGACGTGATGGGAAAGGACGTTTAAATACGAAGAAATTCATTATTCTATTCGATAATATGATGCAACTACTTAGCGATAAAAAGGGAGGGCCGGCGGACAGTCCTGCTTTAGCACAGCAACAGGTAGTAAAACAGGCCGTAACTGAGGAAGGATTTACTGTGCCTCAGCTAAGAGCGTTCTGGGATTTGATTGAAGATCGAACCAATAAAGAGTCATTACCTTCTGCTTTGATGAAAACCGTTAGGGAAAGCGCTACAAGGCACAGAAGGGACAGCCATATTGATTGACTTCTCTGAGTAGGAAATAATACCCCTGCTGGCTCGACGGCATAGCCATTTATCTTTATCCAAGCCATAAGCATATGCGCAATCCATCGCGCGGTGTTTTTATGGCTGCAATAAGCAACAGGGAACTGCTGAAGAGGCACGTCAAGGACATAGAGCTCAGGAAGGGCATGACCGTCAAGGAGCTCATCGACTCCATGGACAGCGTCGGCGGATTCTCCGCCCAGCACATGGTCGACGGCATAAAGATTGTCGGAGAGATGCTCAGGGACGAGTCGTCATTCAACTTCCTATCGTTCCCCGCGGACATCGTGGCGACCGGACTGAGGGGGGCTCTGGCCACGTCAGTCAGGTACTTCGACGCGATAATCACGACGTGCGGAACGCTCGACCACGACCTGGCGAGGGCCCACGGAGGCAAGTACAGCGTCGGAAGCTTCTACGCGGACGACGCGGACCTGTTCAAGCGCAAGGTGTACCGGCTCGGCAACGTATTCATAGGCCAGGACGAGTACGGCCTCGCCGTAGAGGAGTACTTCGAGAAGATAATGGGCGAAATCTACGCCTCCAAGGACTACAAGAAGGAGTACAGCGCGAGCGAGCTCATACGGGAGTTCGGAAAGAGGATGACTGACAAGGGCTCCATAATCAGGCAGGCATACCTCCACGACGTCCCGATATTCAACCCGGGCATACTCGACGGGGCCTTCGGCACGCAGATGACAGTGTTCTCGCAGAGCCACAGCGACTTCAAGCTCAACCTGATAAGGGACGAGATAGCCCTCAGCAACATAGCATTCGACAACAAGAAGACCGGCGCTCTGATGGTTGGCGGTGGCATCAGCAAGCACCACGTTATCTGGTGGAACCAGTTCAAGGGCGGGCTCGACTACGCGGTCTACATAACCACGGCCACGCAGTTCGACGGAAGCCTATCCGGCGCCAGGCTGACAGAGGCAGTGTCGTGGGGCAAGGTCAAGGAGAGGGCCAGGCAGGTCACCATAGACGGGGACGCTACCATAATACTCCCGATAATGCTCTCCTACCTGGACATATCCAAGTGATCGCGAAGCTTTACAGAATCAATAAAAACCTTGAGTGGCAATTTGTCCTGAAGCGGCTTACCAATCGGTTTGCAGCCGCGCATGCGTGATCCATTGAAGTCCGGCAGGCCCAACGTAATATTCGTCATGCTCGACACGCTGAGGGCGGACAACACCGCCTCCTACGGCGGACGCCGCAGGCTCAGCACGATAGACGGGATAGCAGGACGGGGCGTGGTCTACCGGAACGCGATATCCCCTGGGACCTTCACCGTCCCTTCGCACGTCTCCATATTCCTCGGAAAGCGGGTCAAGGGCATAAGGGAGCTGAACAAGGACCCGATCAAGAACGCCGACGCGAACACGGACCCCTTCCTGAAGAAGAGGTCCTACCTCGAATCCAAGGAGATAACGCTGGCGAAGCAGATGAGCTACCTCGGCTATGAAACCGCCCTCTTCTCAAACAGCCCGTTCATCAGCGTGCAGACCGGGCTGGCCAGCGGATTCATGTCCACGCACAACGTATGGATAAACGACAAGCTTGATTCGGGCACACCGCTGGTGAAGTCGTCGCTGCGGCTGGTGTCGAGCGACATGGCGAGGAAGAGGCTGATCGAGCTCGCGTCCGCCATATCGCGGCTGATACCCGAAAAGAGGCTCGACAGGCTCTACATGGACCTCAGGACGAGGCTGAACAAGAAGTTCTCCGAGGAGTACGGGTTCTACAAGATAGACGCCGGGGCGAGGAAGACGAACGCTCTCATCGACTCGTACCTCAAGGGCTCGCAGGGCAGGAGCAGCTTCATGTTCATAAGCTACATGGAGGGCCACGAGGGCTATCCCACGAACCTCGTCTCGGACACGTATGTCGAGCAGGACAAGTGGCTGTACATGAGCGGGCTCCTGGAGCCAGACCGAGTGAAGAAGATACGCGAGGCATATGAGAAGCGGATCGCCTACCTCGACGCACGGGTGGCGGACCTGATGGGGATACTTAAGAGGAACGGCGCCCTGGACAACGCGGTCGTGGTGCTCGCGAGCGACCACGGCCAGGCGTTCATGGAGCACGGCCAGATGTACCACAACATGTTCCCGTACGAGCAGCTGACCCGGGTGCCGCTGATAACCGCGAGGTTCGAGAACGGCAGGCAGGTGAGCAACAGGGAGGAGGTGGACAAGTACGTGAGCCTCACGGCGCTGCGCGACTCGATAGTCAACATAGGCTACGGCAGGGCCGACGAGATAAACGGGCAGCTCAGGAGGGACAACTTCGTGTTCTCGGACCACGTCGGGATAACCGAGGTCTGGGACACCTACCTGCTCGAGCTGCTGAGGAGGAGGTCCAAGAACGCGGACGCCATATACAGGACCAAGATGGCCTACAACAAGTTCGCCACTGCCACGTATTACAAAGGCTTCAAGCTGATGTCCTACAGAGGCGGGAAGAAGGAGCTCTACGACCTGAGCGAGGACGACGCCGAGAGCGAGAACGTCATAGGCAGCAACAGGTCCCTGGCGCTCGAGATGCTAAGAGCCGAGAAGAAGATGAACTGATCTTATCCCTGTTTTGCGTTGGTGTAAAAATGTCAAAATACTCATTCACATCGGAGAGCGTAGCGGAAGGGCACCCTGACAAGGTCGCGGACCAGATATCGGACGCCGTGCTCGATGCGATAATCGAGAAGGACCCTGCGGCGCACGTCGCGTGCGAGACGATGGTCATGCAGGGCATGGTCCTGATAACGGGCCAGATAACCACAAGCGCATACGTGGATCTGCCCAAGGCGGTGAGGAAAACGCTGAAGGAGATAGGCCTCGACAACGCGAAGGACGGCCTGGACTGGGCGACGTGCGGTATAATAACCGCGATCGAGGAGCAGTCCCCGGACATTGCGATGGGCGTCGTGGAAAGCACGGGCCTCGACATCGGCGCAGGAGACCAGGGAATGGTCTCGGGCTATGCGTCCGACGAGACCAAGGAGCTCATGCCCCTTCCGATCCTGCTGGCGCAGAAGCTCGCCTTCAGGCTCGCGGAATGCAGGAAGAACGGCACCCTGCCCTACCTGAGGCCTGATGGGAAATCGCAGGTGACCGTCGAGTATGTGGACAACGTTCCTAAGAGGGTCGCGGTTGTCGTAATTGCCGCACAGCACAATGATGGCGTGGAGACCGAGCAGGTAAAGAGCGACATAATAGAGAAGGTAATCCGGCCGGTCATACCGAAGGAGCTGCTCGACGAGAACACGAAGTTCATAGTCAATGGCACGGGAAGGTTCGTGATAGGCGGGACTCTCGCGGACACGGGGCTCACCGGAAGGAAGATCGTGGTGGACAGCTATGGCGCCATGGGAAGGACCGGAGGCGGGTGCTTCAGCGGGAAGGACCCAACGAAGGTGGATCGGTCGGGGGCGTACATGTCGAGGTACATCGCCAAGAACATCGTGGCCGCCGGCCTAGCGAAAAGGTGCGAGGTCCAGGTGGCGTACGCCATAGGCATATCCCAGCCGGTCTCGTTCTACATCGAGACGTTCGGCACGGGAAAGATACCTGACGAGCAGATCGCGGAGGTGGCGAAGAAGGTCTTCGACATAAGGCCCGGAGCCATGATAAAGGCCCTCGACCTGAGGAGGCCGATCTACAGGAAGACGGCGTGCTACGGCCACTTCGGTAGGGAGGACCCCGACTTCACTTGGGAGAGGACGGACCTGGCCGAATCTCTTAAGAAGGAAGCCGGAATCTGAGCGCGCTCTACCATAAAAAGAAAAAAGGATAAGAACGGCAGGCCCTAGGACAGGGATATCTCGATCTGCACGGTGTCTGGCACAGGGATCCTCATTATCTGCCTGAGCGCCTGGTCGCTTCCCTCTATCTCCACCAGCCATTTGTGTATCCTCATCTCCCAATGCTCGTAGGTGTGCGATCCGTCCCCACAAGGGGTCTTCCTCGCGGGTATGATAAGCCTCCTCGTTGGGAGCGGGACCGGGCCCTTGCACTTGACCCCTATCGTCTTCGCTATGCCGATTATCTGATAGGCTATGTCCCTGGACGAACCTTTCGTCCTGCTTATCAGCTTGATTCTCGCGATTGGCATCAAGCCGCCTTCTTCACAACATCAAGGACTACGCCGGCTGCGACCGTCTGACCCATGTCCCTTATCGCGAACCTGCCCAAAGGCGGGAACTCACTGTATTTCTCGACTACGGCGGGCTTGCTCGGCTTCACCTTCACGATCGCCACGTCGCCTGTCTTTATGAACTCGGGGTTCTTCTGCAGCGTCTGGCCGGTCTTCGGGTCCTTCTTCTCAAGTATCTCGGTTATCGTGGCCGCCATCTGCATCGTGTGTATGTGGAACACAGGGCTGTATCCCGGCGCTATCGCGGTCGGGTGGTCTATCACGACGATTTGCGCCGTGAACTCCTCCGCTACCGTAGGCGGGTTGCTGGCAGGGCCGACTACGTCTCCCCTCCTTATGAGCTTCTTGTCTACGCCCTTTATGTTGAACCCGATGTTGTCTCCGGGCTCGGCCTTCTCAAGCTGCTGGTGGTGCATCTCGATGCTCTTGACGTCGGTCCTGACACCGCCTGGCATTATTATTATCTGGTCTCCCGGCCTCATTATCCCTGTCTCGACCCTCCCTACAGGAACGGTCCCGAAGCCAGATACGCTGTAAACGTCCTGGATCGGCAGCCTCAGCGGCTTGTCCGTGGGCTTAGGCGGCACTACCAGGTTGTCGAGCGCGGCAAGTATCGTCGGTCCGCTGTACCAGTTCATCTTCTCGCTCCCCTTCGAGACGTTCTCGTCGGTGTATGCGGAGTAGGGTATGAAAGGTATCTTCGTCACGTCGTAGCCTATCGCCTTCAGCATCGTCGTCAGCTTCTGCTTGGCATCCTCGTACTTCTGCCTGTCGTAGTTGCAAGCATCCATCTTGTTGATCCCGACTATGAGCTGGTTGACTCCAAGGACCTTCGCGAGGAACGCATGCTCCCTGGTCTGCGACTGGGGTCCCTCGGGGGCTGCGACTACCAGGACCGCAGCGTCTGCCTGGCTGGCTCCGGTGATCATGTTCTTTACGAAGTCCTTGTGGCCAGGGGCGTCGATTATCGTGAAGTAGTACTTCGCGGTCTTGAAGTCCTTGTGGGCTATGTCTATCGTGATTCCCCTCTCCCTCTCTTCCTTCAGCTCGTCCATGAAGAACGCGAACTCGAACGTTGGCTTGTTCAGCTTCAGCGCCTCGTCCTTCATCTTCTTCATGTCCTGCTCGCTCACGGCTCCGGTGTCGTAGAGGAGCCTTCCCACTGTGGTCGACTTTCCGTGGTCGACGTGCCCTATGAAGATCAAATTCATGTGCGGTTTCTCTGCCATAAAATCTACCGATTAAGTATGATGTGATTAAGTCAGCGCGCAGAATTAGAGGACGCGCCCCTAGTCAATATGGTTATTGCCAAAGAACTTATTTAAAGGTTTGTATGGAAATCGACGGTAGCTTCCGGCGCTGGCCAGAACTGCCAGGGAAGGCGCGGGTGAGTCCAATGCAAGCTCGCACGGAATGCTTAAGAAGCATTTCTTACAGTTTAATGCCTGCAGGCCAGAAAATATACTGAAAAATGCTTATAAACGTCGGAAACGTAAATCATATTATGCGTGGTGGATTGGCGATTGAAAATATGGCGCACCGAGCTGAGCTGGACATAGCCCTAAAGACATGCGATTTGGGCAGGCCTGACTTGATGGGCGAAATATATTACGTCGGAAGCACCCCGATAAAATTGCTTACGCCAAAGGAGCTCGGCCCATATCTGCGCTACTCGGTCGATGCGGACATCATCGCTACCAGGGAGAAGGTGGAAAATGTCGCAAAAAGGTGCGGGCTTACGGTAGAGGAGCAGCATCTGATACTGCACCATCTCGTAAGGTATGGCACGATGGGAGAGCCGACCACCATAAACATCGAATCCCCGCTCACTGAGATCAAGCTTTCTGGGGGAAAGGGTAGTATGGATTTCTTGGGCAAAGTCGACATCTTCACCGAAGGCACTGGCGTCGGAGTGATACCTGTGGACAAAAGGCTGATGGAGCCCTTCCAGACGGTAACAGTGCAGGGCAGGAAGATGAACATAACAAGCCTAAGCTACCTTATCGCGACGCAGGTCAATGCGGTAGCCTGTGTAGAAAAGCGGATAAGGGGGGTCGTCTACCCGATTGCAATCGAGTACCTAAACGACCCGAAGAACCTGAAGGACGAAATCCTGCCCGTAGCCATGAGCATAATCGAGAAAGGCGAGGAAAAGGCAACTGCCATCGCGAGCAGCGTGCCAGAGCCATATAGGAGGGATTATGAGAAATATCCGGAACAGATGAGAAAGTGGGGCAGGTATGTGGGGACAAACCTGCAGAGCTACGTGCGAGGTGCGGCGAAAAAGGTAGGCATAGTCGATGAAGGCCAGAGAGAGGAGCTGCTGATGATGCTTGTAGGAAGTCTAAGGTCTTACGGCGATGGGAGGCTGGAGGTCGCATAACCGATTGCGCGGCCCCGGCCGCGCAACTCGCGGCGCGTTGCAAAAGCTATTTATTCCTTCTCTGGCAAATTATTCTTACTTGTTTTCCCGCAAGCACTGCATTATGCAGGAGGGGTTACATGGCACTTGAAGACCGATACGCCGAGTTCGAGAAGTTCCTGGAGGAGAACCGGGGCAAGAGGAAGTTCGAGCAGAGCGTGGAGCTCGCGATAAACTTCAGGGGCCTCGATTTCACGAAGCCCAACAACCGGCTCAACCTTGACATAACGCTTCCCAACGGGAAGGGCAAGGAGAGCAAGATAGCGATCTTCGCGACCGACAAGGACCTCGTGGAGAAGGCGCGCGCCAGCGGGATAGAAGTGATAGAGGGCAGCGCCATAGCGGGGATGGCCAACGACAAGGAGAAGCTGGCATCGCTGCTGAAGTACGTGCTCGTTTCGCAGATGAGCCTCATGCCTACGATAGCCAGGTACCTCGGTCCATTCCTGGGGCCCAGGAACAAGATGCCGAAGCCGCTGCCCAACATCCAGGACCTGACCAAGATGTCCAACGAGATAAACAGGAGCATACCGATAAAGAACAAGGGCAAGTTCCTGCCTACGGTGCACTGCGTGGTCGGGAGCGAGAAGATGGAAGCAAGGAAGACGTTTGACAACATAAAGGAGGTCGTCGGGAGCGTGACCAAGAAGGCCGGAGTCCACCACGTAAGGTCGGTCTACGTCAAGCTTACGATGAGCAAGCCCCTGAAGCTGGTGTGAACATGACGATGATAAAGGCCCAGAAGGTTGAACTCGTTGACAGGCTCAAGAGCGAGCTCAAGTCGCACAAGACCATCGCGGTCATGGCGACCGAGGGGATACCCGACCGGCTGCTGCAGAAGGTGAGGAACGAGCTCAAGCACGGCTCGAAGATGGTCATAGCCAGGAAGACGCTGCTCAGCAGGGCGCTGAGCGAGAGCGGGTTCGAGAAGCTCTCAGGCGACCTTTCAGGCAACGTCGCGCTTATACTTTCAAACGGGGAGCCGATGGAGCTCTACAACATGATTCGCGCCAACAGGCTCAAGCTGGCCGCGAAGCCGAACCAGGTCTCCCCTGAGGACATAAGCATAGAGCCGGGCGAGACCAGCGTGGCTCCGGGCCAGACCGTGACCGACCTGAAGGCCGGCGGAATCGACGTGAAGATAGACAAGGGCAAGGTCGTCATCGCGAAGGGCAAGGTGCTCGTGAAGAAGGGCGAGAAGATAAGCGGGGCTGTCGCGAACGCGCTCAAGATACTCGACATAAAGCCGTTCGAGGTCGCGCCGAAGCTGAAGGTCGCGCTCTCCGGCGGGCTGCTGTACGGGGAGGCGGCGCTGGGCATGGACGAGGACTTCGTCAGGCGCGAGGCGACGAGGATCTTCAGGGAGGCGCTCGCGCTCAGCATCGAGATCGGGATGGTCAACAGGTACAACGCGGAGATCCTTACGGCGCGCGCGTACAGGAGCGCCCTTGCGCTCGGGATGGAGGCGAAGATACCGGAGCCCGAGATAACGAAGATGCTACTGGCCAACGCGGCCGCCCAGGCGGACGCGGTATCGGCCGAATCCGGTGCCGAGGAATGATTGCAGTTTACGATTAGGTGAATTTATGGAATACATATACGCCGCTCTTCTATTGGATGCAGCGGGAAAGGAATTGAACGAAGAGAACATAAAGAGCGTCATAAAGGCTGCGGGCATGGCGCCCGATGAAGCGATGGCGAAGTCGGTTGTCAGCTCCCTCAAGGGCGTTAACATAAAGGAAGTGATAAAGAACGCCCAGGTCATGCAGGCTGCGCCTGCAGCGGCCGCCGCTGCCCCTGCCGCGAAGGAGGAGAAGCACAAGAAGGAAGAGGAGAAGAAGAGCGAGGAGGAGGCCGCCAGCGGGCTTGCCAGCCTGTTCGGCTGATTCCGCCTGGGCGGATACGTCCGCCCGGCGCCTTCAACCCCGACCGAACCCCAGCAGGTGCGATAGTGTTCCCAGCAATGGATCCGAGGGCCCTCAAGGGCATGCTCGACAAGCTCGGCATAAAGAGCAGTAGCATAGCGAGCAAGAGGGTCGTCATAGAGTGCGGCGACAAGGACATAGTGGTCGAGGAGCCCGAGGTCACCCTCATAGAGGGCCAGGGGATGAGGACATTCCAGATAACCGGCAGGATAAGCGAGGTCGACAGGGTAGCTGTGGAGATAAGCGACGACGATGTGAAGTTCGTGCAGGAGCAGACTGGCGCGGACGCCGAGGCCGCCAGGAAGGCCCTTGAGGAGACCCAAGGGGACATGGCCGAAGCGATAATCCGGCTCAAGGAGTAGCGCGGCTAGGCGGTCTTGTACACCTGGATGAAGGGAACCTCGCCCAGCATCACGACGCTGCCGCGGGTAACGATTCCCAGCTCTACGAGCACCGCCACGGACCTCTCGCCCACGACGTTCGCCGAGAAGATGTCCTCCGCGCTGATCCTCTTTTTCGCCTCGGGCTCGCTTATGAGCTCTCCCTTGTAGAACGACGCGTACCTCGCGAGGTCTACGACGATCTTCCCCCCGCTTAGCACCCGGCCCAGCAGCTCCTCGTCGCACATCGCGACTAGGTCGCCGTTATCGGTCGTGTATTTCTTGATGAAGATCATACCAAACTACCCGTACTTGAAGAAGAAAATGAACGTCGTGCTGTAGAGCGCCGCGTACCAGAATAGCCACAGCGCGCCCGACAGGTTGCTCGCGACAAGGGCCACCATTCCGCCAACGAAGAGGATTCCGGAGAACGCCAGCTCCGCGGCCGAGTTGCTCAGGGACACTGCCATCCTCCTTCCGCTCCTCAGGCCATCGCCCTTTATCCAGCTCCGGACCGGGTTGTTGTTGAGCACCGCGGCGATGGCTGCCCTGAGCCGGGTGAACGAGAGCGCGAAGTTGAGCACGAACACCATCACGCCCTTCGAGAAGGAGCCGAAATAGACCTTCGTTATCACTGCAGGCGTGAGCAGCGAGAGCGAGAACGTCAGTAGGGCAAGGATCTCCATGTTCACCACAGGATACTTCATGAGCAGTATCTGCTGCAGGGAGACGAACGCGAAGGGCGCAGCCGAGAGGACGGTCAGCATCGACACCAGCGTGAACATTATGAGCACCACGGATAGGTAGTTGAGCCCGAAGCCGTGGGCCATGTAGTCTATCTTCGACACGGCCGGCATGGCCCGCTTCTTCCCGCGCTCGCTCCTGTTGAACACGTTGAACATGTAGAGCAGGAACTGCGTATCCCCGTAGTTGTAGCGCCACTGCTGCCTCGCGAGGTCGGTGAAGGTGGTTATCGGCCTTCCGAGCGCGTAGACCTTCGGCACGTAGACGCTCTTGAATGAGTTCATGTCCGACTCGAAGCTGAAGAACGTGTCCTCGGTTATGAACTCGGGGAACCCACCCATCGCCCTCAGCGCCGAGACCCTTATGATCCCGCACGAGCCTCCGAAGATCGCGGTGCCGTGCAGCGCCCTAGACGTCTGTATGAACTTGAAGAATATTGCGTCGAAAAGGTCGATGCTGTCCGAGAAGAACGTCCCCTTCGCGTACCTCTTCTCGGTTTGCACGAACGCGACTCTCCTGTCCTGGAAATATGGAAGCAGGTCCTTGAGGAAGTTCCTGTCAGTCAGATGCTCGTCGGCGTCGAAGACCGCGATGAACTCCTCGCTCAGACCGTTCAAGAGGTTGTTCAGCGCGCCCGCCTTGAACCCAGACCTGACGTCCCGGTGCAGGTATCCCGCGCCGCTCTCCCGGGCCAATGCCTCGATGCTGCTCCTCGTGTCGGGATTTGTAGAGTCGTCGAGCAGATAGTAGTTCACCCTTCCCTTCGCGTAGTCTAGCTCCTTCAGCCTCTTCAGGTTGCGCGCGACCATAGCCGGATCCTCGTTGTACACGGGAATCGCGATGGCCACGCTCGGATACGCGCGCGTGGGTTTGAGCCTCTTCTTCAGCTCTGCCAGATAGGAGTCGTAGAAGTAGGAGTGGTAATAGAAATTAGCGGACACGACGTTCAGGAATCCGGATATCGCGGACAGGGCGCCGAAGCACACCGCAAGCAGGCGCATGTAATCGCTCTGCGCGGTAAGCAGCAGGAAGGCGGAGAATATTATCCCGACCGCGGAGAGCACGATGAAAAATACCATTATCAGCAGCCGCGGAAGCATGCTCCTTACGAAAGACTTATCCATCGAACCACAATGCATCGGCTTAAGCCAGCCATCAGGCAAACGCAGGTAGATAAATAGGATTGGATAAAAATATTAATTACCGCTGATAAGAGAGCTGTTGTGCCGGGATGGCGGAACCAGGTAACGCGCCAGTAATTTGTGGCGAAACTCGAGATCTGGTTGCCCTTGCGGGCAGTTTGGGTTCGAATCCCAATCCCGGCGCCTACTTTTGCAATTCAGTCATAAGAGAGTGGCCAGGCATTCATGCGAGACAACTTGCAAGTTTATTCTGTTGCCAAGCATGTGATTTATATAAATTGACCTAATATTACGACTGAAGGAGGCCTTGAGCGCGATAAGATGGAGAATAAGCTGCGGAGAGCATTATTTCTTGTTGTAATTATGCTGTTCTCCCTCGCTGAATGGTCACAGGCGAGCGTATTCTATGTCGTAGGAACCGCGAATACCACGACGTCGAACTCTCTCCAGTTGACAATGACTTCGGGCCAGACGACATACTTTTGGAGCGGAGCTATGACAGCAATAGGCAGCGGCGTCACGACTGCTGCGAGCAACTGGATTTCCTCCAACACCGCTTCCAACGCGCTCGGCTCAGGGAGCACTTCGGTTTTCAATGCCACAAGCATAGGCTACAACGCCCTTGGAGGTTATGTCGGTAACTTCTTTGCCAATACTCCCGTCGGGGGTGGCTCGTATAACCTCGTCCTCACTGGCTTCGGAGTCAACGAAATCTACTCCAACGCGAGAGTCTTCTCCGCGAACACAGCCAACTCCATATCCTCAAATACATTGAGCCTCACCTACACAGTCACTACGAGCAACAGCTTCGTGCTGATCGCGTTCGCCTCTGCGGGAAATGCCCTCACCGCGTATACGACAAACGCCCCTGGAAACTTCATTGCGACGGTGAACTCCCTGAACGGCAACGTGCTCTCTGCGATGGTCGCAGTGAACGCATTGGCGATAGGAACCTATTCGGCCAATGCAATCGCGCCAGCGCCGACGCCGGCTTCAAACACAGTAATTTCGATAGCCGCCTACGTGTTCCAGGGCGTGACATCAAATTCCTTCACCAATGCCCGGACCTACATAGACGCTAACCAGATTCAGACGATAACCGCAAACGTTATCAGCGGAGTGACTCCCTATACCTATAACTTCCTCGTCTACAACGCTGTGGGTCCGGTAGGAAACAACGTGCTTTATGTCAATTCCGTGACGTCCAATACCTTTACCTTCACAGAGAATCCGGCGTGGGGTGCGGGAACCATTACGGTCAATATCATAATCACAGACAAGATCGGCGTAAATTCTGTAAATACTATGACATACACTTCCTACAATATACTCGCGCCCACCGTGGTCTCGACCAACGCACTCGCGGACGCGGGACAGATTGTGGTCTTCAACGGAATAGCCAACGGCGGCCGCTCTCCTTACACGTACAACTTCCTCGTATACAATGGCATGACCCTAGTCGGGAACATGCTCTACACCGGGATTGCGGGAGCGTTCAACGCGTTCGGATTCAACACCATCGGCAACTCAGGCAACGTCATATTCGGCAATGTCATAATAACCGACTCCGCGACATCCAACGCGATAGCCAACAGCGTAAACACCATTACGACCGTCAACGCGATGCTGCTGTCGGCATCCTGGACGGCGAACACCTACGTAGATATAGGGCAGAAGCAAATACTCACGGCGACCGTCTCTGGCGGAACGCTGTCTTACACCTATAACTTCCTCGTCTACAACTCCCTGACTTTTACCCCAGCGAATGTTGTCTACAGCGCCAACTGGATCAGTGCCTCGGTGACCAACACCCTGACTTTCACGCAGGGCTCCACCGCAGGAACATACACCGCGAACCTGATCGTCACTGACCGCGCTACGACCAACGTCGTCGTCACTAACACGATCACCTTCACAGTCTACAACACTCTCGCGCCCACAATGGTCTCGACCAACGCACTCGCGGACGCAGGACAAATAGTGGTCTTCAACGGAATATCCAACGGAGGCCGCGCACCGTACACCTACAACTTCCTCGTGTACAACGGAATGACCTTGGTCGGGAACATGCTCTACACCGGGATTGCGGGAGCGTTCAACGCGTTCGGATTCAACACCATCGGCAACTCAGGCAACGTCATATTCGGCAATGTCATAATAACCGACTCCGCGACATCCAACGCGATAGCCAACAGCGTAAACACCATTACGACCGTCAACGCGATGCTGCTGTCGGCATCCTGGACGGCGAACACCTACGTAGATATAGGGCAGAAGCAAATACTCACGGCGACCGTCTCTGGCGGAACGCTGTCTTACACCTATAACTTCCTCGTCTACAACTCCCTGACTTTTACCCCAGCGAATGTTGTCTACAGCGCCAACTGGATCAGTGCCTCGGTGACCAACACCCTGACTTTCACGCAGGGCTCCACCGCAGGAACATACACCGCGAACCTGATCGTCACTGACCGCGCTACGACCAACGTCGTCGTCACTAACACGATCACCTTCACAGTCTACAACACTCTCGCGCCCACAATGGTCTCGACCAACGCACTCGCGGACGCAGGACAAATAGTGGTCTTCAACGGAATATCCAACGGAGGCCGCGCACCGTACACCTACAACTTCCTCGTGTACAACGGAATGACCTTGGTCGGGAACATGCTCTACACAGGGGTTGCGGGAGCGTTCAACGCATTCGGGTTCAACACCATCGGCAACTCCGGCAACGTCATATTCGGCAATGTCATAATAACGGACTCCGCGACTGCCAACGCGATAGCCAACAGCGTAAACACCATTACGACCGTCAATGCGATGCTGACTTCATCATTATTATCTGAAAGTGGTGCAGTCATATATCCCAACCAGTATCAGACTCTTACGACCGCAGTCACTGGCGGAATTCCTTCATTTACCTATAACTTCCTCGTCTACAACCCTTCGGGAGCCCTCTCCTACAGCAACCTCTACACGACTTCTTTGGCTACGGGCACGTTCACATTCCTGCAGGGAGCCACATCAGGAACATACACGGCGAACATAATAGTCACAGATTCTGCAACGGCAAATGTTATCGTTACCAACACGATTTCATACGTGGCAGCAGCCACGACGACAATCCTCCCTGTCAGCACGGGGGGTACGGGCGTCGTACCGAATGGAGCCTCTCAAGTCCCCACAGTATCCGCCTACCTTAAAGGCAATCAGACGGGGTACACCATACTAAACTTCTCGAACGCGAACCAGGAGACGCTTAATGTAAGTAAGGCGCAGTTCGGCATAACCCTCAACTATATAACCCCGTCAAGCGTGGGCGTGACAATCAACGGCCAGTCGCTGACCCTCGCTCCCGGATCGCCTACTCTTGTAACTAGCCAGGGCGGCCTCACATACTATGCGAAGCTCAACAGCATATCTTACTTGCCCCTTGTGCAGACGGCATCGGTATCGGTGTATGCGCAGTCAAACAGCACAGCGATTCCCGTGACCACGATTCCGGTGGTGGGTTCGAACGCTACTCGCATAAACGTGACGGGGATCGCGTCCTCCGTCCTGCTGAATTTGTCGAATTCAAAACCTTGCATCGTGAACATGAACAAAGGCAGGGCGATATTCTCCATTCAGTCATCGCAACCTGGGGAGTTTAAGATAATCACAAGCAACATTACGAGCGCGAATACGCCTCCGATGGCAAATCACTTGCTGGTTGCTGCCGTAATGATAAATGCTACGCGCAATGGGACATTGAATTCAACGCAGAAAACCGTACTCAACATCCTCACCTCGCTTAAATACAACTGCACCCTGCCTTCCTCTGAGATAGCGCCATACCTCCTATCAAACGGCACTTGGAAAGCAATAGCTCCGTTCAGCGTAAACGCGAGCTCGTGCATGGTGTCGTTCAACATAACGGAGGACCCTGTGATTGCGCTGTTCGAGCAATCGCAGCCTGCGAGCACCACTGTGACGACGGTGACGCCGACTACGACTGCACGTACCGTAGCTACGCCCGTAAGCCAGAACGCAGGGCAGCTCTATTATGCGGCTGCGGCAGTAGCTGCGGTCGCGGTCATCCTATTGGTCGCCTACCTTTTTAGGAGGAAGCGGAAGAAGGAACGCAAGAGCGAGGGGAACGTTTTTGCGCATGGCACGCATCACGCGCATGCTTCCCACTCCTAGGAAAGCTTGGCCCAGGCGCGAAACCCACTATGCCAAGGGCACAGCGCAGCTATCCTTCTTTATGAACCCGTTTAGCAGCGCTCCATCAGGAAGATGGCGCGGCGGGGGCGCGCAGGATGGCCTTCCCTGCGGCGCTCAGGCGATATACGGAGCGAGAAACAGGATCACGGCGATTATGAAAAGGATCGTGAAGATTATGAGCCCGTAATATAGCTTTTTATTCAGTTTTATGATCTGAAATCCGCTCATCCTTCTCAGTTCCTCGGCGGTCGGGTGGGTCGGCTTGCTTGTTGCCATAGGTACTTACAAACTACTCTGGATGGCGCGATTTAAATAGGTATGTCTCACTTGGACGCCATGAACTCATTGAGCAGCGCGGTCGCGTACGAGCCCCTGGGCAGCGAGAACTCGAGCGTTACGCTGTCGCCCGATACCGAGTGCCTGAAGTCCTTGACGGGCGCCAGCAGCGCCCTGTACGAGCCCCTCGTGGCCAGCTCGGGCAGGTGCCTAAGCATGAAGTACTCCTTGGCTATCCCCATCCGCTCCAGAGACTCTCTGGCGTAGTCGCTCATCTCACTCTCCTTGGTCTCGTAGCCGACGATGCACGCGAGGGGGAATCCGCCTGATCCGCGCTCGGGATGCGCCGTGTCCGGGAACCCGTAGAAATCCGCCTTGGCGCACAGGCCCGAGCCGAAGTTCCCCTCCTTTGAGCGGCGCTCGAGCTCCTCGTTGAATATCTGGTCCTGCACCGAGTGCACGAACATGAGCGAGAGGCCCCTCGGAAGCTTCTTCAGCGCGTTTGCGTAGTTCCCTCCGTGCTCCGCCAGGTGCGCGAGCACTGTCCGCTCGCCTCTCAGGAAACGGGGGAAGTATCCGAGCGCGGCCGCGAAATCCCGCTCTTCGCCGAGCCGCCTCCTGGCCTCGAGCACTTCCGCGCTCCTCTCGTTGTCCGTGCCCGTGAGGAACTCCATCGCCGCGCCCTCGAGGTCCCCTTTCAGGATCATCAGCCCGATCCTCGCGTTGTTGAGGCGCTCCCCGAACCGCTGGTCTCCGAAATAATTGGGCATCCTGCCGCCCAGCCCTTCCGCGACCCTGCCTATTGAGTCTGCGCCGCGCGCCTCCCTCACGGTTATCGTGAACGCATTGCCTAGGTTGGTCCCTAGCCTGACCCCTTCGCTGCGCCAGGACCCGTTTATCGCTATGTCCTTTATCCTCAGGCCCGACGGGTCGAAGGGCCCGGGGTGATAGACGCTGGCGAGCTGGACGGATACCGCCATCCGGTCCTTCGTCCCCGCGTAGCCTATGGACTTCCTTCCGCGGCCCATCCGCTTCGCCACCGCGATGAGCGCACTTATGGTGTCCCAGTCCCTCTTCTGCAGCACGAAGGTTATGTGCGCGCCTCCCGGAACCTCCTGCTCGCCCAGCGAAGCCGCGTCGTAGGCCCTTCCCGGCTCCAGCACTCGGCCCCCTCCGGTAATCTCCCTGACCACGAAGTCCTCGGGGCTGGACTTGACCTTTCCGGTCATCTCTGCGCGGTCCGAGTGAGGCAACATGCAACCATTCAAAAGGCTATTTGTTCTATACTAATATAACTTGAGGGGCATCTTTCGGTTACGGCAAAGCGTGATACCTTTGAGAGAGCATGCGACGATCGTTGAGGGGCTTCTCTACAGGCTCATCAGGAAGCACATAGCTGGCACCACGATGAGTTCCGCGATCGCGAAGGCGAAGGAGCTCAACGGGAAGAAGCTGCCGGTCTCGATAGCGTTCCTAAGCGACAGCGCCAGGGACACCGCGAAGGCGCGGTACGCCACGACCACCTACCTGGAGCTCATAAGGAGGATAGCCAGGATGGGGCTCAAGGCGAGCGTCCACGTGCCCCTCGGCCAGGTCGGTACCGAGGTCTCGGAGGAAGTCGCGGCCCGGAACGTATCGGAGATACTGGCCACGGCGAACAAGTACGGCGTATTCATGTGGCTCGAGATGGCTGGCGGGGCGAAGGGGGACCTGGGCTCCCTTAAGGACGCGAAGGGCATGGGTTACGCGGTCAGCATAAAGGACTCCAACGAGTACCTGAACCGCAATGGGGATTCGGTCAAGGCGCTGAAGATAATCTGCCCGAAGGCCGAGAGCAAGGAGGAGAGCGCGCTGATGGAGAAGAGGATAAGGTTCGCGGCGGACAGCACGAGGAACGTGGTCCTGCAGTCCGCCCCGGAGAGCGTCATAAACCGGCTCGTCAGCGGCGGAAAGTACAGGAAGTCGCTAATATTCGAGTTCCAGCTGGGCTACAGCGCGAAGGCGATCGGCAGGATGGTCAAGAGGGGCGCGAAGGCCAGCGTGTACGTGCCCTTCGGCAAGGACTGGACGCAGTATGCGATGACCAAGGTGCCCGAGAGCTACGCCAGGTTCCTGGCCTCAAAGCTGCTCGGTGAGAAGAAGGAGAAGGAAGGGATCAGGCGCGTTTAGATGGCTGAGATGAAGGATGTGGCAAAGGGGCGGAAGAAGGTCGTGTTCGTGACCGGGGCGCACGGCGCGCTGGGCAGCGAGCTCGTGAGGGCGCTGATAAATGAAGGCAATACGGTCAGGGGCCTCATCCAGAGCAAGGGGCATACGGCCAACCTTCCGTCGGGCATAATACCCTTCGTGGGCAACGTCGAGGACGTGCGCGTCCTCGACAGCGCGTGCGACGGCGCGGACGTCGTATACCATCTCGCTGCGATAGTCAGGGAGGAGAAGCGCAGGATCGGGGAGCTCATGCGCGTCAACGTCTACGGGACGAAGAACGTCATGGAGGCGTGCAGGAAGAACGGGGTCAAGCAGCTCATATTCACGAGCACGAGCGACGTCTACGGCGGGAGGAGGAGCGAGATGCTGAAGGAGACGTCCCAGCTGATGCCCAGGGACAAGTACGGCTACAGCAAGATGCTGGCCGAGCAGGAGATCGCCGCGGGGGACGTGCCATACACGATATTCAGGATCTCGACGATATACGGACCGTCGTTCAAGACGTCCTTCTTCAAGGTCTTCAGGGCCATACACGAGGGGAAGATCGTGATAATAGGCAGCGGGCAGAACCATATGGCGCTGGTGCACAACGACGACGTGATCAGGGCGCTCCTGCTCGCGAAGGGCAACGGGGCCTGCCTGAACAAGACCTACAACCTCAGCGACGGGGTCCCGTACACCCAGGAGCAGCTCCTGAGCCTCTCCGCCAGGATGCTTGGCGCACCGGTGCCGAGCAGGCACGTCAGCGAGCTCATAGTGAAGGTGCTGGCAAGGCAGAGGAGTCTGGAGAGCGACGAGCTCAGGTTCATGACCTCGAACAGGGTGCTGGACATGAGCAAGATGAGGGACGAGCTGGGGTTCGAGCCGAAGGTAAAGATGGAGGAGGGCATGAAGGAGCTCGTGGACATGTTCCTAGAGGAGAGGGAGAAGCGGGAGCGGAAGGAAATTTACGCTTAGCGAAGATGGTTTTTCCATGGCAATCAAGATAGGCAGGATAGAGAGGTACATCAACGAGGAGCTGGAGAGGAAGGGCGCGCTGTTCTTCATGTTCCTGGACCCCGTTGACTACAGGACTCCGGACGACGCGGTGCGCATGGGCGTATCCGCAGTGGAGGACGGTGCGGACGTGCTGCTCGTAGGAGGGAGCACCAGCGCACAGGGCGAGCTGCTGGACAGCGTTACGAAAGGAATAAAGGACAAGGCGGGAGGCGTGCCGGTAGTGCTCTTCCCGGGCAACATAGCGACCCTGACCAAGCACGCGGACGCTATATACTTCATGTCGCTGCTGAACGCCAGGAACCCCTACTGGATGATCCAGGCCCAGATGCTTTCTGCGCCGGTCATAAGGAACCTCGGCATCGAGGCGCTGCCCGTAGGATACATAGTCGTGTCGCCGGGAGGGACTGTCGGCTGGGTCGGCGACGTCAACCTCGTGCCAAGGGAGAAGCCGAAGATCGCGGCCGCGCTCGCGCTGGCCGGCGAGTACATAGGGAACAGGTTCATAGTCACAGACACCGGATCGAACCCGCAGCTGCAGGGCGAGGGACACGTGCCGCTGGAGATGATACGCGCGGTCAAGAACGCCATATCGGTCCCGTACATAGTCGGAGGGGGCGTAAGGGATGTCGAGTCCCTGAGGCAGGTGATAAAGAGCGGGGCGGATGCCGTCCAGGTGGGGACTGCGATAGAGGAGAGCAAGAGCCTTGTGAAGCTCTTCGCGAAGGCCACCAAGGAGGAGGGCGCGAAGAAGCTTAAGCACGGCAAATGAGAACTCGGATTTGGCGCTCTTCAGCCGTCTTGGTGACGCGGCAGATATTTCCATGCCTCCAAGATGCCGACTATCATGACCGATGCGATAGCCACCATTCCTAACGGGATGGGGCTTACCTCCGCGAGCCCGAATCCTGTCCTGAGGACCGGGACGTAGATCAGCGCAAGAAGGAACCCTACGGAAACCGCCGCCCACAGGTCTATGACCTTGTTTGAGAACACTCCCAGCGAGCTAAGCGTCTCCCTGTCGGAGCGCGAGACGAACGCGAGAGCCAGGTATCCGAACATCCATGCCGAGAATGCGAGCGTCTGCGCCTCAGGCGCACCTATCCCCACGGCCTGGGCGTAGAAGTAAACCGCGGTCACTGCCGCGAAGAGCGCGAGCCCCTTCGCAAAAACGTTCCTGACCAGCCGGGCGTTCAGCATGGGCTCTTTGGGATTGCGGGGCGGCCTTGAGTAGATGTCCTTCTCCTTCGGCTCCGCGACGAAGCCCGCCGACGCCGCCAGGTCCATGAACAGCTCGAGCACGATTATCTGTATGGGCGCGAACGGCAGCGGCACGAGAAGGAGTACGGGAAGCAGGAATATCAGCACGAGGGCCACCTTGACCGAGAGGTAGTACTCTATGCCCTTCTGCAGGTTGTCGAAGAAGGTCCTGCCTTCGAAGACCCCCTGCGCGACCGTGAGGTAGTTGTCGTCGGCGAGGACCACCCCTGCCGCCTCCTTCGCGACATCCGTCCCCTTTATGCCCATCGCTATCCCTATGTCGGCGCCCTCCAACGCGAGGACGTCGTTTATGCCGTCGCCGGTGACCGTGACTATTTCACCGTTCTTCTGGAGAGCGCGCATTATGCGGTACTTGTGCCCGGGTTCTGTCCTCGCGAAGACCGAGACCGCCTTTACTGCTTTCATTAGCGCGGGTTCGGACATGCGGTCGACGTCCGCGCCGGTAAGCACTTCTCCCGAAGGGACGCCGACCTTCGAGGCCACGAACCTCGCGGTGAGGGGATGGTCTCCGGTCACCATCAGGGTCCGGATCCCTGCCCTTGAGAGTTTGGAGATGGTTTCCTTGACGCCTTTCCTTATCGGATCCTCGAAGCTTATCAGCCCGCAGAACTCCAGGCCCTTTTCAAGCCTCGGGAAGCCGAGATTGGCGCCGGACGGGCCGAGCCTCTTGTATGCGATTGCGATGACCCTCCTTCCGCGCCCGGTCTCCCGGGACAGCTCCTCGCGCGCGACGCGGGTCACGCTTTTGCACAGTGCGAACACCTCCTCCGGGGCGCCACTCAGGAACAGCTCGTATCCGTTCCTTCCCTTCCTTATGACGGTCTTCGTCTTCCTGCCATTTCCGAAGTCTCTCTGCCGGATTATGTGCGACGCGCTTACTGTCGCGCGCAAACGCCTGGCCTCGTTACGCAGCTCCTGGTCCATATACGACGCTTCGTAGTCCGACACCGCGGAAACCGCCTTGCCCATTAGCTCTCGGGCACCTTCTTTCGGATAGAGCGACGCTATCCTCATCCTGCCTTGGGTTATGGTGCCGGTCTTGTCGGTGACTATCACTGTCGTGGTGCCGAGCGCCTCGGCAGAGTTCAGCTTCTTTACCAGGAACTTCCTCTTGGACAGGGTGTATGCGCCCAATCCCAGGACCATCGTTATTATTATCGGAAGTTCCTCTGGTATTGTCGCGAAGGCTAGCGACAGGCCTGTGAGGACCATCACCTTTATCGGACGGCCCTCCAGTATTCCGATCAGCGGAATCGCTGCAGAGAAGAAGACCACTATGTAGACCAGCTTTCCAGATAGGGACCTCATCTCCTGCTGGAGCTTCGTCCTAGGGGGCTTGACCTCCTTCGCCTGCTGCGCTATCTTGCCGAACTTCGTCGATGCGCCTGTCGCGTATACGCGCGCCGAGCCCTCCCCCGAAGACACGACCGTGCCTGCATAAATCTCGTCGCCTGTGCTTTTTCCCACAGGAACCGACTCTCCGGTGAGCGGGGATTCGTCCGATTGGACGCCTATGGACCTGATTATCTTGGCGTCTGCCGCCACTTTCGTGCCGGGCAGGAGGACGAGCACGTCCCCAGGAACTATTTCTGACGCATCGACTTCAGACACGCGCCCGTCCCTGAACACCTTTGCCTTTGGCGCGGCTATCAGCCCCAGCGCGGTTATCGCCTCCTTCGCCCTGAACTCGTTGTTCACCTCGGCGATCACCAGCACCAGGATCACGGCGAAAATCGTGATTGCGTCCTCGACGTTGCCCCAGACGCTATAGACTATGCCCACGATGAACAGGAGGAGAATCATCGGCTCCGTTATCTCATGCCGGGCTATGCTGAAGAAACTGACCTTCGTCGGCTTGTATATCTGGTTCGGCCCGTGCTCCAGCAGAAGCTTCTCCGCCTCCGCCGAGGTCAGGCCGCGATCTTCATTCACTCGCAACACTGTGAGAAAGGCGAAGAAAACAGATAAATAGCCAACGGCAGACCCGACGGCAGGTCCTGGGATTAATGTTAAATACGTCGGGCGCCATAATTATTACTGATGAGAAAGGAGGCTCTGCTATACAGAAAAACAGAGGGCGACTCAGTCGAGTGCCGCACGTGCTCGAGGCTCTGCAAGATAAGGGAAGGCGGACGCGGCTTCTGCTCCGTAAGGGAGAACATAGGTGGAAAGCTCTATCTGATGAATTACGGCGAGATCACGTCAGTCCAGATCGACCCTATCGAGAAGAAGCCGTTCAACCACTTCATGCCGGGCACGCGCGTCCTCAGCTTGGGCACGGCTTCGTGCAACTTCGGCTGTCCCTTCTGCCTGAACCATGATATATCCAAAGCGCTAGACGCCGCGATGGAGGACTTGAGCCCGGGGCGTGCGGTGGAGATGGCGCTGCAGGACGGCGCCGAGGGAATCGCCTACACTTATAACGAGCCAACCATATTCTTGGAGTATGCGCTTGACGTTGCCAAGGAAGCGCACAGTAAGGGTCTGTTCAACGTCTTCGTGACGAACGGATTCATGACCCCTGAAGCGGTGCACGAGATGAAGGGCATTATAGACGCCGCAGTGGTAAACTTCAAAGGAAATGGGGAGCGGGGATTCGCAAGCAAATACGAGCTCGTCCCATCGAACGACCCAATAAGGGAGTCGCTGCTGGAGATGAAAAAGGCGGGAATCCACATAGAGATTACCGACCTTGTGATACCGCGCATTGGAGATTCGCAGGATGCCTGCGACGAGCTGACCGGATGGATCTGCGCGAACCTTGGCCAGGACACGCCGATGCACTTCCTGAGATTCCGTCCCGATTACAAGATGCTAGACATCCCTCCTACCGCATATGACTCCCTAAAGAAGCACTACGACATAGCGAAGGGTAGAGGATTGAGGTACGTCTATGTAGGGAACGCGCCGGACAACGCCTATGAAAACACTTACTGTCCGAACTGCGGGCAACTCGCAATAGGCCGGACGGGGATGTCTGTGGCGCAGTGGAACCTAAATGCGGGGATGCGTTGTAAAAAATGCGGCTACGTGCTGAGCATAATCGGAAATGCGCCGGTTCGGCTTAGTGACTAGATTATTATCGCGGCCTATGCGACATATTTCAGGACTTCCCTCAGGTCGTCCCCCTTGATGACGTATTTCGCGTTCCTCTTCGATTCCTCCGAGTCGGCGGAGAAGGCTATGCCCGTGACCATCTTGAATACAGGTATGTCATCGTGCGTGTGCCCCACGTAAAGCAGCTCTTCGGGGGACAGCTTCGAATCCCTCAGGTAGTCCTTGAGCATTTGAAGCTTGCTCTCCTTGATGCTCGCACTGTACTTCCCTCCGGCCAGCAATCCGCTCTTGTCGAAATTCAGCGTCGTGGCGAAAGCGACATGGTCGGCAGAGATGCCGAACTTCCTGGCGGCGTACTCGTAAAGGTTATAGATCCCGCCGGACACTATGCCGATCTTTATCCCGCGCGACCTCAGCTCGCTCAACGTCTCATTGACCCCCTTATGCAGCGTTACCCTGTCCGCAATCCCCTGCAGCGTCTTCTCGGTTAGGCCCAGCCTCACGTATACGTCTACGGACAGCCTGCACCATTCGGGATAGCCGAGCTCCTTGCGCAGGTAGCGTCCCTCGAGTGCGTTCATCTCGTCGACGCAGCCGAGAGCCTTGTCAATCTCGTTCCACGAGTTGTGCATCGGCATTTTGGCTATCGTCCCGCCCCAGTCGAAAAAGACCGCCTTTATCGTCATCTGCGCCACCCATTCATACCCTGACCGAGAAGGTGCTCCTATAGAGCCTCTTGCCCCGTTTCTCCGTGTGGAGCGTGTACGACGCTATGCTGTCGAGGCCCTTCCTTGAGAGGAAAGACGTCACGAGCGCCTTGCTGCTCACGAATACGTTGACCCCGTTGTGCAGCTCCTCCACCTTGGCGATGAACCCGTCATTCTTGGTCAGGTAGGCCTGCAGCGCGGCTATGAGCCGGTTTATCTTCTCGGGATTGCCCCTGAACTGTATGGTGGACTCGAAATAGCCTCCCCTCCTCCTGGTGCAGTTCTCACAGAGCGTTTTCCTGAACAGGAGGTCGACTCCCTTCTCCACGGTCAGCCCCGTGTCGTTGTCCGTCACCCTTATCCTCGCCAGCGGCAGGTGCATTGATATGAGACTCACCTTGTATCCCCGGTACCTGCTCTTCAGTATTAGCTCCACTTCGCGGTTCTCCAGCGGCACGAAGTCCTTCCCCAGCCGGGTCTTTCCGCACTCCTTGCAGACCTCAAGC
The DNA here is from genome assembly GCA_963704435.1 of uncultured archaeon. Taxonomy (GTDB): domain Archaea; phylum Micrarchaeota; class Micrarchaeia; order Micrarchaeales; family CABMGC01; genus CABMGC01. The sequence continues at coordinate 677,958 of OY969902.1, read as the reverse complement.
TCGACATAGCTAGGCAGCTCCGCCTTCAGCTTCTTCCCCATGCAGTCCTCGCAGAACTCTCCGAAGAACCGGACATCGGCGCCGCTTGCATTGCATATCGGGCAGTGTTTCATGGACTCAGCTACAATCGCTTGATTCTAACATTGTTTTTCCAGTAATATATATGTTATCGGTTAACCGTTCCGATGGCGCGGAAATCCCCTGCCGCAAATGCCCGGGTCACTCCGGCTTCGCGTAGTGCCTCGTTATTATCGACCCGTACGCCGGCCGGGTGATGAACGCCCCGAAAAGCACTCCCAGTATGGTCGACTCGGCGAACCCTATTATCGTCACCAGCGAGGTGGAGAAGAGGAGCGGCAGCATCGCTACCACCAGCAGCGCCGCGTCGGCCCAGATTATGTAGAATGCGTGGCCCAGCTTGAGCTTCAGGGCGTGCTCGGACGAGGTCGCCAGCACCTCGTCCGTTATTATTATCTGTGCGTCGACGCCGGTTCCTATCACGGCTATCATGCCTGCCACGGCCGAGAGGTCTATCGTGCCTATGAGCCCTATTATCGAGAGTATTATGAAGAGCTCAGCCAGCGTGGTGAAGACTATCGGCAGTATGAGGAATGCGCGCCTGTACCTTATGCCTATCGTGAGCGACACGGCCAGGATCGCGGCCAGCAGCGCGATGATGCTTATGGTCTCGAAATGCTGGCCCAGGGTAGGGGGTATCGTCTCGGGCTCCCCGACTATCACGGCCACGGGAAGCGCGCCTCCGTTAAGTATGCTGACTATCTTGTTTGACTCGTTCGCCGCGAAATTCTCCCTCGCCGCCAGGGACGTCAGGGTCTGCGGCGCACCGCCGCTTATCTCGTAGCTCTGGCCTATGGAGCCGTTCGTCACACCCGGGCTCAGCATCGGGGAAGACAGTAGACCTATGGCAGGCCAGGAATCGACGACCACGGTCTGCGACGTGCCCGACAGCGAGCTGACGAAGACCGGCGACATGTTCAGGGTCGAGACGAAGCGCAGGGAGTAATTCAAAGCGGTGAGATTGGAGACTATGCCGTTGGGGGTGTTGTTCGCGAGTATGACTTCGCCGTACTTGGCCCTGGAGGCCGAGAAGAAGGAGACCACCGAGTTCAGGTTGCCGAGCCCCGGATCGTATATCTCAAGGGGCAGGGTCTGGTTCCCGAACGAGACCGCCTGCTGCATGGCCTGTATCTTCGCGCTCTGGTTCGCGGTGAGCAGCGAGCTTGATGCGCGGAGCAGCGATGAGTTCACGAGCACTATCGCGTCGGACGGCCTGTCAAGGAACATGTAGAGGGGCTTGTTCGCCTGCCCGAAGACCACCTTGGCGAACGTTACGGCCGCCTGCTGCGTTATGTAGAAGTTGACCGCCCAGGTGACGTTGCCCCCCGAGACCTCGGGCTGTATGGCTCCGATGCTCCCGCTTATCATCGATGATCCGTTGATCGCCTGCTGCCCGTTGACCAGGCCCTCGAAGACTCCCTGGCTCTCTATGAGCGATATCGTGCTGTTTATCTCAGAAGGGGACACGGATGGTATCGTCACATAGACCTCGGATTCGCCTATCCCTTCGATCGTGACCTGCTTGAGCCCGAACGTGGAGAGGCGGGACTGGAGCGTGCCCTGCAGCAGGGTCATCGTAGCGGGGTCCACCGAATGCTCGAGCTGCACCGGGATCTGCGTGCCGCCAATGAACTCTACGCCGAGGTGTAGCAGGTGGGGGCCCCCGTACAGCGCGTCCGCGAATACTAGCAGCGCTATGAGTACGAGCAGGAAGGCGATCCTGAAATCCTTGAGGTAGGATGCGAGTTTCATAGCCGATCCTTCCTCTTCTTGTAAAGCAGCACGAGAGCCGCGTTCCCGAACCAGGTCGTTATTACGTCTCCCACAAGCCCCACCAGCACGACGCCGGCTATCTCATAATAGGTCGGGACGTAGGCTATCACAGATATGGCGAAGAGGGCCCCGAAGGACACCACCGCCGTGGCGGTCATCGTTATTCCCGTCTTCATCGAGGCATACGCCCTGTCCTCGGCCTTGCCCTCGCCCCTCCGCAGTATCCTTGTCGCGGTGAGCACGTCCGTGTCTATGGAGTATCCTATGAGCATGAGGAGCCCCGCGATGCTGGGCACACCGAGCGGTATCTTGAACAGCCCCATGGCGCCGAGCGCGACCACGATGTCGTTCGCCGCCCCGAAAACGACGATCGCCGCGGGCACGGGCGACCTGAATATGACGAGCACGGCAATGAATATCAGTATGAAGGCCATTATCATGGTGTCAGTCAGCTGCGACAGGAAGAAGCTGCCGAGAGTGGGGGACACCTGCTGGTAGGAGAACGAAGAGAAATCCACTATGGAGTGCAGGGTGCTTATGACATTGCTCTCGTACTCCCCGCTGGCGTTGGTGTATGCGCCCTGCGCGGCCGCCTGGAGCTGGGCCACGCCGCTGGCGTTCACCACGGATGACGCGCCGAACGGCTTTAGTGCGGCGAGCTCGCTCTTGAGCGTGCTGCGCATGCTAGTCATCGACGCGTTTGAGGCCGCATTGGACTGCTGGATCTCCTGCATCAGCGTCGCGTTGCCCCTGTCCCTCTGGAGCTCGAAGCCGAGATTCGTGGAGTTGAGCACGTATGACGAGTAGTTGGCCTCCTGCGCATAGAACGCCGTGAGACTCGCCTCCGCATCGGATAGGCTCTGATTCATGCTGAGCGTGATCTGGATCCCGCCCGGGCTCGCTGCAACGGACGGTGCCTCAGCTCCGAACTTCGAGCTTATGGCGCTTGCCAGGGAAGAGGTGCTGGCCGTTGAGTTGGTCTGCAGTATTATGCTGACGCCTCCCTTTAGCGATGTGTCATACACTATCTGCGTCGAGAAGTAGATCCCGAGGAGCATCAGGATTAGGGGAATGGCTATCAGAACCTTCAGGTTCTTGTAGTTGTATATGTTTGGCAGGATAGGCATGAGTACTCAACACGGGAAATAAAGCGAAAAAAGAAAAAAGAAGGCAAAAAACAAGGCCTTCAAGCGTACTTCTTCATCAGCTTGTTGTGCAATATCTCCGTCAGGCCGTAGATCATTATCATGACGGCCAGTATGAAGAAGGCGAAGCCGAAGAACGTCTGGATGGACACCGCAATGTTCTGGTAGCTGTAATACAATAGTATTCCGCCCAACACAAGCAGGTATATCGCCCAGTACAGCGACCTGAACACGATCCACGCCGTGTGCTTCACGTAATAGTCAAGCATCCTATCAAACGAGCCAGTGTCCGCTTCCTTTTTGGGCATAAGTTCACCAGTATTAATAGAAGGAAAAGGTTTAAAGCGATGCGTCTTCTGAGCCTGCGGCGGACGGCGATATGCGGGGGACGAGATTTGAACTCGCGCACTCACTAGGAGAACAGGCCCTGAACCTGTCGCATTTGACCAAGCTCTGCCACCCCCGCAGCGGCAGTCTATATTGTGGCTCGGAAAATATAATAAAGAAGCGGAAATGGAGGCGCGCTGCTGGGAATTTTATCTGAGCGAGGGGGCAAATGCGGTGGCGTGTTCGGTTTTGATACGTTTTTATTTATTGAGATGTCAGTGTAATCCATGAAAAAGATCGGTCTGGCGAGCGCGACCGCCGTAGGATTGGGCGCGATCATCGGCGCAGGCATATTCGTGCTCAGCGGCACTGCCATCGCCCTGGCAGGCTCGTTCGCGCTCGTCGCGTTCCTGCTGGTAGGGATAGTCGCGCTGATCATGGCGCTAGTGTTCGGGGAGCTGTGCTCCCTCCTGCCCAACGAGAAAGGGGCGTCCTACTCGTACGCATACAATGCGTTCGGCAGCGAGGTCGGCTTCCTGACGGGGATACTCGCATATTTCAGCTACGCGACCGCCATAGCGGCCATAGGGCTTGGCTTCGGTTCGTACCTCACCAGCATGTTGGGCATGGGAGCCTCGATTGCGCCGCAGGTCTTCGCGGCGCTGCTGATCTTCGCGATTGCGGCGGTCAACCTTCTTGGGATAAGGAAGGCGGCGAAGGCCGACTTCTCGCTCGTCGTAGTCAAGCTGCTGATACTCGCGGCGTTCATAGCGTTCTCCATAATGTTCGTGTTCAGGACGGACTCGTTCGGATACGTCAGCTTCAGCCCGAGCGACTTCAGCATGGGTTCGATCTTCGCCGCGAGCGTCGTGATATTCTTCGCCTATACGGGGTTCCAGACGATAACCACGTTCGGATCTAGAATCGCGGGGGGGAGCCGCGCCGCCGCCAAAGCGATGCTCGCCGCGGTCATCATAAGCATCGTGGTGTACGTGCTGGTCGCCGTGTCCCTGCTGCTTCTAGTACCGACGCAGGAGTACAAGATAGCTGCGGACCCCCTGGCTTTCGCGCTCAATGCCGCGGGGGCGCCCTATGCCCTGCTCCTGCTGGTCGATATAGGGGCCTTGGTGGCCACCGCTTCCGCCGCCCTCGCGATGATGCTGAGCGCTTCAAGGATATCCTACCAGATAAGCTCCGACAGGCTGCTTCCTAAGGCGTTGAGGAGGTTCGACAAAAGGAGGGACGTGGCCGTGAACGGGGTCATACTTTCCGCTGCGATAGGGGTCGTGACCCTCTTCGCGGGGAACATATATGTCATAGCCGCGATAAGCAACTTCGGCCTTATCTTTGCATACATCATGGCCTGCCTCGCGCTCATACACTTCAGGAAGTCAGGGCGCAAGGCAGACGTCAGGATGCCCGGATATCCGTATCTCCCGATAATCGCCATAGTCGCGATGTTGGCGTTCATCTCGGGCATGCCGCAGGTCGCGCTCATCATAGGCGTCGTCCTTGTGTTCTCGATAATCTCGGTCTACTACCTGCTCAGGGAGATAAAGGACAAGAGGGTAGTGAAGGTAAAGCTATTTGAATAGTGGAGGAATCCGATGCTCATTGGAATAGTTGGCGCGCCGAACAAGGGCAAGACGACCATATTCTCCGCACTGACCATGATTGAGGCGGAGATAGCGCCCTATCCCTTCACCACCATAAAGCCGAACATGGGAGTGGCGTACGCCACCAGGGAGTGCGTGGAAAAGGAGCTAGGAGTGAAATGCACTCCGAAGAACTCGCTCTGCATACGTGGAATTAGGCATATCCCTGTGAACATCACGGACGTCGCGGGTCTAGTCCCGGATGCGCATCTCGGGAAGGGAATGGGAAACCAGTTCCTGAACGACCTCATGGGAGCGGACGCGCTAATACACGTGGTTGACCTGAGCGGGAAGACCGATGTGAACGGGAACCCCTGCGAGGGCTGCAACCCTGATGAGGACGTGCGGATGGTGAGCGAGGAGGTCACTGCGTGGCTCTCTGGGATAATCGCAAGGCACGTGAAGTCAATCGCGAGGAGGACGGACGGCGCGGTCGCGCTGAAGGAGCTGCTTTCGGGGTTCAACGTGAGCGAAGGGCAGATAAGGCAGGCTGCAGAGGGCAGTGGCCTTGGCACGTCCCAGATATCGTGGAGCGGGGAAGATACGCGAAGGTTCTCGGGTGCGCTCCTGAAGATAAGCAAACCGACCGTTGTCGCCGCTAACAAGCTTGACATGAGCAGGGAGGGAGCGCTTTCCGAACTCAGGAATAAGCTAAAGGACTACATGGTGATAGGCTGTTCCGGTGCGATAGAACTTGCGCTAAGGAAGGCGGGCAACAAAGGGACGATAGACTATGTTCCAGGGAGCGCTGGGTTCGGCCTGAAGGGCAATGTGAGCGGAGATCAGGAGCGCGCTCTAGACTACATGGCGAGATACATGAAGAAGAACAACGGCACAGGAGTCCAGGACATAATGAATGCCGTCGTCTTCAAAGTGCTCGACAACATAGTCGCGTATCCAGTGGAGGACGAGAACAAGTACACAGACCACTATGGGAACGTGCTGCCGGACGCAATACTGCTGAAAAAGGGATCGAAGGCGGTCGACCTCGCGGCAAAGATACACACTGACCTCGCGAAGAGCATGCTCTACGCGGTAGATGCGAGGAAGAAGATGAGACTCGGAAAGGATTACGAACTGAAGGACAATGACGTAATAAAGATAGTCAGCGCTGCGAGATGACACTGGAAAAAGTAATGAACCGTTCGGGTTTAATATTCTTCCAAGAATTAGTAACGCATGCGTAATGACAATCGTGATGCGGAAGAAGTGGTTCGCGGTTATGAGAGGGAGATGACAGACACCCTTTCGAAGATGATTTCGATAAAGGCGGTATCTCCGGAGAGCGGCGGCACCGGGGAGGCAAAGCGGGCGGATTTCCTTGAGAGGATCCTGAAGGGCTGGGGGCTCAAACCCAAGAGGTATGAATACGCCGATAATCATGGCGTAAGGAGACCAAACCTTGTGGTGAAGTACGGTAATAAGAAGAGGACGCTGTGGCTGATGGCGCACATTGACACGGTTGCTGAGGGCGACAGGAGCCTATGGAAGACCGACCCTTTCAAGGGGATAGTCAAGAATGGGAAGGTGTATGGTCGCGGGACGCAGGACGACGGACAGGGAGTTGTTGCCTCGATGTATGCGCTAAAGGCGCTGCTTGGGAGGGATCTGAAGTACAATTTCGGGCTCGTCCTAGCTGCCGATGAGGAGCAGGGAAACGGGTATGGTGGTAAGAAGCTAATGAATGAGGGACTCTTCAAGAAGGGCGACATGTTTGTGGTGCCTGACGACGGGGCGGCTGCAGGGGACACGATAGAGATAGCGGAAAAGAGCAGGTTATTGGTCAAGATAACCGTCACCGGGAAGCAGTTCCACGCAGCCTCTCCTGAATATGGAATAAATGCGTTCAGGGAAGCCGCAAAATATGTGCTGGAAGCCGATGGCTACTTGCACAGAAAGTATAGCAGAAAGACCCAGCTCATGCCTGATGGCTCAACATTCGAGATGACAAAGCACGAGAAGAATATCGACAGCGTGAACATCCTGCCCGGCAAGGAGGTATTTTACATGGACTGCAGAATTCTGCCCTGCTACAAGCTGATGGAAATAGTAAAGGACCTGAGGAAACTGGGCAGGAAGCGCAGTGCGAAGATAACTGTAGAGGTGGTGGTGGCGGAGGATTCCGCCGAGCCCGTCCGAGACGATTCGGAAATCGTAAAGAGGCTCAGGAGCGCGATAAAGAAGGTCCTGCGCAAGAACGCGAGACTGATTGGTATTGGAGGGGGCACGATGGCTGTGGACGTGAGGAATGCGGGATTTGACGCCGCAGTCTGGACGATAGAGCCAAAAGTCGAACACGAACCGAATGAATACATACCGATAGAGGATTTTGTGAACACCGCGAGGGTGTTCGTGCACCTGTTCACGGATTGACCGCTAGAAGGCATTCTTCAGTATCGTCTTGAGTATCACGTATCCGTCGCCGAACGTCGTCAGCTTTCCTGTGCCAGATGCCCTCTTCTTCTCCGTGCTCGGGATCTCAATCACCTTCAGCCCCTTCTTCACCGCCTTTATGTTAATCTCAGTTTCTATGCCGAAGCCCTTCTCCTTGAGGTCCAGTTTCTTCAGGGCGCTCTTGCGGAAGCTGCGGTAGCCGTAGCACATGTCCGTGTAGTTTGCATGGAAAATCACGTTCACCAGGAAAACGAAGAACTTGTTCCCGATTACCCTCAGCGGAGGTATGTCCTCAGAACCGCCACCTATGAGGAACCTCGAGCCGGTGCACAGGTCGTAGCCGATATCTATCGCGTCTATGAGAAGCCTGAGCTCCCGCGGCTCGTGCGACAGGTCGGCATCCATCGATACCAATATGTTTCCTTTCGCGCTACTCAGTCCTTTTATTAGCGCAGAGCCCTTGCCATGATTATCGTACAGTATCCTAGCTCCGAGGCGACGGGCTACCCTAACTGTCCCATCGCTGCTGTGGCCGTCCACAACTATGATCTCATAGCTGTAGTCGCTAAGCTGGTGCTTGACCCCACGTATCACCTCGCCTATGTTCATTTCCTCATTGAGCGTCGGAATGACTATGGATACCTGCTTACCTTTGACGCGCTTTTTTGTCAGTGGCATGGACTACAACGTAAAACTATGTCAGGGCAAATTTTAATAGGTATTGAGAGCGCATCTAATTTGAGAGGCTTGAATAGAAGGCAAGGTGTGAATGTGAAAGGAACGGATATCAATAAAAATAATAACACCGGGATAATTTATTTGGTCATCATCATTGCAGGCATAGGTGCGCTTCTGGTTTTTGGCTATGCCTCTAGCGCAGGCAGGGCAAACCCGAAAGGCTCTGCTGTGGTGGTATCCTTCAATCCCATATACTATCTCGTCAAACCAGTCGTCGGCAATTTGGTTGGCATTCAGCAGATAATTGCTCCTGGAGTGGAGCCCCATGATTACGAGCCCACGCCGCAGGATGCCTACAATCTCTCCACTGGAAAGGTATTCTTCTATGACGGACCCGCGCTCGAGAACTGGGCGGTCTCGCTGGCGCAATCCACCAACGCGAGCATAGTCCTCGTCCCGCTCATAGATTCGATAAACATGAGCCAGCTCGACAATAACACGAACATAACCGTCGATGACCCCCATTTCTGGCTCGACCCCGCACTCATGCCGCCTGTTGTCGAACAGATAAAGAACACCATGATAAGGATGGACCCCTCCCATGCTGCGAACTACACGGCGAACGCAGATGCATTCATATCCCAGATCAACACTCTCAACTCCGCTTACAAGTCAGGCCTTGCGCAATGCAGGAGCCGGACTGTGATAGACTCGCATGCGTTCCTGGGGTACCTGGCGATAAGCTATAACCTCACCGAGCTCCCGGTGGGGAGCGAAAGCCCCGATGCGGAGGTGTCCGCGCAGCACGTGTCGCAAGTCATAGCTGAAGCCACTGCAGATCACGTCCACGCGATATTCCAGGAGTCCGCGGACCCTACGGTGACCGTCGACCAGAACATAGCGGAGGCGATAAACGGGACGATATACAATATATACACCATGGAGATACTGACCCCGCAGCAGATTTCCGGCGGCGCAAACTACACCTCCCTCATGTACGACAACCTTCGCGTGCTGGAGCAGGGCCTGAATTGCACTCCGTCTTAAGTATTTTTCCCGCCGATGATTTCGCATGGCCAAAAGACTTCTGAAACTCGATGACGTGTCCTTCTCCTACGACCGGAGTAGGGCCGTGCTCGAGGGAGTCTCGTTCGAAGTCAATGAAGGCGATGTGATAGGAATCGCCGGCCCAAACGGCGCCGGGAAGACGACATTGCTGAAACTCATGGTGGGTCTCCTCAAGCCAACAAGGGGCAGCATAAAGAAGTTCCCCGAAGCGACCGATGGGCGTCAGGGGATAAGCTACCTTCCCCAGAACATAGAGCGCGTAGACAGCAACTTCCCCGCGACGGTCAGGGAGGTGGTCGGCACTGGCCTCTACAGCAAAATAGGCATATTGGGAAGGCTTTCCGAGAAGGACAATGCCGCAATTGATGACGCCATACGGAACGTAAATATGTGGAAGTTCAGGAATGCGCAGGTGAACTCGCTCTCGGGAGGACAGCTGCAGAGGACGCTCATCGCCCGCGCGCTCGTCTCCGAACCTGCGCTGCTGGTGATGGACGAGCCGACCGCTGCGGTCGACCTCGCAGGCGAGGAGGCGTTCTATGTGCTCGTGAAGCACGTGAACGAGGTCTACGGCGTCGCGGTGATACTCGTGTCCCACGACGTGTATTCGCTGCTCGCGCACACCGACAGGCTGCTGTACATCAACAGGAAGGTGCTCTATGACGGGGAGCCCAAGAAGCTCACCGGACGCAGGCTTCTCGACCTGCTCTTCTCGCACAAGCACTCCAAGGAGCTCGTGAGGCAGCTGGAAGCGACCTTGAAGAGGCAGGGGGGATGATCCAATGACGATAGGGCTTCTCACATACGCCTTCGGACAGCGCGCGTTCATAGCAGGAATACTGGTGGCGCTCACGTGCTCGACGATGGGCGTCTTCATAGTGCTAAGGCGCCTCTCGCTCATATCCGATGGCCTCGGGCACGTTTCGCTCGCGGGGATAGCCGCCGGGATACTCTTCGGGTTCTACACCTTGTGGGGCGCGATGATTGCAGTATTCGCGGGCATATTCGGCATAAACTACCTGAGAAAGCTGCACATCGCGGGAGACACTGCAATAGCCATAATGTTCTCCGCGGGGCTTGCGCTCGGCATCGTGCTCATAAGCCTGTCGAACGCGGCCACCGCCGAGCTCGAGTCTTACCTGTTCGGGGCCATACTTGGGATAAGCACGCAGGACGTGATACTGGCGCTGTGCCTGAGCGCGTTCGTGATTGCGACAATCTACCTCCTCTTCAAGGAGTTCTTCGCCATAACGTTCGACTCGGAATTCGCAAAGATAAGCGGCATGCCCGTCGAGAGGCTCGAGCTCCTCTTCACGCTCCTGACTGGTCTCACCATCGTGGTCTCTATAAAGCTAGTCGGGGTGCTGCTCGTGACTAGCATGATAGTCGTGCCTTCCATATCCGCAATGCTCTTCAAGGTAAATTTCAGGCGAACCATTCTTCTGGCCAACGCGCTTGCGGTGGCTTCGGTGATATCCGGGCTGTACCTGTCGTTCTGGTACAACCTCGCCTCCGGAGGCACGATCGTGCTCGTCAGCATAGCGCTCTTCCTGGCTGTGCTAGCCTTCAACAAAATCTCACTGAAAGGGCGATGACCGCCTTGCAGCGAAAGCATCAGTGGACTCGACGGGATTCGCACCCGCGACCTTTCCGTTGCGAACGGAACGCGCTACTGCTGCGCCACGAGCCCTTCAATGCCTTACGTTATTAAACATGCCTTTTCTATTAAATATGTTTTCATGCAGGAGGGCAAGGAGAGGATTGCGAACTCCATCTTCGAGAAGGTGCTAAAAGAGATAAAGCCGAGCGCAAGGGAGCTCGTGGAATCAGTCCACAACATAAACCTGCTCACCGGGAGGCTGAAGAAGGTCCTGCCGAAGGGGGTCGAGACGAGGGTGGTGGGCTCGGTTGTCAGAGGCACGCAACTGAGGGGCGATTCGGACATCGACATATTCCTGCTCTTCCGCAAGACGCGGTCGAGGGAGAGAATCACCAAGGAAGGAATGGCCTGCGCGAAGGCGATCGTCAAGGGAAAGGGAGAGAGATACGAGATAAAGTACGCCGAGCATCCGTACGTGAGGGTATACCTTGACGACCTTGGAGTCAAGGCCGACATTGTCCCGGCCTTCAAGATAGACAACATCGAGGACATGGGCACGTCAGTCGACAGGTCGCCGATGCACGCAGTTTTCATAAACAAGCACCTCTCGGAGAGGCAGCGTGACGAGGTAAGGCTCCTGAAATACCTCCTAGGCGCGCACGGCATATACGGCGCCGAGGTTACCATTAGCGGTTTCTCGGGATACCTGTGCGAACTGCTCATTTACCACTACGGCTCTCTGATCAAACTGCTGGAAAGCGCGGCAGACTTCAGGCCTCCGATGATCCTATACCCGAAGACCAAGACGGCGCTGAACGATGCTGCCCTCATAAAGAAGTTCAACTCGCAGTTCGTAGTAATAGACCCCATTGACAAGAACAGGAACGTGGCCGCCGGCGTATCAACCGAATCTCTTGCGAAGTTTGTGATTGTGGCAAGGAACTTCACTGAAAAGCCTAGCCTAGGGGCGTTCTACGGAAAGGGTTTCGCCTCCGCCAAGGCGGCGGGTCTGATAAGGGCTTTCGCGGAAAAATCCGGACTGAAGGTGTTACTGGTCGAGACCAGTGTGCCTGACAAGAGCGAGGACATAATCTGGCCGCAGCTGAGGAAGGTCTCCGAGTTCGTTAAATCCTACCTGGAGAAGTTCGGATTCCGGGTTTATTTTGCAATTCCGATAGTTCACAAGGGCAAGGGGCTGATTGTGTTCATCGCCCCGAAGGAGTCGATCAGGTCGCGGGTGCTCAGGGGGCCCAGCGTTTTCATGAGAAGGGCGCAGGGCGAGTTCTCGGATGCGCACAGTGGAGCCCTGGGGCTGACCGTAATCGGAGAGAATATGTGCGCGATAGAGCTCAACAAGCATGCCAGCATCGAGGAGGCGCTACGCGCGGTCGCATCCGGGAAGACCATGAAAAGGCATAAGGACATAAGACTCGCCGGATCAAAGGTCCACGAAGGCGTACCGAAGGAGTATGCTGAGGTCGTCTACTCGGAGCTGCTCGGGAGGATGGGCGTATAGGTCATATCGCGAAATCCCTGTCCTTCTCGATCATCTCGCGCAGTTCTTCTAGAAGGTCTATCTCCTGCTTCTTGACAGCGCCTCCCCTCGCCAGCCTCACGATGCTCGGAAGGGTCGACCCCGATCCCGATAGCATCTCGAAGACCTCGCCGTAGTTCCTCTCTGCGTGCGCGCCGCAGTAGTCGGTCGCTTCGGATACGAGGTTCGCCTTGACCTTCTCCTTGCCGTATCCTCTGGCCAGCAGCCTTTTCTTTATCGCACTGAGGTGCTCCCTCAGGACCACCGCCTTCGCGCCCCTGATCCTGACGTCGCACAGGATGTGGCCTTCCGCAATCACCACCCGCGCGTCGCTTCTGGATATCTCCCGCGATAGGGCGCGCTCCAGACCCGCCATCCTCACGATCTTGGAGCCGTCGCGCGCGCGGGACGAGAAGAGCCTCTCGCGGTTTATCAGCTCGGTCGCATTTATGACTTCGGCGTCCTTCAGCTTCTTCCTAAGCAGCGCGGCGAGCCTCGTCTTCCCGGTTCCAGGAACTCCCGTTATCACTATGACGGTCTTCTTCGCCATCCCGCTACCCGCTCGATATGCTGTCGAGTATCGCGTTAATAAGCGTGCTGCTGTTCTCTATCGCGAAGACGGGGCTGGTTGGCGGGTTTATCGTAAGCACGTAGTTCTTGGTCCCGGAGAACAGCCACGACCCCAGGCGGTGCTCTTTGTACGTCGCGGATATGTCAGCCACGTAGTTCGAGACGCCGACGAGCTTTCCGATCAGCGCATCCATGCCGCTGTCGTACTGCTCAACAAGCATCATCTCCTCATTGTCGGGATTCCTCCTGACAAAAAGCGGCTTCACGTAGGGGATTCGCAGCACCGAGGACTTGTTGGACACGACCGCGTCCATCTTCTTGTACTGGTCCGTCTTCTTCTCTAGCTCGGTGGCAAATGAGGCCTGCTCATCCTTGAGATTGCCGAGCAGCTGCGAGAAGTAGGTGTCGACTTCCGCCTTGACCTTCTTTACCGTGTCAGCGATGTCCTTCTTCTTGACGTAGGCGTCGGGATTAAGAAGCATGGACCTGAAGCTCACGCTGTACTTCTTGGATATGATTGAATTCAGGTCTGACACGAACGCGTCTGTCTGCGCGTCCCAAGGCACTTCTCTCGCCATACGGGCACCGCACAACCATCCCTTCTCAGGATTATAAAGCTTTTGAGTGCCCTGCCGCAGAACGCCAGAAAATAACCAACATTTAAAGCACCGGCCCTCCTATCTGTAGGCAGAAGGCAGGTTCGAATGCAGGAGATATCCGCTAGGATCGAAAAGGACATACTGCTGTTCAAGGGCAGTGTCGAAAAGCTCAAGCCCCTCAGCCTAAGCGCGAAGGAGAAGGAGGTCCTCGCGCTCGCAATCGACTACTCGAAGGACGCGGGGTCGTGGCTGGCGAAGGGAGACCTGTACACGGCTTTCGCCAGCATATCGTACGCGCACGGGCTGCTGGACGCCCTGCTCAAGATAAAGGCCTGATTTGGGAGATCGCCCATGAGAAAGATCAACGAGGGAAAGGCAGCCATATCCGTGCCAGAGGGCGTATTCTACAACCCAAAGATGGGCAAGCTCAGGGACATCTCCGTCGCATTCCTCAGGGCGAATAGCCACAAGGACGCCCGGCTCCTGGACTGCACGGCTGCGACCGGGATCAGGGGAATAAGATACGCGCTTGAGGCGGGAATAAGGGACGCCACGCTTCTCGACATAAACGAGGACGCCGCCAGGGCCGCTAAGGCCAACGTGAAAAGGAACGGGCTTAGGCTGGATGCGCTCAACATGAGCATCCAGGAATTCGCGAACACGCGCAAGGATGCGTTCGACATAATAGACCTCGACCCGTTCGGCACCCCCGTGCCCTGCATTTACGACCTGCTTAAGGTGTCGAAAGGCGGCACCCTGCTGATGGTGACCGCCACGGACACGGCAACGCTGTGCGGAGCGGAGGAGAAGGCGTGCCTCAAGCTGTACGGATCCATGCCCCTGCACAACGAGCTGTGCCACGAGGTCGGAGTCAGGATACTGCTGGACTACATCGCGCGGGAAGCCGCTCAGTTCAATCTGGGGGTGGAGCCCGTGCTGAGCATCTCGGACATGCACTATTTCAGAGTGTTCCTGTTCCTCAGGGAAGGAGCAGATGCGGCAGTGGGGTCCGTGAAGCGCACGGGGCTCGGGTCGTACTGCAGGAATTGCCACAGCTTCTCGTTCGCGAGGGGCGTCGCTCCGAAAGCCGAGACGTGCTGCGGCTACTGCGGGAAGGAGATGATCCTCTTCGGTCCGCTGTGGACAGGAAGCCTCCAGGACCGGGAAGCCATCGCCAAGACCTTGGAGTCGGGCAAGGGATGCTCGCCCGAGGCGATTCGCCTGCTTGAGAGGATACGCGACGAGGTCGACACGCCCCTCTTCTACAACGTTTCGAAGATAACGAGGCACTTGCACATGGGATCCGTGCCCATCGACGGAATGATAAAGACGCTATCCCGAAGGCATGCTGCGAGCAGGACGCACTTCGATCCGAACGGCATAAAGACCGACGCCGGAATAAGGGACGTCATAGCGAGTGCCAGGAAAGCAGTACAAGCTACTCGACGATGAGCGTCGCCTTCCCGAGATTAATTACGCCGGCCGCATCCTTGAGGTTCCCTATGGCCGCGGACCTGCCCGTCTTCTTTACGAACTCGACGCACGCCTCCACTTTCGGGAGCATGCTTCCCTTCTCGAACTCGCCGCTCTTGATAAGCCCCTGCATCTCCCTGATGGTTGCGCGCCTTATGAGCCGCGGCTTTTTGCCCCCGTAGCCCGTGAACGCTCCATCGACGTTCGTGAGTATGAACAGCCTGTCCGCGCCTATCGAGGTCGCGAGCAGCGATGACGCGCGGTCCTTGTCTATGACAGCATTGGAATATGACAAGCCTGACTTGCTGCGCGTGACCGCTATCCCTCCGCCTCCGGCGGCTATGACGGCATATCCGTCACCCAGCAGCTGGCGTATCAGTCCCTCTTCCATTATCTTCTTTGGAATCGGCGATGGCACGACCCTCCTGTATCCGTGGAAGAGCTTCTTCACGGCGAATCCCTTTCCCGCTAGGCGCATGGCGTCGGCCCTGTCAAGGAAGGGGCCTATTGGCTTGCTTGGCTCCCTGAATTCCCTGTCTGCCCTATTCACCAATACCCTCGTCAGGACTGTCGCCAGCCTGATCCCGCCCCGCCTTCCAGCATGTTCGGCCATGCCGTTCTCCATCTCAAGCCCTATCTCCGCCTGGGTCTGCGCCGTGAGGACTGCCAGGCTCTTGCTCTCGAGCGACGCCAGCTCCCCAACCTGCGGGCCGTTCCCGTGGGTGATGACTATCTCGTCGCCCCTCTTCCGCAGCACCATGACCGCGCTGAAAAGGTTTTTAAGCGTACCCGGGCTTCCGAGCGCATTACCCCCGACGGCAATAACGTAGCGCATAGAGAACCACTGACGACAAGCAAACGTGAAGCAAGCGTCATGGGTTTTATGAAACACAACAATTAAATATCAGGCCGCGGTAAATTATGCATAACGGAGGGACAGCAGGCACTGGGGAAATAGTGCGCAGAAGGATGGGATGGGGATATGGGAGATTCCGAAAGAGTAGTAGCGACAGCGGGAGCTGTCTTAGAAGACGCGTACGGCATAGAGGACCGCTGCATGCGCTGCGAGCGTCCAATCGAAAGGGACAGGATAAGAGTAATACCGCCGCGGTACGTGCAGGAGAGGGATCCGTACGTCAGGGCGGGCATCGTCAGACGCAGGGTAATGTGCCTCGGCTGCTATAGCCGGCTTGACAGGAATAGGAACGTTGCGCGTTTCGCGCGCGGACCTGCCCCAGGACAGGCAGGAATGCCGCGCCGCCCGTAAAGGCTTTCTAGCCGACGCGCCTTGGCTTCGCCCTACTGGCGCTTCCGGCAGGGGCACTGACCGCTATCATGTGGTAGTTGTTGTCGAAGCCCAGCGCCGACTTGAACGCGTCAGTGCCGAGGGTTATCGTGCTGTCGGAATACGGGTCCACGACATAGAAGGTGTCCTTGTCATAGCCCTTCACGACGACCCAGTGCGGCATCGAGTCCAGGTATGAGTTTATTATCCTGGCGTCTATGAGCACTATCGGGATTTGGTTGGACGACAGCGCCTTCTTTATGGTACCGAGCGTAACCACGCCGTGCTCCTCCTCCACGCCTGCCGACACCGACTTCTGCCTTATCTCATTGAAAGACGCGAGCAGCGTGTCGAGGTTGACGTTCTCGTAGACGGCCATCTTCTTCTCGTACCCCTCGTCCTTGGTGTTGCTTATTATGCCGACCTTGGCGCCCCGCTTCGCCAGCGCGTAGGCGAGGCCGTACTTCGAGCCGTACCAGACGCTGCCGTTAACGGCCTCCTGCCAGATGCTGTACTCCTGCTCCCTCTTGAACTTGAAGCTGGGGTTGACGTACTTGAGCACCATCATCGCGCATGCCGCCGAGCTCGTGAAGTCCTCGGTCTGCGCGTAGCTCGACATGTCCACTAGCACGCTGTCCTTTATCTTCGCCTTCTTGAGCTTCGCTATCACGGAGTTCTTGCTTCCGGAGGCGACGCTCGCCCTGGCGACCTTCGCCTTCGTCCTTGCATTCCTTGTTTTCTTTGCCATATAGTCCACCCCATCGAAACAGAAGCGTGCAGGGAGAGAGATTTGCTCAAATGTTTTGAACTCTCGCAGACCTTAGGTCAGCAGATCTTGAGTCTGCCGCGTTTGACCAGGCTCCGCCATCCCTGCACGGATATGAATTATCAGGGATACATTAAAATCCTTTGTAAGCATATATGTTATTTACTGGTATTTAATCTTTGTCATTAAAAACGACGTAAAAACAGGGAGTGGGTGCTGTTTGTGGAGCTGGAGCGGCTTAGCGATGTCAAGTTCGAGATAAGGCAGGACAGGGCCATGGGAATGAACTCGGGCGTCGTCGTTTACGCAACTGGCGCGATGCTCGAGAAGATAAAGAGCGACAGGACCCTCCAGCAGGCGGTGAACGCCTCGAAGCTGCCAGGGATCGTTGGCAACATACTGCTTATGAGCGACGCGCATGAGGGCTACGGATTTCCCGTAGGAGGCGTCGCGGCTTTCGATGCAAACGATGGGATAATCTCTCCTGGGAGCGTGGGCTACGATATCAATTGCGGTGTGCGGCTGATAAAAACAGGGCTGACGGAGAAGGAGGTCAGGCCGAAGCTTAACCAGCTGCTCGACGCGATGTTCAAGAACGTGCCCAGCGGCGTCGGCAGCAGGCTGAAGATGGGCTTTACGATGGGCGACCTGGAGAGGACCGCCCTGGAAGGCGTCGGGTATGCGCTGGGCAAGGGCTTCGGCGTGAGCGAAGACCTTGCGAGGGCGGAGGAGAACGGCGCAATGGACGGCGCTGACTTCTCCAAGGTGAGCGCCGACGCGAAGAAGAGGGGAATCGACGAGCTGGGCACACTCGGGGCGGGCAACCACTTCCTCGAGATACAACGCGTCGACAAAATCTGCGACGAGAAGACGGCGAAGGCCTTCGGCCTCTTCAAGGGCCAGGTCGTCATTATGGTGCACTGCGGGTCGCGCGGATTCGGCCACCAGATCTGCAGCGACTACCTCAGGGCGCTCGTTGAATACCAGAACAGGAAGGGAATAACCCTTCCAGACAGGGAGCTGAGCTACGCCAGGATAGGAGACAAGGAAGCTGACGATTACCTGGCGGCGATGAAATGCGCTGTTAACTACGCGTTCGCGAACAGGCAAATGATAACGCACGCGGTGAGGAGGAGTTTCGAGGAGATATTCGGCGAGAGCGCTGATGCGCTGGGAATGGACTTGCTGTACGATGTCGCGCATAACATAGCGAAGCTCGAGGAGCACGATTTCGGAGGCAAAAGGGTCAGGGTCTACGTGCACAGGAAAGGGGCGACAAGGGCGTTCTCTAAGGGAAGGGAGGAGGTGCCCAAGGAGTACCGCGGAACGGGCCAGCCGGTAATCATACCGGGGAGCATGGGGACGGCAAGCTATGTGCTATGTGGCCTTGATGGGGCCATGCGAGAGACATTCGGCACCACATGCCACGGCTCGGGAAGGGTAATGTCAAGATCACAGGCCCTCAGGGACATTCCTGCGTCCAAGACGCTAGAGTCGCTAAAGAGCAAGGGGATAGAGATACGCGTAAGGAGCAAGAAGCTCATAAGCGAAGAAGCTGAGTGGGCCTACAAGAACGTTGACGACGTGGTCGGCGTAGTCGAGAAGGCGGGGATATCGCAGATCGTGAGCAGGAACGTGCCGATGGGAGTCATAAAGGGCTGACCCTTTCACACCCTTGATGCTTCCTGCGCTGCCCTTATCGAGCTTGCGAGCTGCGGGGCCATCTGCACGTTGACCTTCCGACCCAGCCGCGCGAGCACGGACAGCGCCTCGCCGAACCTCTTCCCCTTCGCCAGGCGCTTTGCAAGATAATAGAAGGCGTTGGCCTCGTTCCCCGAAAGCAGCTTGGCGAGCCTGGCGTCCGCGTCCTTCGCTCCTGATTCCACGCTGAAGACCATGTCGGAGTAGTCTAGCGCCTTCTCGTCCTTCGCCAGCTTGTGGAGCGTCTCCAGGACCCTTGACGCATCCGCGAGCCTACCGAGCTTGATCCAGCACAGGAACTCCATGAAAAGTAGCGACTCCGCTTCGGCTCCCGAAGCCGGCTCCGTTCCCGAAAGGGCTATCGCTCCGTAGAACAGCTCCTTGGACCTGGCGGAGTAGCCGAGACTGGCCTTAATGTTGCCGGAGTTCTCTTCCATGAACCCAGGGAGTGCGTAGTTCCTGCAGAGATAGAGGGAATCCGAAAGAATCGAGTAGAATATTCCAGATATGTAGAGGACCTGCGGATCTGAGCATCCCTTCAAGAGCGCGTCCAGCGCGCCAAGGTCGTCGGCCCTGAGGCCGCGGGCCGCGGCGCTCTGCAGCTTAAGGAAGATGGCCTCGGCTTCTGGATTGTGCAGCGCATAGGCGGACGCGCTTACGTGCTGCTCGCAGAAGTTGCAGACGGCATCGACTGCGCTTGCCGACTTGGCATGCGTCCAGCAGTGCTTGCAGACCACCTCTGAGAACTTTGCGTTTTCGAAACTTCTCAGATATCTCCCGAAATCCGGCATCAAGGCCCCTCCTCACTTGCACTTAGCCTGTCTGGGTTTTTATTGTTTCTCGTGCCGGTTCCGGAGGCACAGCCTTGCCAGTAAATCATCTCCTCTTCCTGAGGACCGCGAACATATGCATCTTCGAATAGGGCTTGAGGTCTATCTTCTCAAGGACTTCGAATATTTCCGAGACCTTTGCGAGGAAATCCGCGTATACCTTCTCCGGGTCCTCGGTCACGTCTATGCTCTGCGACTTTATTGCGACGTACGCCATGCCCTTGCTCCTCAGCAGGGTGCTGTTGCGGTTGAGTATGTCCGCCTGGTCCCTGGCGGCTATGTCCTGGTATAGCACGTCGCACACGCCCACTTCCTTTGCGTAGCTGTCCGTGTCCCTCGCATCCTTGAGCATCGGAAGCATGTTCTCGCGCGACTCGCAGACGCCCACGAGCTCCCGCATGCTCCTCTCGGATATCTCTATGCAGTACACCAGCCCTCCCTTCCCCACTATGTCGCTCACGTGGCTGCTGGTGGTGCCCGTCGCAGCGCCGAGGTACAGCACCTTTGAGCCACGCCCTATGCGCATGCCCCTCATGCCAAGCAGTATCGCCGCCGCTAGCTTGCTCCTGTAGGGGTTCCACAACCGGTACTCGGAGCCGCCGATCCGCACCAGCTCCTCGCCGTATACCTTGGTCCCGCTGGTCAGGTTGCGCGTGGCTAGCTTCCTTCCCACCATGAACACTCCGTCAAAGACCTCCTTCGCCTCCATGCGACTTCCTTTTTATGCAGTTATACCTAGTTCACGTCAAACATTATTAACTTAGCGAGAGATTTTAATCAGAGGCCATGCAGGAGCAAATCCCCATCGACAGGCTGATAGCCGAGCTCTTTACGATAGCGATGGGGACAAGCGGCGTGAACGATCTTCTGGAGAAGTCAAAGGATAAGATAAGCGGGCTCCTCTCCGCGGATTACGCAAGGCTCGTCGGAACCTATGACAAGAAGGAGGGCCTATCCCCGCTCGAGGAATTCGCCATTAACACGGGCAAGCCCTACGTCGACAACAGGCTGGGGGACTACTCCGCGTTCCAGGAGCTTGTCAAGTACTACAATGCAGGTTTCAGGAGCTGCGTCCTGCTCCCCGCGGTCGCGGAGGGGAGGAGCGTCTTCATCCTGACGCTGCTCTCGAAGCGGGAGGACGCATTCGGGGCCGCGCTCGTCGAGGGGGCCGCGCTCCTGTCTGGAGTAGTCGCCTACGAGGCGGCCGCAAGGGCAGAACGGGAGAGGAGCGTGAGCCTCGCAAAGTATTTTGACGCTGCCTTCGACCCCGGAGCGGCCAGGCTCATGCTGGACAGGAAGGGAAACATCGTCAAGGCCAACAAGGCGATGGTCAAGGCGTCCGGAAGGATGCAGAGGGAACTGAACGGCAGGAACTTCGGGGAGTTCTTCGACGTCGGTGCGGATGCCGCCGAGAGCCTCGCGCGCGGGCGCGTCATCGAGACGCAGGACAGGCACGCCGCGGGCAGGTTCTACAGGCTGACGGGAAGCGAGGTGAACGAGAAGCTGGTCCTGGTCACCGCGTACGACATAACCAACCTCAGGATGCTGGACGAGGAGGCGAAACTGGCGAACTACAGCACTAACGACGCATTCCTGCTCATGGACAAGGACACGAGGGTCATATGGGCGACGGACAGCGTGCAGAGGATACTCAGGATGCGCAAGGAGATGGTGATAGGGGGAAAGCTTTCCGACCTTGAGTACGGCGGGGAGCGCGACCTCATCGGCGGCCTTGGATCGGCCAAGGATGCGCTAGTCAGACAGATGACGATAAACGCGGGCAACGACGTGTTCGTCGAGGTGAAGGCGACGTTCGTCAAGAACGCGTTCGGCGGATTCTCGTGCGTCCTGTCCAGCGGAAGCATGGAGAAGCGCATAAGCAGCATGCAGAAAACCATCGACGAGCTCGTCGAGTACGCCGGTGACGCCGTGGTGACCGTGGATGCGTTCGGATATGTCAGCGGGGCGAACAGGAGCGCGGAGAGGATCCTCGGGTACACGCGGGACGAGCTGCAGGGGAGGGCGCTGACCCTGCTGTACCTGGACAAGGACAGCCAGGACAAGGCGAACGCGTCTCTCTCGCTGGCGAAGAAGAACGGGACCGTGGGCAACGTGTTCGTCAACATCCAGACCAAGGGCAGCGACGAGGGCCTCCCCTGCGAGCAGACCGTAAGAAGCGTCACAGACGCGGAGAGCAGCCTGGTCGGATACATGATAATGATGAAGGAGCTCGGCACGAAGCGCATGAACGAGAGCCTCAAGGACGAGGTCGAGAAGCTGACGAAAGAGCGCGACAGCATGAAGGAGGAAAGCGACCTGCAGACGCATTTCATATACGACCTGTCCCACGACCTCAAGACGCCGCTCACCAACATAAAGGGCTTCGCGAAGCTGCTCACGGAGGGCACGTTCGGCACGCTCAGCAGCGAGCAGAGCGAGTACGTCAACATAATAAACACGGAATCGGACAGGCTCATGGAGCTAATAATGCAGATACTCGACGTGGCGAAGCTGGCCTCGTCCAAGATAAAGCTAGACCCCCAGGCCGTCGACCTCAACGAGCTTGCTAAGACGCCGAGCCTGAACACGCTAGCTGAGGTGGCGCGGAAGAAGGGGCTGGAATTCTCCTGGAACATAGACTACAACGTGCCCGAGATCAGGGCGGACCCCAACAGGCTCCTGCAGGTCTTCGCCAACCTCATAGGCAACGCGATAAAATTTACGGACAAGGGAAGCATAAAGGTCAACGTCTCCCGGAAGGGCAAGAACGTGAGGGTGGAGGTCTCCGACACAGGGGTGGGAATCGGCCGCGAGGACCGGTCCAAGCTCTTCAGGAAGTTCTACCAGCTGCAGAGGAAGGGCCTGACCAAGCAGGAGGGGTCGGGCACCGGTCTCGGGCTCTCAATCGCGAAGGGCATAGTGAACCTCCACGGGGGAACTATGCATGTGATATCCGAGCCAGGGAAGGGCAGCACGTTCTGGTTCACGCTGCCGGTATCCGGAAAGCAGAAGAAGAGAGGGACGCAAAAGCAGTGACCCGCCCGGCTGGCGGACCGCTGCATTATGGAGGGGATATCAGCGCGCCGCATGCCTTGTTCGCGACCCCGCTCTGGAAGAGGTATGTGCTGTTTATGGTCGCATAGCCGAGACCTGTGTACAGCCCCGTGAACTTCGTGGCCACCACCGAAGAGGACGAAGTGTCGACGGTAAGTATCACTGCTGGACCTGACGTGTACTGCGAGTGCGAGACCGCGGAGTATGTGACGTTGTACCTGCTGCCCGATACTGGGCTCACGCTCACGGTCAGGTCCGTTGGCGTGAATGCGCTGACGTTGGCGAAATCGTTTGGGACTGCGGGCACCAATCCGTAGTACAGGGAGTAGGTCGTGGCATAGACGCTCGCGCTGCACGCCGTGTCGCTGTCGTATAGCGCCTTGTATTTCTTCATCAGCAGCCCGGTCGACGAGGTGTTGGCTATGCTGAGCGCCTGCTGCTCCTGCGTGGCTGCGGTGTTCTGCACGGTCGTGGTCGCGGACGTCGTCGATACCGTGGTGGCCAGCGTGATCGCGCTGGTATTCGCGTTGCTGCCTCCTAGCGCCGCGGGATTGAGCACGCTGACCGAGCTGCTCGGCGCCACGGAGAGCGCAGCCGGCAGCGGGGTCACGTCGATTGACGCTCCGCTGCTGCTGCTTGATTCGAGCTTTACGTTTATGTCGGAGATAGCGGATCCCGCGCTGCTGACGCTCGCACTCGACCCGGAGGTCAGTGAGACGGCGGAGATCGGGCCCAGGAGCACCGGGACCCTGCTCGTGTACAGCGTCACCCCGGAGCTGGCCGAGCTCTGGAGCCTCATCGCGACGGTATACCCCGATACGCTGAAATATGAAGTCTGGTTTGCGGGTATGTAGATCAGCTGCGTCTGGGTTATCTGGGGGACCCCCTGCCCGACGAGATAGTAGGCCGCAAGCGCGATAATGAGTATCGCTGCTGCCGCTGCGACCGCCTTCTTCCTGCCTCCTCCCGCATGGCGGGCAACCCTCTGCGTTTTTCCCTTGTACAATTCATCACTACAGATAGCGTGTTAGAAGTTTAAATGAGAAGCAATATTATCCTTTCGCTGTAATTACTATCGGCGCGACCAGTGGTATCATGAAAGGTATTGAGGATGTTGAATCTGACATAATGTCCCTCATAAATGACAGGCAGGAAGTCACGTACGAAGAGCTCAAGGACTTCGCAAAGTCCATCGAAATAGATAATGACCTGCTGAAAAGGGGGCTCGACGAGCTCGAGCGGGCGAACGCCATCGCGTCCAGGAACAGCGGGGGGATACTGACCTATTACATGCTCCAGGAGGAGCAGCCGATAAAGAGGATATTCATCGTAGAGGACGACAGGAACATAAACAAGCTGATGTCGATATCCCTCGGAAAGGGATACGAGATAACGCAGATATACGACGGGACTGAGGCGCTGCGCCGCATAAGGCATGAGAAGCCGGATCTGGTCATACTCGACCTGATGCTTCCTGGGGTCGACGGCCTGGACATCTGCCAGAGCATCAAGAAGGACAAGAGCATGACCGACCTGACGATCATAATAGTCAGCGCGCTCGACGCCACGTCGAACAGGTTCAAGGGGATAAAGTACGGCGCCGACTACTACATAAGGAAGCCCTTCGACCCGGACGAGCTGAGGGACCTGGTCACCATATTCCTGAAGAAGAAGGGGAAGAAGTTCGACCCTCTCATAGACCTGCCCAACGAGGACAGGATATCCGACAGCGTCGAGAAGGCGCTGAAGGAGACCAACTCGAACTACGAGCTGGGAAGGCTCAAGGTGGACGGGCTCGCGGGGTTCGCGAGCAAGTTCGGGAACGATTCCGCCATAACCATACTGCGGCTAGTGTCGCAGCTGCTCCAGGACAAGGTCAAGGACGCAGGGGGGAACACGTTCGTGGGCTTCCTAAACGGAGACGACTTCCTTGTGGCGGGCGACATGAAGAAGGTCGAGACGGTGGTCGACGGGATAACCTCCGAGTTCGGCGCTGTGCTGCCCTTCATATACCAGAGCGAGGGCTACAAGCCGGTCGAGCTCGGCATAGAGGACATCTATGGCATGAAGCAGCCCAAGATGTCGCTGAAATACGCGGTCATAGAGAAGGCCTCCCTTATGAAGCGGAGAGAGGAGGTCCTCAGGAACAAGAAGGGCGACGACATAGGCGCATATACCTATGAGGAACTGAGGCACATGCTAGGCAGCGAGGGCCTAGACATAACCATAACACGTGACCCTGACGGAGGGGTGAAGCTTTCCGTGGGCAAGGGCGGATGATCGGCTAGCTACCTTTTCTTTCTCTTTTTGGCTTTCGCCACCTTTCTGTGTTTCTTGCTTGCCTTATTTTTCTTAGCCCTGACCTGACGCATGGGAGTCTCCAGGTCCGTCCTGGAAGGCAGTCTTGTGTTCTCAAGGAGATCGACAATGTGCGATTCTCCGGAAGGGCGCTCCTCGACGGCGCTGTCGGACGCAGCCTGGCTCTGGATGTTGCCCGCCATCAATATCTCGTCTATCTTCTGCGCCCTCAGGAACGCCTCAAGCTTCTTGCTGTTGGCCTTGCTCTTGGGGGCCGCAGCATACCGCCGTGAGGGCTTCCTTTTTATCTTTTTTGCTCCCTTAGCCATGTCGATACCATTAAGGATAAGTATTGTCAGCGCAACATTTAAATGGAAGTTTGTCCAGTCAGGGATTCCAGAAATGCTCGCTGGCTCAGAAGAATGATTTAAAGGTGACCTGGTGAAGGTATACGCTTACACGGACGGAGCCGCGAGAGGCAACCCGGGAGAGAGCGCTTCAGGATATCGCCTGTTGGACGATTCGCACAAGCTGCTCGAAAGGCGCGCATTCTACAACGGGATCTGCACGAACAACGTAGCGGAATACAAGGGAGTCGTGGCCGCGCTGAAAAAGGCGCTGGAGCTGTTCGGGAACGGGACGGACATCGTGCTCGTCTCGGACAGCAGGCTGGTCATAAACCAGCTTTCGGGGGCGTACAAGATAAAGAGCCCGAACCTGAAGGCCCTGAACCAGGAGGCGAGGGAGCTCCTATCAAGGTTCAGGAGCCACAGGCTGCTCAACGTGAGAAGGGAGAACGAGCACGTATCGCGCGTGGACGGAGAGCTGAACGAGCTGCTTGACGGTAAAACAGGAGGAAAGCCGCCGGCCTCACGACAGAAAAATCTGAAAGCCAACGAATAAATAGGTGCAAAAGCAATATAAGATTTGACAAGCAGGACATTAATGTCAGGTAGGTACTGATGGCAAGCGAACCGGCAAAGAAGCCAGGCACGAACAATCCCCGCGCCAAGGAGCTGTACGACTCGGCCGGAAGGCTGTTCGAGGAGAACAAGTTCGACGAGGCCATAAAGCTATACTCCGAGGCCATCGATCAGGACCCCAATTATTCGAGCGCATACTTCAACAGGGCGCTCTCGTTCGCGATACTCAACCAGTACGACAACGCGGTGAAGGACGCGGACAAGGTGCTGGAGATAGAGCCGGACAGCTGCGACGCCCCCTATGTCATGGGGATAATAAGCGAGTACAAGCATGACACCGACGCAGCGATCGAGTGGTACGAGAAATCATTGAAGAACAACCCGCACTACGAGCAGGCGAAGACGAGGCTCAACGCGCTGAAGCAGAGGACCGGCAGCGCGGGGGCAAAGGTCCTCGCGACTGGAAAAGAGAGCGAGAGCAAGACCGTCGTAGAGGAGGGCCAGTTGAAGCAGGTACGGTGGTTCACCTCGAACACGACATTCAAGGACGTCGTGGGTATGGAGAAACAGAAGGAGTTGATACACGACAACATCATACTCGCCATGACAAAGCCAGAGCTCCTGAGAGCGTACGGGAAGAAGCTAGGAATGGGCGCGCTGTTCTATGGCCCGCCTGGCTGTGGGAAGACCCACCTAGTAAGAGCAATCGCCGGTGAGACAAAGGCGAAGTTCATAGTCGCAAACATAAACGAGATCGTGGATATGTATGCAGGCAATACCGAGAAGAACATGCACGCAATATTCGATCAAGCCAGGAAGAACGCACCGTGCATAATATTCTTCGATGAAGTTGACGCGCTCGGCACTAAAAGGGAGGGCGAGCAGCAGAGCACGATGAGGATGGCCGTGAATCAGTTCCTCCAGGAGCTAGACGGGGTTGAGAAGAACCCCGAGGGCATATTCGTAATCACCGCGACGAACCAGCCGTGGGACGTTGACCCCGCGCTCAAGAGGGCGGGAAGGCTCGGAGAGTCGATATACGTTCCCCAGCCGGACTACAAGACCAGAAAGTCGGCGTTCCAGTACAACACGAAAAAGATGCCTCTTGCAAAGGACATAGACTATGGAAGGCTTGCCAGGGCTACCATGGGCTACTCACATGCGGACATAACCGAAATCTGCGACAAGACGGCGCTCAGAGTCGCCGCTGAGGAGGACAGGACCGGCAAGAAAAGGAAGATAAAAATGAGCGATTTCGTATCAATATTGAAAAAGAGGCCCACGACGCTCGATGAGTGGTACTCGATGGTGAAGAAGGACATAATAAGCAAGACCGAGACCCAGATAGTCGAGGGCAAGAAGCAGGAAATAGTCAAGGAAGGCAAGCTCTCGGCAGAGGAGAAGGCGAGGTACAAGGAACTGGTAAAGGCGGTCAAGACTAATTCAAGCGCACTGCAGAAAAACGTGAAGAAGCTAATGCGGTTCGTGGCGATCTGGCTGTTCTAACCCTTGGGGCCTGCCGCCGTTTCCCATTCGGCCAACACCGACTCGGGAAAGGCTTATTTATCTTCAAACCTAATTAACTACGGTGGTTAAGTGAAAGACGAAGCAAGGAACGAGAGGATGGAAGGCAGGATGAAGATGTGGAAAATGCGAAAGGAGATGCTTGATTCCATGAGCGAGAAGGAGCTACGAGCGTTCATCAATGGCTATATGATGGCAGAGTCGATGATGATGAGAAGGATGCGCCCGAGGCACGGAGGTGGATGGGGTCGCGATTTCGATTCTAAGGAAGGCTCACGCAGCGATTACAGGAATAAATGAGTAATCGAAAATAGGCCTCGGCCGGGAATCGAACCCGGTCCTGAGGGTCCACAACCCTTCATGCAGCCAATACACCACCGAGGCATGTACCTTTCTTTGCCTTGCAGGTTATTTATGCGTTGCTCGAGTGCTAGACCGCGCTCTCCCTAGTAGCGTTTTATATTCTTATATGCGGGATAATTCTTGCTGGCGGGGTAGCTCAGCCTGGTTAGAGCGCTAGACTCATATGCGAAGCATTATGAGTAATGAGCTTCGGCGATGATTGCTAAGAAATCTAGAGGTCGAGGGTTCGAATCACTCCCCCGCCAACTTAGTGTCGGTCTTTTGGATGCAACTCCTTAATTGAGCGAGAACGCCAATAAGTTTAAATTACCTAACTTATATTATAATATAAGTATGGTAAAATGAACGAACCCCTGGAGAATAGGCTGAAAACGCCCGAGCAAAAGAACCTAGCAAACTTGCAGGACAGGTTGGTGGAGGCACTGTACGGGGTCGATCTGGACATAATATTACATGGGGGCACGGCGATCTGGAGATGTTATGGTGGAAATAGGTTCTCAGACGATATTGACGTATACGCAACGGCACCGCAGCTTAAGGAGCTTGAACACAGTCTAGGATGGGAACTTAACAGACGGGGAGCGAAGCTAGAATACCCGAAGTACAGTACAAAGAGGATAATTGTCTTCAATGATACGGCAAGAGTCAAACTGGAGATTATGGATAAGCCCAATGGACTGCGGGCAATTTCGAAAGAATATGAAAAGGCAGATGGCACAAAACTTTTTGTCAGAACACTTAAGGCGGAAGACTTCATAGCTGAGAAGATAGTGACCTATGAAAGTAGAAGATATGCCCGGGACGTTTATGATCTTTACTTTTTAGTAAGTGGTCTGAAGGAGATTAACAGAGGAACAAAGAGCAAACTGGATAGATTCATTAAACATGCGGAGCCTCCTCTAGACGAACAAGCATTGAAGGATATCATATATTCGGGAGTAGCGCCAAGCTTTAATGAGATAATAAAGCTGATTGGTGAAAAATTAAAATGAAATACATAGACTGCGTCAGACAGAACCTAAGCGGAGATGCATTTCCTGTCTTTACAATCTCAGACTTACGCATAGCATTAAAGGACAAGAAAATAAGCGATAGCTACCTGTATGTCTTAATCCATAATCTTTTGGGGAACGGAGAGATAAAAAGAATAACTCGGGGGACGTATACCTTTCACGACAATGCTGCAGTCGTAGGCTTTGCCTTCCAACCCTTCTACTATGGTCTAGAAAATGCGCTTTCGATAAGAGGCATATCTGGGCAAGCGACAAATTTCGTGGTGGTTAGCACCAGAAATGTCAGAGTAGGGAGGAGAACTTTCGAAGGAATAAATTATAGAGTGGTAAGGATTGATAAGAGATTCCTATTTGGCTACGAGCTTGTGAAATATGGCGGGTTCTGGATTCCAATATCAGATCTGGAGAAGACGGCGATAGATTTGGCTTATTTCAGGATTCCTATTAGGCCGGAGTTGATGGATAAGCTTAGGAAAAACATCAATTTTACCAAGTTGAAAATGTACCTTAATAAATACAATCCTGAGTTCAGACGCAAAGTGATTAGAGAGCTTAAGAAATGGCGGTGGGAGGAATGATTGTATTAGCTTAAATAGGTTTTCTGATGGAGGATCCAATTCATAAAATAATAGCGTTCCTATTTATGCCTCAGCTGACTCCTGCGTATTTCTTTGCATTTCTGATCATGGGAAATCTCCCTGCGCTTTTGGGGGAATTTGCCATAGCGATCGCGTTCACAGTATTGGTGCCTCTGGCATCACTGATTGCCTATGTCAAAATTAAAAATATAGATTTCTACATTAGCAACAAAGATAAACGAGATCTGCTGTTTTATGTCGCAGTAACTTCGTATTTCATAGGATTTATGGCTCTGTTTGTGATGCGTGCGGATTTCATAGTCACTGCCCTTATGCTCTCTTATATGATAAACACGTTGGCTGCATCCCTAATAAACAGAGTTGACAAGATAAGCGTGCATGTCTGGGGAATAAGTGGGCCTGCTGTCTCGCTGCTTTACCTGTGCGGCTACACGGCCTTCGCTGGTGCGATACTTGTCGCCCTCCTCGTGGGCGCCTCGCGAATACGAGTAAAGGCGCATACCTTGTGGCAGGTGCTCTCAGCAATTGCAGTCTCTATCCCGTTGACAATATTCATAATCTACTATCTTGCGCCGCTTATCTTGTGAGTAAGTTTTCAATCGTGTAATTGATGTACGCTTGGCTCATATTCCCCATGCGCGCCACGCTCAGATAGGACATCATCAGGATCGTCGATCCCCCTCTCGCAAATGCGAGGTTTATCGCGCTTATGCAGGCCATCTCGCTGACAAAGGCGCCGATATAGAAGGCCACGCATAGTGCAACGAATACAATTACGAGTCCGTAGAATGACATAGGGTCACCTAGCTGCTTGCTATCAAGCATACCTCGCACGTCGCGTTTGCGGACTCGAAGAATATTGGGAAGCAGCTTGTGGTGCTGTTTTTTGTGGAATTCCCTATGGCAAAACCCGCAGCCACTATCTCGAATTGGCTCAGCCCGAATGCGGTTTTGTACGATTCTGTTAGATTCCTTGCGCAGGCGGGATTATTTCCTGCTCCGCTGAGCGCTATGCAGTCGTTGGCGCTGAGATTTTTGGCTATCTGATCCGCTGCATCATATATCGCTATGCTCTGTACTAGCTTTCCGCTTTCTGAATAGTAATTCCTATCGCCTAGTGATATTCCAACCGACACGAATGAGACTGCTGAGAGCACTAGGAACATCGCCAGAATGGCCTCAATCGTAGCAAACTGTGCGCGCATCTGATTACCTGTTCGATATGTCTATTACCGACCCGAGATAGGATAGCGTCTGATTGCCCGATTGCATTCCGCTCGATACGTTAACTTCTATCACGTATGTGAAAGGATGCGTGGCATTGCAAACATACTCGCCCTCAGAAACGTTGCACGCTGCGCCGGATGGCGCGGCGCTTGTAAGTTCGGCGTACGAGCTTGTGAAAGCCTGGACCACCTGCTGTATCTCCGATTGAATGTCGGATGTGACGCTTGACGAGTTATAGAAGCTCAACGTGCCGTATAGGTCGTTCCTTGCCTCAACGTATTGCAGGTATGCTGTCTCATTGACGGGATAGGAGGTGCTGCCATCGCTGATCAGGGTCGTTGCGGGTACGGAGTCGGAGCTGCTGACGCTCTCGACGCGAACTTTGCCGACTGTCCTGTTGTTTAGGGTGAGGTTCGATTCGTTCGGGCGATAGTTCAGTATTGAGCGCATCGTGCCGTAGGGAGAACCCAGCAAAAGCGTAAAATTGTAGACGTATTCCGCATTCGCCCCGGTGTCGCTAATATCGTACACCGTTCCGACTGGCGCCATGCAATAGGTGGCAGTCAGAGATACGTCTGCAGTGTAATAGCAGTATGAGGAGAACGCCATATAGTCCCATGAGTTTTGCCCGCACTGCGACAAATCAGATTGGCCGTTGAATAGCGCGGGCCCTGTACATCGGCTCCACTCGTCCAAGTTCAGGATAGTGCCCTGATTCTCCAGAGCGTACGACAGCTTTTCGCTCCTGTTCATTATGCTAGCCGAGTAAAGAGCAGGTGCGATGCCAGCACCTGATGTGGCATAAGTCAGGAAGTCCGTTGAATTGCTCTTAGTATAATTCCCGCACGTGATGACATAGCCTACTTCTATGGGATCAGGGCCTGGCGTTATCGGGGTGAACGGGAAGGCCAGCATCGCTATGTCGGACATGGCCATGCTCGATTCATTCCTTGCAAAGGAGACGGATGTGGAACTCAGGGCCGCGCTCGCAGTGCCATACGAGCATCCATAGAAGGTGATCTGCACGCTGGCGCTCTTGCCGACCGTGGAATTCGCTGGAACATACATCAGAACCTGCGGGTCGCTGGCGCTTGCTGGGAGATAGGAAGTCGCGGAATCCGGCTGCACGCTGTTTGCTACAACATCAAGCAGTCCGCGCTGCTCCGATATGTTCTTTCCGTATAGTGAAATCACGCTCAGGCTGAGGGCGGCTACCGCGCTCGCTATCAGCAGAAATTCAAGGCTCGCTTGCATTCTCATCCGAAATCACCAGCAAGTACGTATTCCCCGAAACCGTCACGAAACGGCAAAGGTCTGAGGGATTGCAGCGGGGGGTCAGGTTTCCGGGGGAGGACAGGTGGGATTCAAAACCGTTTGACAGCGCAATGCTGTTTGACAGCTCGGATGCCGCTGAGACGCTCAGATTCAAGGAATCCAGGGCGCCCGATATCTCCTGGGAAACGAACACGATGCCGAAGGTCCGATTCTGGGCGGTCGCAAGCGCCAAGAGGTGCGCTTCCGTGCCTCGCGCACTGAGGAGCAGGATGCCGACGCTCGGGAAGACAAAGAGCGAAGCTACGAGCAAATCCAGGGATATGATCAATGCCCTCATCCTAGCCACCTCCCGCAGGGCAGGGCCCGCAAAGACAGGACAATGCTGCCGCCTTATGACCTATTGTGTTCGAGATGTTGCCGATTGCACGCGAATCCGCAACGAAGCCTAGGCTTGGCGAGAGGATGGCAGTGTACAGGAAGAATGCTATCGAGAGCGCGACCAGCATGCTGAAGATCACCTCCAAGCTCATCTGCAGTCTCATTCAATCACGCGATAGGTAAGCCACCGTCCCGTTGTATCCTATGCTCAGCGCGGCTGAAGTCCCGTCGGGGCACAGCGCATTGCCCGCCTCCACTGGCCTTACCAGGTAGAACACGCCCTGGGCGCTGAGCAGCGATGCGTTGGACAGCGTCGAGTTGCAGACGCCTGGCGGGAGGAACACGCTGAATCCGCCCGCCGATCCGCTAAGCAGCTTGTCGTTAAGCGCACCAACGAACTGCGACATCTCAAATGCGCCGACGCCCTTTCCTACCGCAGAGACTTCCCTGGAAAAGATTCCGAGGGCGAACGCCAGCGAAAGTCCGGCTAAGGCCACGTAGAGCATGAGCTCTAGTGACAGCTGGGCCCTCGTCTCACGCACCGCTTGACAAGGAGCCCAACTCCTTCGATATCGCGTCCGATACGCTCATGTTCGTGCCGTTGATCGACACGCTGCTAACCGCAGCGCCCTTCAGCTTCACGACCATGGCGAGGGCCAGCACTATGACGATGCTCGCTGCGGCGATCATCATTATATACTCCATCGAGCCCTGCGCCTTCCTGCTCCTTGCCAGCGCTAGCAGCGCGGCGGCATTGGTAGGAACCAATGCTTCCCTTATGTTTTCGGTTAGTCCCATTTTTCCACCTCAAATAACGTGAGTCAGCACGCGCGGCACGAACGCAAGGATGGCCAGCGCCGACGCGAAGTATGGAAGCATTGATATGACGTTTCTCGACACCGCGTTCTCGGGATGCGCGAACGCGGCTGAGAGATACAGCGTAATCAGAACATAGGAGCAAGAGAGCGCCGCAAGGCCAAGCTGGCTCGCCGGTGCGCTTCCGGAAAGGCTGGACGAGCTCTGGAGTATGATTGCGGTTATGCTGCTGAAAAGCGGGAAGAACACCCCCATGCCCAGGCGCGTAAGCGCCTGCGCTCCCCCCATCCTGACCCTTAACTTGTTGCTCAGCTCTACCTCGCGAGAGGCGCGGGCTATGAACAGGTCGATCGACTCACACACGTTCGCTCCGGTCTCCATTCCGTGCGCGACTATAAGGAGAAGCTCCTTCATGAGGGCGCCCGCCCTGTTCACATTCAGGTTCTCCGCCGTCTGCGCGATCTCGAGTTTCCTTATGAGGTGCGTGGCGAGCGGGGGTAGCCTGCGCGATTTGCGCGCCTTGGCTAGCGCCTTCGTCAGCGACCCCGAGCGCCGGTACTCATACAGGAGAAGCCTGGCGAAGGTTATCACCTCAGCATCCGAAACCTTTTCGCGCCTGAACGCGGTCCTTGCAGATTCAAGCAAACAATCGCCTCCACATAAGGGAATTTCCCATCGCATAAATGAGCGGAATCAGTATGACGAGCAAAACCGAAAGCGCAAGGAGGCTGAAACCCGCCTGCGACATTATTGTGCTGCCGACGAACGCAAACAGTACGAAGGAGGGCAGGATTGTTGAAACGAACATGTTGAATATCGCGTACCTCTGTGACGACTCTTCGATGGCGGCGCGCCTCGCATTCATATACAAGCAGTGCGCGGATACGATGCCGTTTATGGCGCGGATGTCGTCAGTGCCCGATTCCAGGTTTTCCAGCAGCGCGTCCGACTTCAGCTCCTTTGAGGATACGATGCTCCCTAAGAACGAGCCGCCTAGGCTGAATGCCTTGGAGGCGCGCACCATAAGAGATCTGAGCGCATTTGAATCTGCGCTTGCAGATGCCCTGTCTATTGCTTTCATGTAGGATCCCTTCTTCGAGCGGTAATAGATGACCAGGTATAGGCACTCCGCCATCCCGTCGCGGAGCCCCTTCCTTGCGTAGGACTTCCCGTTCGCCTTGAGCAGGAGCGAGACCGCGAGCACGAAGAACAGCGAGACCAGTACCAGCAGGACCGCCAAGAGCGGATCGCGCACGCCGTTCGCTAGCACCAACAGGCATGCAAGTGCGGCCGCGGCGAAGCCCACGCGGGCCACATCGCGCAACATGCCCAGGATCCGCGGGTGCTGCCCCCTGGGTTTGCGCAGGCCATCACCAACCATAGTGCTGCACCTTCTCGGCTATCCCTCCGGAGGTGGCGCCGCTAGCGCACGCTTCCTTGAGGAATGACGACCTCTTGTCGAACTCCTTGAGCACCAGCCTCTTGGACAGTCCGCTCTTCCTGGAGTACGCGTCGACCACCTTAGACCCTTGCAGCGCGCCCGTGTCGAGCCTGCCTCCGCTCACTATGCTGGCTATCTCCACCGCGTCCCCGTCACCCACTTCCGTATCCGTCTTGTCGGTCTCGGCCCTGCTGAGCCACCTGTACTCGAACACGTCGCTGAGCACCCTTCTCGAGATGTCCGCGTGGCGCATGTAGAGCGCGACGTCCAGCATGCTAAGGGACCTGCTCTCGACGCCCATGGGCCTTATGAGCAGCTTCTTTATCAGGTCCATCCCGCCCGCGCTGCTGTGCATGGTCGTTATGAAGGGTATGCCCAGGTTCGCGCTGGCGAAGAGCTCCCTCGTCTCCTCGCCGCGGACCTCGCCCACAATGAGCCTGCTGGGCCTCAGCCTCAACGCGTTTATCACCTGCTCCCTCGTAGTGACTCCCCCGTAGCGCGAGCCGTACAGCTCTATGGTGTTCGTTATCTCCATTCTGGCCTTCAGCTCGTTTATATCCTCCTCTATTGTCACCGACTTCTCGAAGCGCGGGATGAAAGAGAATAGCGCACTGAGCAGGGTCGTCTTGCCGCTAGCAGGGGATCCGGCGATTACGATGTTCCTTCCCGAGTCCATGGCGAGCCACACGTAGGCGAGCAGGTCCGGGGTAGCGGTGCCCTTGTTTATGATATAATCCAGGCCTACGGTCTTTCCGCGGCCTAGCCTTATCGAAGCGACGGCGCCGCTGAGCGCGTACGGCTTCAGCTGCGCGTGGATCCTGGCGTCCGCCACCTGCGCATCGACTATGGGCGAGTCCTCACCGAGCTCCTTGTCCGTGTCGCATATGAGCTTGTTTATGCTGTGCCTGAAGCTCGACTCGCTCGAGAACCGGATGTTCGTCGGGCATCTGCCGTACTTGACGTGGTAAACGCTTATGGGGTTCGAAGGCGAGTTCACCTCTATCTCCTCGAGGTTTGCCTTGTCTTCCAGGAGCAGGCTGATGGGGCCGTAGCCGACGGTGTCGTGCGCCACGAGATAAGAGAGGTAGTCCGCACGCTCCCCATCCAGATGCGGGCGAATCTCGCGCGCTGCGATTTCTCTTGCCCTTCTGAATGAGGCCATTCCCACGTCCTCCGTCCCCTTTGACAGCTCTTCTATTACGGATGACTTCGCCAAGGACATTTGGCGCGATTCCAGGGGACCGATGCCCTTCATCCCGCTTCCGAGAAGGTAGATGAAATCCGATCCCGACCGGGCTATCGAGCGGGGAATCGTCCCACCGATGCGCTCGACGTCTTCGAGTGCGCCGGGCGTCTCGATGCTGAATCCAATCCGCGACTCCGCGCGCGGTTCTTCCACGGGCCTGCGAGCTGGAGATATTCTATTTACTAAAGTAGATAATCTTTTATCTAAGTAAAACATATTGTAGTTTAATGCAACAGAAACTTATTATACCTTGCTGCGGGCGCGCAGCGCGCTGCGCCGCGCGTTTTATCTTGGTATGACATCATGGCCTGCCGTACAGATTGAATATGTTTATATAATGTATCGTAGAAAATATGAAACATGGCGAAGAAGGAGAAGGGGGAGGACGAAATCTGGATGCTCAGGAAACTGATGAGCAGGCCCAATTTCGCCGTCCTGAAGCTGCTGATGGCGAAGTCCCCCAGGACCACGAGGGAGCTGTACGCTGTCCTTGGGAAGAGCTTCACCCGAAAGACGCTCATAATAACGCTCAGGAACCTCTCGATGAACCTGAACGTGCTCCAGCCGACCCACATAAGGACCGAGCATGGGTACGACCTCGGCTACGGGATAAACCCGAAGCTCAAGGAGGTCATAAAGCTCGTGGAGAAGTGCGAGAGCATGGTAAAGAGCGCCTCCGCCAGCCCCAAAAACTGATTCTTGAAGGGCGGGGCGCCTTTGGCTTGGGTAAAGGCTTAAAATATGCTCTGGCATAATTGTTTGGTGGCCTTGTGATCTTCATCGATGAGCTTAGAAGTGGCGTGAGCATCATCCTGCACCCTGGGAAAAAATCCGGAAGAAAGATGGGCGTTGGGGATGCGCTAAGGTTCTATTACAAATTCTCGCTAATGCCCGCGGTGCTGCTGATCATAGCCGCGGTAATTTTCCCACATGGCTTTTTTGCTATGTTCGGGAACGCGATGTCGCTGACCTATCTCGCTTCCCTCGGGCCGCTGGGCGCGGTAGTGCTTGCGGCGGTGGTGGCGTGGGTCATCGAACCGATCGGGATGGCTTTGGGTGCGGCAATATTTCACCTTTTCGGCAAGATACTCCTAAGATCCTTCAAGAACAAATTCGATGCGACATTCACTGCGACAATGTACGCGACGTTGCCGGTCATACTGCTCTATTGGCTCAGCCCCATGCCGATCGTTGGAGCGATCGCATTGCTGATCTCTGCGCTATGGGAGCTGCTAACGCTGGTGCTTGCGCTTTCCAGGCAGCAGGGCGTCAGCGTCCTGAAGTCTGCGGGAGTAATATTGCTATCGATAATCGCCGTGGTCGCCGTGGCAATAATCCTTTGATGATTCTATGATGGTCAAAAAACCGTACGTGCTTGAGAGCATAGAGAAGATCAGTCCTGACATCTCCTGCTTCAGGTTCAGGTCCCAGGACGGCACGGTTGTCGACTTCTCCCCGGGCATGTTCGCCATGCTCATGCACAGGGACAGCGCGACGGGTGAGGAGATAGCCAGGGCATACTCCATATCGAGCGTGCCGGGCGTCGACTATTTCGATTTCGTAATAACCCTGATACATGGAAAGCTCACGGGAAAGCTGGAGGTTGCCAAGCCCGGAGACATATACTACATATCTGGCCCGTACGGGATGTTCAAGATAGACGCCGAGCCCGGAAAGAAGTTCCTTTTCCTCGCGGGGGGCTCTGGAATCGTCCCGTTCCTGTCCATGATAAAGTACGTGAAGGGCAAGGGCATAAGCATAGACGCGAATACCATATACAGCGTCAGGTTCCCGTACGAGATAATATACAAGGACGAGCTGCAGGATTTCGTGGACCATGCCGGGATGAAGCTGGCTATCACCGTCACGAGGCCGAAGGAAGGCGACGGCTGGACCGGGCAGACGGGCCGCATAGACTCCGTCATGATCCAGAAGTACGTGCCCGACCTGTCCGACAGGATGTGCTACGTCTGCGGCCCGATGCCTTTCGTCAAGACGCTTACGGAGGCGCTGATGGGCCTGGGGGTGGACAAGAAGAGGATAACCGCAGAGATGTGGGGGGAGTAGCGTCAGTCGCTGTTCTCCGATAGGTAGATCAGTATCGCCTGCGCCAGAAGCAGCTTGTTCTTGGCCTGTTCCCACACTATGCTCCTAGGGCCCTCCAGCACGTCTGCCGTTATCTCCTCTCCCCTGAACGCAGGAAGGGGGTGCATCACGAGCGCGCTCTTAGGCGCATAGTCGAGCGTCGTGCTGTTTATCTGATAGTCGGCGAACAGCTTCTTCCTCTGCTCGGCCTCGTTCTCGAATCCCATGCTTACGAACGTGTCCGTGTAGATTATGTCCGCGTTCGCCAGGCCCTCCTTCATGCTGTCGTAGATGTCGACCACCCCATACTCCCTGCCCCTTATCAGGTATCTCGAGTTGGGCTGGTAGTTCTTGGGGCTTATGAGCGCCATCTCCGCGCCGAGCTTGGTCGCCGCGAGAATCAGCGAGTTTGCAGTGTTCTGGGCCACGTCGCCGACGAACGCTATGCGGACCCCCTTGATCTTTTTCTTCACGTCGCCTATCGTGTACATGTCGGCAAGGGCTTGGGTGGGGTGCGCGACGTCACTTAGCCCGTTTATGACGGGCACCGCGGAATTCTGCGCGAACTCGACCACGTCGTCGTGGCGATGCATCCTCGCGACTATGAAGTCCACGTAAAGGCTCAGCACCCTGGCGGTGTCTGCTATCGTCTCTCCGCGCGATATCTGCGAGGTGCGCGAGTCTATGTATATCGATGAACCGCCGAGCTTGCGTATTGCGACCTCGAACGAGACCCTCGTCCTTGTGGACGGCTTCTCGAAAAGCAGAGCGAGCACGGACCCTTCCTTCACAGACATCGTAGTCTTTCCGGAGCGTATGCCGTCCGCTACGTTGAATATGTCGTTTATCTGCTCCTTTGATAGGTCGTCGATTCCGAGCAGGTTCATGCAACCACTAGCCAAAGATCATTCCGAGGCCCTCCTCGGCGCTCTCCCTTTCCTTCTCTATGGACTCTATGACCTTCTTCTCGGTCTCGGGGTCGAGCCTCTTCAGCGACTTCACGTTCTTCTTGAGCTTCTCCTCCGCGGGAACGAGGAACTCCTCCATCGCGCTCAGGAAAAGGTACGTCTTGTCTCTGTCGAGCCCCAGGGTGGCGCCGTCCTTGACCAGGTAGTCCTGCCTGGCGAATATCAGGTTGGCCTCCTTGTCCTCCCTCAGCCTCTTCGCGGACTCGCCGGCTTGCCTCTTCTTCTCCTCAGCCTCCTTCGCAACGTCAGGGTGCGCATCCAAATATTTCTGGTCGTCCCACTCCTTCGGGAGCCTTGGTATCAGGTTGGGATCCAGGTAAGGGTCGTAGGCCAGCAGCTTCTTCAGGTGCTCCGCCTCGGACGCGTCTACGACGTACACTCGGGACGGTATGTTCTCACCTTTCCACGAGAGCCGCGTTTATGCTGCCGTCCTGCCCGGGCCGGTTCAGCACCTTTGCCTTGCCGAGGTCGGTGTTAATTATCGTGCCCTTGGTTATTATCCCCAGCCTTGCGAAGTTCCTGTTGTCCGGAGACTCGATGACTCCAATTATCTTGGCCTTCTTGTATCCGCCTTTCGTAAGGATGTTCGCGAATCCGGCGTGCTTGAGCTTGTTCTTGAAGCTTCCGCCCCTTCCGCGCGCGCGCCTGAGCTCCGCCTTCTCCCCTACCTTCGTCTCGGTGAAGTAGCCTCCGGACTCGCTCCTCCTCTTGTCCCTGAACTTGGTAAGGACCTTTCCGTTCCCAAGCCCCTTCCGGTGGGACCTGCCATGGAATTGCGACCCGAATTGGCTCATGCTAATCACTGACAAATAAGTAATTATATATTGGGTGCACGATTTTAATAAGCTTAAGGTGGCGTGATGCGAGATGTCATGGAATTCACGGGAAAACCGGTCTTGTGCGCATGCCGCAGCGACAAAGGCATGGAGGAGCTGCTAGGGAAGTCAAGGGCCGCTTCGAGCGAAAAGCAGTTCCTGCTGCTGCTTGACTATGACGGCACTCCCAAGGACAGGGTGCTCCCGGCGTACATGAATGCGCTCGTCAGGCAGAAGGACAGGATCTCTAGGTCGCGCAGTGTGAGGATGGAGATGCTGCTCCTGGTGTCGGGCACGATGAACATCGGCAGGGCCATCAGGGAGCGCGGCGCGAAGGATCCCAAGAAGTTTCTGGCGTTCGCGACGAGCGAGGCGCTGCTTAGAAGGTTCGCGGAAAAGAACGGGATCGAGATGGGCAAAAGGATAAGGCTGACTCTGGATGAGAGCGCGGCGGGAAGCGTCGCGCTTACCGAGATAGAGAACGGATGACCTGGATGGGCGCGCTGTGTCACTCCGAAAACTCCTCGTTCAATATCGCGTAGATCCTCTCCGCCTTCTTCTTCCCGACCTTCTCCACCTCCATAAGTTCCTCAGGGGCTGCGGAAGCGACGTTCCTGACGGTCTTGAAGCGCGATATCAGGGATCTCGCGAGCTTCGGCCCTATCCCAGGTATCGAGCTGAGCATCAGTACCTGCCACTGCGAGTTCGTGAACGCCCTTTTCGAGCCCACAATCCTCGGTTCCCTCTTTTCCTTTGCCTGCTCGCGTTCCGCGAGCTTGGCGATCGTCGCGGAGGTCTCGTCCGCGCCCCCTGACCGGATGACCTGCACGTTATAGTCTGCATACAGGCTTATGATGGTGCCAAGCACTGCATTGGGCCGCATCAGGAACTCCGAATCGTCGCCCTCTATGAGCAGTATCGGCTTCTGGAAGCCGGAGTTCAGGCGTTCCATCTGGTCGAACAGCCTGGAGTTCATAACCGACCCCTCGAAATCGCGGATGGTCTTCCTCTCGATGCACATCCTGTCCGAGATCACGTAGTCCCCGACGGGCAGCTGCGCGAAGCTTATCTCCACTCCGCGCGCGGATATCCCCTCCAGGATCTCGAGATTTCTCTCCCTGTTGTCCACTATGATCTTGATTCCGTCCATGATAGCAGGCTCGCCTCTTCCCTCGCATAATGATTGGCGGCTCTGGTATAAATATGGCGACGGTGAAATTGTAGGTATGGTAAGGAGGAGCAGGAAGAAGAGGTCCAGCAGGGAGGACTACCCGATGCGCGAGCAGCTGAAGATAGAGGAGGGTGTCTTCGAGAACAGGACGATGCTGAGGATAGGCAAGCTGTTCAGCAAGAAGATAATCTCGAGCCTGGAGTTCATAACCGCCAGGGGCAAGGAGGCGGACGTCTACATCGCGACCGCAGGCTCGGAGATAGACTCGGAGTATGTGATAGTGAAGATATTCAGGCTCGAGACGGCGGCGTTCCAGAAGCGGACCATCTACATAACGGGCGACCCCCGGTTCGGGAAGATAAAGAAGAACATATTCGCTGTAGTGAGCGAGTGGTGCAAGAAGGAGTACGGCAACCTGATGGTTGCGGAGGCGGCTGGCGTGCACGCCCCTATGCCATACGCGTTCAGCGGGAACGTGCTGGCCATGGAGTTCATAGGCAGCGACGGAAAGCCCGCGGACATGCTCAGGGACGTGACGCTGGAGCATCCGCGCGAGACGCTTGACCGGATAATCGAAGATGTGAAGAAATTGTACTCCCACGAACTGGTGCACTCCGACCTCAGCGAATACAACATACTGATGTCAGGCGAGACGCCGTACTTCATAGACTTCGGACAGGCCGTGCTGCTGGAGCATCCGCAGGCCATGGAATTCCTGAAGAGGGATGTCCACAACGTGCTGGACTACTTCTCGAAGGCCTATGGGATAAAGAGGGACGATGAGGAGACGTTCGCGGAGATAACCGACCAGGAAAGGATGGTCAAGGGATGAAGACCTCCATGGCCCGAATCACGGGGACGCGATGAGGTTGCCGCTGCTGAGGATGCTGTAGTTCTGGTCCTGGGACACGCTGCTGTTGAGCGTCCCGTTCTGGATCGCCAGGTTGGGCGTCGACAGGTTGCTGCTGAAGTTGCTGAGCGATGAAGAGTTGGCTAGGCTCGATGTGGAGTTCTGCGTAGCATTCTGCTGCCCTGGCGCATAGGTCGCCCAATAGGCGATGGACGCGATGAGCACAATAGCTATAACCAGAACGATCGAGAGCGTTTTCTTGTCTACCATCGAACCACCTATTTTGGCACGTTAACGTTGGCAGCTGGAACGGGACCTGTGGATGTGACTCCTCCTATGGTTGTATTCGCCTTAATCGTGATCGGCGTGGGAAGGGCGTTCCTTCCTGGCGCAGTCGGAGGTGTTGGAGTGGGGGCCGTGCGCGGAGTAGTGGCCGTATTGGCGGGGGGCTTCGGGCTCACGATTGGTGCGGTCGGCCCCGTCGGGGTTTTGGAGACCGCAATAGGAGATGGCTTTTTGGCTACCACGGTATACGCGTTCTTGATGGCAACAGTGAATCCGTTTGACTCCGCCGTTATCTTGCTAATTAGCCCGTTGGTGAGCTGCATGCCGTTTGCGGATCCTATCAGAGCTGATGCGTTGGCGACATATCCCTGCGCCGTTGACAGCGCAGTTGCGTTCACGATGACGTTGGCGGACGCACTGGCCTTGTTCGCGAGATATGTCAGCTCCGCCTGGGCCTCGCCCAGCTTGAGTTTCGCCCCGAGGTTGAAGTTCGTGCCGTTCGCGCATCCGTTCTCGATGCACTTTGTCTTGAACGCATTGTAAAGCTGAGTGACGTTTGCCGAAGAGTTCAGCGCGTTCTGGAGAGGCACTATTATCGCAGATGTCGCATTGGAGAGGGTCTGGTTCAGGCCTCCCGTGGGAATGCCCTTGGCGGCGAGTTGCGCAATCGAGGCGCGGTCGCTGCTAATCGCGTTCGCGTAGCTGGATATCACGCTGGTTGCGGACAGCTTGGCCTTGGCGAACGCCTGCTGCTGCCTCGCCTGCTGCATCGCCTTCGATGCGGAGGTCAGATTGGCGAAGATGGCGTTGCCCTGCCCGTTCGTGTATGCTGCGGTCCCGACTGCCTGAAGCAGCGAGGTAGCCGCATTGAGATAAGTCTGCGCCGGGGCCAGCGATGAAGAAGACACATTGCCTTTCGCCTCGAGGTAATTGAGCTCTGCTGTGAATTTCTGGAGCTCGAAGTGCGCAGCGAGATGGAAGTTCGTCCCGTTCCTGCACGCATCGAACAGGCAGTACTTGTTAAGGGCGGCAGATATCTGGGATGCGTTCGTAGCCTGGCTCACCGCAGATGCCAGCGGGGCGATGATCTGGGCCTTTGCGCCCTGCAAGAGAAGGTTCATAGCGCTCGTGTTCAGCCCCTGCTGCGAAAGGCTGCTCGCCTCGTTCTGGTATTCGGATATGCTTGAATTGAACAGCGCAAGCTCCTTCATAGCGACGTTCTTCACCGAATTAAGCCTGCAGGCGGTATAAGTCGCAAAGGTGCTGTTGTACTGCTGCCTCAATTGAGACGTCTGGCTGCGCGACAGGTTGGCGGCCCTTATCTGTGCGGTGAAGTTCTTTGATATGAGATTCAGCTCCTGATCGTAGTTGCCGCTCAGATAGGTCCTGAATTGGGTGACATTTCCTCTCCCAGCAAGGGAGGAGAGTTGAGAGGTTGCAGTCTGCAGCGCGGTAGAGTACTGGCCGAGTCCGGACAGCCCAGGCACCGCTGCCGTGACCTTTCCGATGTATGAGACGGTGAAATTGGTCTTGCACTGCGCATACTGCGCAGCGGCCACGAGGAATGTCTGGTTCGCAGTGAAGTTCTGCGCCAGCGCCGGATTAGCGAAAGACAGCAGCGCAATGATGGACGCTGCGAAAAGTAGCGCTCGGCGACCTGGCATTTAATCGTATTACCTTCTGAAGTAAGAAATAAAAAGGATTCATCCGCAGCGGTCAGCCCGGCACTTCGTAGCCTTTCGCCTTGAGCCTCTCCTTGTCCCCGAGGCTGTATCTCCAGATTATGTCCGCCTTCTCGTTGCTCTGCACCACCCACGGCTTGACTATGACCAGGTCGCCCTCCTTTATCCAGAACCTCCTTCTCAGCCTGCCAGGTATGCTGCACATCCTCTGGAACTTGTCCGAGCACATCACCCGGAAGTTCGACGCGCCGACCGCCTGCATAACCAGCCCTATGGACTCGTTCTCCGTAGGCAGCTTGAGCTCGTGGACCGTCTCGACGCTCTTGCGCCTTCCTCCCGGCCGCCTGCCCCTGAAACCTCCGTGACTCCTTTTCCCTCTGAATGGCATGAGCATTACCTCTTAATCGTGTACCTCGCTCCGCAGGCCTCGCAGACGAGCGTCTCATATCCGTGCTCTGTGCTCTCTATCCTCGTGTCAGGCTTGTGGCACTCCTTGCATATGACGAA
This sequence comes from uncultured archaeon, assembly GCA_963704435.1. GTDB lineage: Archaea > Micrarchaeota > Micrarchaeia > Micrarchaeales > CABMGC01 > CABMGC01. The sequence goes on along the minus strand of OY969902.1, from coordinate 633,962 downwards.
GACCTCGAAGTACTTCCTTATCTTGCTGTTCAGGACGCCAGACTGCACCTTCGTGCTTATTATCAACTTCTGGTCGTCCGTGCTCACCGGAGCGGCGAGCTCCTTCGAGAGGTACTTGGCTATCTCGTTGCCGTCCCTCCTCGCGGTGCCCTTTATCTGGTTGAAGTTCTTCACCAGCGTCTTGTTGCCCTCTATCAGCGAATCCGCTTCGGGTATCTTGAAGTCCGACTTCTCCTCGGACAGAGTCGGGAGCTTCGAGAACGCCTTGTCCAGCAGCTCCATGTAGCCGTCATTGCCCAACTGAAAACACCGGTATTAATCGGCTATAAAGGTTATTAATGCTTAATGCGATAGATTATCGCAGTAGGAAGGTGGGAAGCCAGGGGTTTCCCATACCGCAAATCCCCTCAAGGCGGGCCGCATGCCTGCGGCGTTGCAACCGCGCGTGTGATGGCCTATGTCGAAGCGCTGAAGCTCTGCCTTCGGTGGTGGCTTTGTGTATGAAACGGGCCAGGCCGGAAGGAGCAACCCTAAGTGCAGAGAGCTATGCTCCGAAGATACAGGGCCGAGTGGAGGCATAGCAAACCTCGCATCGCGCCCTTGCGGCTATGCAGGCTCCTGCTGCACGAGCGGAAGGCATGCGATGCGTGCTGGGATCGCCTAGTGGTAGGGCGGCAGCCTGCTAAGCTGTTTGGCTAGAAATGGCCTCTGTGGGTTCGATTCCCACTCCCAGCGCCATTACTTACGATACGGGATTGGGATCCTTGACTACCGGAATTACAAGCAGCCCCAGCTCAAGAGCATATCACTGTCCCTCGACCATCTCTGCCCTATGTCAGAGCGGTAGAACATGTTCGGTATCATGACGCTCTTCACGTTCTGGTAGGCGTCGCGTATGGCGTCCGACATCGTCTGGCCCGAACCGGTGACGATGAGCGCGTAGCCCGACTCGCCCGCGATATACCAGTTGTCTCCGATGCGCTTTACCTCGCCGATGTGTATGCCCTCCGGGTTCTGGCGCTTGAACAGTATCGCGGCCCCCTCGGAATATTTCCTGAACGCATTCACGTCCTCGAACGGGAACGGGGGGATCGCCACGACCACTCCTACCTGATAGCCCTTCTTCGTCTTCAGCTGCGCGTCCTTCCCGCGCGCAAGATCGTAAAGGAACTGGCCCCACTCGCTCGTCACGCCCTCCATGTGTATGCTTATCGTAGGGTATCCGAACCTGCAGGTCCACTCGAGCGGCCAGACCCCACGGTTGTTGACGATGCAGTTGATGTCTACGTAGCCGACATACCCGCTCTCCGCGAGCTGGCTTTTCATGTTGAACAGCGTGCTATCGAAAACTGGGCTGCTCCTCGTCCAGAACATGGCGGTCCCCATCTCGCCCGTGCTCGGCCCGAGGTCGCCGGGGAAGAGGCGCTTGTGCTCGAAGTTCACGTTGAACGGAAGCATGAAGTCCTTGCCGTTGAAGAACGCCCCGATGGCGACCTCAACCCCCTCCACGAACTTCTGTATCAGAAATACCTTTATCTTCTTGGACCATGTGCTCTGGTAGTGCTCCAGCACCTGGATCACGTCCTTCCCGTCGCCTTCCTGGCCTATGAACAGCAGCTCCTTCTCGTACGTGTCGCCGCTGGGCTTTATCACGTACCTGTCGGGATTTTCCTTGATGAAAGCGACCGCCTCATCGAAAGAGGTGAATGTGCGCCCTGGCAGGATGCCCACGCCTGCCTTCCTCAGCTCCTCCTGCCCGAACTCGCGGTCGAGCTCCAGCCTATCTGTGTAGGTGGAACCTCCTACGACGAATTTCCCTTCCTTGCGGAGCCGCTCAGCCTCCTGGCCGAACCCGATGTCATCGAATAGTATGACATCCGCCCAGTCCTTCAGCGGCTCCCATTCGGCGACCTTCTCAACGAATCCATCACCGACGTCCTTCTCTCCAGGGCCCTTGCAGAAGAACTTTACGGCATGACCTTCCTTCTGGAGTTCCCAAGCGAGGTCGGCGCTCAGAGCCCAGTCTGTGACAAACAGGAATTTGACAAACCTCTTTTCCGCACCGTTTTGAGCCATCGAACCAAACCTTGCAATCGGATTATTTATATGTTATCTTTGATCGGCGTGTGCTTCGCTAACAGCTTGTGAATCGGGGCAGAGTTATCCACCGTAAAGAAAGATAGAAATAGGAAAAGCGGCGCGCATCGGGCGCGCACGCGAAATAAATTTCGGAAATCCGTTTAGCTCTGCGATGCCGCTTCCGGCTCTCCTATGGCGAACCTGGTCCTCACGTCAGTTATCTTGACCATGAGCTTGTCTCCCGGCTTCGCGCCCTTGACAAAGATGACGAAACCGTCCTTCTTAGCTATCCCGTCCCCCCTGCTTGCAGTGCCTTCGATGGTTACTTCTATCACGTCCCCTACTTTCACAGGTTTTGGCAGGAAGTAGTTGGGGTTCATTCCTCTCCTTTCTCCTCCTCTTCCGCCCTCTTCTTCATTTTCACTTCTCATTCAATCCATCTTCTGCAGAACAGTACTGTCTGCGTCAATTTATATGATTTGAATCTCTTATAAATGTTTGTGTGATTTGCGAAGGGAAAAGACGCCGGCGCGCGATTACGCTTCAAGCGTGCTCAGCAGGCCGCTCATATTCCTGAACATGTGACTGGCACCGGCGGACTTCAGGCCGTCGTACGGGTCCAGGCCGTCCGCCACTCCACAGGAGTCGACGCCCGCGAACTTCGCGGTCAGGATGTCCGAGGCCATGTCTCCGATGTACACCGTCTTCGCCTTGGATACCTTGAACCTGTCCATTATCAGCAGGAGCCCAGCCGGATTAGGCTTGTAATAGTGTATCGACTCGGCCGCCAGCGCAAGGTCCGCGTACCTCAGCACGCCCAGGCCCCGCGTCTCGCTGAAAAGGCGGTACGTCCTAGCGTCGCTGAATATCGCCACCTTCTTCCCGTTCCTCTTCAGCAGCCTCAGGACATCGAGAGCCCCGCTCTTGAGGCCGGGCCTGAAGAAGCGCGAGTAGGTGTCGTACAGCTTCGCGTAGAAGTTGTTCTCGGCCGCCTTGTTCAGCATGTCGTCCATCTTCAGGGTGAGCTCCTTCCTGTATTTCTCGCTGTGCGTCCTGGCGTACCACAGCAGGACGTCCTTCTTCACGAGCTGCATCGCCCTGATGGGTGCGGTGGAGCTGCTCAGGGTGTTGTCCCAATCGAAGATGAAGAGGTCGTATCTGTCGAGAAGCTGCATAGGGTTATTAAGTTTCATCAATAAATAAAAGCTCATATGATGACTAAGATCGCTGAGCTATGCTATGACGAGAGATAGGCGGTCTGATCTGTTTTGTAGGGACGATTCCATATGGCGGAGGCTAGCGTGCTTGGCAGGCTGAAGAAGACCTCGATAAGGGTAACGGACATAGCCAACCAGTTCTGGTGCGAGAGGCAGATGGAGCTCAGCTGCATCCACGGCAGGAAGTACACGAAGGAGATGGCGAAGGGCAGGCAGGTCCACGAGGCGCTCCAGGAGGAGGTGTACGTGCCCCTGACTATAGAGCCCGTCACGTTCAAGGACTACATGTACAAGACCGCGTACGAGAACGTCATGTCGCTCGACTCCCTGAAAAGGAAGGGCGTGTGCAGGGAGTTCAGGGTCTACGGGTCCGTGAACGGATACCGCATCTCAGGGCAGATAGATGAGATGAGGCTCAAGGATGGGAGGATCCAAGTGGTCGAGCGGAAGACCACAGAGGCAGGAAGGAAGCTCGAGGGCAGCTACACTAGGCCGCACATCGTCCAGGTCATGCTCTACAGGAAGATGATGGAAGACATAAGGTCGAAGAGGTACGCTTACGAGAACTTCTCCGCGGTCTACGGGGTCGCGCCAGGGAAGTCCGGCCTGTCGGACGCTTTCAGGAGGGAGCTCGTGGCTATGGGCATACAGGACGAGATGCTCGACACGCATGAAATGTATAAGAAGATGTTCAACGAGATATGCAGCATGCCGGAGCTCAGCGACAGGCTGGAGGTCGCCTACGTCGACAGGTTCAGCGGAAAGCAGATAGCCAGCATAGACGTCGACTACACTGAGGAGGCCATGGGCAAGGACCTTGTCTATGCGATGGGATTCTGGCTCGGGAAGCGCGAGAGCGCGCCGGTGCCAGAGAGCGAGACGAGGAAGTGCAACTTCTGCAGGTTCTTCGGGAACGAGTGCAAAGTGTGGTGGAAGGGATAGATAGCGTGTTGGTAGCGCAGCGTGGAGGACTGAGGAAGGACTACCTGAAGAGAGAATTCGCCAAGGACTACAGGAAATACTACCACAGCAAGCTGTTCGGGGATCGCGGCTTCAGGCGACGCACGTGCAAATACTGCGGCATGAACTTCTGGAGCATCTCCGACACCGACAACTGCGGGGACTCTTCGCACAACAGCTACAGCTTCTTCAAGGACAGGCCGCAACACATCGGCTACTCCGACTTCTGGAAGAGGTTCGCGAAGTTCTTCAAGGACAATGGCCACGAGATCGTGAAGAGGTATCCTGTCGTGAGCAGGTGGAGGCCGGACCTGTACTTCACGATTGCAGGGATACAGGACTTCCAGCGGCTCGAGAACGGGTTCATGGGCTTCGAGTACGGGGCGAACCCGCTGATGGTGCCGCAGATGTGCCTTCGGTTCAACGACACCGAGAACGTCGGAGTAACTGGATCGCACTTCACGTCGTTCATGATGGCCAACCAGACCGCCTTCAACTATCCGAAGGAGGGCTACTGGCGCGACCGCGCGATAGAGCTCAATTTCGACTTCCTCACCAAGGTCATAGGGATACCTGAGGATGAGATAAGCTACCACGAGGACGTATGGGCGATGGGCGACTTCTCTGAGTTCGGCCCGTGCCTGGAGAGCTTCTCGGGAGGCCTCGAGATAGTCAACAGCGTATTCACGCAGTTCGAGCTCGCTGGCGGGAAGGTGCGCGAGCTCACGAACAAGGTAGTCGACGTGGGCTGGGGGTTCGAGAGGGCCCTCTGGTTCTACACAGGGCACAGCAACGCGTACGAGGCCGCCTTCAGCGGGACCCTTTCAAAGGTACGGAAGCAGGTGGACGTCGAGTTCGACCACGAGCTTTACGGCAGGTTCGCGGTGCACGGCGGAGAGCTCAATCGCGACGAGGTCAGCAACGTGAGCGCGGTCGAGAAGGGGATACTGAAGCGCACCGGGATAAGCGAGAGGGACTACGAGAGGAAGATAAAGCCGATGCAGGCGCTGTACGCGACCGTCGACCACACCCGGACGCTGCTGTTCGCCATCACCGACGGATCGCTCCCTTCCAACGTCGGAGGCGGATACAACCTGCGCATCATACTCAGGAGGGCACTAGACTTCATCGACACCTACAAGCTCGACATCGACATGCAGACGCTCGCGCGCATGGTCGCTGGGGAGCTCAAAGGCACATACCCCGAACTGCACGGAAGGCTCGACACGTTCGACAAGGTCGTGGAGGTAGAGAGGGCGAGGTACGGCAAGACCCGGGAGAGCGCGAAGAGGGCCATAGAGCTCCTACTGGACAAGAGCGACACCATAAGCAAGGAGCAGGTAAGGACGCTCTACGAGAGCAGCGGGATAACCCCCGAGCTCATAACCCGGGTGGCTGACGAAAGGGGGGTGGAGGTCAGGCTTCCGGAGAACGTCTACATGGACATCATCGCAGACAACTCCGCAGGCAGGGAGAAGGCGAAGAAGCTCGACATCGCGCTTCCCGCGTCCCTTAAGGGAACGCAGAAGCTGTACTACGATTTCGCCACAAAGGCCGATGCCAGGGTAGTGTTCTCCAAGGGCAGGTACTTCGCGCTCGACAAGACGCCTTTCTACCCAGAGAGCGGGGGGCAGGCCTCCGACACGGGCACGGTGGGCGGCGTGAGGGTCGTCGACGTGCAGAAGATCGGAGACGTCGTGGTGCACGTGGCAGAGAAGGACACCAAGTTCAAGAAAGGGGATAATGTCGAGGCGGTGGTGGATGAGGAGAGGAGGAAATCCATAATCGCGCACCACACGGCCACCCACCTCATAAGCGCGGCCGCGAGGAGGGTCCTGGGAGAGCATGCGTGGCAGGAAGGCGCCAAGAAGGAATACGGGAAGGCGCACATCGACATAGCGCACTACGAAAAACTCGATGATAAGGAGGTCGCTGCCATGGAGGATCTCGTCAACTCGTGGCTCTTCAATGGGATAAGGGTCAGCGCGGTGGAGATGAGCAGGGGGGACGCGGAATCCAAGTACGGCTTCTCCATCTACCAGGGCCACGGCGCGCCATCGAAGAGCATGCGCATCGTCACCATAAGGACGCTGGACAATGACCTGATCGACGCGGAGGCCTGCGGTGGTCTGCACGCGGTCGGGAGGGAGAATTATGTCGGGATGGTCAAGATAATCAGCACTGCCCGGATACACGACGGGGTGGACAGGATAGAGTTCGTCGCGGGGCCGGCCGCGCTCAGGCTCTTCCGCGAGGAGCACGGAGAGCTCGGGAGGCTTGCTGATGCTATGAACTCTGAGCCCCTCCTCCTGGACAAGAGGCTCGAGGAGCTTCAGAACGAGAACAGGGCCATGCACAAGGAGCTGGAGAAGGGCCGCGACCTGCTAGCCTACAGCATCGCGGAGTCGATCGAGGACGGCGAGCTCATAGAGAGGGAGCTGGATGTGGACAGGAAGATGATGGTCAGGATAGCCGACCTGCTCGTAAAGAGGAATAGCGACTGCGCGGTGCTTCTTAAGAACAGGGAGGGTGACGTGGTCTGCATGACCGGCGTCTCGTCAAAGGCCAATGCGGCGGAGCTGGTCAGCGAGAGGCTGAAGGGCCAGGATTTCAAGGGCGGGGGATCCAAGCGCTCCGCGCAGGGCAGGATAACCAGAAAGTAGGGCTATTATGCTATCTGACTTGATCTACGGCGTCCTGGTATATCCGATAATATTCATACTCCCTGCGTGGGTCGCGAACGGGGCGCCGGTAATTTTCGGCGGCGGGAAGCCGGTAGATTTCGGCAGGAAGATAGGGGGGAAGCCGATCTTCGGCAGCCATAAGACGATAAGGGGGCTGCTGGCCGGAATTGCGGCGGGATTCATCGTAGCCGCGCTTGAGTCGGCGTTCCTTCCGAGCATGCTGCTCATCGGAGTCATGCTGACGCTTGGTACGCATGCGGGAGACCTGTTCGGCAGTTTCATGAAGAGAAGAATCGGTAAGAAAGAGGGATCGAGCTGGGCTCTGTTCGATCAGTACCTCTTCCTTGCGTTCGCGCTTGCGTTCGCGCTGCCATTCTCCGACCTGTTGTCTTCGCCTTATGGAATTCCTGGCCTGCTGGTAATCGCCGTGCTTACGGGCGTGCTCCACAAGGCCACCAACATCATGGCGCACAGGGCGAAGATAAAGAGCGTCCCGTGGTAGGTCGCTGCGCGGAATTAATGTTTTGACGTCGAATTCTTTCGAGGAATGGAACCTGCAAAAATTGCGCAATCCAATAATTTTTTCCGAAAGGTATTTAAACATTAATGAATAATTAGTTAGCCTGTGTTAAGGTGCATATTCTTCTTATCCCCACCCACCACACCTTAACACTTCTTTTTCACTGATTATCGCGATGCGGCGCATGCGATGCCTGTCCGCTCCGCTCTATCGTTCTGCACGGGGCGCCTTTGCCTCCTCCTTTTTCCTGTCTCGCGCCACGATTGCGCCGGACTTGATAACGTCCTTCGGAAACTCCCTTCCGCGGGAAAGGAGATTGGATTCCATTCTCTTCGCGCCGAATTTCGATGAGACGTACGCCGCGGCCCTTCCAGCGTCGAACTCCTTGCACGAGAAGATGTCTATCGATGCGTACCTCTGGCGGACAAACGTGTGTATGCTTATGTGGGATGTCGCGATTATCACGAATGCGGATATGCCTCCCCTGTCGAACGTGCCTTTCGTCCCTCCATAAGGCAGTATCTGCGGCTTCGTTATCTTGCGCATCTTCAGCAAACCCGGAAGCTCGTCGAGCATTACGTATATCAGCTCCTTGGAGCTGAGCGCATGCGCATCGCAGCCGTACAGATCCATTGTTAGATGTGGTCCCAACATCACGTAGCCTCGTTTCAGTAATGATCGCGATTAGCGCCAGAATTAGGTTCGGCTGGAACAGAGCAACCTGTCGCAGTCAGTGCCGCACTTATCGGAAGCGGTTTCGATTTTGAAACCATCTTTATCTTGTCCTTTAGGTAAAGGAGACTTTACAATAGCACATATTTAAATCTAATGCTAAAATGAATGCGATGAAATCAAAGTTCGACATAGATGGAATCGCCGAGAAGGCGTTCGCAGGCAGGTGGGTAGCCGGCGCGCGGATAAAGGACGCTGTGGACAGAGCGGCTGACCTGAAATCGCTACGTGAGACCGCGGTGATAAGCTATCTTGGTGGTAGGTCTAGCGAAAAATGGGCCGTGGCGGACGTAGTATCGACCTACCAGCGCCTGATAAAGGCGATAGGGAGGAGCGAGCTGGATTCTGAAATTTCCCTCGGAATCACGCAACTCGGGCTTGATACGAGCAGAGTACTTGCGAGGAGGAGCTATGAGAGCATCGCTAACAGGGCCAGAAAGCAGGGGGTGTTCGTCTGGCTGGGCGCGGAATCGCACGAGACTGCCGACGCGACAGTGGCGATCTACCGGAGGCAGATGGGAAAGGGCGGCGTGGGGATAAGCCTCCGCGCATGCCTTAGGAGGACGGAGCAGGACATGAGGTCGCTGGTTGGCGACGGCGCAGTAATAAGGCTCGTAAAAGGGTCTCCGGGAAACAGGAGAGTGGCTTTCACCACAAAAAGCGAGATCGATTCAAGCTACACGAGGCTCATGGGATACCTGTTCAGGAGCGCTAAGGCATTCACGATCGCGACGCATGATCCTGGGATAATGGACGAGGCCATGCTGCTCGGCAGGTCCTATCGGAAGAGAGTGACCTATGAGATTCCAATCGGAGTGAAGAGCAAATATGCTGAGGAGTTGGCCAGCCTCGGCTACCGAGTAGCGATAGGCGTTCCTTTCGGAAGGCGGTGGACAGGCTACGCCTATGGGAGACTGAGCGACGAGTTGGGCACCGTGCCGCTGCTCCGCAGGCTGCTGAGCAGTGCGTGACCCTGCAGGAATATTAAATTAAGGAGACATATCTGCGCGGCTGATTGCGTGCTGTATGAGGATCTGGAGGATCTGTTCTGCGAAACCAGCCTGGGCAGGGTGCACTACAAGCGCAGGCGGGGGAGCGGGGCAGTGGTGCTGTTCCTCCACGGGTTCGCGGCGAGCACGCAGACCTGGGCAAGACTGCTGGAGAAACTGGACTCTGGGTTGGACGTCTGCCTCCTGGACCTGCTCGGCCATGGGAAGTCCGATGCTCCGAAGGTGGATTACTCCGTCGCAATCCAGGTCCGCATGGTTTCCGAATTCATGATCCTTGAGGGGCTGGGGGGCTGCTACCTGTTCGGCCACTCATATGGGGGATGGATAGCTGCCTCGATAGCGCAAGGTAAGTTCGAGGGAAGGGGCGTGATGCTAGAGGACTCGGTGGGACTGAAAGACCACTACGAAGACATTGCAAGGGAGAACCGAGGCGAAGAGTTCAAGGAGGGGTGGCGCAGGGAGGCGAGGATGCTCGGGCTCGACGAGCGGGTATTGGAAAGCTCCTTGAGGACCGACCGTAAGGAAGAATACCTTACGAGAGAGAGCCTTGGATCCATCGTTAAGCCCGCGCTTGTTCTCTGGGGGGAGCAGGACAGCACCATTCCGATAAAGTACGCAAGGCTGTTCAACGAATACATAGCGGGGAGCAGACTGGTGGTGGTGAAGGGTGCGGGCCATGTGCCTCATTACATGCACCCGGAGGAAGTGGCTAGGGCAGCCTCAGAGTTCATCCAGGACCAGGCGCGGAGCTGACGGCATCGCGGCCCTGCGCTTGCGATGAAGTGAGCTCGGTTATGACCGAGAACTCCTTGGTGAGCATATCGAATACTTCCGACGCCTTAACGACAGCCACTCCCTGAAGCTTTGAATACTCTCCGTAAAACGCGTCGTTCACTACGACTACGATTTTGCCGTATTGCTTCTTGCGCCTCTCCAGCATCCTCTCGGTCTCCTCGGTCTTCTTGGATCCGGTCTCGTACTCGATGGCCGCGCGCTTCCCTCCCTGCGCGAACACTATTATGTCGGGCCCGAAGGAGCTGTTGTATATCCTGTTCCTTATTCCGTGCTCGCGCAGATGCCGGCTCATCAAGCTGACCATCACTTCGTGCTCGGCGCTGTTCTTGGGCATCGCAATGTACCAGACTCCCTGATATTCTCCATCTGGCACCACGTGATAGCGTAGCGTCCCGGTTTCTATGAGCCTCCTTGCCCTTTTGGCTATCTCGGTTTCGGCGAATCCCTTCGCGACAAGCTTTCCGTAGAGCTCTCCCTTCCCGGTGGCCTCTCTCGAAGCGCTGACTAGGTCAAGGCTCAGGCTGCGCTCGGCGCACTCGCACGGAGCAAATCTCACCACCTGGGGCTCTCCCCTGCTCCTCGTCACCACGGCCATCCCGCGCCCCAGGTTGCGTAGCGCCTTCTTCACCTCGGTGAACCTGTTGAGCTCGTTCCCGCTTGCTATTATGTTAGCGACGTAGTTCAACTCCTCCGGCTCGCGCTGGTAGAACGCCGCGAAGAGCTCGGCGTTGCTCCTTATCTCCCTGTCCAGGGCCTTGGCGCGCTGCGCAACCACCACGATGCCTATCCCGTACTTCCTGCCCTCGGCGGCAAGGCGCGCGAGCATGGATCCGTCGCCAAGCTTGCCCGCCTCCTCTATGACAACGAAAAAGCGCGTCGACTTGCTCTTCTCGCCCGCGAGCATCGCCTCATAGAGCTTCCTCAGGAAGCCCTCAATGTAGACTGCCTGCGCCTCGGCATTCCCGAGCCGGCCGAGCGCGAAGACGCTCCTGGCGCGCATCAGCGCATCGGCCTTCACGCTGCCCGAATGGGCGCTGAGCGACAGGGGCGTCAGCCTGTGCTCCAGCGAGCGCAGCACGCTGAGCTCACTGCCCTTCGCGTGCCTCTCGAATACCTTTATCGTGTACATAAGGTCGCGCATTCCCGGCTCGCGGCCCCTTGACTCTGATATCTGATAGGTATAGAGTATGGCCTTGTAGAGCAGGTAAGCCTGCATGTGGCCTAGTCCGAGTATGCGCCTGAGCGTCCCGGACGTCTCGCTCGCCTTCTCCTTGTCGCTCCTGCCGGGCATATCGAACAGGTTCATTCCTGTGTAGGTGGCGTCATAGACGTCTGCGCCGAGGGACTCTGCCAGACCGACGTACTCGTCGTGCGCGTCGAATACTACGAAGCTCGCCCCCTTTGCCGCAATCTCGCGCAGCAGTGTCTTGCAGGCGTTTGACTTGCCGCTGCCACTCTCGCCGACCAAGACTATGTGGGAGTTGAGCGAGCGGTTTAGGGACAGGGAGGCGTTCCTGAAGTGCACCCTGCGCCATTTCCACCTGACGCTTCCGAAGAAGCCCTTGAGCCGAAGCTCCCTAACGACCTTCCCCAACCTTATCTCATCGTGATTTTTGAAAAACATAGATAACACCCAAGAAGAAATCTGAAACAGAAAAATTAGCTGCGCATGCAGACGGAAACGCGAAGTCTTACCTTATCAGGCGCTCGACCAGCCTTATCTGCTGCATGTCGGACGCGGGGCTCCTCCACGGGGTCTCCATTATCATCGGTAGGTTCTTCACCCTGTCAAAATTGAGAAATGTCTTGAACCCGCCTATGCCAATGTGGCCCTTGCCTATGTTCTCATGCCGGTCCAGTCCGCGCCCCAGCTCGTATCGCGCGTCGTTCAGGTGTATTGCCTTTATGTTCGGCCTGCCCAGCGCGTCAAATATCTCTCCCACCACCTCGCTTTTCCTCAGGTCGTAGCCAGCTTCGAAAAGGTGGCAGGTATCTATGCAGAAGCCGACATCCAGATTCGGCACTTCATCCCTCACTCTGTCGTGGATTTCTGAAAGATCTTCAAGGCGCGAACCCACGCTGTTCCTCTGTCCAGCTTCATTCTCCAGCAGAATAGACATTCCCTTCGCAGCGTCGCGGACTGCACTGAACGCAGAAACTATCCGCGAGAAGCCCTCCTCTTTTCCTTTCCCCACGTGGCTTCCGAGATGGGTAACTATGTGACTTATACCAAGCTCATGGCATCTCCCAAGCGCGAAACCCAGCGCTTCTAAGGATTTCTTGTACGCGAACTCGTTCGGAGAGGCGATGTTCGGCAGGTACGTCATGTGCGCAAGCACGGGCGATATCCCGAAGCTTCTCGATTTCAATCTGAACGCGTCTATTTCCTCCCTGGTCAGTTCCCTTGCGCCCCATCCCCTAGGATTGCTCAGAAATACCTGCATGGCAGTGCAACCGCTCTCCTTCGCCCTGTCGAAGGCCAGATCAATGCGCCCGGATATGGAAACGTGGTAGCCGATCCTTAGCATGTTTCTATTGTAAAGCCAAAAATATTAATTTCGGACTGGCGTTCCGCCAGAAATCACTTTGCGTATGGCCCGTTTCAGAATAAGCATTACGCGTCCGACCTCGGGGGAGGAAGGGGCATCGGCCCCAGTTGCTTCCTCATCAGGTTTTTCCTCCTCCCAGCTACGTACCAGGTTCCCGTTCACTCCCCTGCTGCTTACGTAATACCTGGCCTCGTAGCGCCTGTAGCGCGCCATCTTGCCGCACTCTGCAGCCACGACGGCAGCGTTCGCGAGTTCGCGAGTTGCTTCAGCGATCCCTTTTATTACGGATCCGTATTCCCTTGCCGTCTCTTCCTCGCGCTTCGTTCTCGCGTACTGCGCCACAAGCTCCGATACTGCCTCCTCCAGATTTCCCTTCGTTCTTCCATTCTTTCCACTAACTCTCATGCTATCACCCAAAAATAGAAGCGGCTATGCCGATGGCAAAATGCCATACCTGTTTTTATAGCGTCGGTCGCGCTCTTTCTTTTGATTTATTTACATGAGTAAAATATTTATATCCAATGCCCTTTCTTTACTTTGAGTAAAATATATAAACTTGCACTCCCATATAGTGCTGCCAGTAAAGAGCTGGCATCACCCAGGAATAGGGGCGGCGAAAGCCGCCTCACGCTCAAGATATGAGCCGGTAGGTGCTCCTCGTGTTTTAAAGGGCCGGAGCTTTCTCCGGCTACGGCTCTAATATTTATATGTGCACAGGCAGTTATTCCGATTATTGGAGAATTTGAGAGGTGGAAAAATGGAAGGAGAAATCACGATACTGGCGATTTCAGGGAGCATAAGCAAGAGGTCTTACAACGGCATGCTGATTGACGCCGTTAAGGCGCTAGCGCCTAGCGGGGTAACCGTTGAAAAGTGCACGATTGAAGGCATCCCCGCATTCAACCGCGATTTGGAGAATAACCTTCCGGAACAGGTCAAGGAATTCAAGGCGAAGATAATGGCCGCGCATGCCATCATCATAGCGACTCCAGAATACGACAATACTGTGCCTGCGGTGCTCAAGAATGCGTTGGAGTGGATATCTAGGCCGTACGGGAATAATTCCATGGATAGAAAAGCCGTAGGCATTTTGAGCGCATCCACAGAGCTCGGAGGAGGGGTGGTGGCGCAGTATCATCTTCGCCACATACTCTCATACCTCAACGCATTTGTGCTGAACAAGCCCGTTGTGCTGGTTCCTTATGCAGACACCAAGTTCGACCAGAACGGCAAGTTGACCGACGCCGAAACGCAGACACGAATCAAGGCAATGTTGGAAAACCTCCTGCAGTTGGCGAAGCTGGTAAATTACGGAGTGAAAGAAAATATCATATGATCCGCGAGCGGACTGGCACGCCGTGGCAGCTCTTCTCTCCAGCGCAGGTCAGCAAGCAATAATAACCTTTATTCTGAATCTACACTGAATTTGATGCGCGTAAAGATCGATAGGAGGATAAGCGACGTGATCAAAAGGGACAGCAAGGTCATGCTGACTACGACCCGCGGGCCTTTCCCGAAGCATACTTTTGTGTCTGATCACGGAGGAGGGGATTACGCCTATGACGTTTCAGGCAACAGGTTCATAGACTTCTCGAGCTTCATTTCAGTCTACAACCTAGGCGTGAATGCCAACGCGGAGATTAGAAATGCGGTAAAGGCCCAGGTCGACAGGCTAATGCACCCCGCATTCACAGATTTCTACTCCGAGCATCCTGTGAGGTTCGCGGAGAAGCTCATTACGATGTTCCCCAACGGTTTCGGGCGCGTCTTCCTCTCGAACTCGGGCACCGAGGCGAACGAGGCAGCGATAAAGTTCGCCAAGATATTCACGAAGAGGCAGTACGTCATCTCTTTTTACAATGCTTTCCATGGCAGGACTCAGGGCTCTCTGGGCCTGACGGCATCAAACAAGGTACAAAGGGAGCACTTCGGACCATTCAATTCGGTAATCCACGCGCCTTACCCCTATTCCTATAGGTTCCCTTACGGCGACGCGGAGGAGTGCAGCAGGTTCTGCATATCCCAATTGAAGGATGTGATACTTGAGAAGGAGGTCGCGCCTGAAGAGGTGGCTGCAATATTCGTCGAGCCCGTGCAGGGGGAGGGCGGATATATAGTGCCCCCGAAGTCGTTCATGAGAGAGCTGCGGAAACTCGCGAGCGACAATGGAATTCTCCTAGTGGCTGACGAGGTCCAGTCGGGCTACATGCGGACGGGCAAGTTCCTCGCGCTAGACAATTTCGGGATTGAGGCAGACATCTATAGCATGGCAAAGGCGCTTGGAGGAGGACTTCCTTTCGGCGCCACTGTGACGCGGAGGTCGCTCGGGGACATACCGCGAGGGGCCCATGCTAACACCTTCGGCGGGAATCTGCTTGCGGTCGCAGCTGCCAATGCCTCCCTGGACTATGTCAAAAGGAACATGCGGGACCTACAAGGGCAGGTCAAGACCAAAGGGGCGATTATCATGAAAAGGCTCCATGAAATGAGGGAGAGGTATGAGATTGTGGGTGACGTAAGGGGAATAGGGCTCATGATAGGGATGGAGCTCGTGAAGAGCAAGGATACAAAGGATTACGCAGATAAGGCCAGGAACACGGTGATATTCGAGTGCTTCAACAGGGGACTTCTCCTCCTGCCGGCTGGCAAGTCAGCGATACGGATTATTCCCCCGATAACCATGTCGAAAGAGAACGTAGAAAGGGGACTAGACATATTGGAGGGAGCGGTAAAGTCCGTAAACGCAGAATAGCCGCGGCCAGGCCCTACAGGAACTTCACTAGGTTGAATTGGCCCTGGTTCTCCTCTGCATTGAGCGCGAAGCTCCCGAAGACCGCGTCTATCTCGTCCTTTATCAGCGCAATCCTCTGCTTGGTGTAGTTGTCCAAGTCGTACCTATTGGCGAGTGTGGTGGCTGTGTCGAGGTACTTCTCTATGCTGCCCTTGGATATCGTGAGCAGGAGCTTTCCTCCGTCGCGAGTGCACTTCCCGACGAGCGGAACGCGCCTGTACTTAGCGTTGCAGGATACGCACCTGAACCTCTGCTTGGAGAACGAGTGCATGTTGCCTATCAGGTCGGGTATGAAGTGGCTCATGATCAGCCGCTTGGCGGTGTCCCTCTTGTCTATAGAGCTGAGCATGTCCATGAGCTTGAACTCCGCCTCTATCTTCTCGTCCATCGTCTCCAGTTGGGTGTAATAGCTGCGCTTGGGCGAGAGCCTTATGGCATCTATCGTGGACTCGTGTGTGAAACGCAGATCGCTGAACGCGCCGTGCCCGTTCAGCCTGTTCTCGACCAGCTCGACCTGCACTTCGGAAGGCGATGCGCCTGCCATCGTCTTCTCGTAGAACTCCAGCGAGTACGATCCGGCCACCTCCATGGAATGGACCTCGTTGTCGACCTCCTCGGGCCGGATCCTTGTGGACAGGAGCAGGGGCTCGTCCATCGTGCCACCTATGTTCGTCGGGAGGTAGTCCTTGGAAAAGTTTATGAGCGCATCGAGCAGCAGCATGGTCGTGTCCTCGTCCCCGTCGCAGTTCCTCCTCCTCGCGGCGATGGTGTACGGATGCGCGAAGCCCACGTTGGCGTCCGTGAAGCCGACTATCCTGTTGAGCACTGCGCATGACGTGTGCGGGGCGAGCGTCAGCACGAGCTTTCCGAACATGTCCTGCGCGCTGAACGCGTTGTAGTACGGCTCGAGCCCGTAGAGCCTCTGGAGCAGGTCATCCACAAACTTGGCCACGTTGAGCAGGTACTCGGCTCCGCGCTTGTTCATTATGACGTCCTGGTGTTTCAGCTCCACCAGCTGCTCGTCGCTCGCGAGCTCGGCCCCGCTCGCGTCCTTGTCGTACCCAAGGCCCCTGAGCTGCTCCGCGGTGACGCCCATCTCCTTCGGATAGAAGTGCGTGAGGGGCTGATCGGTGGCGTCGAACCTTGCCGTGCCGTCCTTGAATATGTACACGCCATGCATCGCGCGGAGTATCCCCTTCTCCAGGGGCTCGGCGATCTTGTCGCGGTTCATGAGGCCGCGCACGCCCTTTACCTGTTTGGGAAGGTGTGACACGCCCAGCTTCGTGTTCGCGCTCGCCACCAGGCGCGCGAAGTCTATGCTCTTCTCCGCGTAGGCCACCGTCTCGGAGCCGCAGACAGCACATTTCCTTCCATCTCCCACTGAATTGCACTTCGGGCACTTCCTCTCTATGGAAGCGTGGATCCCGCAGTTATAGCAGTACGGCCCGTCCAGCGGCACTCCGCAGGAGCTGCACTTGTACCTCGCGATCTCGACCTTTATGCTCTGCCTACCGAACCGGTTCGCGTCGTAGACGTAGGCATTGGACAGGTTCCTTCCCTTCCCCCCGAATTCGCCTATGGGGAAAAGGACGTTTGGAGAGGGCTTCATCAGCCTCTCCTTGGCCTTCTCCGGCCTGCCTATCCTCGCTCCGATGAACGTCGACCTCTTGGCTACCTTGAATGGCGCGAGCCTGTTGACCAGCGCCAGCGCGTCCGCGCACTCCTCGGCATACCTCTCCATGACGCTGTCCTCGGTGTTCAGCTTCCCGTCCCGGCTGACGAAGCCCAGCGACGCCAGCAGGCTCTGCGCGAACCCGTCATTGACGACTATCTTCCCGTCAATCACCTTGTGCGGGACGTTGAGCAGCTCCAGTGTGCGCTTGACCCCCTCCAATCCGGACGGTAGCTCTATCCTGTCCAAATCGAAAAGGCCTGCGGGTGCTGACGCAGTGGCGCCCGCTATCGCCGCCGCGAGCGACGCGAGGTCCTCCTTGCTGACTGCCTGGAACTCGAACAGGAACTTCGGATGGATCGGTATGCCATGCTTGAGCGACAGCGCGTACGCGTCCCTGAAGCTTATCCTTCTGTGGTCGACCGCGGGGCGCTCTTTCGCCGCGGCATTGAGCTGCGCCTCCCAAAACTCCTCCACATAGCTGCTGGGCTGCAGCGGTGTGTTCGTATTTCTGAAGTCGCCGTAGGTTATCAGTATGTCGCCCATCGATATTATCTCAGCCACTTCTTCCCTTAGCGCCTGCGCCGTCTCCGCATCGTCTACCCTCAGCGCCTCCCCCGACTTCAGTCTCACGAACGGGCCTTCTATCGTGTCCACCGGGGCCGCCACGCAGCCCTTTCCCGGCAGCTCCACCTTCAGCTGCGTGCCTATGGCTATGTATTCCGCGGTCAGTATTGCGGTCGCTGGGCTGAACCCCTTGGCGGCTATCCCCGTCGTCCGGCTCCTGCCATACCTGAGCCTGAACCCGCCTATGTGCTTGGGGTACGCCAGCACCGGCCTGCCTGCCACGAGTTCGTCCAGGAACGCCGCCTTGCTGTCCTTCTCCTTCTCGCCGTCCTTCTTATCCTGCTTGTTCACCGCGATAATCCCGTTTAGCCAGCTCCAGTCGATCTCAGTCTTGCCCAGCTCCTTCAGCACCTTCTTCGCCTTCATGACCACGCTGCTCAGCACGAGCGGGACCCCGCCCCTTATCCTGTTCGTTATGCCGACGCTCTTCCCGTCGTACTGCGTCCTTGACAGGTTGGCGTGCACGCTCACCTCCATATCCTCCGTGGGAAGGCCGTCGATGCACACCGAGCAGTTGCCGACCACGGTCTTGATCTCCTCTGCGCTCGGCTTGTACTGCAGGCCCACGACCCTCGTGTGGTAGAGCTCCACCTCCTCTATGTAGCGCTCCGTCTCGTCGGGAGTGACCTTGTACTCCCCGATGTTGAAGTATTTTCTAGCGAGATCCGCGAACGCGACGGACAGTGCGACCGCCGTTCCTCCCGCGCTCCTTATTGGGCCCGCGTAGATTACTGAGATGTAGTCCGAGTTGTCCTGGTTCCTGAAGTGACCTATCCCTTGGACCCCTTCCGTCGGCGCGACGAGTATGCCCTCGGTGTATATCGCGAGGCCTGTCCTCACCGCAAGCAGAATCCTTTCGAAGGCCTCGTATCCGTCGAAGTCGTGGTTGGTGCAGATCTCCTTCACCATGGCGAAGGCGAGCTCGGCCCTGGATTTCCCCTCCTGGTGCTTCGATATCAGCTCGGCCAGGCCCTTCACGTTCATCAGCCCCTCCACCTTCCCCGCGAGATCCGGTGCCACGCGTATCTCCACGCTGTCGCGTGGGTCGTACCCCCTCGCCCTGGCGTTGGTGGCCACCACGTACGCCTCCTGGAACTTCTCCTCGAGTTCCTTGAAATAAGATTCTGTGTCCAAAGCATCACCCTAACTGTTGAAATCCACCTGGAGCAGGCTCGTGGTCCGCGCATCGTACACTGAGAGCAGCGCCGGAGTGGGTATGTGGCCCTGCTTTATCTGGAACGACGTCCTTGCCTGCCACGTACCGCTGTTAACCAGCGCCGTCCCGTGATATTCGTCGTAGCCGTTCTTGTGTATGTGGCCCATGTGCAGTATATCGGGCACCTCGTCTATCACCAGGCTGTCGCTCTTGCTCGGGGTAACTACGTTTCCCCCGTATATGGGCGAGAGGTGCCTCCTCTTCAATATCTCCTTCATCGCGGAGGTGGCGTTGGAGTAGCTGCACCCCTGGATATTCTGTATCATCGAGTCCAGGGAGGTGCCGTGGTAAGAGAGCACCTTCACCCCGTGGAGGTTGAGGTAGCAGGGGTTGGCCACCGAGTGGATGTTCGCCCTGGCGAAATCCCCGGCCAGCTTCTTCCCTATTTGCGGCTGCGGCTCCGCCCTCTGGACGGCGTCGTGGTTCCCAGGCATCACGAATACCTCTATGTAGTCGGGTACGCTCTCCATGAAGTTGAAGAACACCGAATACTGCTTGTATATGTCGTCTATGCTCAGCTCCTTGTCCTGCTCGGGGTACACGCCCACCCCGTCGACCAGGTCCCCCGCTATGACGAGGTACTTTATCTTGCCCGCCAGGTCCTTCCTGCTGTCGACCCCCCCGTTCAGCCATTCGAGGAACTTCCCGAACTGCTTCTCCAGGAAAAGCTTGTTTCCGACGTGTATGTCCGAGAGCAGGGCTATCGCTATGTCGTCCTCGCACCTCTTCCTGACACGGATAGGGACCTCGGGCCATGCGAGCTTGTTCGCTATGAAGAACGGACCCGATACCTTGCCCCTGACATATATTATGTCATCCTTCACGACCTTCGACGCTGAATCGAAGAGCTCGTTCGACGGATCCCTCCCTTTGCTCTGCGGCTTGTAGACCAGCACCTTCGCCGTGCCGCCCTCGTCCTCCAGCGTCAGCATTATGTGGCCGTTCCTAGTGACTATCTTGTCGTAGACCAGCCCTATGATTCCCATTTCCCTCCCGCTGATATACTGCTTGACGGAACCTATCCCGACGGTCCCGCCGTAGCCGTTTCCGTATCCCTTCATTATGCCCTTCATCTTGTCGAACCGGTCCCTGAAGTAGTCGACGAAGTCGCTCACGGACGAGTTCGTCCTCTCTATCTTCGCGCTCCTGGCGGTGAACCTTGCGGACACTTCCTTTGCCGCGGGCTTGAAGTCGCTGGACCTTATGACCTCCACCTGCACGGGCTCCTTCCTCTCGCTCAGGCTCCCTATTATCGTCTTGAGCTCGTCCCTGTTCAGCACCCCGATGGCGCCCTTGCTCTCGAAGCGCTCAACCACGTGCGCGATGAGGGATTCGATGTCGATCCCAGCCAAGTCCCCGCCCGTTATCTCGGAACTGAGGATTACCTTCCCGCTCAGCCTGTTGGCGAGCTCTACCAAGCGGTCATCCGTCACAAAAAGCACCGCGGCTTCCCCGAAGCTGCAATTAGTTTTCCCAGTGAATCTTATTTAAGGTTTGGCGATTCCGATTGGCTGCGCTTACACGGAACTGGCGCGAGGCGGGAAACCCCGCTTGCGCTCAGGACAGCAGCTTGTTGAGCGCGGGATACGCCTCTATGGCGTGCTCCTGCTCGAGCTGCTGGTACACCGAATACATTATTCCCACTGTGAGGAGTATGCCCATTCCCGTGCCCACCGCCCCGGTCAGCGTGGCCATCGCCGCGAGCAGCGCGACGAATATGCTTCCCAGTACGGTTATCGTGGGTATGTACTTGTTCAGCACGCCCTCCACGACGCGCGGGTCCCTCCTGAACCCAGGGATCTGCCATCCGTAGTCGCCTAGCTGCTCTGCCACGTTCTTGGGGCTCTGCCCGGTCATCTCTATCCAGAACCTGCCGAAGAGCACTGCCAGCACGACCAGTATGAGCGTGTAGATCAGTATGTGTATGACTTCGGGCACCATTATGACCCCGCCCAGAGGCAGGTAGAGCTGGCTGGCGTGGGTGGTCAGGTAGGTGAAATATGCGCCGTAGCCTCCGACGCCCCCGTAGGTCACGGAGTACGGCTCGGGGAACTGCGGGGATATCAGGTAGATGAGGCCTCCCACCAGGTTGAGCGACGATGTTCCTGTCCCCGTCGGCACCGCCTGGTACAGCGCGAAGAACTTGGCGAGGTTGGCCAGGGGCCCAGTGACCCCTGCGATCACTCTCATCCACACGGTGAGGCTGAGCTCGAACGACGTGGCGAGTATCACCGGAAGGACGCTGACGTAGAGGAAGGGTATGGGCAGCCTGCCCCCTATGCCCCTGAGCTGGCTGAAGACCAGGGGCAGCTCGACCTTTACGTCGTATATGTATATGCTGATGAGGAAGACCACTATCGCGAAGAATAGCGGGCCGAAGGCGAGTATGGCGTTCGGTATCGCTGTGGCCCCTCCGGCGGATATGGCCTGGACCGCCTCGTTGAGGAGTATGGTGGAGGTGCCTGCTACTATGGAATAGGCCACCCCGCCAGCGATGAAGAGGTTGATTCCGGAGGTTATGCCGAACTTCGTCATCGCCTCGTCAAGGAAGATTATGAACACCGCGCTCATCGCGAGCTGCACGAAGACTATCCAGAAGAACGAGGGCGACGCTATCGGGACGTATCCCGTAAGTATGAAGATGTACGCCTCCACGATCGCGATCGCCATTGCCGCCAGCTTCTGTATGCTCTGGAACCTAGATTTCTGCTCTGGGCTGCTGAGGTCGACGTTTATTATGCCGGTGCCCATTATCAGCTGGAGGAGTATGCTGGCTAGCACTATCGGCCCTATCCCGACGGTTATGAGGCTGCCTATCCTAGCCGCGAATATCACGCTCACGAGCTGCATGAGCGGCTGGTTGAGCGTGGAGATGCTGACCCCGACAGCCGGCGTGCTGAACATGAGGAAATACACCCCCATTATCAGCACGGTCCACTTCAACTTCTGCCTGAACGACAGGGGAGCCGCGGGCTTCTTAACGCTAGGGATAAGATTCAGGATTGGGTCCAGAACGCTAAGGTCCATTATTGCACTCTCTCGCGATTGGCAGGGACCGCCCGAAGGGATAGCCTCACCACATAGTTGGTCTTGCCGCTTAACCTTCTTTGAACGTAAATGTTTTTATTAAACACCCCCTTGGAGAAGCCGGCCAGCATCGCGGTCGTCAGGTCGACGAACCCCCCTGTGGAGCAGTAATGGCCATAGGTGAGCTCGATGGCCCTGCCCTTCCCCCTCGCGCTAACGACCCTCGCCTTCTCTATGCCGAGGTGCCTGGATATCCTCATCACTCCGCGCTCGAAGTCGGACTGGGGCTCGGACTCTGCGAGTCCCTTCCCGATCAGGTACGCGAGCCGGGACGCATGGGTTAAGACGGGCTCGAGCGTGAGCGGCCTGCTGAGCAGGAAATAGTAGGGCTTGCTGGTCGCGGGACCGTCGTAGGACCGCATGCTCCGGTCCGCCAGCCTCACCAGATCTTCCAGCGCAAGCGGCTTCCCGGTGCGCTCCGCCGCGCGCTCGGAAGGCGACGCCACGAACTGGCAGAACCCCGAGCCGTTGCACGCGCACTTGGTTTCCGTGACCGCTATGCGCCTACGCGAGTGCGCCGAGAGATAGCCGGCTATGACTCCCGCCTCGAAGTCGTGCATGTTCGTCCCAAGGTCCGCGGCGTTGGGCTTTACTCCGTAGGAAGTGACTATGCCGCGGTACTCGGACATCTGGAAGGTCGTCCGGCCGAGACCCGCGTTCGCGAGCAGCCTAGCCAGGGCGTCGAGCGTCCTGTCTGAATCCTCGTATGCCTCGACTCCGAGATCGAACCCGGAACCGTAGGCCAGTTGGCAGAGCTCGTCCGACAGCTTATAGATCAGGTCCGGGACAAGCAGGTGCCTACTTTCGCTGCACTCCGAGCTCATCATCTTCCTTATGAGTGCGGTGTCCACGTTTTTGGCGGGGGCCGCGGAGCTCTTCGCGATGTTCTCCCTGAGGCCCGGCTTCTGCCATTTCCTTGAGCGCCCTGCCGCTTTTTTAGCCATGCCATCTCCCCTACTTTTTCAGATTCATCCCGCGCGATATCCTGCCCAGCTGATAGTAGATGAGCGCCAGGTTCACCGCTGCAAAAATGACGATGATCCAGGCCTGGTAGTCCGCGAGCGTGGAAATGACCTCGCTCACCTGGATGGTCCCGAACCCGACCGCGTAAAGGGCCGATGAGAGTATCGGTGAGTAGCAGCCGCATCCCGCTATTAGTGACCCGCACGAGGAGGTGAGTACCCCGATCGCCCCGCTCGAGGTGGCCGAGGCGATCCGGAACGACCTGAGCACCTCGAATGCGCTGACCGCGAGGAGCGCAGCTCCGGTAAATATGAGCGTGCCTATGAGGTAGCCCGGAACAGTCGCGAGGAACATGCCCTTGTTCTCGTAGGTCACTGTGCCGAAGAACAGGAGATAATAGGCTACCGCCGAAAGCAGCGCTACGAGCACGCACGCCGGGGAGGCGATGACCGCTTTCGCGGCGCCGATCCTGCCCGCCTTTACTCTAACCTTTTGCTTCATATCAAGAACTCAGCGTCGATTCGATGCTCCTTATCGCAGAAAGTCCGCAGACAGGTGCAGCGTTGGATATGGACTTGCAGATCAGCGCTACGTAGTAATCCGCCCCCGCGTATTCCGTCCACGCGAGCTGGCTGCTCGGCTGGGAAAGCTGCTGAAGCAGTTGCTGGTGCGTCATGTTCAGGAGGCTGGTCGACTGCGAGCTGTTCCCGAAGGCCCTAGCATCGGCACCTGCGGCCACGTAATTGCCCCATATCGTATATGGGGTGCCATCGAAGTCGTTTATCGCGATTATGTATTTCAGCTCGTCGGTATACGCAAGATTTCCAGTCTGATTCACGTCCTGCTGTATCACCGAGAGCGGCTGCAGGGAGAATCCGCCTGTGATTGGCGCAGACTCCTCCACCGGAAGGAAGTTTATGTATTTGCTGTTGTAGAACGAGCCTAGCGCGACGCTCGTGGACGCGTAGTGGGCTGGCGCCCAGTACAGGGTTGGCGCGTCGCTGTCTTGCAGCGCGCTGTATCCCTGAAACAGGTATGTGAAGTTCCCGAATCTCGACAGGGCCAGCGCCATCGACCACCTGTTGGCGGCGCACCAGATGCAGGTTATGGAGCCGACATATATGATCGAAGGCTTGCCGTTCACCACAAATAGTGGAACATGTGTTGTGGAGATGCCGACCGAATTGTTGAGCGTCCCGTTGATGAGCATCTCCCCTGCAGTCTCGAAGTAGGAGTTGGGCGCGTCGTTTATTATGTTAAGATCGCTTGAATTCAACGGCTCGTTGATGCCTGTGAGGCTCTTCCCAGGGGGTTGCACCTGCGTTATCACTGGAGCGTCGCTCAAGTTCGTGGGTGGTGCTATAAGGCTGCTACTTATGTTGTATCCGGTCAGCACAGAGGCGTTCGACGTGCCGTTGTTATAGATAGTTATGGTCTTCGTGTGCGGAATCAGTAACGCTGCAGACGCCACGACCAGCGCGATTATGCTAATCGCGGCCGAAGCGTAAGTCAAAACCATTTCCCTTCTTCGTTTGTCAGCCGCGGCCATAATGCTCTACCATTTGAGTTTCAGTAATGATTGCGCTCATAAGGTATAAAAAGACGCGGAGGTAACTTCGAAAGCAGGTAGGGAAAACGCAAAAGCACGCGCCGTTGAGGACATGTGGGGTCTCGGAGGTTAGCCTTGAGATGCTAAGGCTAAAAGAGGACACCGATTCTTCGAGACGCCAAAACAGCAGCGCGGGGAGGCTTCGGGAAATCGCAATCAACAATGTGCTGCGCGAATACCCATTCAGGAGCTATTCCGACGTCCCATTTTCGCGGAAAGGGCACATCCTTCGCGTCATTGATGCCCTTGTCCTAGTCCCAGAGACACCAGCGATCATCGAAGCCCATGAATTTTACGACACTAAAAAGCGCACGAAGGAGGAGGATGTCGCTCGCCACAGGCGCTTCTATTCGATATATGGGCCCCATTTTTATACGGTTCTGATAGGGCTCCATAACCGGAGAGACCTGGAGAGGCGGATAAAAACACCGCTAAGCAGACTGTGCGATGAATACCTTCGTATGCCACTGGATGGAATCACATTCGGCGAGTCTGAAGCGCTGGCGCGCACACATCTCAAAAAACTTTTTAATAAGCTATGCAGAGCGGATGGCTGCGACGTTACCGAAGCGGAACTTCCTAAGAAGTGCCTCATGGATATTAAAAGGGGAATTGCGATGATGGTCAATAATGGCCAGATAATGGTTGATGATAATGCCGCAGCAAACGCAGTCGCTGAAAATCCAAGCGCTCAGGATTTCACCCGAGCTCTCAGATGCGCACTGCCACCTGAATCTTTTTCACAGGCCGCTTGATATCATCTCAAATGCAAGAAATGTCGGCATCGGAGTGATTGTGACTGCCGGGGGCAGCGCAAAGGACAATTCTGAAAACGCAGACCTGGCGGGCGTTGCGCAAGGCGTTTTCGCGGTCGTTGGAATAAGCCCTGACTTTTCGGAATCTGAGCAGAACCAATTGGAAGAGCTAGCGGACTTTGTCAAGAATAACGAGAAGGTCGTAGGCATCGGAGAGATAGGCCTTGATGCCAAGTCGCATGCAGACATCGGAGTACAAAGGAAGATGTTTGATGCCCAGCTCGACCTGGCCAAGGATCTGGATGTGCCCGTAGTCATACACTCGCGAGGATTCCTGGACGAGATTTCAGGCATGCTTGCCGAGAAGGGAATACGGAAGGCGCTCTTCCACTTCTTTGAGGGGGATGAAAATCAGGCGAAGGCGCTGGCGGAGCGCGGCCACCTGATATCGATACCGCCCGTCGAGACAAGCAGGAGGAAAAGGGTTATAAAGAGCACAAGCATAAATAATATTGTTGCTGAAACCGACTCTCCGGTCGTCGGAAAGGACCCTACGGATGTTGTGAAGGTCTGCGGGACGATCGCGTCGCTGAAGAGGATGTCCGTTGAGGACGTCGCATACGCAACAACAGAAAACATAAGAAGGCTTTTTTACATATAGAGAGCAGGGTCCGTAGCTCAGCTTGGATAGAGCGGCAGCCTTCTAATACTTATGAAGAGGAAAGCTGTAGGTCGCGGGTTCAAAATTCGCGAAGCCGCAGGGTTTCGCCAGTGGAAATCCCGCCGGACCCGTCAGCGGTGGTTCAATGAAGGATGACAAGAAAAACGAGGAAACGGTTGCGCAGATAAAGCAGCAGATTGACCTGCTGCTGAACGACAACAGTGTGCCGAGGAATGTGAAGGCGGCACTTGAGGAGGCGAAAAAGGCGCTCGCGCAGAGCGAGGGCAGCTATGCCGTCAAGTCATCGTCGGCCACCTACAAGATAGACGAGGTCAGCAATGACATCAACCTGCCTCCGTATGCCCGCACCGTCATCTGGAACATACTTAGCCTACTTGAATCCGTGACCGATTAGGATCTGCAGGTCAGAGCTTTATCGAAGAAAGCTTAGAGTGCTCGACCTCCAGCGCCTTCGCGAGCTGCTCCTTGTCCTTGACGTCTATTCGCTCGGAGAGCATCTCCAGGTGCTTGATGTTGCACCTTCGCGACTTGAGCCGGCTCGCCGATATTATCTTCACGAAATTGTCGTCGACTACGGCGGTTATCACTGCCCTCTTTCCCGCATCCCTTCCGAACTTCTTTATGCAGATCCTTCCTTGTTCTATCAATGCCATTTAATTCACCTGAAGCGTTTACCTTCCTTCTCCATTGAGAGCATCGCAATCAGCGAAGCCGATTCCTTTGGTCTTATCCGTTCTGCGTTTATCTCAAGATCGAACATATTGTGGTCCTTGAGGATATCTATGCCGTATGCCTTCTTTATGCGCGCGACCACTGCGCTATCCTTGCCTTTTGTATAAATTTTGGCATCCTTGAGCGTCATGCGGTTGACATTCGCGATTCGCCTTACTCTCGTATCGAAGCCTGCGCTGAGCCACACGTTGAGCGTCGAGCCCTTAATCATCCATGGCCCCAGCCAGGTGGTGACGACGCTGTCGCCTGCCTTTGCCTCTTTTACTACCTCCTTGTCGAATGCCCTGTCGAACGATGGCTTGGCCTGCCTGTCGAGCGCGACGAGCGCGCTGCCTGTAGCGAACTCTTTGAAGGACTTGTCGATGTGCCTTATCCTAAGGTCCTTTGCCAGCAGCTTTCCCACCGTCGACTTCCCAGATCCTGTGAGGCCGGATATGCAGATTATCATCCGAAACACGCTAGTGCGCTATCATCTGCAGGACGTAGTTCTTCTGCTTCATGCTTATGTCGTTCAGCTTCATCTCCCCGTTCTCTATCCTGCTCGCCAGCTTTATTACCTCGCCGGTGCATCCGGAGCACAGGACGCCTCCGAATATCCTCGCGGTGGTCCTTCTCGACTTGCCCTTCGGGTTCCTCGCCCTGCTGATTCCCTGCAGCTCGGCGCCGCAGATTGCGCAGTGCGGCATCCCCGGCTTCCTCCTTTCGTAATGGATGACATGCCTGCCCTTCGGCGTCACCCTGTCCAGCCTCCTGAAACTCCTAGATCTGTGCATCGGTTTTGGCAAAAAAGCACCTTGCTGTCTCTAAATCGCATATAAGATTAGAATTACTTGTCTTCTGAAGTATATATAATTTGTGCTTTGGCGCCTTGCGCGTCCGATACGTCAACATATATAAGGGCGCCCGCGAGATAGCGTCTTGTAAGCTGCGTGCGCGCTGGCAGGGATTTTATTCATGAACGCAAGAGGATCGAGACGGGGCAGAGGCAGGGAAACCGCCAATCCTGACGCTCCCAGAGGGCTTGCCGCCAAGATGAAGGCCCAGGGCTACCACTTCGTCGGCGGCCACTCCGCTACGAAGATCTGCGCCTATGCGGCGAGCAGCATAAAAGGGGGAACGACATGCTACAAGCACCAGTTCTACGGGCTGAGGAGCTGGAGATGCGTGCAGTCCACTCCCGCGCTGAACTGCAACCTCGCCTGCGCCTTCTGCTGGCGCACGATACCTGAGGAGGAGGGCTACGGGCGCAATGAGCTGAATCCGAAGGGAGGATGGGACCCACCGAAGAAGATAGCCGACGGCTTGATCGCTGAGCACCAGAAGATTCTCAGCGGATACAAGGGAAACGCAAAGACGGACCTGCAGAGGTTGGCTGAGTCCAAGGATCCCGCGCACGTCGCGCTCAGCCTGACTGGCGAGCCTCTCTTCTACCCTGAGATCGGAGGCCTCCTTGACGAGTTCCACAGGAGGCGCATGAGCACGTTCCTCGTCACTAACGGGACGATGGCGGCCGCGCTGGAACGCATCGCCTCTCTTCCAACCCAGCTCTACGTCTCAGTCCAGGCCCCGAATGAGGGCACCTACGCCAAGACTGTGAGGCCGAAGAACGCCGGCGCCACGTGGAACAATTCCATGGAGTTTTTGGAGACCTTCTCCACACTCCACACGAGAAGGACATTCAGGCTCACGCTAGTCAAGGGATTGAACATGGCGGATGCGAAGGGCTACGCAAAGCTCATTGAGATCGGGAACCCACATTATGTGGAGGTAAAGGGCTTCGTATTCGTAGGAGGATCCAGGAATCCGAAGAGAGGCCTTGAGTTCGACCAGATGCCCAGGAAAGACGACATACTGAATTTTGCCAGGGAGATTGCAAATGAGTCAGGATACGCGCTTTCGGATTACCACAAGAGCAGCAACGTGGCGCTGCTGTGCAGGGATGAGAGCTCGGAAAAGGGCAGAATCCTTAAATTCCAGAAATGAAGTTAAAGAGGATGGCCGCTACCTCTTTCTGTTTCTTTGCCTGCGCAGCCTCTTTTGCAGAGCCTCAAGCCGTTCGTGCCTCCTTCCCAGATGGTAGCTGAGCCACAAGAAGGCCACGTAAGACGCTGCGGCAAGCGCCGTTGCGCTCGTGAACAGGTCGGGAAACAGCTTTGCGACGACAACTTCCATAAGGGAGAGGTAGTAGAGCATCGATATGTACGGCGAGAGGTAGACGTTCCAGCCTGTGTTTATCCTCTTATTGTTGTTGTGCATCCAGATTGCAATCCTATATCTGATTTTGCCGCCTCTGCTCTTCGCCACCTTCGTTTCGATGGCGCGCAGCTTCCGCTCCGCCTCCTTGGCACGCGTATCAGGCATTCGCTTCCGCCTCAATGGTCTTGGCCAGCTTCTTAGCCATCATCCTATCGCGCAACATCAGCGATGTGGAGAGCGCGAAGCCCAGCACGAACGACACTAGAATGAAGTAGGACCTGTAGTTCAGGGTAATCGAGAACAGCGACACAGATAGCGTGGAAGCGAAGAATACGGGCATTACAAGGTAGTACAGCACAAGGAACAGCGGCAGCACCACGAACATCGGCTTGAGCTGAGACTTCATGCTCTCCGAGAGCAGGCCGGTTATCTCCTTCTGCTTCGCAGCCATCGCAGCCTGGTCTGCGCCGCCCTTGCCAAGCTCGGTCAACTCATTCGTCTTCTTCTTTATCAGGTCCTGGACCTCGTAGACCCGTTTCATGTTGACGAGCCTGCGCTGCAGGAAGACGGAGACCAGCACGTAGGCTACCGCTACGAGCGTAATTATTTCCAGTATTCCAAACAACATCCGATCAACGCTGGAAGGAAGCCACTATGCCAGAGACCGCGGACTGCGCCTCGCGAAGATTTCCGCCATCGTTCTTCACGATGTAGATGGGCACCTCGAGGCGCATCGAGTATATCGCTGCGAACATCAGGTTCATGCTCCTGTGCAGGTCGAGGTCCTCTTCGGTGTCGTTGTCGCGCTTTCTCGTCTTGTCGTTATTCCTCCTTCTCAGTATGTCCTTTGTATTCGCATCTATATAAATTATGGCTTTGACTTTGTCCCTGAGGGTTTCCAGATCGTCGTAGGACAGGCCAGGCGCGAAGCTTGGGCCGGACTTTATGCTCGCGTGCGTGTCCACCATCAGCGTGCCCTTCTTCGTCTTGGCTATGCGCCTGAGCACGGAAAGCCTTGCCTTGACCGTGGCTGCGTAATCGGACAGCTGCGCCTTCCTTAGCATGTCCCTGTCCTTCACGCCGAAGACTTTTGATAGGGCGCCGAGCAGCTCGGTGCCGAGACTGATTGTCTCGACTCCGCGTACGCCCCGCAGCACGGTGGTCTTGCCCGCGCCGGGAGTCCCGAACACAATAAATGTCTCCGCCATCCCGTACACGGAAGATTCGCGACAAAGATATAAAAGGACTGTCCTGCTTTCAGTCCTCGCCTCCTGGCATGCCGCCCGGCATGCCGCCAGGGCCGGGGGCAGGGCCCCTGCCCTTGGAGCTTATCATGTCGTCTATCCTCAGTATCTGGACGCTCGCCTCCGTGGCGCACGCTATCGCCTGCTGCTTTATCTTCACGGGCTCTATTATGCCGAGCTTGTCCATGTTCCCGATGGCCCCCTTGAAGACGTCGACGCCGTAGACCCTGCCGTCCTTGCCCTTCTGCATGCTCCTCAGCTGGACGAGCGTGTCTATGGCATCCATCCCGGCGTTGTCGGCGAGGGTCTTAGGTATGGCCTCTAGAGCCTCCGCGAACGACTGTATCGCGAGCTGCTCCCTGCCGCCTACGTTGCTGGCGTATTCGCGCAGGCCCTTGGACAAGTACTCCTCTGCGCTGCCTCCGCCGTACACGTACTTGCCGACCTCAAGTGCGCTGGTAAGCGCGCCCATCTCGTCTGCGACCGCCCTCTCGGCCTCGTCCACGACCTGCTTGGTCCCTCCGCGCACGAATAGTGTGACGCTCTTCGGGTCCTTGCACTTCTCGACGAAGACCATCTGCTCTCCGGAGATCTTCCTCTCCTCGACTACCCCGGCGAACCCTAGGTCGCTTGCGGTGAGGTCGTCCAGGCTCGTGACCACTTTCGCGCCGGTCGCCTTGGCCAGCTTCTCCATGTCGCTCTTCTTGACCCGCCTGACCGCCAGTATTCCCGACTTCGCCAGGTAGTGCTGCGCAACGTCGTCTATGCCCTTCTGTATGAACACAGCATTGGCGTTGCTCTTCGCGATCTTCGCGACCATCTCCTTCAGCATCTTCTCCTCCTGCTGCAGGAACGACTGCATCTGATCCGGGGAGGTTATCTCTATCCTCGCGTCGGTCTCGGTCTTCTCGATCTCCAGGGCCACGTCCAGCAGGGCGATCTTGGCATTCTTTATCATCTTCGGCATCCCTGGGTGCGCGACCTCCTTGTCTATCAGCACGC
This sequence comes from uncultured archaeon, assembly GCA_963704435.1. Lineage (GTDB taxonomy): Archaea > Micrarchaeota > Micrarchaeia > Micrarchaeales > CABMGC01 > CABMGC01. The sequence continues at coordinate 602,840 of OY969902.1, read as the reverse complement.
CGTTTATGTACTGCGTATCGTCTATGCTGCCTCCCTCCTTCTTCTCGAGCTTTATGAAGTCCTTGTCGATGACCACTTTGCCGTCCTTCTTCTCGGACACCTGCTTTATCGCCTGGATCACCAGCTTCGAAAGGTACTTCTTCGTGGCGTCGGTCCCTATGTTCTTCGAGCCCACGGAAACGAGAGCTATCCTCTCCAGCTTCTCGTTGTCTTCCATGTGCACAGGTTCCGCGCAATCAAGCAGCAGTTCCGCCGCCTTCGACTGCGCCATCTCGTACCCCTTTATTATTGTGTTCGGGTTTATGCCCTTCTCTATCAGATCCCCGGCGTTCTTCAGGAGCTCGCCCGCGATTATGACCGCGGTGGTCGTCCCGTCGCCGACCTCCTTGTCCTGGGTCTTCGCTATCTCTACCATGAGCTTCGCGACAGGGTGCTCGACGTTTATCTCCTCGAGTATGGAGGCGCCGTCGTTGGTTATCATTATGTCCCCAAGCTCGCTGACCAGCATCTTGTCCATGCCCTTCGGCCCGAGCGTCGTCCTTATTATGCTCGCCACGGCGTAAGCCACTGCGATGTTCGTCCTCTGCGCGTCCCTTCCCAGCATCCTTGATGCCCCCTCCGGAAGAATGAGGTACTGTTGTCCTAGTTGATTCTCAGCCATCATATTCACCTAAATAGCAATTGGCCCATCTTCTGCACTTTTTATGGGTATAGGATATTATCCTCAGTCAACATTCTTATACTTTTCTGATTCGCTGAGGGCAAGGCCCTCGCACATCAGCCCGGCATCGTGAAGTTGTTGTTCACCCAGGAAGGCTTGGGGGTTACGTACGGCAGGGATCCTGTGTAGTTATTAACCCTGTATATTACCACCTGGTGCGTCCCGTTCACGTAGTTTATGCCTGTGAAGTTCGCCGGGTAGACTATCGTGAAGCCTGGCAGCTTCCCGAGATAGAACCCGCGGTAGTAGTTCGAGTTGTAGAACTCGGTGGGCGCGTCGGTTATGGTGCCGTTGGGGCCGTTGGGCAGGTAGAACGCCATGAAGTCCAGGAACTGCTGGCCGCCTATGTTGTAGAGGCCGAAGAAGAACTGCTGCTGCGAGATGAGGAGTATGTTGGTCGCGGTGCCGTTGGGATACAGCAGCACCGTCGGCGCTGAGGAATTCGTGAGGGGCGTGCAGTAGGTCTGGTTCGAGAGCCCGTTCCCGATTGACATAAGGGTCTTGACCGCGGTCACATTGGAGTCTTTGAGCTGGCAGTAGTTGTTGATGTTGCTCGTGCTAACCGGCACGTACAGGTATGCGGGTGAGTGCGACAGCTCGCACTGCGACTCGCCGAGCACGTACGGGCTGCCGGTGCCGTTCGCAGCCTGGATCGCATACGCCCTGCTGGTCTGGTTCACGTCGACGCACGCGAGGAAGTCGAGAGCCTGCCACTTCTGCGTGAGCTGGTCGTCGAACAGCACATACTTCGCCTGCACGCTGTTGGAGAAGTTGGCCAGGTTCTGGGGCCCGTAGCCGTCGCTGGACCCGAGGACGTACCTCGCGGCGGTCGCGAGGTCCAGCGCCGCCACCGAATTGTCGCCCCTCAGCACAGCATTGCTGTTCCCGAACCAGTTTATCCAGTCGCCGTAGTCCCACCAGGAGAGCACCCTGGGGGCGAAGGGCCCGACGTTCTTAGACATCCACGCTGTCGCCTGGAGCCAGTAGTTGGGGATGGTATTGCAGAGGATGGAATAGCCTATGGAGTTGCCGTTTGCGGATATGGTGCTGCAGCTCTGGCCCACCGCGGAGAGCAGGCCGACGAAGGAGATGGATTCTAGCAGCACCAAGACTATCGCCGCCGCGAACAGGCCGCGGGACAGCTTGCCTTTCGCTGAAGCGTCAAGCGACTTGGAATCCTTGATGAGGAGCAGGAGCTCCCCTATTATGAACCCTATCGCAATCACGTACCCGACCCCGAGGTGGGGCAGGTACTTCACCTCTATCATGCCGGCGACCTGCAGCGGGAATACCGCGGCGATCGCGAGCAGGCCCGTCTTCGAATTTCTCTTGAATACGGCGTACAGCGCCAGGGCGTAAAAGAGCAGCAGCACCGTCCATACGATTACGTCGGCCCCGAGGACGCTTGCCCCGATGATGCCGAAGCCCGCGGATCCGTAGTCGTAGTTCAGTCCTGTGGGTGCGTACTCCTGCACAGTCATGAAGAGCGGCGTGGAGGGTGTGGTGTAATGGGAGCTGAGGGCGAGATATCTGTTTACAGGATTGCCCAATGGGGTCAGGAGTATCAGCAGCAATAGCACAACGGCCAGCGCAGACAGGACGGCATACCTCGAAAGCGCTTCGCGCAGCTTGCCGAGCTTGTTGCTCATTGCGGCGTAGGCCACTGCGACCAGTCCGACGCCTGACAGTGCGCACAGCACGTATGTCACCGATGTCTGTTTCTCAAGCGAGGGCGCGATGAGGTTGACCAGTTGCTCCCCTATGACCACGAATGCCAGCGCGAGCACAGGGAATGCGATAATCACGGGCACGCCTAGCACTCCTGGCACAGCGTTCGCGAGCACCGAGTTGTAGGGATTGAATGCCAGGAAGAAAAGGAGGATCACTCCGATCACTATCAGGTTCATCTTGTAGAAATCCCTCATGCTCTCCTTCTTCACCACGTTGATGAGGCCCTGGAGCGCTATGTAGATCGCGAACACTCCCGCATTCACCGTGTAATAATGGGCTCCGAGGAAGGTCGACGCGAACGCGACTCCCGCAAGGACTGCGTACCTCTTCTCCTTCGGGTTCTGGATTGCGAGCAGGTACGCCGCGTAGAAGAAGAACATGGCGAATATCCCCCAAGGCTCGACCAGCTGCTCTCCGGCTATGAACGTGCTTATGAGCACGGGCATCGCGGCGGCCAAGGCGGCACCTATTATCGCTGGCTTCTCGCCGTACTCGTGGTCCAGGAACATGAATACCACGAAGACCAGCAGTGCCGCCGCGATCGGAGGATAGAAGCTGCTCACGTTGCTGAGCAGCGTCAGGTTTATCGCCTGCGCGGGAGGGTTTGATATCTGGTACCAGTACGCCTCGAGGTACGGCACAAGGGGCTCTATCCTGTGCACTGTGCCGTTCACCGCCGTGGGCCACGCCGAATGGTCATAGAGCCACTGGTAGCCGTGCACCAGCAGGAACTCAGTGCTCTGCATGTCGAAGTACGGGTCGAACTCGAAGAACTTGGCCGCGGTGCCTATGTTGGCTATCCTCGTTGCGAAAGTGAACAGCATCAGCATCAGGAGGACTACCTGGAAGGCGTTGACCTTGCCCTTTCCCTTTGCCTCAGGGCTTGCCCGCGTCGAGGTCCCGTCAAGCAGGACCCTCTCCTCCCTCTCATGGGCCTCGATGAGCCTCCTCTCCTCGTCAGCGTGAAGCTCCGCGATGCGCGACCTCTCCTCGGGCCCTGCGTCCCTGAGCTTCTCGACCTCAGCCCTGTGCCTTGACTTGAGCGCGTCCTCCTCCCTCTCGTGCTCCTTCACGAGGCCCATGTCCGTGTTTAGGGACGCGATCGTGGCCCTCAGCTCGACGAGCCTCTCCCGGTAGTCCCCATGCGCCTGGAAGGCGGCTGCGGCCGCCTTCGGCTTGGCGGAAGGATTGCTCTTGGAGAAGTCGAGGCTTATCGCGCCCTGCTGCACGGAGAGCGCGATCCCTGCCAGGGTGAGAACGACGACGTTAGCCATGTAGAGCTGCGCCGAGAACGAGAATGCGTGGATGTATGAGATCAGGTACGATTCGAGCCACGTCAGCGTCGGAGGGAATACCAGCCCGAAGATGAACCCGATGACGGTTATCTCGAACATGTTGAGCTTGGTCTTCCTCAGTAGCGCGAGCGCCAGGAAGAAGCCCGGAACTATTATCGAAACGAACGCGATTAGCGCGGTCAGTATGAGCGACATCAGAACACAAGCAGTTTAGTGCAATTGGCCTGCGGGCAAGCCCCCAAGCTCGAGCCAATAGCAGAGTATGTGAGATAAAATATATAAATGGTCGGGTAGCCGTTCGTTGATGCTGGATTATAAACTTTAGAGCGCGAATCCATACGGTTCAATGCGCAGCAAAGTCGCCGTAATAGGCGCGGGGACGGCAGGCCTCATCGCGGCGAAATACCTCGCCGCTTCGGGCATAGACACTCGCGTCTACGAGCAGAAGAAAAGACTCGGCTATCCTCCGAAGGCGAGCGGCATTGTATCAATAGAGGGCCTCAAGGGCCTCGGAATGGACTACCGCAAGGCAGTGACCAACACCCTTTATGGGGCGAACATCCACGCTGGGAAGGAAGTAATGCGCATACTTTCGGAGAAGCCGATGGCGCACGTGCTGGACAGAGAGAAGCTGAATCTGGCGTGCTACGAAGAGAGCGTCAGAGCGGGCGCAAAGGTGCTCACGGGCAGAAATGTCGATTCAAAGGTGCTGGAGAGCCTGCACAAGGACAGCATAATTGTGGGAGCGGACGGCGCCATATCTTCAGTCGCAAGGCATTTCTCGATGGGACCAGTGGGTGATCACGTTCTGACTTATAAAGCAGAGTTTGATGCCAAGCCACGCGACAAGAGAGTCGTGGACCTGTTCTTCGACAACAGGGTTGCGTCGAAGTTCTTTGGCTGGGTGTGCCCCAAAACCAAGGGCACGCTCGAGGTGGGAATTGGCGTCGACTCGGGAAATGGAAACAGCAAATCCGCATTCGACAGGCTTCTGAAAGTGAGCGACGTGTCCGAAGCGATAGGGAATAGCAAGATGCTAAGCGGGTACGCTAGCATCATACCACTACGCATGAGAAAAAGGATCGTGAGCGGGAAGGAAGAGGTTTTGTTGGTCGGGGATGCTGCGGGACAGGTAAAGCCGACTACTGGAGGGGGAATTGTTTTTGGAGGGAATGGCGCACTGCTCGCGGCGCGCGCGATAGTCGACCACATAAACAACGGAAACGAACTAGAAGAGTACGAAAAGACATTCAACGGAAAGTTTGGGAGGGATCTTGCGATGCATAGGACCTTGAGCAGGGCCTATTCGGGGATGAGCGCCGGTAATCTAGCGCTTCTTGTAAAAGCGGCGAAGGCGCTGGGCATCGAGCCCTTCCTGTCGAAGTACGGCGACATGGACAGGCCGAGCGTCATGCTCAGGCGCTTCTTCTTGAGAGGTCGGACTTGAATGTAAGAAAGCAGGGATTATTTATGGTTAAAGGAGCCGTATGCGCGAAGTGCTGTTGAAACGCTTATATAACTTAGGGAGAATAATTTCAATATGATACAGAATTGGGCTGCCCTATTAGTTGTGATGATAGGAACCGGCGTTATGTCTTTGGTAGGCGTAATCTTCATAATTTGCCCAACGGGATTGGTTGGTTTCCAAAAGAATATGATTGAACTATTTAGGGGCGGGACGTATATTCCAGACAGAGGAACTGTAATACGGATTAGAATCGGAGGTATTGTAATAATTGCAATGGCCATAGTGTTTATTTTTATTACCGTATTTTCCTAGTTCCTCTAGTTGACGGCCCTCCATGAACGTGACATAAATTTCAAATATGTCGGGCTAGCCCCCTGTGGTTTTAGCGTTTGGATGCCCTGCGTCGTCATTCTCTTTGAATTCATGGCTCAGCAGGTTCTGCCCCTTTCCATCGTAGGTGAAGCTGCCGCTTACCGTCTTTCCTGCAAGGACTGCTGGGAACCAGATCCGGTCTCCAGACCACATGCGCTCGACGGGCATGGCCGCGATGTCGAACCATTGCAGGGGCCCTTCCTCGCTTTCAGAAGTCTTCCCGCTGAAGCTTCTTGTGGAGAAGATGTGGACGAACCAGTCCTTCTCATGCCTGTTCTCGAATGCGAAAAAGAGCTTTCCGTGGTAATGCGCGTCGGACACGATCAATCCCGTCTCTTCCAGGACCTCCCTATCGTTGCCCTCCCTTGGAGTTTCTCCGGGTTCTAGCTTTCCTCCGGGGAAGTTCCACTTGCCTTCGCTTATCCCCCTGACAGCCAATTTCATAAGGATTCTGTCGCCCTTGATTATCAGGCAGACGGTACCTTCCATGTTCCCGCCCTACTTCTGCGGGCCCGGCTTCGGGCCTTTCTCTCCCACCAGCTTCTTCCCCAGCTCCTCCCTGCGCTTGATGTCATCCACAAGCTTATCGTAGTCCTCCTTCTTCAGCGCCCTGCTGAGTATGAAATGGGAGTATTCGAGCGATATCTGTGCAACGTTCAGCAGAAGCGACTGCAAATCGTTGCTCTTTATTAGGTATTCCCTGTCAGGCTTGATGAGTTCGACCCCCGCCGGAGTGAAGACGAATGCGACGTTAACCAGGGACCACAGGTCCTGGAACAGCACCGTGACCGTTGCGCTCGTCGAATAAGTGTCCTTCATCTTTATCGGCTCGTCTATCCCTCCGAAGCAGTAGAGGATTCCGGGAGTCTTGAGAAGGCGGTTGTTGAGCAGGTCGGCCATGAGCGGCTGCAGGTCCTCCTGCTTGTCGCTCTGCATGTCGAAGTACAGCTTCGCCAGTATGCCTCCCTTCGCGAGCGCCTTGTGCGTGACCTCCTCCATCTCCGATTTCGCCATAGCATCACATCTTGAGCTTCTCGGCTGCAGCGTCCACGCCCAGCATCTCCTCCTCTCCGCTGAGCATGTCCCTGAGCTTAACTGTGTTCGCCGCGCGCTCAACGTCCCCGAGTATCGCGACGTACTTGACCTTGAGGGAACTCGCATGCTCGAGCTGCTTGGAAAGGCCCCTCCTGACGCAGTTCATGTCGGTGTAGATTCCCTTGCCGCGCAGCGCCCGCGCGACGCTCATGGCGTAGTCCCTGTTCTCTCCCACATACGCTATGAAGACCTTGGCGAGCGTCCTTGTCGGGCTTCCTACTCCGAGTATGTCGAAGACGCGCGATATCCCTATGGACGATCCTGTCGCAGGCACGCTCCGGTCCGAGTAGAGGCCGATAAGGCCATCATACCTCCCGCCGGAGCAGAAGGTCGGTAGGCGCTTTCCGTTCTCCTCGAGGACGAACTCCCAGACGAATCCGGTGTAGTAGTCAATCCCCCTCGCTAGCGAGAAGTCCACGACGACCTTGCCCCTGAGCCCGTACGCGCCCAGCATCTTGAGCAGGCCGCCCATCCTCTCCGCCTCGGGCTTGGCCGCAGGCACGCTCGCGCACAGCTTCTCAAGCTTCTCATCGTTGTTCCCTTCCATCTCCAGGAACCCCAGGATGCTGCCGCACGCCTCCGCATCGAGCCCTAGTGCAGCAAGCTGCTGCGCCGTTGCATCCCTGCCCAACTTCTGCATCTTGTCTATCGCCCGCACTACCGGGGCGTGCTTGTCTTCGGGGACCTTGAAGGACTCCAGTATGCTGCGCAGGATCGACCTGCTGTTGAGCAAAAGAATGTAGTTCGATATGCCGAGCTCCTCGATTGCGATCGCGGGCGCGGCTATAACCTCGGCATCGCTCTCCGGCTCGGCGCTGCCGACTATGTCGAGGTCTGCCTGGAGGAATTCGCGGTAGCGCATCCTCTGCGGCTCGTCCCTCCGCCATATCGCGCCCGTCTGGTACCGCTTGAAGGGCAGCGGGAGGTCCTTGTTTGACGCCACGTACCTTGCCAGCGGGACCGTGAAGTCGTAGCGCAGGCCTGCGTCCTCCCCGTCGATCTTGTATATCTCCTTCGTGGATTCGTCACCGTATGCCTTCGCGTTGAGCACGCCCAGCGTCTCTATCGCGGGCGTCTCTATCGGATAGAATCCGAACCTCTTGAAGACCTCCTCCACGACGCCGGAGATGTACTTCAGGGATATCGCTTCGCTGGGACCGAAGTCTCTGACTCCTCGCGGTGTGCCGATCTGCAAGCTGATCACTATGCCATTACCTATGTCCGAATAGCAATAAAGACCTATCTGATTCCAGAGGAGAAGCTGGCCTACAGGTTGCTGTCAATCCACTCCTTGAAGGCGCTTTTCTGTATCGCTCCGACGGACATCGCCTTGACCTCCCCGCCCTCGAACAGCAGCACCGTGGGTATGCTCATGATGTTGTACTCCGACGCTATCTTGTTGCTCTCGTCCGTGTTGAGCTTGCAGAACTTGACCTTGCTAGAATAGTCCTTCGAGACCTCTTCGAGTATCGGGGAGAACATCCTGCACGGCCCGCACCACGACGCCCAGAAATCGACTATAACAGGAAGCTTCGAGCTCAGGACCTCCTTCTTGAAATTGCCGTCGTCAACTTCAGTCACCATGAAAATCATCAGGGCTTATGAGCCGTTACAGGTATATATTCTTAACCCATGCGCGTTTTACTTTTGGTAGCTTCCGGCCGCGCAGGAAGGTATTAAAGTATCAACGCAGCAGTATGACAGTGATGAATCCATCTTCTGACAAAATATGATGAAGATCTTGAGTTCTGAATGGTGTTTGCACGGCGAGCATACCAAAACAGGCGATTAAGAAGCTGATAAAAAGGTACTTCAAGGCGAACATAAGCGACGATGGGGCTGAAGCGCTTGCGAGGATCCTCGAGAAGCGGGCCAAGACGATATCGAAATTCGCGGTCGGGAACGCGAGGCGCCAGAACAGGGACAGGGTCACGAAGGGGGACATCGAGGAATACGTGCTCAAAGTCGGGTTGGATGAGGATTAACACGCGGGTTAGCGGGGACGGCAGGCTTAGGACCTGCGACTATCCTTCGGGAGACGGGATGTGCTTCTGCGTGGCGGAAGAGACCAGGATGGGCACGCTGATCACCGAGTTCAAGGACTCGGGGGAGGTGCTCGATCAGTTCTGCAGCCGCGCTGGGGACGCGAAGGCGGCGCTAGGGGACTACCTCAAGGGCACGGGAGTGCCCGACTTCTTGGATTCAGGAACCTACGAGAAAGTAAGGGTTGGCGCGAGGTGCACAAAATGCAAGGGCGAGATCGCAAGGGAGCTGGACCTCAAAAATCCTAAGGACATCGGCAGGGTGCCCGTGGTTCCCATATTCCTGTGCAGGAACTGCGGCAGCAGGTTCTATTCCATGACAGATTCCTACCTGAAGAAGCTAATCTCAAGGCAGGCCGGGCTTTTCAGCGATGACGACCTGCGCGCGATGGAGGGCAACGAGGGGGAGTTCGTGGATGAAGTGAAGGAGTACGTAATAAGAATTTTTGCTTCCAAGAAGATAACCAGATTGCAGCAGGGTAAGTGAATGACTATACGCATTTCAGAGCTCTACGGGAAGAGGGTCATATCGAACTCCGGCCACTGGATAGGCGAGGTTGGGGAGGTCGTCCTCGACGTTGAGCAGGGCATGGTCTCGCACCTGCTTCTTGGCAAGCTTGATTCCTCTAAGCCCATAGAGATAGCGAGGGAACTGTTCAAGAACAGCGTAGAATTCAACAGAGTGAAGAAGATATCCGAAACGATAGTCGTGGGGGGAAAGGGATCAGTCGGTTGAGACTTCCTTCGCCAGCGACGACCTCTTTTTTGAAAGCACCCTGTAGCCGCAGTACGGGCACCTGACGAAATTCTTCTCCAGCGTCTTTATTTCCCTCTTGCAGTGTAGACAAACGTATGGCATAAAATCAACTCTTGATCATTTGTTCTTAGCAGGTCCCTTCTTCGCGTTCTCCTTCAGCCAGCTGACGAACTCCCGGTGCAGCAGCGAGGAGCTGGTGTCTATAACCCTGACGCTCATCGTCGATTTGTACTCATCGGACTCGAAAGTGATCACGGGAACGTACTTCTCCAGCCTCGCGAAATGGACCTCGGCCCAGTGTATCCTTCCCTTCAGGTACTCCTTTACCACCTCGTCCGTCATCGGGATCGAGGAGAAGCTGAAGACTATCCCGCCGCACCAGTAGAGCGGCATATTGCCCGCAGGGGTTATCCTCTCCAGAAGAAGCACCTCCTTTCCCATCTCTACGACCTCGTGGACGACGAGCTCTTCGGCCGGAGAAAAGGATATCCTGACCATCAGCCCGACCTCTGGTTCTGGCTGATCGTCCTCTCGGCGACCCTGCCCGCCTCGGTCTTGAGGGTGTACGCGCCTCCAGCGAACACCGCCCCGCAGCTCTTGCACTTCCAGATGCCCGTGCTGATCCTCTTGACGGAGTCCTTGCCGCAGACTTCGCACTTGTACAGCGCCTTCTTGTCCTTGGCCACCGCCAGGTACCTCTTCCTGAGATTCGCTCCGTATCTTACGCTCCAGTTCACCAATTCAATCACCAATTGCTCTGCTAATGATGCTCCTCAGATCTTTCGACTTTTCAAAAGTTATGTCTATCGCCTTCTCTACCTCCGCCAGCGAGAATGATCCGCTGAGGCCCTTCTGCATCGCCCTTATCACGTCGGGGTCGTTGGCTATCGTCAGCCTCGAGGACATGGCCCTCTCCTCCTCGCTGTCTGGATCGAGGAGCAGCTTGTCTCCGATCTTCGCGAAAGTGCAGGACGTAACGATGCCCTTCGTCTTGAGCTTGCCCATCCTGCTGTCCCTCACCACCTCCCCGTCCTCATACAGCGGCTGCTTGGCGGTAAGGAGCGCGGCGACTCCTGACAGCGTCCCCGCATCAAAGAGGTTGCCGTCGAAGTTCAATACGTATATGTCGACGTAGATGTTCCACACCTTGCCCTCCTCTATGACCATCGACTCGGAATCTATGACGCCCGCGGCCCTTATGCCCCTGTCCACCACCCTGGCGAACTCCACTGCGCTGGGGCTTGGCGGTCCCGGCTCGTAGTCGCTGGACGCGAGCGGAAGGAGCTCCGCCGACGTTATGAGCGAGCTCTCGTACGGCTTGTCCTTCATCGGCTCACCCACGGCCAGCTTCACCCCGGTCAGCACCTTCGTATTGCCTATGGTCACCACGGCCGAACCCTCGGCCTGCGGGAGGACTCGCGCCCTGAGGTCTATCTTCCTGTAGTCGAGGAACGGCCTGCCCTGCTCCCTCGCGCCGCGGCTGAGCAGCTCCCTCATGTACTCTTCATTGCTAGTTTTCATCTGCATGATTACCATCTCGTTCCTTCCCGTACTTCCGCTCCAGCGCGGCCCTCTGAATCTGGACAATCTCGGCGCCCGCCTCCCTGACCATCGCCATCCCCCTCTTGAACTCGCCCACGGTGAACGATCCGTCCATCTGGAGCAGCAGGATGTCTCCTGTCCTCGGGCTTATCGCGACGGGCATGTCCGCCTCGGATGTGGTCGTGTCCTCGAGCTTGTTGAGGTCGAGCACCATGTGCTCCCCCGACTTCCCGACCGAAACGGCATATGGTATGTCGCGCATCGGGATTCCGCTGCTCGCCAGCGCCACGGCTGCGGCGGTTATGCCGGCCGAGCGCGTGCCCCCGTCGCTCTGCAGTATCTCTATGAATATGTCGATCTCGCATCCCGGGAAGCGATCGAGCATCACGGCGTTCTCGAAGACCTCCTTCGTGACCTTCGATATCTCCGTGGCCCTCCTGTTCAATCCGGACCTGCCGTGCTCCTCCAGCGAGGAGAACGGCGCCATGACGTACCTGCACTTTATTATCGCCCTTTCCGGATTCGCGAAGTGCCTGGGCAGCGCCTCCTTCGGGCCGTAGACCGCGGCGATGACCTCGTTGCTTCCCCACTTCAGGTGGGCGGAGCCTTCCGCATTCCTGATCACGCCCGTCTCTATCGTTATTTTCCTGAGATCGTTCGGCCCCCTGCCGTCATTCCTCTTTCCGTTCGACATCAGCGGTTGAGCATCCTTTTTCATCGACCATCACCCTTCGGCATCATTGCAGTTATCCTCTCGGTAAGCCCGGCTATGTGGGCCTCGTCCTGTATGCGCGCTATGGCGCTGACCGCGAGCTGCACGTCGCCCCCCTTGAGCCAGACGACTCCGTTTATCCCTATGTCTATCGTGCTCTTCGTCCCGTCCGTCAGCAGCTTGAGCATCGTGTTGGACTTTCCTATGACCCTCAGCACCTTCGACGGCCTCACTGCGATGGCCTTCCCGCCGTAGAGCTTCCTGGGCCTCACAAGTATGAGCATCACCTTGTCGCTCTCCCTCTTCACGCTCCTCACTATCGCGCTGATGACGTCGCCCACATACAGCTCCGGGCCCGGGCCGTGCCTCGATATTATGAGGCCCTTGAACGGCGAGTTCAGGTTTATTGTGTAGACACCGTTCCTCGCGTCCTCGACCGCGCCTATCACCTGGTCCTCCATCTTCGGGTACCACACGCTCTCCAGAGGTATGAAGGACTCCCTGGCCGCGTCGAACAGCCCCATCACCGTCGCGTAGGTCTTCCCGTCCTCGACCAGCGCGCCCTCCACGTGCAGCTGCCTGTCGGCCAGCTTGTCACCGGGCAAAACTACTATCGACATAACTCACACACCTATTATCTTCGCAACCGCCAGGCCCTTCGTGGCCCCGTTTATCTTGTCCATGAACTCGCTCTGCAGGCCCGCAGGGAACTCCAGGGTCGCGCTCAGCGATCCGTCGGACAGCCACTTCTCGGACTTCATGCCGTACTGCTTGAGGGTACCGTAGCTCCTGTTGGCGTACTGGGCAGGTATCGTGACCTCGACCTTCACCACGGCGAACTTTATTGGCAGGTGCGTCGAGAGCTTCTTGACTATCTCGTCCACCTGCTCGTTCGCCTGCTTGAACGGGTCGATCGTGACCCGCGCCTCCTTCATCGCCAGCTCAATCCTCTGCGCCGGGTGGGGCGCCTTCGTCCTCGGGTCCATCGCGTTGGTCGCGATTATGTTCACTATCTGCTTGCGCTTCTCCTCCTGGAGCTTGTTCCGCTGCTCCGTCGTGAGCGGCACAAGGCCCTTCTTGAGTATGATCGCGGCGATCTTCTCGACGTCGGACGTCCCGAACGCCTTGAGTATCTTGTCCTGGCTCTGCCTGTCCCCCTTGTTCGCGTCCTTGAATATCTCCTCGGTGTCGAGGGCAGGCAGCGGGCTGGCTACCTTGCCGGTTATGAAGTCGTAGGCCTTGTCGGAGTCTACGAGTATTTCGAAATTCTCCCCCGCTACAGAGTATTTTGCGATGACTGTCTTCGACATAGATTCACAATCAGAAGTGCTTTGCTACTTCCTGCGGAGCGAGCAGCGCGAACTCCTCACCTTCCTCGATGACGCCTATGTCCACGTGATCGCTGTCGAGCTTCCCCTCGTTCACCTTCTTGAGTATCTTGACCCCGAGCGTGATGGCGTCGTCCACGGCCACGCCGTCCTTGTACTCGCGGACCAGCATCTCCGTGGCTATCTTCTTCCCGACCCCGATGGCGTCGGCCTTGTAGCCCAGCAGCGATGCGCCAGGCTCCACTTCGAAAAGCCTTGGCGCGGTGTCTATTCCGCCGAGCAGCAGCGAGACCCCGTACGGCCTTATGCCGCCGTAGAGCGTCGCCTGGAGCATGTAGGACGCGATGTCCTTCGCGATTGACTCGACAGACTTGACCTCCTCGTAGACCATCCTGTGCGACTGCGCGCTGGAGCGGGCGAGGTCGATGAGGTGAAGGCCGTCCGCCTGCAGGCCGCTGAAGGCCGCGCCTATGTGCGAGTCGATCTTGTGGACCTTCTGCATGCTCGTCAACACGGCAAGCGGCTCGTCTATGTTCTTGTGCGCGACGAAGACCACGCCGTCCTTGGTGACCATCCCTATGACGGTGCCTCCACGCCTCACTGCCTCCTTGGCGTATTCCACCTGGAACAGCCTTCCGTCGGGGTTGAACATTACTCCTCTGTCATACGCTTGGATGTTTGGATACATTGCACCACTCAGATTACGAGCATGATAAGCAGGCCTGCCTCCGACAAGAAGGTCACTTAATTAGCAATTGTATTTGCTGCTTTATATTTTTAATACCTTCGCTAGCTCAAGGGCGGTGAGCCGCAGAAATGAGGATCAGACCACGTCTATGCTGCTCTCGGGGAAGCCCAGCTCCATCAGCTCCGCCTTGACCGAGTCGATGTGGTCCCCCTGGAGCTCGATGAGCCCCTTCTTGTATGTCCCGCCGCAGGCGAGCTTGCTCTTGAGCTGCTTCGCAGTCCTCTCTAGCTCGTCTCCGGTGAGCCCCTCGACTATCGTCACGAACTTGCTGAACTTGGCCTTGGTCTTGTACACCTTTATCCTCTTGGTCGCCTCCCTGTCGAGGATGTCGCAGACGCAGAGCTCCTTTGGAAGCCCGCATCGAGGGCACATGTCAGGCATTAAGCTTTCGCACCTCCTTCCCTTCCTCCTCTCTCGTTTAGCAGCGTGAGTATCTTGGCCTTGGTCCTGCGCAGCTCCCTGACCTTGACCTTCTTGCTCGCCGTTCCCGTGGCCGCTATCTTCCTCCTCTCTATCGCAAGGTCCATGTCCAGCTGCTGCAGCCTTCCGCGCAGCGCATCGCTGCTCATTTCCCTGAGGTCCCTTGTGTGCATAACCAGCTATTCCCCTTCCAGATATATATTCATTACTTGGCCGCCTCTATCGCCTTGGGCAGCTCGACCTTCTTCATCTCCCGGTCAGGGAACTTCGTTCCGGGCAGCACTATGCTCACAGTTACGCCTATCGCCCCGTACTTCGGGTACGCTGCGACGTGTGCGGTCTGCACCAGCTTGACCGTGTCCCCGGCCTTGGGCAGGTAGCCGAACCTCACCTTCATCGTCCTGGCCTTCGCGCCCTTCGCCGCGAGCTTTCCGCTGGCGATTATCTCTGCGCCGAGCGCGCCAGCCTCGACCACGTTCCTGAGCATCGAGTGCAGAAGGCCCCTGGCGCCGGCTCCGCGCTCCAGGGCGCCCACTATGTGCCTGGCCACCAGCCGAGGCTCCAGCAGCTCGTTCTTCACTTCCGCGACGCTGATTTGCGGGTTGTCGATGTGGAACTTCTGCTTTATGTCCTGCGTGAGCGCGTCTATCGTCTGGCCGCCCCTCCCTATCACCCTTCCGGGCTTCGTGACGTAGGCGGTTATCCTTGTTATTACCGGAGTCTTCTGTATCTCCACCCTCGAGAACCCAGCCCGGCTCAGGTTCTTCTCCAGGTACTTGGAGATCTCGTTCTTGATCATCGCGTCCTCTATAAACTTCCTTTCGACTACCATTCTCACTCACTCTTCTTCTGCTCCGTGTGATCGTGCCCCTCGTGGCTGTGCGCGATGTGCGGCGCGGCCGGAGCGGCGCTTTCCGACTTGGCTTCCTTCTTCTCGGCCTGCGCCTTCTTCGGAGCTGCGGCCGCCTTCTTCTCCTTCTTCGGCACCGCCTTTATCTCCTTGATTCCGTTCTTCACCTTTATGAAGTGTTTCATGTTCGACGTGAGCTCCTCCTCCGTACCTGTGCCAAGCCCGACCTCTATCCTCGCGTATTCGAGGTTGCTGCGTACCGCGGACGAGGCTCCGTACCTGCCCCTTCCCCAAGACAGGGATCCCTTGGACGGCGGCCTCGTCTCAGTCCTCGTCTTCGTGGACGAGGCGTGGATGACGAAGACCGAGTCCCTGTCCATGCCCTTGTTCTCTGCGTTAGCTAGCGCGTTGACCAGCGCCACCTTCACCTCCCTCGCGGCCTTAACAGGGTAAGCGCCCTTGGCGCCCTTCAGCTCGTGCCTCGAGCCCATGTACCTGTTGTGCCTCCTGTAGGGTATGGGCGCCGACTTGCTGGCGACCGTGTCCAGCAGCGCCAGGGCGCTGCCCGCCCTCAGGTACCTTATGGCATCGCAGACCGCGCCCAGGTCCTTGTAGCTGGCGTTGACCTCCTCGCACAGCGCGAACGCGAACGGCTCCCTCTTGAGGTTGAACGAGTATGCCATCATTTCACCGACAGGAACTTGCTGCCCCTCGTGGCCCTTATGCCAGGAGCCGAATGTTGCACGCGCTTCGTGGAGAACACGAACTCGCCCAGCCTGTGGCCGAGCATCTCCGGGGCTATCGTCATCTCCTTCCACTCCTTCCCGTTGTGTATGGCGAACTTCATGCCGAGCCAGCTCGGGAGTATGACCGCCTCCCTCACCTGGGTCTTCAGCGCCTTGTCCTTTCCGAGCTTCTTGTACTTCTCCACCTTCGCCTGGAGCTCCTTGAAGGTGGTGCCCTGGCGGACCATCGCGCGCCTCTCCCTGGAGTTGATCAGCTTCGTGAACTCCTCGATGCTCATCTTCTGGAGCTCTTCCGGCGTCTTGCCCCTGAACAGGAATATTCTTGCCATGACCAATCAGCTCCTCTTCTTCCTCCCGACCCTGCTTGCGGCTATGTGACCGACCTTCTTCCCAGGAGGCGCGTTGCGCGACACCATGCTCGACATTCCCTTGTGGTGCTGCTTGCCTCCGAACGGGTGGTCGACAGGGTTCATCTTGACTCCCCTGTTCTTCGGCCAGAAGCCGTTCACTGCGTGCTTTATGTAGTGGTTCTTGCCCGCCTTCATTATCGGTTGCGCCTCCGCGCCGCCGCCCGCGACCACGCCGACCTCCGCCCTGCACGACGGACTGAGCTCGATGGTCTGCTTCGACGGCATCAGGACCGAGACCGTCCCCGATGTGTGCGACACGACCGTGGCCGAGTTCCCTGCTGCCCTCGCGAGCTTGCCCCCGTCGCCGAACGTCGACTCGACGTTGTAGACAGGAGTGCCGTCGGGCAGGTCGCCCAACGAGAGTATGCTGCCTATGCTCAGCGATGCGCCCTTGCCGTGCTGTATCCTGTCCCCGACCTTTATCCCCTCGGGGGCCAGCAGCAGGCTCTCCGTGCTGTCCTCGTAGACGATGCGCATCAGCGGCGCGCTGTGGCCCGGGTCGTCGACGAACTCCACGACCTCTCCCACGGCCTTGCCCTGCTCCGGAGACCTCGGGAAAACTATGTCCGCCTTGAAGTAGTTAGGGGGCTTCCTGAACGAGTTGCTGCCCTTGCCCCTCCTTTGCTGCCTTAGTTTCTTTCCCATTGATTCTCACTTCACACTAGCTTGAGCTTCAGCGCGATGTCGCTGGCCTTGAAGCTCTTGCCTATCCTTATGAACGCCCTCTTCCTCGTGCCCAGCTCTATCTCCGTGTTTACCTTCTCCACCTTTACCTTGAAGACGTCCTCGAACTCCTTCTTGATCTGGGGCTTGGTAGCCCTGAAGTCGACCACGTAGGTGATAACGTTATTTCTCTCTATCATATTTATTGCTTTCTCCGTCGCTATGGGATAGAACAGTACGCTCATGCTACCACACCGGCTGCCTCGGCCTTGCCTTTGAAACGCTCTCCTCGATCTCAGGTATCGCCGCCTCCGACCAGACGGTCAGCCTCGGGTTGGCGCCCGGCGCCAGCGACTCGACGCTCAGCTCCCCGACGCCCACGACCTCGACGCCCGGGACGTTGCGGCCCGCCTTCCGCAGGTGCGCCGCGTCCTTCGCCACGATGAGCACGCTGTTCCTGAAATACCTCCGCTGGACCTTCCTCCTCCGGCCCGCCTTCGGCTTCGGGGAGTGCGACCTGTCGAGGTCCTCCGTGAGCGACAGCGCCTCCAGGATCTTCATGAGCTCCTGCGTCTTCGCCACCTTCTCGATATCGGATGACACGACGATCGGGAGCTCGGCGCCGCGATAGGAGTGGTTTTTCTTTATGAGCTCGGGATTCGCGGTCGCGGCCACTGCGCTCTCCAGCGCGCGCGCGTACTCCTTGCGGTTTATCCGCTCCACCAGCGTCTTCTCTATCTTGTGGGGGTGCGCCCTCTTTCCCTTCACCGCGGAAGGTATGCGCCTGACGTCTCCCATGGCGCCCTTCGCGAGCTTCTGCCTCGGCCGTATCGCCTTTCCTATGTGCCTACCAGTCCTGTAAACGGAATACCTGCCGACGTAGACCGCCGTGGTCTGCATTCCCGCGAGCAGGTAATGGCCCTGCGGCTGGAACTTGGTGCTCTGGTCGGCTAGCAGCGCCCTCCTCACCAGGTCGACGCGGTACTCCTTCTCGAAGATGCCGGGCAGGGCTATCTTCTTCCCCGCCTTCCCGTCGATTCCGTGAACGCTAGCCTGCATGATCATGCACCCTGCTTCGACGCGGTCGAAACGAACGTCAGCTTCTGCTCCACCGGCTTCCTGACCGGCCTGAGCGCCCTCCTGATCCTCAGCAGCCTCTTCGCTGAGCCTGGGATCGAGCCGTCGAGAAGGGCGAAGTCTCCGTTCATGTTGCCGAAATGCAGGAATCCCCCGCGCGTGGTGAATTCGGCAGCCTCCTGCGCCGCGCCCATCTTGAGTATCCTCTTGTTGAACTCCGTCCTGTAATTGTAGCCCATGTGGCCTGCCATCGGCACAGAGAACAGCACCTTGGGCGGGTGCCACGCGCCGAGCGTGCCTACGTGCCTTACCTTCCCGGTCGCCTTGTGGTACTGCCTGGCCACTCCGAAACGCTTTATGACTCCGGCCCAGCCCTTGCCCTTCGATATCGAGATGACGTCCGCGAACTCTCCGGCCTTGAGCACGTCGCCGGGCTTCATCTCCTTGCCAAGCCATTTCTCCAGGAAAGAGACCTTCTCCTCCACGGTGTTTCCCCCGACGGGAATCTCGAACCTAGTCAGATGCTTGAACCCCATCTTCAGGACCGAGGGGTCCGCGAATGCTAGCGCGGTCGCGTCCTCGAAGCTCGCGAGATCCTTCTTCACGGATTCTATGCTCGTGTTCTTCGCGTTCTTTATCCCGACGCGCTGCGCGAGCGCCTTGTCGTACACTGTGACGGACGGCTGCTTGTAGATGTACTGCCTGCTGTAGAACCTTATGCCATAGATGAACGTCTTGGGGAACACCACCGCCGTCGTGGCCCTGGACACCTCCTGGCCCTTCGACGGGGACTCCGAGACGTCGGTTATGCCCACGTGGGTCATGCCGACCTTGAACGCGAGCAGCGACGAGAAGGACGGCTCGGCTAGCTTCGGACTGGTTCGCATCCGGGGCAACAGCTTCCGTGCCCTCCTGTGGGGCCAATATGCTAGTGAGCCTTTTCTCATGTACAGACCTTGCTAAAAGAGAAAGATAAGACTTCCTTAGTAAACTTACTTTGGACCCTTTTATATTTATATCCCTTTCCTTGTGAATAGGGGAAACCTCAAAGGATGAAGCGCGGGAGGAGGGAAATCACGCTCTGCGACGCCCTTGCCCGGCAAGCTTTGCCGTGGTGTTGTCGATGTCCGCGATTATCCTCAACTGCTTTATGGTGCTCGTGAGCGAAGCCAGCAGCGCGACGGAATCAGAAGCGGTGACGCTTATCTCTATCGCACCCTTTCCGGACTTGTAATGGACCCTGCTCCTCTTGTAGTCCGCCCTCTTGTCCATTATCCTGAGGTAGTCGCGTGCGCTTTTCCCGAGCTCTATACGCAGTCTTGCGCTCGGCAGGCGAACACCTATGCCTTTATTGCCCTCTGGCCCTGCCTGACGCTAGGCCTGTTGAGGTTGGTCCCGAAGCCCTTCCTGATTATTCCCCTGTGGTGCTTCCCGGAACTCGTCAATCCCCTGTAGACCCTGCCGGTCTGGTTGATTACGCCAGCGTATCTCCTGTCGTTGGCCACCGCGGGGTGCGCCCTGTCCAGGAGTATAACCTCGAAGAACTTGTTCGTTCCGTCCTCCCCTACATAATATGAGTTGAGCACTTCGCAGTTGGAGAACTTCCTGGCGGCGCGGTCCTCGGCCCTCGACTGCAGGGACTTCCTGAACGAGAAGAACCTTCCGTACTTCGACGGCTTCCTTCCCCTGTGAGGCTTCGGCCTCTTGCTCAGCCCGCGCGCCACCTTGACCCTTGCGACCGTGACGCCCTGCTTCGACCTGTACCCGAGCGACCTCGCCCTGGCGATGTTGGTCGGCCTCTCCAGCCTTACCACCGCGGGCTCGCGCCTCCACAGGACCAGCCTGTCCTTGAGGATCTGGGGCCTCTCGGCGTACTCCTTTTGAAAAGATACTGAGATGTGTTTGTATGAATTCATTTGCGCACCTTTGAAGCAGGAATCTGTGTTTGAGACGGAAGTTAGCTGCTTAGTATGTCTGCTACGCCTTTTAAATATAAATATGTTGCCACGTAGGTGGGAAGCGTGACCGTCTCATTTTCGAAGGGCCCGAACTCCTTCCCGTTCATGGTGACGGCGAATTTCGAGTTGGCGGACACCTTCAGCTCGCCCGACTTGAATGCGATGGCGTCGTCCATTGGGTTGAACTTCTCGAGGGCGGACAGCGAGGGTATCTTCTTCGCGACGAGACCCGTGCCGCTGTGTATGGTGTTCGGCAGGCGCATGAGGTGTGACGGATCCTTGGTGACGTTCTCGTCTATCCTAGCGTTCCTGCTCGCTATCACAGACTCCACGATCCTGGGCACGACCTCGTCCTTCTTGGGTATCCTCACCATGTCCCAGTTGCCGTTCCCTATGCCTAGCGCGATGAGACCGCGCTTCTCGTGCATACGGCGCGCTAGTGCAGGATCCAATCCTAGCGATGCAAGATTTTCTGTGGACTCCAGTGCCGCGATATATCCCCTGGCTATCCTTCCATACCAGCCCCTGTCCGAGAGCTTCGGACCGATGAGTTGCTTGCCCCTCTCGCCGAGGCTGGGGAATAGGTTCTTCATCACGATTCCGCTGCCGCGTATGTAGCCGCTTATCTCGCTGCGCGACTCTGCGTCAAGATGCAATACGCTCTCCGACCTGACGTGGACGTGGTAGCCCCTGTTTCCGCTGAAGTTTATCTCCGCCTCCTTCTCGGTGAAGCCGAAATCTCCCATCAGGAAATCTGCGACCAGCTTCACGGTCTCCGCCTTCGCAGCGTCGAGGCACTCGCCGCACACCCAGCCGGTGCCGTGGATGAGCTTGCATTTGGTCGGTATGTCGGTGGCGTCTATGTCGAAGCCCAGGTCGGAGCCGAGCCACTCCTTCCGAGGCATCGGACGCGCGTCGGGGAGCTTGTAATACGCAGTGCTTGCGTCGACGAACGCTGGCGCGGTGTCGACAATGTACTTCTTCAAATCTGAATCGCTCTTGAAAGCGACGTGCCTGAACGCGACCTTGTCGTCGAAATTTCCGAAGCCGAACTCGCGCTGCTCTGTCTTGTACGGA
The DNA here is from genome assembly GCA_963704435.1 of uncultured archaeon. Lineage (GTDB taxonomy): Archaea > Micrarchaeota > Micrarchaeia > Micrarchaeales > CABMGC01 > CABMGC01. Next base: position 581,828 of record OY969902.1, on the reverse strand, counting down.
GCGGGGGGCGGCTGCGACCTGTAGTAGGCCCTTATCAGTTCAGTGACTACCCGCCTGCCCTGCACGTTCGACATATGTCAACCCACTTAGACGATTAAAGTATGGCTCAAAAGGCATTAAAAAGGAGCACGCACACAATAGAGCCCATGGCGGATTTCGGAATGGAGTTTGTGCATTCCTTCGATGCCCACGGATTCCTGTTTGGAACCCATGTGCTTGTGCAAAAATACCTTATGCTAGATAAGCTGCCTGAGCCTTTAAAAACAGTCGCCACCAATGGCATATTCCGTCTTTGTGATGGATCAGAGTGGCTACAAAGTGGCGTGGAAAAGAAACAGGGGCATACTGCGAGAGACATTCTGGTGAACCAAGAAGTCTTGCGCCTAGTAAAGCATTACTATTACCGAGGCAATGAGGACAAAAGAGATAAAGTAATCATAATGACCTCGGGCAACGGTACGGACATAATAAAGGAAATCCTGCGCGACAACGAAATTCGCGATGTGCGGATTATCCACGCCGCAAATAAGGCCGCAGGAGTGCAAGAGTTTCAGAGAAGGAATCCCGGTAAGGTAGTCATACACGGTGACGATAGCTTTTATCAGGCATGGCAGTTCATACGGAGCGGATTGCAGAAGCAATATGTTTTGGGGATAGGTCCACAAAACTGTATCGGCCCGTACCCTCCAGTCATCAGGGCCGAACTGACATTTGATGCATTGCTTGCCGCGACGGACAATGTAGAAAAGCGCCTTTCCAGCCCGTTCGCGGAAGGCAGCTTGTTCCGGGATGGGAGTGCGCCGCAAAAGGCCAGCCCACAACTTGTGCGCGTGAAGTAATAAAATACTTGCATCAGAAGCATACTAATGCCTCGAACGGAGATAAAGCAGGTAATAATCACTAGGAAGGACCTGAAAATGGGCACTGGAAAGCTCGCTGCCCAGGTCGCACACGCATCCTTGATGAGCTACTTGATTGCTGAGAAGACCGATCCTGATATCGCAAAGGAATGGCTCGACGAGGGACAGAAGAAAATCGTCCTTAAGATAGAGAGCGAGGAGCTGCTGCTGAAGCTCCATTCCGCTTTCAAGTTCAAGAAGGTGCCGTGCGCGATCGTCAATGACGCGGGCATGACGCAGCTGCCTCCGGGGACGACGACTGCACTGGGTGTGGGGCCCTGGAAAAGCGATGAGATAGACCGCTACACCGCCACGCTGAAGCTGCTGTGAACCTATTTCACGTAGGTCAGCCAGCCCTCATACTCCTTATTCTTCCCACGAACGGCATCGTAGTAGCTATCGCCCAGCAGCTTCGCCATCGGACCCGGCTTGCCGTTCCCTACGGGCCTCGAATCTATCTTGGCTATGGAGGTTATCTCCGCAGCGGTGCCAGTGAAGAACACCTCGCTGCTTGTGTATAGCTCCTCCCTGTGCACATTGCGCTCCTCGACCTCTATGCCGAGACTCTCCGCCAGCTTGATCACCGTGTCTCGCGTTATGCCTGGGAGGATGTCGGATCCTATGGAAGGGGTGACAAGGATGCCGTCCTCGACGAGGAAGACGTTCTCTCCCGATCCTTCCGCCACATGCCCCTCCTGCGTGAGCATTATGGCCTCATCGGCGCCCGTGCTCCTCGCCTCGAGCGAAGCCAGGACCGAGTTGAGGTAGTTCCCGCTAGCCTTCGCCTGCGGCGGGAGTGTCGTCGAATTAATCCTGCGCCATGATGACACGTTGCAGGATATTCCCTTGTCCTTGTTCTGGAAATAGTTGCCGAATGGAATGGCCGCGATTATCATACTCACTTTGTGTCCTGCAGGATTAACGCCTATGCGATTGTCGTTATAGAAAGCGAACGGTCGCACGTAGCACGCACTCAATCTGTTCTTCGCTATCGTAGAGACTACAGCTTCCTCGAACTCTCCTACGCCAATACCCACACCCATCCGGTAAGTCTTGGCGCTGTTCATGAACCTCTTCGCGTGGTCGCGCAGCCTGAAGACCGACGCGCCGCGGTCGGCCTCGTATGCCCTTATTCCCTCGAATATCCCGCTGCCGTACTGCAGCGAATGTGTGAGCACATGGACATTCGCCTTGCTGAAGTCCACGAACTTGCCGTCGAACCAGATGTAGCGCTTGCCTGCCATGCCCAAATATGAGAAAGAAAACTTAAAGTGGCTTGCTCTGCGCGGTTCCGTAATAATTGAGAGGCAAGTTATCGCTGCGCATTAATGATCGATCTGGGCATCGCTGGACATCGGCGGGGACTTAGGCTCGGGGTCGCGCCTGACTTGCTCCACAATCACATGCAGGACGCAAGGATTGTTGGGAGACGGTTGGATGCGGCACTCAATGGCAGGGCCGAGCTCTTCGATGCTTCTTATGACTTCCATGAGCGCGTCGGCACTCCTCATGTTGACCTTCAATAGGTAACCCTTCACCTGCGTTGGCTCGGCCATTCAATCGTTCCCCTTCCTTATCAGGACCGTGCAGCCCTTCTGCCTTTCCTCCTCAGCGCACTGGTCGCACACATAACGGCAGCGAACATTGACGCAGGTGGTGCCGTCGGTGATGTCACGAATCATGACGTCCATGTTGCGCTTGTCTAGGTCGCAGCCGCAGTCCCAGCAGCGGTGAGCGCCTCTCTGCGCGAGCAGGGCGGATCTCAAGTACGTTTCCTTGTTATAATCTGTCTTTGGTGCGGCCTGCGCTGCAATGAGCTCCGGAACCTGATTCCCAATCGCATAGCCGCCGTTATTCCGGACGGCGTTGCCGCCGACCTCTTTCACCACCTCTATTCCTCCACCATCCATTTTGGTCACCTCTTAAGCGTATCCACCTGACGGCGCCGCTACGCCTGCTGCCAAGACTTGCGGGCGGATTGCTACGCCATCGCGGGCGGTGATGCTTCTGAACTGCCTGAACAGCTCAACGCCCTTCTCGGTCAGGCTGAGCGGAGTGTACTGCTCTCCCTTCTCGGTGAACGAGACGATTCCCGCCTTCTTCAATTTCTTCAGGCAGTACCACGCGCCGCTCTTCGACATGCCGTATTTCGAGCAGAAGTACTCTATGAAGCTCGTTGCCGTGGCTATCTCATCGAGCCCTATCTCAGCGACGATCATCACGGCCTTGTCGCTGAGCCGGAACCCGAAAAGAGCATCGCTATATCTAATACCCGCTTGCATGAGAGCACCCAGAAAGGAGATTTATGTGCGCCCTTATGCAGCGGGCCTTATCCTGTTGATGCAGTAGAACTTAACCGTCAGAGGCATGTGCATGGCTAGCCATGAGGAAAAGATTCCGCCTATGCTATTGCCTTGACCCTGCATGTCTGTCGTACTTCCCTTCTTTGTTAAAGGTTTTAAAGCTTTTGTACTAAAATGGGTCATTATGTCGGTAGCTTTCTCGATACAGCTGCTCGTCCTTGCGATAATAACCGTGCTCTACGCGTCGTTCGACCTCTTCAACGACCGCAACGTGCCCGACGTCTTCGCATATGCGAGCATCGCAATCGGAGTTGCCATGACCCTCGCCTTCGACTCCGGCGGCGCCGCATACAGCTTCGCGATCGCGCTAATAGTCGGAGCGCTCGGTTACGCGATATACCGGATGGGGCTGTGGGGTGCGGGCGACTTCTTCGCGCTGGTGGCGATAAGCCTTCTGCTTCCGGTGCAGCCGCAGCCGCTGCTGGTGGCTGTGGGGCAGTTCGGGCTGCCATTCGTCCTCTCGGTATTCATCGCGACGGGCCTGGTCGCGGTCTGGGTCGTCCCTCCCTATTACCTGATATTCAAGAAGAAAACGGACTGGGAATCGAAGGTCAATGTGCGCCACGTCTTCATGGGGGTGACGCTAGCTGCGCTCTACGCAGCGCTGCTGCTCATGGTCTATTACCTGTATGGGTTTGCGCTCGAGAGCATCGCCCTGATAATCCTGGTGGCTGTCCCTTCCGTAATAATCCTAGTTTTCGAGGAGAAGATAACCGCGAGGATGATACAGCCCACTCCGCTCGGGCGGCTCGCGGAGGGCGACATGATAGCGACGGGACTCATGGGCAAGGTCGATGTGAAGCGCCTGTCCAGGAAATACAGGAGCTTTGGAAAGCTGGTCACCGGGAAGCTGGCGATTGAAGCGCAGGGGGCGAAGGACGAGGTGCTTGCCTACTCCAGCGCTGCGCCGCTTGCCGCCTTCATGCTTGCAGGTGTGGTCATAGCGCTCCTGTTCGGCAACGTTGTACTCCTGATGTTGGTATAGACCGTCAGAAGACGGCATTCAGCAGTTCTTCCTCAGACGCGAATGCCATGAGCTCCTTCTTCCTTATTGCAGGGATTCCTCCTATGGACCTTTTCCTGCCGCTTATGAAGAATGGGTAGTTGCCCTCGAAGTTCTCGCGCATCAGCCTGAACAGCTCCGCTCTCTTGACGAGCGTCCTGAGATCCGCCTCCAGGCTGATTTCGTAGTAGTTCTTGTTCTTGGCAACAATGTCGAAAGGCGCGCTGTTTAGCGTTATCGCAAGTATGCCGGTTTTCGCGAGCCTTCCCGTGCGCATTTGCGCGCGCGCACTTTCCTCCTCAGCATCGGCCCTTATCGGTTCCTTGAGCGCGATCTCGAGCCGCGATACCGTCGCCATCGAAGCGTAGCTGTCGGCCCTCTCGTGCTTGTAGAGCGTGTGCTTCGACAGGCCAGCGCGGCGCGCGAGCTCGGTTATGGAGAGGTTGCCGAGCTTCCTGAGGCTCCTGAGCTTTGCACCGCTTATCCTCACCTTCACCCCGAACGCCTTCGAGGCGGGGTGGCACTGGCTTTCCGAGAGATTCGATAGGGTCTCCGCGGACACGCACCTGACCGAGAACCTGTCGTAGCTGATTCCATGTCTGAGCCTGCCGTTCCTTGACACCGCCCCGACGATTATCGGCTCCGCGTTGATGAAGCGCGACAGCTTGTAGAGCACGGACGCTTCCCTCTCGCTTACGGAGTCTATGTTGCGCACCACCTTTATCGCGAGCTTCTCACCCTTCTTCTGAGCGAATATGTCCGCACAGGTCCGCATGTTCCCCGCCAGCACCGTAGCGTATCCGTTCGAGCCTAGCTCTGACTCCGCCTCCTTCAGCACCGGCTTCCGCTTCATGATTCCTATTCGCGGACAAAGCTTATATCCTGTTTCATAAAACACGGCAAAAGGATATTAAACACGAAAACAGATGGTTGAAAGGTACGATGAGTAAGGTCGTGTTGGTAAGGGAAAATGCGCATGGTGAGAGCGGCGGTTTCGAAAGACTGCTTGATAGCGCGCTGAAGATCACCATCAATACGCCGAGAAACATTTGGAGTGAGTGGGGAGTGGCGGCGGCGAATCTGCACCGCTTATTGCGGGATGCGATTGATGAGCGCAATTTGAGGGAATTAAATCTGGGTACTGACGAGCGCGACAGGATAAAGCAATTAATCGCCAACGCGCTTACGTGCACCGGGCGCATAAGCACAAAAGATAACGGGAATAAATTCAAGCATGTTCGCCGCCTGGCCGTGCGAGCACTCTGCGTGCGGGATCGGGCTGAAGCGCGTGCAAAAGAAGAGAAATTGGCCTATTCCAATTATCGCCTGATGTTCTAAAATGCCTTGGCTGGTTTGCGGCTACGGATTTTCGGCCTAGTGCGACGGCAGATATTCCTTTGCTCCCACCGGGATTTGAACCCGGGTTACAGGGTTGAAAGCCCTATGTCCTTGGCCGGACTAGACGATGGGAGCTGAAGCCTATTGCGCTCTCGCGCTATTTATTCTTTGGCTTGAGCTTGAAGAAAGCGTCGACCACCTTGGTTATCTCTCCGCTCGTCTCGTCCACGCCGTTCTCTCCGTTGACTATCCTGAACTTGAATTTCTTCGCCAGGTTCAGGTATGCCTTCCTGACCTTGCCCTGCATCTCCCTTTTCTCGAATATCTCCCTCCTCTCCTTGCCCTTCATTATCCGGCTCATCGAGAGGTCAGGGGAGATGTCGACGAATATCGTGAGGTCGGGCACCCTGAATGTCTTGTTCGCCGCGTACAGCCACTCGAAGTTGACTCCTGTCGCGAAGCCATAGGCGAGCGTGGAGAAGAAATACCTGTTGCAGATTACGAACCTGCCCGCCTCAAGCGCGGGCTCTATCTCGTCCTCGAGATGCTTTGCCCTGTCGGCGATGAAGAGCAGCTGCAGGGATTTCGAGGTCGCACGCCAGTCCTCGTTCAGGGCGGACTTTATGAACTTGCCGATCTGGTTCGACGTCGGCTCCTTGGTCAGGAGGGTCTTGCAGCCGCACGCCTTCAGGTGCTGCTCCAGGCGGGGCGCCTGGGTGGATATCCCAGCACCGTCCAGTCCCTCTAACACTATGAATTTGCCCCTAGCAGCCGTAGAAACGCCCGTATTCATATTCGACGAGCTTTTTTATAAGCCTGCGCCCCTTGGCCCGGCCGCCTTATGGAAATAATAAAATAGGCTGCGTCCAAATACACGCTAGGGCCGTGATTTCTTGAAGGGGAAGCTTTTCGTGATTGAAGGCATCGACGGCACAGGGAAGGGCACCCAGCTCAAGCTCCTTGAGGAGCACCTGTCAAAGCGAGGGCAGAAGGTATGGTACCGCCACTACCCTGATTACGACCGGGACTACGGGAGGATGATTAGGGAATACTTGGACAGGAAGAGAGTCCTGAGCGGCGTCGAGGAGCTCTTCATGCTGTACCTGATAGACATGATAAAGGACCGCGCAGAGGTAAGCGAGGAGCTCAGGGCGGGAAAGATCCTGATAATGGACAGGTATTTCATCAGCACCGTGGCATACCAGTCGGCAAGCGGATTCGACTATGGGAAAGCCAAAAGCATCGAGGAACTTTTCGCGCTTCAGAGGCCCGACATCGTGTTCTACATCGACCTCCCGGTGCAGGAGGCCATGGCCAGGAAGGAGAGGCAGAGGGTGAACGACGAGAACAGGAACAGCGACGCGCACGAGAGCGACAGGGCCTTCCAGGAGCGCATATGCGAATTCTACGAAAGGATGATCCGCGAGGGGTTCGGCACTGAAAAGTGGGTCCGCCTGGACGGAAGAGAGCGCCCTGAGGAGATCCACAAGAGGATTGCAATGGTGGTGGACTCTGAGCTCGGGAAGTGAAAGGACTGGAATCCGAAGCTCGCGCTGGCCTTCAAAACAACTGGCAGTTGCCTGCTGGGAACGAACGCCGACTACCTGGAGAGGTCGTTTACCTCGTCTTTCGTAGTGTTGTCGACCGCAACGTTCGGCGCAGAAACCAGCACGACGTCCTCCACGTTCTTGACGCTCTTGTAGAGTATGCTCTTCTGCCTGAGCGTTGTCTTCACGTCTCCCTTCGCGGTCTTCCACGGAATCATGAGGAGCCTGCTTATCTCTCCCTTCTCCAGGTCAACTATCACGTCCTGCACCTCTCCGAGGTACTGGCCTGCATCGCTATACACATCCATCCTATAAAGTTCGGACAGCTTCATTTTATCGCCTTTTGTCGCCTTTAACAGCTGTAGGTATATCGATGCAAATATTAAAAAGGCTATTCCGTGAAGCCAGGAATTCTCCTATTTCGGAAGGCCGCACGCTTCTTACTGCACTTTGACTGGAATTGCGCTCCTCCGCTCTCAGGGTTGGAACCAGTCAATCTCGAAGTAGTCGTGCCTGCTCCTGGGCATCCTTATCCGTGTCACCCGATAGTAGGTCACTGCCGTCTCCCTGTCCGCGATGGCAAGTATGAGCTCCATCCTTCTCTTCTTCGCCTCGTTTATCGCCTTGTACAGCTCCTGCCCGCCGATGTACTCCTCCTCCCCCAACGACAGCATCGCGTACTTGGGCCTTGCGTTCTGCGGGTTGTCCGCGACCCCTCCGTGCCGGTGGTAGAGTATGAAGTCCACTTCCACCCTCCCGCCTCCGGTCCTGCCGGGCACCGCGAGTATGAAGGTCTTCCTCACCGAGTGCGCGACGCGTATCGCCCTCGCCCATTCGGATATGAGCAGCCGCGAGTTCTTGGGGAAGACGTGTATTACGTGCCGGGAGTGGGCCCAACCCCGATCGTCCCTCCTCATCGGCCTTGCGCCCGGGAAGTATACCCTGAAGTGGGTCCCGAACTTGAATCCTGTCTTCACGACGTATCCCTTCTCTCGCCAGTCCTTGTAGACCCCGTACAGGCTCTGGAAATCCGCGTGCCTTCGCCGCGCGTCCTTCAGGAGCTCCGCCTTCGTCGCGTTCTCCAGGGAGAGAGCGCCCTTCTCGATGAGGAACAGCGCCTCGTACACGTCGAGCTTGTTAAGCCTGCCCCTGTCGGACGCCTTGTAGGAGCCGTACTGGCCGAGCCAGTGGTTCTCGTAGAGCTCCTTCCCCTGCTCCTCCTCTGCCACCACGGTCATAAGGTCGGTCTTGAAGAACACGCCGTGGAGGTCGTATCTCGGAAGGTGGAATGACGACGAGGGATACTGCCTGACCGGGGTGCTGTTTGGCGGCGTATAGCGCTTCTTCGGGCTGATGGCCACGAGTCCGCGCTCGCGCCAGTCCTTGTATGAGAAATACCGCGCCATGAACTTCCTGGATTTCCAGAACCCGGAGGCGAGCTCCCCGAACGTGAGGGTCCTGCCACCGCGGGTGCAGGCCGCGTTCCGCACGTCGATGAGGTAGAGGCTCTCCTCTATCCCGAGCGAAAGCTCCCTTCCGGACTGGGATCCGTAGAAGCCCCTCCTCAGTACGTCGCGGGTCGGATCGTCCGCGGCCGAAACCGCTCCCCTGCCGCCACACCTGAGCTCCAGCATCCGCCTACCCCTTCAACCAGTAGCTATTGCGAGCGAGATATTATTAAGTTTGAACTTCGTGTATCGTCAGGGCGACTTCGGAATGGTTGGAAAAAAGGGCGCTGCAAGTAGAGACGGGAGGCGGAAGTCCGGACTCAGCAAGGCCAAGTATGCGGTAATGACCGTGCTCGCCTTCAGTCTCGTCGTCTTCGCCGTAATAGCTGCTCTCGCGATCATAAACGAGGGCGCGGGGAAGTTCCTCGGCACCCTCGCCTCGGTAAACCCCCTCTACTTCGCGGCGGCGCTGCTGTCGTTCTTCCTCAGCGACCTCATCGGCTTCCCTAAGTGGGACATGTTCATCAGGAAGCTGGGCGTGAAGATCAGCCGCCTGAAGAACCTGCAGGTATACATGTCGATGTTCTTCATGGACATAACGCCCGGAAGATGGGGAAGGGCGGTCGTTTCCTACACCCTGAACAAGCAGACCGGAACCAAGTTCGCCAGGACGTTCCCCGCAGTGGTGGCGGACATATTCACCGACTTCCTTGGCTTCGTAGCGGTGGTGCTGGTATCGTCGTTCCTCGTGCACAAGTATCTTGGGATATCCCTGGTGATAAGCGCCCTGCTGCTCCTTCCCTTCGTCTTCATATACACGAGGAAGCCCTTCGAGTACATCAAGAGGAGGTTCGGGAAGCATAAGCGGCTGAGCGGGTTCTTCGAGATGGGCGACACCTACTTCGAGAGCCACAAGCTGCTCGACAAGGGCGCCTACGCCTATGCCATGCTGTTCACGATACCCTCGGTTGTCCTCAACGGCGTGGGGCTCTATTTCATAATCCTCAGTTTCGGGATACCCCTTACTGTGTATTACCTGCCCACCATACTGTTCATCTACACCTCGGCGCTGCTGTTCGGGATGGTGAGCGGCGTACCTGGAACGCTGGGCGTCACCGATGCGGCGCTCATCGGCTATCTCGTGGCGTTCTTCCCGGGTCTGGGGATCACGTTCGGCATCGCGTCGGCCATAGCGATATTCTTCAGGATAGGCAGCACCTGGTTCCTGGAAGGAGTGAGCGGGCTGTTCCTCGTCTATACGCTCAAGTACTGGAAGGTGAAGGGCAGGTCAACCGGAAAGCGCGGAGCTTAGGTTCTCCTCTTCGGCGAAGCTCATCTTAGCGGGCACGATGATCGACAGCGCCTTGCCTGAAAGTGCCTTCCCTAGCTTCTTTTCCGCCTCCCCAAGCGCAAGGTAGTCTGCGAACCTGTCCTCCCTCCCCGCATTGGCGAGTACGATCACCTTTAGGCCGTCCCTTATGAGGCCGCCACCCCTTTTTGCCTTCGCGCCCTTCAGTATGCCGACCGCTTCGGATATGCTCATGGGCCTGTGCTGCTCCTGCTGCACGTCCAGAAGCAGGAGCGTGTGCTCCCCGTTCCTCAGGTTCCTATCCACCACGTCAAGGAACGATGTCGGCTCGTAGTTCCTGTGCCAGAAGGGTACCGTGGCGGTAGGGCCGAACTTGTATAGGTCAAGACCGCTCTCCCCGATGGCGGCCGTGAACGCACTTGCCGAGTGGAATACCGCGACTTCCACGCCCAGCTTCCTTGCCGTGTTGATGATCAGGTGGTGCGTCGTCGCGACGAGGGGGTCCCCAGGAACTAGCAGGGCGACGTCCATGTCCTTTGCCCTGCCGACCGTTGTCTTCACGTTGTCCTCAAGGTCCTGCCTTTTCAGGGGAGCAGCCTTCTTCCCGGCCTCCTTCTCCAAGTATTCGACGTATCCGTCCGGCAGGAATGAGGTGTATGCCTCCAGGAGCAGCACGTCCGCCTTCCTCGCCGCGTCCATCGCCCTCAAGGATATGTCCCGGAAGTCCAAGCCGAGGCCGATTATGGATAGCATGGCGTATCACCCAAAAAGCGCGGAAATCTGGAATAAAAGGAGGCTCAATCCTTTATCCCGTTGGTCGTTATCTTTATGACGGTCTCGCCCTCGGGCATGTTCGGGGAGTCCACCAGCCGGACTATCCTCTTGTCCTCCTTGCTCTTCCTTATGTAGAGCCGGGTCGTGGCCGCGTGCGCCACGATGTTCCCTCCCACCGGAGTCGTCGGGTCGCCGAACAGGATGCCTGGGTTGTCCATGACCTGGTTGGTTATGTAGACCGCGAGGGAGTGGTCGTCGGACAGCTTCTGCAGCTTGTGTATGTGCTGGTTGAGCTTCTGCTGCCTCTCGTTCAGCGCGCCCCTGCCCATGAACTCCGACCTGAACAGCGACATGAGCGAGTCGACCACTATGAGCTTGACGTTCTTGTCCCTGACCAGCTTGTCCGCCCTCTCAATCGTCAGGATCTGCTGGTCGGTCGTGGTGACCCTTGAGACGAATATGTTGTCCAATATCTTCTTGGAGTCAAGGTCCGCCGCCTTCGCGACCGCCTCGATCCTCTCAGGCCTGAAAGTGCCTTCGGTGTCTATGAACAGCACCGCGCCGTCAAGGCCCCCCTTCCCGATAGGGAGCTGGACGTTGACCGAGAGCTGGAAGCCCAGCTGGGTCTTCCCGGTGGCGAACCTGCCGTAGACCTCGGTTATGCCGTTGGTCTCCACCCCTCCGCCGAGCAGCTCGTCCAGGCCCTTCGAGCCCGTGGCTATCCTTCCTATGGCCTTCCTCTTCTCGTAGGCCTGCTGGGCGGTCTCTACCTCTATGTTCGTCGCCTGCCTGGCTGCCTCTATGGCCTTCTTGGCGTTCTCGGCGCTTATCCCCAGCAGCTCGGACAGGACGTAGGGCGCCGAGGCGGCCACCTTCTCGATGTTTTCGTACCCTGCGGCGCGCAGTTTCTCGGCGGTGGCTGGCCCTATTCCGGGAAGGTCCTCTATCTCCTTGATGCTCTTCTCTTTCGCCATCCGACCGCCGCTCCGTTAAACATGAGAATTAGGCACGACAAAGAAGTTAAAGGTTTTGACTCGGCGCACCGTGAATAGGGTTTTTATTCTTATAAGCAGTGAATAAGGAAAAGGCCAGCACACAGAAGTGTGCTGGCAAGGCGACCAGTTTCATACTTTCCCCCACAAGGAGGGTCAGTATGAGAACCTGTAATTCATTATGTTCCTTAGGTTTAAAAGGCTATCTGATTTCTGGACTTTCAAAACGATGGAATTTCATGGACAAGATCCTGACGCTGAACCTGAAGGGGATCCTTCTTGCCCTGCTGATAGGGGCGCTGGTGCTGGTCCTGGGGAAAAACCGCGGGATCCTCTTCCTCCTCGACCTTGTCCTGTTCCTGGCGCTATCCGCCGTGATCACGAGCGTGGGCAGGGTGAAGAAGCAGGGCCTAGGGGTCTATGAACCTTCCAGGGGCTGGCAGAACGTGCTCGCTAACGGGGCGGTGCCCGTGCTTGCCGCGGCCCTGTACTGGGCGGGCCCCTGGCTGCCTTCCGTGCCGCAGGGGCTCCTGGCACTGCCTTTCGTCGCCAGCGTCTGCGCGGTGATGGCCGACAAGTTCGCCAGCGAGATAGGGGTGCTCGATGGGGTGCCGACGGTCCTCCTGACCATGAAGAAGACCCGGAAGGGGGCGTCGGGGGGCGTCACCTGGGTCGGGCTAGGCGCCAGCCTGGTCGGCTCGGCCATAATAGGGGCGAGCGCGTTAGGGCTCGGTTTGGGCTGGCAGGGTGTCGCGATAGCCGTGTTCTCGGGGTTCTTCGGGAACCTGGTGGATTCCGCGTTCGGCTACTACGAGGACAAGGGCATAGGGAACAAGCACACATCCAACTTCATGTGCTCGCTCGCGGGCTTCCTGATGTGCATGCTGCTGATCCCGCTCGTCTGAGCGGTGCTGGCACCCTGAAATACTGCGCCAGCCGGGATTTGAACCCGGATCGCGAGCTTATTCCGAGGTTTGGGAAGCTCGTATCTTAACCAGGTTAGATTACTGGCGCGCGGATCGCGGCGTCTGCCGCCCTAAGCGAATGACTTCTTACCTTATGTAGTTGGTCGAGCCCGTGAATGCCTTTGACGACTCCTCCAGCTCCTTGAGCATCTTCTCGGTCTCCGTCTTGAGCCGGTCCATGTTCTCGAGGTCCACTCCGACCCCCAGCAGCTTGTTTATGACCTGCAGCACCGCCTTCGCCGAGTTCGCGTCGACGTCCACCAGGCCGGTCTCCCCCATCAGGCATGCTGCGCTGATGCGGTGCCTCTTGGAGAATGCGGCGACGAGCCCGGCCGAGCCGAATATCGGAGTCCCGGTCACTAGCGGAGCCACGACGCCATGCTTCCTTATGCGGGCCATCGTCTTCGCGTCCGTCGCGACCCCGAAGACGCGCGGTGCCCTGACGTACTCGTTCTTTATCGTATAGCCTCCGATCGTGTATATCTCCCTGCCGCCCAGCATCTTGAAGAACTCGACGATGCGCTCGTTGACGTCGTACTGCCCCTCCGGGGACAGCGGCTGGGCGTCGCCGAGGAGTATCACCAGGTCCCTCTTCCCCTTGGCGCGGTGGCAGTAGAACCTGTTGCTCACGAGCCTGAAGCTGCCGCTGCTGTTCATCATGACCTGGAATGGGAAGTGCGGCGAGTAGAGGGTGGCGAACTTCTTGGCCTTCAGCTCGTTCTTGAGGTGCTCCGCCACGAGGTTTCCGACGTTCCCCATCCCGGGGAGGCCGACGATCAGGATGGGGTCGTTCAGCTTGACCTTCCTGTAGTATATCTTGGTGTCCTTCATCCGTTCACTTTTTGATCGATATGCTGAAGTACGGGGAATACTTCTGGAGGACCTGCTGCGCCTCCTTTATCTTCCCCTCCGCGTCCGCGTAGCTGGGCCCCTCGGCCATGATCTTGTAGTGGGGTGCGCCCTCGTACAGCACCGAGACGCCGAGGCGCTCCACCTCCTCGCACAGCTTCCGTATCAGGGACACGTTGCCCTTCGAGTTCGAGGCGGACAGCACCACGGTGTATGTCACCGAGTACACCTTGGGCTTGATGTTCTTCGCGATTATCTCTGAGAACGCGGCCTTCACGTCCTCGTCCAGGAGGCCGGCCTCCAGCCGGTTCTCGTGCACCTGGTCCAGCAGCTCCAGGTACGTCGGGACCTTCTGCGCCAGCTTCCTCTTGATCTCCTCTGCCTTCGCGGTCTTGCCCGCGGCCTCGAGGGCCTGCATGAAGAACTTCTCCGCCCTCTTCTCGAGCGCGAAGTCGTTTATCTTGCCCTTCTTCTCCTTCACGCTGACTTTCTTCAGCGAGACGTCGACGGCCCTCCTGCTCGGGTCGACGAACACCACCTTCGCGACGTCGCGCTGGCCCTCCCTTATGTGCTCGTGTATGTTCTTTATCCAGCCGGACGCGACTTCCCCTATCGGGAGGTATGCGTCGACGCCATACTCCACGAGCTGGCAGTACGCCCCGTGGGGCATTATCTTGTTCAGCTTCACGAGGACGATTTCGCCGAGTTCGGGCATGCTCTTCTGTACTATCAAGGGACGCGCCTCATCTCTTTATCTCCAGCTTCTTCTTCGTGCGCTGGCCGAATATGCGCTCCACAGATTTCTTGCATTCCTTGCACTCGAGCAGCATCTTCTGCCTCTTGCCGAGCTTCTTCGGCTTGAGCCTCACCGCTACGCTGCCCACGTATCCCTTCGTGCGCCTGAGGTGCTTCCTGGTTCCGAAGCTGAGGCCGCGCTGCGCATTCTTCGGGGGGAATTTCACCTTGTGCAATGTATGCTTATTGCAGTAGGGGCAGTACACCCTGATCTCGCTTTCAATTTTCATAAAACCACTAAGCTATGAGCTCTCCGATCTTGTTCTTAAGCACGAAATCAGCGTCGGCGCCGCGGGGCATCTCGACGACTGCGCCCTGCTGGTACGGGCCTATCTTCCTGCCTTCCGAAGTCAGTATCTCCGGCACGTCCGAGAGGATCTTTATGCGCGCGGTCTTCTCGCTCGCTTCTCCCGTTCTGTTTAATATTCTCCGTATTTCGTTATATAAAGCTTCTTCCTCGTCGGGCATGGGCTGCGGGAGGGGCTTGTCGTACGCGAGGTATATCAGTATCTTCTGCTTCCGCTTCTCCTTGAGCTCGTGAAGCATCCTGCGCGCGTTGGCCGTCTGCTTCTGCTTTGCCCCGGAGGCATCGTCATTCATGCTGTCGACGAACGCTCGGGCCTCGCTGTAGAACTCCTTGGGTAAGGACGTGAGCGCCCCCTTCTCCCTTTCCTCGTTCAGCCTCGAGAACAGGAGATCGGAGGTTATCGTCAATGACATTTCAATCACACAGGGGTAGAGTTCCGCTATTCTGAAGCGGTCTCCGGCTCATTCAATTCATTTTATGTTGTTTCTTTATTTATATAATATTATACAAGATGCCCGAATAGCGGAAGTGAGGGGTATATAGCGAGGGGAGGATTTGGACCTCCGATCTTCGGGTTTCCCACAAAACAAGCAAATGGCTGGTCTTTAGATTTTGTCTAGAAGGCAGCAGCGGTATTCCGCAGCCGTATTTTATGAGCCCGACGGGCACTCCAGGCTACCCTACCTCGCTTTACGTAATAAAAAGGCACCCAACCTATAAAAGCTTTGTTCAGAAGGCGCGGGTCCCCTCCTCCGCGAAGAGGGACGATACCTCGTCCTTATTGAGCCTTCTCAGCTTCCCGCCGCAAACGTCGCAGCGGAACTTGTTCTCAAAAGCAGCATCGAACGGAAGGATCGCCTTCTGTTCGTCGTAGCACTTGTCGCAGCAGAAGAAGTCGTTGCAGTCCTCGGAGAGCCTGTACGCGGTCTCGGGCTTCTTGGCGTCGACCGTGGCGCTAAGCGCCATCAGCCTATCTCCGTCGATGCGCCACCTGAACGTCAGCCACCCCTTGCTGTCCTTGTTGGTGTCATACCGCGCGACGCCGTAACCGTTGAGCACGTTGAGGATGCGCCTCACCTCGTTTATCTTCATTCCCAGCTCGGCGGCGACGCTCTCGTCCGTCTGCGGCACGTTTATCAGCTTTATTATGTCCACCGCCCGCATGCCTACGTTCTGTGCTATGAACTCCGAGAAGGAGGCCTTTCCGACCACCTCGTCGATCTTCGCCTTCTTCTCCTTGCTCTTCTCGGCCGCGAGCACTCCCGCAACCCTAAGCATCTCCTTCGCTTTCGCCTCCCTCGCCCCGCCAGCTGCCTTCTTCGCGGCGACGCGCCTTGCGGGCGCAACTCTGGACGGCTTTGCCGTTCTCCTCGGCGCGGGCCTCCTCGCCGCCACCCTCTTCTTCGATATCACTTTGCGTCCAGGATTAGTATGCTTCTTGTTCTTCATCCATCACACCAAGCAGCGTATATTGTAAACACAATCTGCTAGATAAGCTTTTTGCCAGAAAGCCTGTCCTGCCGCGCAGCCTCATGCGCAGCGTCGCTGTAGTTATTTATGCGCCTCGTGGTATATAAACAATTCTATGGTTTACTGACCTCAAGACAAGTCAGCAAACCCCGTTTATTCAGGAACTGAACCGCGCGGGCCCGGTGGGATTTGAACCCACGGCTTGCTGGTTAAGAGCCAGCCACTCTGACCAAGCTGAGTTACGGGCCCGTCGCGCGGCATCATAGTCTTTGTTTGACGAACTTCTTAATCTCTTCGTCCAGGCCCCCGCCCAAAGGGCGTATCTCGTACGAGACCTGTACCATGGGCTTGTTTGCGTTTATCAGATGCCTGAGGTTGGTTGGAGTCGCCGAGATGACGATGTCGCAATCCGCCCTATTTATTGTTGCCTCGAGGTCCTTTATCTGTTTTGCGCTGTAACCCATCGCCGGCAGCTCCCTGTCCAGGCTGCTGTACTTTTCGAAAGTCTCTCGCACGGTGCCCACGGCATACTTCCTCGCGCTCACGATCTTCCCAGCGCCGAACTTCTTGGCTGCGACCGTCGCCGCCCCGAACTGCATGTTGCCGTGGGTTATTGTGGGGCCGTCCTCGACAAGCAGTACCCTCTTCCCCTTTATTATGCTCTCATTGTCGACAGAGACGACGGATTCGGTCAGGATTATCTTGGCCTTTGGATTTATCTTCTTCAGGTCGTCGCGCACCCTCTTGACGTTCTCCTTCGAAGCAGAGTTCACCTTGTTTATTATTAGGATGTCCGCCATCCTCGCAGCGGTCTCCCCTGGATAATAGTTAAGTTCGTTCCCGGCGCGCAGCGGGTCCGCGATGGTTATCATAAGATCCGGCTTTACGAACGGCGTGTCGTTGTTCCCACCGTCCCAGAGCACCACATCCCCCTCCTTCTGCGCCGCGTCAAGGATTCTCTTGTAGTCGACTCCCGCGTATACGACGAACCTGTTGCCTATGTGGGGCTCGTATTCCTCCCTCTCCTCTATCGTGGCCTTGTACTTATCGAGGTCCTTCATGGTCGCGTATCTCTCAACGGCCTCCTTCTTCAGGTCCCCGTAGGGCATGGGGTGCCTTATTATGATGGCCTTTGCGCCAAGGCTCCTGAGAAGCTTCGCGACATACCTGCTGGTCGGGCTCTTGCCCACCCCTGTCCTTACTCCACACACGGCTATGACCGGCTTTTTCGAATTCAGCATGGTCCTTTCTGGCGCAATCAGCCAGAAATCGGCGCCGCATGCATTCACTAGGCTCGCCTTGTGCATCACATCGACGTAGTTGAGGTCGCTGTACGCCAGCACGCACTCATCAACGTGCAGCTTTTTGATCAGGAGAGGCAGCTCCGACTCGTCATAGATAGCTATCCCTTTCGGGTAGCGCTTTCCGCTCAGCTCCTTCGGGTATCTTCTGTCGGATATGAAAGGTATCTGCGCGGCGGTGAACGCGACGACATCATACCCATCGCTGTCCCTGAAGAGTGTGTTGAACACATGGAAGTCCCTTCCCGCGGCGCCGATTATTATGACCGTTTTTCCCATAAGATCGCAACAAAATGTGCAGCGTAAACATAATAATTCCGACTACCACGCGCGCTCCGGAAAACGCCGTCGCCACTACTGCCGCCCAACCGCAAGATCGCGCATTACCCAGACGTGATTTTCGACGGTAAAAGTGCCTCAAAAGGTTTATAAGGATTGAATCGCACATAATACTAAATTAGGCGGCCAGATTTCTATGGTGGGAGTGGCAGACGAGTATAACGCATCAAAGATAATCGTACTGGAAGGCGCGCAGGGAGTGAGGAAAAGGCCTGCCATGTACATAGGCTCCACCGGCAGCGCGGGTGTGCTCCACCTGCTATTCGAAGTCCTGGACAATTCTGTAGACGAGGCGCTCGCAGGATACGCCAAAGACGTAGAGATCAGGCTCACGCAGGCTGAGACGGGGGACATAGCGGAAGTCAGCGACAACGGTAGGGGAATACCCATCGACATCATGCCCAAGTACGGAAAGAGCGCGCTTGAGGTAATAATGACGACGCTCCACAAGGGCGCGAAGTTCGAGAACGATGTCTACAAGGTGTCAGGCGGGCTCCACGGGGTGGGCCTCACCGTCGTAAATGCGCTGTCCGAGTTTTCAGAGGTCAGGGTCAGGAAGGGAGGCAAGGAGTATTTCCAGTCCTTCTCGAAGGGCCTTCCAACGTCCGAGCTCAAGGTCGTTGGCGATAGCGCAGGGGCGGGGACGACCCTGAAGTTCAAGCCAGACCCGGAGATATTTCCTTCTCCAGCTTTTGATTCGATTTCACTGAAGGAGAGGATCAGGTACACGACCTTCCTCATTCCCGGTCTCCGCATAAAGCTCGTGGACGACAGGTTCAACAGCCATGAAGAAACCCTGTTCTTCTCGGAAAAAGGGATTGAGGACTTCGTGGCCTACATAAACAGGGACCAGCAGACCATAGGGAACATCCTGCACACAAGGAAGCAGGAAGGCGCCGTGGTAATCGACTTCGCACTACAATATACCGGTTCTTACGACGAAAGGATGGAGTCCTTCGTTAACAACATAAAGACGAACGGAGGCGGCACTCACGTGGTAGGTTTCCGTTCAGGGCTCACAAGGGCAATACTCAATTACATCTCAAAGAACAGCAAGAACAACACCAACGGACCGAAGATAACTGGTGAGGATACCCGCGAGGGGCTGACCACAGTCCTCGAGGTGATGATGCAGAATCCCGAGTTCGAGGGTCAGACGAAGGAGAAGCTCGGAAATACCGAAATGAAGAGCATTGTCGAGACCGCGGTCTATTCTGCGCTGTCTCGGTACCTCGAGGAGCATCCTGCGGATGCGCGACGCATCGTGGAGAAGACGATGAACGCGATGAATGCCAGGGAGAGCGCAAGGAAGGCGAGGGAGCTGGCCCGGAAGAGGAGCGCATTCGAGAGCGCAGTGCTGCCCGGGAAGCTCTCGGACTGCATACTGGACGACCCTGAGAAGGCGGAGATATTCATCGTGGAGGGCGAAAGCGCAGGCGGGTCCAGCAAGCAGGGAAGGGACAAGAACATCCAGGCGATACTTCCGCTCAAGGGAAAGATACTGAACGTCGAGAAGGCGAGCGACGAGAAGATCTTCGACAACATCGAGCTTAACACGCTCATCACTGCGCTAGGCACCGGGATACGGGAGAACTTCAACGCAGAGAAGGCAAGGTACCACAAGATAATCATAATGAGCGACGCGGACGTCGACGGAAGCCACATCAGGACGCTGCTGCTGACGTTCTTCTACCGGTATATGAAGCGCCTCATAGAGCTCGGCTACGTATACGCGGCGCAGCCCCCGCTATACAAGGCGACTGCAGGAAAGGAGGTGTCCTATTGCTATAGTGACGATGAGCTTGAGGCCATCAGGGCAAAGTTTGGCGGGAAGCTCGAGGTGCAGAGGTACAAGGGTCTCGGAGAGATGAACCCTGAACAGCTTTGGGAGACGACCATGTCACCCGAGAAGAGGGTTCTCAAGCAGATAATGATATCCGACGCGGAGAAAGCCAACAACCTTTTCACGATATTGATGGGAATGGACGTCGCGCCGCGCAGGAAGTTCCTGGAGGAGCATGCCGGCGACGTGAAGTTTCTGGACGTGTAGCGTGGTCTAGTGTCGAAAGTCAACATAGTAAAACTGGAGGAGGAGCTGCAGTCGAGCTACATCGACTACGCGATGAGCGTAATCATCAGCAGGGCCATACCCGACGTCAGGGACGGGCTGAAGCCGGTCCAGCGCAGGATACTCTACGGCATGTACAACATCAACAATGTCCACAGCCAGCCGACCAAGAAGAGCGCGAAGATAGTTGGAGAAGTGATGGGCAAGTTCCACCCCCACGGGGACGCGGCAATCTACGATACGATGGTCAGAATGGCGCAGGACTTCGCGATGAACCATCTGCTCGTGGAGGGCCAAGGCAACTTCGGATCAGTCGACGGGGATCCTCCCGCCGCCATGCGTTACACGGAGGTCAGACTAACGAAAATGGCGGAAGAGCTGCTCAATGACCTTGACAAGGAGACAGTAAATTTCATGCCCAACTTCGACAACACGGAGAAGGAGCCGGAGCTCCTCCCGTCTGCTTTCCCTAACCTGCTAGTCAATGGGGCCGCAGGCATAGCCGTCGGTGTCGCGACGAGCGTGCCACCGCACAACCTCGGAGAAATCTGCGACGCGACAGCATATCTCCTCGAGCATAAGGATGCCACTGTTGACGATCTTCTCAACATAATCAAAGGGCCTGACTTCCCGACCGGCGGAATCGCAATCATGTCTGGGAACGCGATTAATGGCTACAAGTTCGGCAAGGGCCAGCTTCACATAAAGGCGAAGACGAGCGTAGACGAGAAGAAGAACAGGATACTCATAACCGAAATGCCGTACAACGTCAACAAGGCATCCTTCGTCGAGAATGTCGCGCACCTTGCGCGTGACAAGAAGATAATCGGGATAAGGGACATAAGGGACGAGAGCGACAGGCACGGCACCAGCGTCGTAATCGAACTGAAGGACGGTGTGAATCCGCAGCAGGTACTGAACCAACTATTCAAGCACACTCAGCTGGAGGTCACGTTCCCGATAAACTGCCTGGCAGTTTACGGTAAGACGCTCAAGAGCATGAACGTCCTCCAGCTGCTATCCGCATTCATAGCGCACAGGAGAGACGTGATTACAAGGAGGAGCACGTACGAGCTCAACGTCGCTAAGGACCGTCTCCACCTGGTCGATGGATTGCTCATCGCGATCAAGAGCATCGACGCGATAATCAAGACGATAAAGGAGAGCGCCGAGATCTCCGAGGCAAGGAAAGGCCTGATGTCCGGGTTTGGCCTTACGGAGAAGCAGGCCAATGCGATATTGGACATGAAGCTCAGCAGGATAACGCGGCTGGAGAACGATTCGTTGAACAAGGAGAAGGCGGAGCTCGATAGGAAGATAGAGCACTACTCCGGAATACTCGCCGATCCGGCGAAGGTCGACGGCATAGTGAAGTCCGAGACGCTCGAGATAAGAAAGAAGTACGCCAGGCCGCGAAGGACGGAGATCCAGTTCGTCGACGAATTCGCTGGCATAGAGGACGAGGACCTCATAAGCGACGATTCGGTGACCATAATACTCACTAATTCGGGCTACATAAAAAGGCTTGGTGTCGCCAGCTACAAGGAGCAGGAGAGGGGCGGTAAGGGAATAATCGCTATGAACCTCAAGGAGGGAGACTTCGTAAAGCGCATGATAATCGCAAGGAATAAGGACTTCGTGCTGCTCGTCACGGACCAGGGAAGGATGTACTGGCTGAAGGCGTATAACGTGCCCGAGGGTTCCAGGTACTCTGAGGGAAGGTCAGTCGCCAACCTGCTCAACCTCGAGAAGGAGAAAGTAGTCACGATGTTCAACATAAAGGACTTCGCCAACTCAAAGATACTTTTCCTTACCAGCAAGGGCCTGGTCAAGAAGACGAACGCAGCTCTGTTCTCCAAGCCGAGGTCTACAGGCGTGAGGGCCATAACGCTCAACCAGGGAGACTCGATAGCTGCCGCAGCGGTATACAAGAATGAGGAATTCGCGGTCGTGACCACGGCAAAAGGCAAGGCCATAAAGTTCAAGGAGGCCACGGTAAGGCCCGTAGGGAGGTCAGCTGCAGGTGTCCGCGGCATAAGGCTGGCCGGCGGCGACGTGGCATGGAACGTAATCTGCGCGAGCGGTCAGGACAGTCTCCTCACCATATCTGAAAAGGGCTATGGGAAGATAACCGAGATAGGGAAATACCGCATGCAGAGCAGGGGCGGCGGAGGCACGATAAACCTCAAGGTGAACGAGAAGACAGGACCTGTAGCGAAATCGCTTCTGGTTACCGGCACGTCGAAGACGCTACTTCTGATGAACTCTTCCGGAGTGAGCATAACGATTCCCATCTCTTCGATAAGGATAACCGGCAGAGCCGCCAGCGGGGTCCGGCTGATGAAGCTTGCGCCCGGCGTGAAGGTAATAGACGCCAAGGTGCTGGAGGAGCAGCCGCAGAACCTTGATTCGTCGGCGACTTCCGTCATATCCAGCTAAAACGCAGCGCGGTTTGCCTAAGCGGGCTTCAAAAACCTTATATTAGCCAAATTTCAACCGATATCATGCTGTTTGATGCTTTTGTAGTGGAGACCGCCGTATGGGTGTTCGCGACAGTCGTCATTACCCTGTGCATCACCAGGGTCTATTTCAATTCCTTTTTCAGCATAGCCTTCGGCAGGGCAGAGCGCGCAGCAACCTTCAAGAGAAAATGGAGAGGAAGGCCTCCGTTTGTCACGGTAATGCTGCCCATGTACAACGAAGAGAAAGTGATAGACCGTCTGCTTGGGGCTGCGACCAAGCTGGACTACCCCCACTATGAGATTTTGGTTGCTGACGATTCCACCGACCCGAAGGCAATCGGACGCCTGGAACGCTGGAACAAAGATCCAAGAGTGTCTATAATCCACAGGGGCTCGCGTAAGGGCTTCAAGGCAGGTGCGATGAACAATGCCCTGCGGCATTGCGACAAGCGCAGCGAATATCTGCTCATTTTTGATGCGGACTACATTCCTCAGCCCGACATAATTTGGAAATTCTTGGATCGCTTTGTGGACAAGGGCGTTGATGCCGTTCAAGGATATCCGGAACCGTCATTGAACTCTTCGAAGAACCTATTCACGATGAGCATCAGTACATCCTTCTCGTATTACTATCTTGTGGATCTGCCGATGAGGCGGAGGCTCAAAGGGTTCCTCCCGGTCTGCGGCAGCGCATTCATGGTGAAACTGCGCGTGCTCGACGAGCTCGGCGGATTCAACGAATCCTCGATAACCGAGGACTGGGAACTGGCCAGCAGGATGGCCGAAACAGGGCACAAGGTCGTATTCGACGAGAGCATCCGCGTGCCAGCGGAATGTCCCAGCACTTTCAGGAGCGTGGTCCGCCAGCAGATGCGCTGGGCCGAGGGGATAACGCGCGACACGAAGAACCATCTGTTGAGGATGCTCTCGAGCAAAAATCCTACGAAGATGGAGAAGTTCGACTACGCTTTCTACGGATTCAGCTACTTCAACTGCATACTCGGAACGATTACGTATGCCCTGAGCTTCCTGGCGTTTCTAATATCGAACCGCATCCTGATTGTCTTGGGCGTCGACAGCGGCCTGATACTCGGCCTCGGCGCGCTAGGCAGTTTTCTGATGTACGCCGCGCCCGTATATCTGTCGCTGGTGTTTGTTTTTGCGGCTCTGGCAGGCCTCTACAGGGACAAAAAGATGGGAAAGTTCTACCGATTTATTCCATTTGTATTCGTGAGCCTGTTGCTCACCCCGTTCATAGCCTTCAGCAGCGTGAAAGGCCTGCTTTTCAAGCGCGGCTCTTGGTCGAGGACGCCCAAGACCGGTGAGACCGAATAGAGGCTATTTCCAGTATTTCTTTGTCTTTATGAAGGTCTTCTGCGCTTCCAGGAGGTCTATCAGGAACTGCCTCTTGTCCTTGCGCAATAGCCGCAACACCCGTGCCGCGGTCGCCGGCCCTATCCCGTAGGTGGAGAGGGCCGCCAGTGCCCTGTTTCCATAAGCCTCCACCAGGCTCGCTTCCTTTAGCGCCTCCCTATATGTGCCCCTCTCCTTCTCTGCAAGCGCCTTGTTGGAAGCCCTCTTCTCCACGGCGGTCGCCTTCTCTTCCCCATAAATGCACACCATCGGGCTTGAGCAGCGGGGGCACGCGACTCCCTCCTTGGACTCGATGTCAATGTTTCTGAAGAAGTCAAGACTGCAGAAAGTGCAGAGGAGCTCCATCCTCTTGGCGCCGATCTTGTCCCCGAACTCCTTGATTGTGGCGTCGTCAGGCAGCGCTGGCAGCAATAGCTCCCTGTAGCTGTACGAGGCCTTCAGTATCTCATTGCCGAGCGGTGACAGGCTTCCCTCCAACACACTTATTCCTACCGCGCCTTTCCTGATTTCGCCCAGGAACCGCATGCCCGTTTCTGCATCGATGTTATTCTTCTTCAAGTCCCTCAGGGCCTCATCGAATATGGGAGAATCCTTGTAGAATCTGATGAGCCTGTCTGCGTCGTGCTTCGTAATCACTGCCTTCTTCGATACCACCCCGAAAAGCTTGCAGACCCGTATGAACTTGTACCTGAAGAGCTCCGTGCTTATGATTGCGCCATCGCGCCCGAGCACGCTTTCAGCGGAGTAGTTCTTGATAGTGTCGAGCACGCGCTTTATGTCTGGCTTCTTCCTGGCTCCGCTGTAGTCGACTATTATCGCATAGGGCGTCGCCTTTGTCATCAGCCTAGAGCCCGAGAGCTGCGAAGCGACGTTGCCGATGAGCTTGGCGACGAACTCGTTCGCTAGCTTGCCAAGCGCAGCGTAGATTATGGCGTAGTCGTCAAGCTCCTCTACGACGATGTCCCCGCCTGCGGGGAGGAAGCGCTTCCTCTGGGCGGAGATGAATGATTCCAGCTCCTTGCGCAGGCTGCCGTCCAGCACCCCGTAATATCCCGCGACCCCTCTGCCTATTAGCTCGAACGCGCCGCGGGCCGTATCCTGTGACACGGGTATGTCCTCTCCTTCCCAGTCAGGTATGGCAGCCTCGAACTCCGCACTGGGCTCCACGAACACAGATCCTTCCTCCATGCTGATTACTCTCCACGGGAGGCCCTTGGTTATGAACACCGTCCCCTCATCCAGGTAGTTCGAGACGAACTTCTCGTCGAGCGAGGAAATTGTCCTGTTGCTTGCGGCGTCCCGCACGAAGAAGCGCACGGTGTCGGGTATCACGCTTATGTTGGAGAAGAAGTATTCCCTGCAGCGTGAACCTATCCCGACGTAGCCGTCCTTTATCCTGACGAGCCTCTCTTCCGCGAGGAAGCTGAGGAGTTTTTCAAAATCTTTCTTCGCCAGGTTCTTGTACGGAGCGGCGCCATGGATTATGCGGTAAAGCGCATCCTCACCTATTTTCTTGTACTCCAGCGCCATGCCGCATATCTGGTTCGCCAGGACGTCCATCGCGAGCTCTTCCATTCCGTGCTTCTCCATCGAGCCCCTGCCCATCTGGCCTATTATCGCGAGTGATTCCAAGGCGTCGATGTAGTTGCCTACGATTATCTTCCCGTACGACGTCTCGCGCTCCCTGTGCCCTCCCCTGCCGACCCTCTGGACTAGCCTTGCAACCTGCCTCGGTGAGCCGTACTGCAGGACCATGTTGATGCTCCCGATGTCTATGCCCAGCTCCAGCGAGCTCGTGGCGATTATGCCTTTCACCCTCCCCTCCTTGAAGGCGTTCTCCACCTCAACGCGCTCTTTCACGTCGAGCGATCCGTGATGTATCCCTATGCTTCCGAACGGGCTGATCCGGTTCAGGTAGAGCAGCTTGCTCCCCAGGGACTCGACAACCTGTCGGGTGTTGGCGAATACTAGTATGGAGTCGGACTGGCGGACGATGTCCGCGATCCTCTCCAGCCTGGCGAGCGTGGGAAGGTCGAGGTCGAACTTCTCCCTGAACTCCCTGCGCTCCGTCGAGGGGATGAGCGGCATCTCCACATCTACGCGTATCTCCTTCGCAGCGCCCGCGCCTATGGCCCTGCCTTTCCTGTGCCCGAAAAGGAACCTCTTGGCCTCTTCCGGGTCCCCGATGGTCGCGCTTATCCCTATACGCTGGTACTCCCCCGCCACCGCGCCCAGCCTCTCCAGCGCGACCGCCAATTGCGCGCCCCTCTTGTTCGAGTAGAGCTCGTGCAGCTCGTCGACGATCACAGCAATCACGTTCGAAAGCGAATTCCTGAGCCTCTGTGAGAGGAAGAGATTCTGCAGCGTCTCCGGAGTGGTTATGAGCACTTGGGGAGGGTGGGCGGCCTGCTTCTGCCTCTCGCTTGCGGTCGTGTCGCCGTGCCTCACGGCGACGCTTATCCCAAGCTCCTTGGACATGCCGTCGAGCCGCTTCATCAGGTCCCGGTTCAGCGCCCTGAGCGGCGTGACGTATATCGCGCGTATCCCAGCGCCGCCGTGATCCTCCATTATTCTCTTGAAGATGGGGAGTATCGCAGCCTCGGTCTTACCGCTTCCTGTCGGCGCAAGGATTATGCAGTTCTCGCCTCCTTCTATGGCGCTGAACGCCGCGGTCTGTATTGCGGTAAAGCTCCCATACCTGCCCAGGAATATCTCATATGGGTCGGAGGACATGCGCTACCCGATCGGAATGTACGCTCTTCCCGCCAGTGTCTTCATAGTGTTGGCTACGGTATAGTTCAGCAGCAGGTTGAGGTTGAGATTCAGGGGTATCCCTGATATGAGGGCCCCGTAACTGTAGCATGGCACGGTGACGTTCATTGTGCCGCCAGCCGTCAGCGCAGACCCGACGTAGGTTTGGTTGGCCGTTCCACTGCTGTAGCAGGCCACCCTGTTTAGCTTTGCCCCGCTGCTCATGTTGTCAGTAATCCGGAAGGTCATCATCCCATTGTTGAATGTCGCGTTGGCGCAAGGGAACGATGCGTTGAACGAGCACGTGTCTACCCGGCCGGATATGAATCCTATAGAGCTTCCGCTGAAGTTGAACCCTCTTATTATGTTTATGTTCGTCTGCGCCTGTGCCAGTATCTTGGAGGTGTTGACCAGGGACATCACCGTCAGGTTGTAGGTGCCGGCATAGGAAGTGGTCTTTATCAGCGAAATTGAGCCCGCGCTGCCGGACAGCGGGAACAGGTAGACGCTGCAGTAATGCTTGTTGCTTACGTTCGTTATGATCCCGTCGCAGATGTTGTCCACAGCGGTGTTGTTCGATACTTCCACATAGACGAACGACGAGTTGGTTGAGCTGCCGAGCATCGAGAGCGTCGCGGAATAGGTGACGCTGCCCATCTTCCCTGTGTAGTTGGCGAGCAGGCTCGCATTCTCCAATGCGGAGCTGCTGGGTAGGACGCTGTGCGCAGGGCCATTTACTGCCCCTGCCGCGCTGGCGTTTATGGCCTGGTAGCAGCTCCTGCTCCCCACGTAAGCGAGCATCTTGAGCCATCCTCCCGCATACCAGCTACATAGCGTGGTTCCGTTGGATATCTTTACCAGGGTCATGTTGCCGAAAGACGTCCTGATGCTGCTGTACTGCAGCTTCGATGCGTTTGCG
This sequence comes from uncultured archaeon, assembly GCA_963704435.1. Taxonomy (GTDB): domain Archaea; phylum Micrarchaeota; class Micrarchaeia; order Micrarchaeales; family CABMGC01; genus CABMGC01. The sequence goes on along the minus strand of OY969902.1, from coordinate 554,555 downwards.
GCGGTAGCCACTATGGACGGGTTTGCGTACCCCCTTATCCATATCGAATAGGCCCGGTCGCCGTTGACATACTTTGCGTTGGCCAGGCTGGAGTTGTACGTGTAATACGCAGTCAGGTTCAGTACGGGACCTATGAAGCTGTTTATCTCCCCGTTCCCTATTATGGCGAACGCGCCGGTGCTGAAACTGCTGTTGAGGTAAGCGTTTACGATGTAACCCCCGCGCTGCAGGTTTACGCTCTGCAGCGAAGTCAGGTTTGCTGCAGGCAGGAGCGCATACGGCGTCGCGTTGTCCGGGGCCATGACCGAAATGGTCGCTCCAGACAGGGTCGTCCCCCTGTCAGATATGGAATACAGCTTGCTCGGGTCCGCGACCGCGGTTATGTTGTATTTTCCCGGCGCCGTCGGGCTGTAATTGTATGGTATCACTGTCTGCTTCCCGACAGGGAGAGTCACCTTGTAGAGCGATGTGAGGTTCCCGTTTATGATTATGCCTATGCTCATGTTCATTATCGCGCTTCCTCCCGTGTTCCGTATGACTATCGGGAGCGCGACGTTCTGATAGGGGTAGATCGCGCTCACCGCGCCGCTGCCGTTCATGCTGAGCGATAGGCTTATCGGGGCCTGGTAGAAGTACTTGTATACGAGCGCGGCCGCGGCGATGAAAACTATCAGCGCAATCCAAAGATAAATCTCTCTCTTCATATCGATCCTCCCATCGTGTTCTTGTTTTTCAGTTCCTTTATGGCATCGCCTATCTTGGCGGCGATCTCCTTGCAGTCCTTCTCATAGAGCCCGGTCGCCCAGGTCTGGGCGTCGAACCTGTCGCCCGTGTTGGGTGGGCTGAGCCTGAACCTTCCCTGCGAGTTCTCCACGAGGCCCATGTTCTTCATGCGGAGCAGGTGGTACCTGAGCGTCTTCTCATTCATGGCCTCCCAGTTCTTACCGATGTACTCCATTAGCTCGCTGACGGTTGGGTCTGTCCTCGCGATGAACTGGAAGTGCACCAGCGCATCCAGGACGGCGATGCCGCTGAGCCTGGATTCACCCGGGTTGAGCACGCCGAGCGAGAGGGCCAGCCACCTGACGATCGACCTGCGAGTCTCTAGCACTTCCTTCGTGAGCCTGAGGTTCCTCAGCGTCAGCTCCCTCTCTATGAGTCCGGACTCGCTTAGCTCCGCCATGTAGTCAATCCAGCAAACAATTGCGATACTAAATACGCCTGATAAAGATTAAAACCAATCGCAAGCATCGTGTGGAGCATAACCGCCAGGGTTGGGATTTTCAGCAAAACTGCTTTTGAACCCAAAAGGCTCGCGAGAGCCATACGCTTGCGAGACTGTTTTCCAGGCGTACGCGATACCGGATTCCGCCACCCTGGCGCAGTAATAACTATGATTAACATTATTTAAAAGCGTGGTATGTGCCTGCACACCAGCCCCGCCCGGAGCTCTCAGTATCCGTATTCATCCCTAAAATGCAATATTATTTGCTGAATTAGAGACTTTACATCAGGCTCGTCCAGGTACTTTTTGTATGGTTCTAACTCGCGTATTCCGGCGACTTCATCCGAAGAGCACGGTTGATTGTCTTCGCGGTACAGTATTTGTTCGATTATAGGGCACAGGAGCCAGGCCGCAGTATCTGTATTGCAGGCCTCATTGCCAAGGGCCACGGCTACTGCATCTTTGTACTTGGAATCAGGCCAGTCGTACTTCGCTCCTGATGTGTGACTATTATCCGCATATCCTTTCCTCCATTCGAGCGGCTCGATAAGGCCGAACTTCTCTCTGAACTCTTTCGCCCTGGAGAGGTCAAGGTGCTGTGAATACGACATCAATGTATTGTATTTGTCAATGTCCGGTACTTTTGAGAAAACGGTTATATGGGCATGTGGAGGATAGAAATATTCATTCATGAGCTCCCAGAAACCCTCATTGACGCACTCTTTGAGCTCGCCTTCAGAAATGTGGCCCTTGAGCCAGCCTTTCTTGTGAGCTTCCACCAGCCACGCGTGGCCCGTATCCGCGCCACCACCCGTCTTGTTCTGCATCGCCTGTGACTTTATCACTTCAGCATAGAGATGATACTTCCAATTTGCAATCCTTTGCTTGATTCGCTCAAGCGATATGCCCGCATTCCAGAAACTGCCACGTTCAATATAATCGTACAGCAGTAATTCCTCTACCTTTGGAGACTTCCTCAATACCACTTCCAGCCCTGAGGCCTTGTCTCTGAGCGATAGCGTTTCCGGCGCCGGTCCATGGATTAGACCACTTTTCACTGCGAGAGGAAACTCGCGATTCACGAACTCCATACGGTCTGTGTTTATGATTGCAGGAACCACATCTATAGTCATAGTTGTCATATTTATCACTCTCTAATCGTACTTACAAAAGCGTCGAGATGCGACTGTTCATGGCCATTTCCGGACTTGTGAGACGGGGATCTCCTGCGCATGGCCTGGACCTGCCTGTGATGGCTACGGCGTCCACGGCGTTCCCGCGTCTTCGCGCTCGCCTGAAGCTTCTCGGCAGATGCATGTTCAGCGCGTATTTGCGTCTTTACTGCCTCCAGTCCCTCTCCCTTTCCATATTTAATGGTGTTCAATTTTCTTTCAAGATCGTACGCCAACTCATTTTTCTTCCTAAGTCGTAGGTCGGAGACGCAGATCAAACCCTTTTCAAAATAGTCCTGCTGCTCTATGAGGCCGAGCTTGAGTAGATCATCGAGGTTGCGATGCATTTCGAGCACCAAATCCGTTGCCGGCCTGGGCTTGAATTTGGCATAGGCATCTAGTGCGGATTTCAATAGCGTCTGGGCAGTTTCTTGATTCAAGAAATCCATTGACGCCGCGTTCTTTGTCAGACCGATGAATTCAAGAAGGTCTTTCTTGCCAAGGTGCTCTGTATTGAGCCAGGCGAGCAACTGATCCTGGACTTCGTGCAAGGTGTCATTTGTAAGTAGGCGCTTAGGGAACCTCGAATGGATAAGATACGTGTACAAGTCCTTTTCCTTTGGTAGGAACTGGCACACCAACTGCTTCTTATCCTCCTCTGAAGAGTCAATGTATTTTAAGAGAAAATCTATGCACGGCACCGCATCATCAGCCGTATCATCGTATGCGTTTACAAATACAACCGATTCCCCCAACCACTCCTTCAGCATCGATTGCACTAGAGGATCATTCATGTAATTGCCGTACTTCTCGAGGCTGATTTGCGCCCTCTTAATCATAGTGGATCTGCCTAAGTTGCACTCGAATCCACAATCTTCTCTGTATACGACGTTTCTGAATATCTGGTCAATTATGGGGTGCGCCAGCCATACTTCAGATTCCCAGTCGATGTTTCCTCTTGCAGACTCGAATGCGCTCTTGTAAGCGTCGTCAGGCCAGCCACTTAAGAGCGCAATGAGTGGCTTGTCGGATCTGAGTTCTTTCGTCTTCGAGAAATCGACGTATCCGAAATACTTGTTGAGTAAGGCATAATCATCGCGGGGAATACTAAAACCTGGAGATGTGTAGAGACCATTAAGGAACTCCCAGACGGCCCTGTTTACCACATCCTTAAGTTCTCCTTCAGAGAGGCGATCCTTGAGCATCCCGCTTCCGCTCAATTCCGCATTGTCGTATTTCCCAAGAATCCAGACATTGCCAAAACTCGACGGCCCCGAATATGCTTGATATAGCGTTGCTTTAAGATAGAAATCGCGATCCTCCTCGCCAAGTCTGGGCCACATCTTTCCAAGAGAGTCCCACGCGTGCCAATAGTCTCCTGATGTTATGCAGCTAAGCAGGGACAGTTTTGTTAGCTCAGATCCATCTCTCAGAGTGGATGAATACAGGATATGCCGCGCTTTCTCTTCAATGGACTCGCAATTTGCGTATCCACGGTCGTCATTTAATGGCTTTCCGAGTTGGTTTGTCAGCTCAGCAAGCTCCGTCTTTATGCGCTCCATGGCAGTTGCGCTAACGGCGCCCGTTTTCCCTAATACTATCGCAGTCGGAATGCAACCCCCAATTCCGTTTGCGTTTCAGGGTATAAATACGTTTTTCGCTATCTGTGACAAGCGGATGTGCAATCTGGCGTTGGGGGGTCAGCCTGTGGCAAAGGCGAGCATCTCCTTTACCTTGTCCACGCCTATCGAAGCCAGCAGCTTTCCCAGCCTGGGTCCCTTGTCCTTCCCTATGATCGCTTCGTAGACTGCCTTGAACAGCAGGTCCGCCTGGACCCCCCTCTCCTTAGCGACCGCGTAAACGAGGTTGTGGATTTCCACATCGCCCATCTTCGGATTCAGGGAGTTGGAGAACCCCATGACGACGTCTCTCAGATCCTTTATCTTCTGGGGCTTGATCGAGAAATTGTACCTCTCGGGCTCGTACTCCTTCTTCAGCCATTCGGTTATGTATGGCTCAAGGTACGCGACGCCCTTCTCATCGCCGAGCATTCTGCCGACCCTTTCCCAATCGCGGTATATCTGATAGTTCAGCAAGACGTCCGTGAACGAGGCCTTCCAGTTCAGCTTGCCTACGGCAAGCCTGAAGGCGGTGAGCTTCTTCTCGTCAGGCCTGGTCTCGGCTTTCTCCAGCCTGCTGAGCCTTTCAAGCTCGTCGTACACGATGATCAGCTTGTCCCCGGTAGGGTCTATGTCCTTGTTCTGCTCTAGGTTAGGCGCAATCAGGAGGTATTTCAGCACCTCAGGGGGCATCAGCCCCATCAGCTCCTTCGCGCCCATCCCGATTCCCTTCGACTTGGAGTACTTCTTCCCATGGAACAGCATGAAACCGTATTTGAAAAGCATAGGAGGCTCACGCTCAAGGATCTCCTTATGGACCGCTCTCGCAGTATCCGCGCTGCCCCCGCGCGTCATGTGGTCGACTCCGCTGCCCTCGATGCTCGAGTTGAAATACGCCTGCCACGACGGCCAGTGCAGCCTCCATTGCAGTTTATACCTGTGGTCGCGTATGCTCGCCTTGCCTTTGTACCCGCAGCCTTTCGTGTACTCGACATCCTTGTCGCACGCATACTCATATTCATCGTCATTATGCCGCGTGACTTTGGTGGTTGCTATCTTTCCGCAGTCCTCGCAGATCGGCATTATCGGGCTCCAATCCTTGAAGTCCTCCATCTTCCTCAGGGAAGTCCTTGCCACCACTTCTTTTACCTTGTCCTCGTTCTTAAAAAACAGTCTCGCATAGATGTCGAAAACTCCCTCTGCGTAAAGCTCGTTCGCTTTTTTGACATTTATGTCAAGGCCCATCTTTTCCATTATATCGATTGCTTCAGACAGGTAATGCTCCCCATAGGAGGCGTGGCAGCCCATCGGGTCAATCACGGAAGATAGCGGTTTCCCTAGCTCCGGCGTCAGCTCCTTCTCATACTGTTTGAGTACTGCAGGTATGCCATCAAACGCGTCGAATATGTCCCCGATAAAATAGAACTCTGTCCTGTGGCCTTTGTTCTCCAGACCCTGCTTGATTATGGACGGATAAAGGAATTCCCCCACGGTCCCGAGGTGCGCGGGCCCGCTCGTGGTCATGCCCCCTGTTATCACGAAAGGCGGTTTCTTCCTCTCGAGAAGCTCGTCCACTAGTTGCTCTGACCAATGCTTGTCCCTTAGCTCTTCTTTGGTCCTCTTCTCCACAGAATCGACCGCGCGGGCCCGGTGGGATTTGAACCCACGACTTTCAGGTTAAAAGCCTGCCACTCTAGCCAAACTGAGTTACGGGCCCGTCGTGTAATAAATAATCGAGAAGCAATTTAAAGGCGCCACTCTCCCCTCCGCTGCGCGGAGCTGGAAGGAACTCAATTCTGCGGTGCGCTGCACAAGACGATGATTTCGGACGCCAATGCCGAAATCGGTCCCTTGGAAAATCACTTCTTGCTTATCCCAACTACCTTTACGCTGAATATCAGCGTCTGGCCCGCAAGAGGCGAGTTGAAGTTCACGGTAACCATCGTGGAGTTGACAGCAGTCGCGATGCCTTCCTGCGTCTGACCGTTCGAAGCAGAAGTCGCAGTGATTGTCATTCCCTTCTCGATAGTCTGATTCCCGAATTGTGAAAGAGGCACTTGTACAACCAGCGCTGGGTTTATCGGCCCATAGGCCTCGTCCGCGGGGACAGTTATGGTCTTATTTTCATTAAGTTCCATTCCTACGACTCCCTCATCGAATCCAGGAATCACCTGATTAGCCCCAACCGTAAAATTGAGCGTCTGCCCCCCGATATTGGAATCGAAAACAGTGCCGTTGGTAAAGGTTCCTGTATAGTAGACTTGAATGGCGTCTCCCGCTGCGACCGTCGGCTCACTTGTTAAGCCTACTTCAAAGTATATCAGTCCAATAACTCCGATAATCAGTACGACGGCCACCAGAGCGTATATGGGTTTGACTATTTTGATTTTTTGTGACATCAAATCGTTATAGTATAAATGGACGGGAAATAATTTAAAGGCTAGTGGAAAGGGAGACTCGCTTAAGGTTCGTATGCAATGCGGGCATCGCTAATCCAGTAATTTTACCGATATAAACGCAGCGACCATCTGGATGAAGAATATGGCAATGAACAGGTTCGTGAATGAGAAATATGTGACATAGGCTCCTCCAAGGAACGCGGCAACTGCGATAAGGATGTAGTCCGCTCCGTCAAAAAGCGCCCATCCCTCTGCTTCCCTTCCCTTGTATGGTGTCTTCGAGTACGCGGCCTGCCATATTGGGGTGAGCATGCCAACCCCTAATGCGTTGAAGATCTGCACCAGATAGATGTCGAACGTGTTCCTGACCAGGATAAAGGACAATGCGCCGAAGGCGAGCACGAAATATCCCGCTACGATTATCCCTTTCCTGTGAGAGGCGAAGACGTCGCCGAACTTTCCAAATAGGAATATGAACACGCCTGCAGCCAGCATGTAGGCGCTCCACGTGGCTCCAGCCGTAAATGCGGATCCGCCCACTCTGAGTACGAACAAGGAGTATAGCGGTCCGAATAGCGAGTAGCCGAATGTATTCAGGTAGTTGCTGAACAGCAGTATTCGCATGTCCTTCTTCATAAGTTAAAAATGACACTAAAACAATATATGATTTCGCATACGCATTCCGACGTTCCGGATTACGTCAAATTAAAGTTTCGGGCATAATTTTTAAATAGGGAGAGGCAGAACTAACCTTTGTGGTTTAATGACAGATGGAATGGCTGTTGTTTTTGGAGTACCTCAGGTATCTGCGGATAGCTTAACGACATTCTTAAGAGAAGATCGCGCAGCCGGACTGGTGTTGGCGGGCTGCTTAAGGGTGGACATAGACACCTTAGTCAATCGCGGTATGGCTAATCTTAGCGGAACTGAGCTCCATGAGAGCAGACTTAAACTGTTGCCGCCCCGCGACAGATCAGAGAAAACGATACAAACAGCACTGCTCTATCCTACGCTCGCCAGCATTCAGCAGTGCGCCGCACATGTTGACGGCAGCCGCCTGATCGGCGTGGCAAATACCTTTATTGCTCCGCAAAAGGTGCGCATTCTAGGAGAAATCGTCGAAGGAACGATAATTCCGACAGAGCTTTCTACAAATCTAAAATCACTTTCGCCAGTCAGAGTCATCATTGATAAGGGACAGTCCCTGGCGGAAATGTATAAGCAGGCGGAAAGCTCAGTTCGCAAATCTGCTCCGGATGCAGTGGCGTTGAAGCTCTATTTCGATGGTGATCACCGTCACCTGCCACGAACTAAGCGGGCGGAACACCCCAATGCGTATTTGAGCACCGCAAAGCCTTACGGATTGATGACGCTCGACCCAGAGCAGCAGGCAGTATATCCCATAAACGATAGAGATGCGCGAATCGGCACACATAAATAAGCTGGAATCGGAACCTATTCGGATTCAATGAGCGTACTAATCAAGAACTCCTGGGTCGTCACGCAGGATTCCGAGAGATCAATCGCCAGGGAGGACGTATACATAGAAGGAGACAGGATAGCCGATGTCGGGAAGAACCTGGGCGTAAGGGCGGAGCACAGGATAGATGGGACCGGGAAGATTCTCGCTCCCGGGCTGGTAAACACTCACACCCACATAGCCATGAGCCCATTGAGGGGGCTCGTCGACGACGTTTCCCTCGACCGCTTTCTTGAAACGACCTTCAGGTTCGATGCCACCAATAGGACTAGGGAGGACGTCTACGGCAGCGCACTGCTGGGGATGCTTGAGTCGATACGGTTCGGGACTACTGCGATACTTGACCTCTACTACGACGAGGACGTTATCTCGCAGGCAGCCGCGGATTCCGGAATAAGGGCGGTGCTCGCCTGGGTCGCGCTGGACAGGGAGTTTACCACGCAGAAGGGGGATCCGCTCACAAATGCGAAGAGGTTCGCCGAATCCAAACCAGGCAGCAAGCGCGTCGAGCACACTATCGGTATGCAGGGAATCTATGTCTGCAGCGATGATACGCTAATGAAGGGGATGGACTTCGCGCGCAAGGCGAACAAGGTGCTTCCGATGCACGTAGCCGAGACAAGGAAGGAAGTAAGCGAGTGCAAGAAGAAGCGCGGGGCGACTCCGGTGGAGCACATGGGCAAGATAGGATTCCTTAGCAGTAACCTGGTATCCGTGCATACCGTCTATGTCACTCCGCGAGAGATAGCGCTGCTAGGAGGCGAGGGAGTCAGCGTATCCCATAATCCAGTGAGCAACATGAAGCTCGGGAACGGCCCCGCCGCGCCGGTCGCGGCATTCCTAGACGGCGGCATCACGACCGCGCTAGGCACGGACAGCGTCTCGAGCAACAACAACCTCGATATGTTCCAGGTGATGAAGGTCTCTGCACTGCTGCAGAAGAACGAGAGCGGGAACCCCACCAGGATGTCCGCGCTGAAGGCCCTGGACTCGGCTACCCTCGCGGGCGCGAGGGCTCTAGGAAAGGAAAAGGACCTTGGGAGCGTTGAGGTAGGCAAGCTGGCTGATCTTATTCTCATAGACCCCGTGCCCAACGGGCTCCCTCTCTCCCAAGGCAACATCGTCTCGAACATCGTGTACTCGATTGAAGGTCTGAACGTGGATACCACGATAATCGGTGGCGAGATTCTCATGCAGAATAAGGCGCTTAAGATGGACGCAGCAAAAGTCGCCGGTAGTCTGAAAGCGGGGAAAACACAGCATATTTAATTTGATTATGCCGATCTAGACCATGGACAATGTGCTGCTAACCGGGTTCCAGCCCTTCCTGAGCTACTCCTACAACCCTTCCGAAAGGATTGCGAACCGGCTCGACGGCAAAAATGTGATGGGCAAGAGGATAGTGGGCAGAGTCTTGCCTGTCGTGCACAAGGAGGTCAGAAGCGTCCTTGAGGGCTATGTTAAAAAGTACAAACCCGTAGCCGTGCTGGCGCTAGGCCTTCGCACTAAAGCGGGCTGCATAATTATCGAAAGGGTCGCTCTGAATCGCTATTACTTCAGGAATGACAAGGAGGAATTGGACGAGCCGCTGCATGAAGGCGGGCAGCCGGCCTACTTCTCCACCCTCCCGGCAAGGGAGATAAGGGACTCTCTGCAGGATAGCGGCATACCTGCCGAGTTCTCGTTCTGGCCTGATACCTACGTGTCCAACGAGGTTTTCTACGAGACGATGAAACTCGCTGCCAAATTCAAAATAAGGCATGCGGGTTTCATACATCTGCCCCTGAGCTACAGGCAAGCTATCGATCTCAAAATTCATTATGCGCTGAAGTCTGAATTGCCAAGCATGGACGAGAAGACTATGGAGAGGGCGGTCAAGATCGCGATTGAGACTACCGTACTGAATTTATGATCACTTCAGCAGCCAATTCGGAAGCCGCGACCTAGATTCATAAGAATCCCCTGTAAGCCAAACATGCGAAAGCTGTTTAATAATGAAGGGTAGTATATGTCTGGCGATATGATGGAAGGCTATTGCATGAAATGCAAGCAGAAGAGGGAGATGAAGGACGCGAAGGAGGTTACCATGAAGAACGGGAAGAAGGCGAAGTCAGGAACCTGCGCGGTCTGCGGAACGAAGATGTTCAAGATAGGCGGGGCCTAGTCTTCCTTCAGGTTTGGGTATCCCAATCTTAGCCACAACCAAATTTCCGTTTCTTTTAGATTTTAATATTGGATGTTTCAAATGAGCGATTTCGAGCGCGCGTACAATTTCAATGAATTGCTCAAGAAATACTTTTCAAAAATGGAAAGCGCGGTAGAGGTCTGCACGGTTCAGGACTACTCCTTTAATCTGAGCAAGGACGAAGAAAAGAAGCTAGGCACGCAATGGAGAGATATTGCGGGCAGGGCGGTAAAGGAAGGAAAAGAGGTAATGCAAATACAATTATGCGACACCCCCCTTACCGATGAAATGAGAAGGTATCTAATCAAGTCAAACGCTTATCTCAGGGTCTTCGGCGAGAAATTTTGTGTCATCCCCCTAAGGGACTTCCAGAAAATCTCCGAAGGTTGGGACCTGACGAAACAGTTCTGGGTAATTGACGGGAAAACCGTGATAATAACCAATTTTACCCGGCACGGGAAACCGTTAAACTGTGAAGAAAGTAACAACGAGCAGCTGTCTAAGCGCGCCATAGGGCTGTGCGTAAAAGTCGTTTCGGCCGCGCAGCCATTTGATGAATTTATTGAGAAATACGGATGACTCGGAGCGCCCGAAGCAGGGATTGAACCTGCGACCTACCGGTTAACAGCCGGTCGCTCTACCGCTGAGCTATTCGGGCACAGAGTAGCTTAAGCCGCAAATGAATAATAAGCCTATCGCATTTTTCATCAGGGCTTGAAGAACGGGAAGGGCTCTGCCAGGTTGACGACCTTGGCGTACATGTAAGCGTGCTCGCCCATGCTGTCCGAGAAGTCGACCCTGTCCTCCCTGTAGTCGTATCTTGCGAAGCCCAGCGTCTTCTCTTCGCAGAATGAGTAGTAGAAAGCGGTTTTGCCGTCCGCGAGGCCGTCGACAAGGTTGAACGCCCCAACGACCCTCCTCCCTTTCCAGTCAAACGAGAACAGCTGCGAGAGTGATTCATCCTTTGCTGCCTTCTTTATCGCGAATCCGATGAGGTCGGAGGTATTTTCGATCTTCACAAGGACCGCCGCTTTCTTATCCACCTCCTTCAATGTCCTGATTTCTCTCAGGTCCGCGCCTATCACGCTGAGATAGTACCTGACGAGCGGATCCGCCCTGTCCACGAACGTCGCGCTCTCGGGCTTGCCCTCGGACGCAGGCGCGTACAGTGCCAGACGCTTCGCTCCCCTCACCGCAACATAATACGCCAGTGTCGCGTCCCCTATCTTCGAGCCCATGGCAATGAGCCGGGTTTCTTTTCCTGTCTTGCAAAGGAGAAGCGGGTCCGAGGTGTAATCGAACTTGCAGGCGCACCTCATCACGTCGCCCAGCGATCGCGCCCTCACGTAGAATATGCCTTCCTTCCCCTCTTTTTTGCTCTTTGGCATGCTATCCCGCAGGCGCTACTTGAATACCAGCGCATATGCGCCCTTCAGGAGCAGCATCAGCGCGTATGCAGGCTCGTAGATTATCGGGGACAGCACGACACCCTGCCCAGTGGCCCCGTAGTCGTTGAGCAGGCTCGCGCGCACGTCAAGTTCCTCGGCATACGATTTTTGCACCAAGTGGCTCGTCGTCGAGTTTATGGTGAGGTTGAAGAAATACGTACCGGGCTCATCGGCGAACACAGGGTATGCGTAGCTGTTCTCGGTCGAGTGTGCGGCAATCACTTCGACAGGTGACTTCCATGCAGGCAGACCGTAAGCGTCTATCATGAACGGGTCGTCGGACGCGCCCGTGTTGTTCAGCTTTATGTTAAGATTCACGGGCTGGCCCACTCCAGCGACCAAAACCGACGGGCCGACCTGTGCCGTGAAGACGTTTGGCGTAACATTGACATACGCGTTTATCGTGAGGTTTCCCAGCCTGGAGTAGTTTCCTACGTTGACCGCTCGCAGGGTAAGCTGGTAGGTCCCGTTCTTGGCGTAGGGCGACACGGTGACTTTCATCTTCATCGGATTCTCGTACAGGGGGGACGCCTGCGAGGACCATCCGTTTGGAAGAGTCACCGCGGTAAGCGTATCCCAGCCAACGTTCACCGAAGTGCCCGACTGGTTTGTGGTCGTAGCGGAAGCCAGCACGTAGAAGCTCTCACCGGGACCGACCTTCCCGAGGTATATGCTGCCGTTGTTGAGCAGTTGGGTGCTTATGGGCCCCTCTATCTGCAGATAGGTCGCGCTGGAAACGGACACTAGCGCAAACGCCGCCAGGAGCAGCGCGATGGTGGAAAGGCCGCCGCGTAAGGTCGCCATATGATCGATAAATGACTGTATGTTAAAAGTTAAAATCCCTTTGCCTTCCCGGCTTTTATCCCTCTTGGCGCTCTGCGCCCCTCATCGCCTATCGATTCGACTATCTCAGCAATGTATTTTCTCAGCTCTGCGACCGTCCCGTCGCCAGCAACGACATAATCCGCTCCCCTTATGGCGGCCAGGATCCCAAAGCCAATCTCCCTGCGGTCCCTGTCGCCCATCTCCTTAAGCGTCTTCGGCGCGTCGTACCTTCCCCTCGCCCTTATTCTCCTGAACCTAAGGCCGAGCGGCGCAACGACCGCGATGGCGGTAGCTCCAGTCCTCTTCTTTATGTATGCTTCCTCCACGCCGCTCCTGACCCCGACGATCGCCACCTTGTCACCGCGCTTTAGTTTCAGCGTGTCCAGTAGCCTTTTCATGGTCACGAGCTTTCCATATTTCTTCCTTATCATGATTGCGAACTCTGCGGTCGACTTGCGCGTGGCGGGAACCCCGCCCTCCCTCATCATCTCCCTGACCACGTCGCCGAGCTCGTAGACGCGGTAGCCCATCCTGCCAAGCGCCCTGCCGACCTCGCTCTTGCCAGCGCCCGGCATCCCCGTCACCGCTATCACCATTCAGCGCACCCTGCTGCCCTCCTCAAGGTCCCTGTCAGGAACGAGCAGGGATACCCCATCTCCGCCCTCAGCGGCGAGCACCATTCCCTCCGACTCCACCCCGGCGATCGATTTCGGATCGAGGTTCACCACGCAGACCACCTTCTTGCCGATAAGCTCTTCCTTGGTGTAGAACTCCCTTATGCCTGCAACGATCTGCCTGACCCGATCTCGGCGCCGAATCCCACGGAGAGCACGTACATCGGCTTCCTGGCGCCCTCATGGTCCCTCACATCGAGTATCCTGCCCACCCTGATATCGGCGCCCGCGAACTCCAATAGGCTAATCTTTTTAATCCCGTCTTCCTGAAGCATAACAGGAATAGCCATTTGAGGATTAATAGGTTTTCATGTGAGGGCGTTTATAGCGATCGATGTGCCTGCCGAGGTGAAGGACAAGGTCGAGGACCTGAAGTACGGCATGGCCTTCCCGGGATTGGTATTCGCGAAGAGGGAGGCGGTCCACCTTACGCTGCTGTTCCTCGGAGAGATAAGCGAAGGCGATGCAGAAAGGGCGGCATCGGCGATCAGCGGCGTGGAATTCCGGCCTTTCAGGATTTCCCTGAAGGGGGTCTCATGCTTCTCTCCAGATTTCATAAAGATCGTGTTCGCCGAGGTGAAGGAGGGCGCTGCCGAACTGCTCGAGCTGCGGCAGAGGCTCTGCGACGCGCTTTCCAAGGGCGGCATCGCCTTCGAAGAGGAAAGCTTCACGCCGCACATGACCGTGGCCAGGGCGAAGCGCGTCAGGGACCGCCAGGAACTGCTGCGCGCTATAAACGAGCGCGCGCAGACCGACTTCGGTTCCTTCGAGGCCAGGTCAGTGGTCCTCAAGAAGAGCGTGCTTGGCGCTGAGGGTCCGGTCTACACCGACCTGCTCGAGCTGAAGCTGCAGTCCCCGCCCCCTGCTACTGGAGCTTGAACTCCGACTTCTTGGCGTCGAACTCCTCCCTCTTCGCCTTGTTGACCAGCTCGCCCCTGGCGTACGGCCTGTCGAGAAGGAGCACGTCGAACGCCATCCCCTGCTTGAGGTCGAACGCCACGTTCCTCATCTCCACGCCGAAGATGTCGACCTCCTGCAGGCTGAACTTCGCATGCTTGATCAGCTCGCGCACCGTTCCCAGCGGACCCGTGGCGCCGTTCTGCAATCCTATGACGCGCATCTCGAGGTTGGGCCTGGCCAGCGATTTAATGGTGGCCGCCACTCTCTTGAACGCGATCTCGCTCAGGGGATTGGATAGTCTCAGCAGGAAGGCGCGCGATGAATTCACGTCGTAAATCGAGACCAGCAGGTCATAGGTCAGGTCCCCGGCGAGGACGTACCTCGACCTCTCGTCGTATTTCCTGGAGAATCCGGTGTCCGGCCCAATCGGGGTGCAGTAATCCGCGATCGCGGAGTTGGAAATATGTATCCTGTCCCTCGCGCAGAGCGTCAGCCTCGCCTGCCCGAAACCCGGAGACATCTCCGAATTTTTGTAAATTCCCCAGAAATCCATGCCATACGCCCGCAAAGCAACGTTTAAATAATTTTAACGCAGTAATAGCTTAAAGGCATTTGCCTCATTTTTGCTGATCTGATGAAAGTTAGCATCATTGAGAATCTACCCGGCGTCGTGAGAATCGACGTCAGCGGCATCACGTATGCGCTAGCGAACGCCATAAGGCGCATCGCCACGGCGTCGGTCGGCTGCTTCGCCGTCGACTCCGTCACGTTCTACGAGAACTCCAGCGCGATGTTCGACGAGTACATAGCGCACAGGATAGGCCTCGTGCCGCTGCTGACCCCGAAGGGCTACGGCGAGACCGACTCGGTCGTGCTGTCGCTGGAATCCGACGGCCCGGGCACCGTCTATTCGAAGGACCTGAAGAGCAGCGACAAGGAGGTCACGGCCGCGAACGGGAACATACCGATCATAAAGCTCGCCGATGGGCAGCGCATAAGGGCGGACTGCAAGGCGGTGCTCGGCGCGGGCAGCAGGAGCGCGAAGTTCCAGCCCGGGATTATATCCTACAAAGCGAAGAACGATTCAGACTTTGAGTTCTACATAGAGTCATTTGGCCAGATGCAGTCTGTAGAGATAGCAAGGAGAGCACTAGATATAATAAGCAGCGATCTGAAAGAGATACATAAAGAACTGAAGAAGTAACGCGGGGGTGGCAGAGCTTGGCCAAATGCGCAGGACTGAGGAACCCATTCAGAACTCCTGTGGTTTAGAACCTGCATGGGTTCAAATCCCATCCCCCGCAACGGTGCATTTCATGAAAAAGAATCCAGAAAGAATAGAGAAGGAGAACCTGCTCAGATTCCTCGATAGGCTGGCGGAGGCCAGCAAGGGGAAGAAGGGCGAGAAGCTCTACGGCGACATCCACAGGCTAGCGGCGAGGCCGAAGAGGCAGAGGGTGGTCGTGAACGTCGGCAAGATATCGAAGTGCGCCAAGGCGGAGGACAGGGTCATCGTCCCCGGCAAGGTGCTCGGCACTGGCGAGATCGACAAGAGGATAAGCGTCTGCGCGGTGGAGTACTCCGGCTCGGCGCTGCAGAAGCTCAAGAAGGCCGGGTGCAGCACGGTGTCCCTGGAGGAGATCCTCAAGGGCGGCAAGGCGAGGCTGATCATATGAGGAAGGACTACCAGAGGCGGGCTGGCCCAGTGAAGACTGAGCAGGCGAAGGCCAAGGAATACGTCATAGATTGCGATTCGAAGATACTCGGGAGGCTGGCCAGCAGCGTCGCCAAGCTGCTGCTGCAGGGCAACACGGTGATACTGGTCAACGCGGAGAAGGCGGCGATGAGCGGGCACGCGACGCAGCTGACCGCAAGCTACAAGAGGAAGCTCGAGCTGGTGGACAAGGCAAATCCCGAGCACTCGCCATACTGGTCAAGGAGGCCGGACCTGCTGGTCAAGAGGGTGGTTAGGGGAATGCTCCCTTACAAGAGGCCGAAGGGCAAGGAGGCGTTCAGGAGGCTCACCGTCTACGTTGGGACGCCGCACGGGGTCCCGGCAGTCAACGCGGGCAAGCTCGAGTTCAAGAACAGGAAAGAGACCTTCGAGACCACTGTGACCGTGAAGGAACTGACGCAGAGGCTTGGATACGGGGCGAGATGATGGTCAACGACGACAAGAACCTTGACAACCTGAACAGGGAGCTGGCAGGGGTAGTGGCACAGCAGCAGGCGAAGCCGAAGGCGAAGAGGGCGCCTGCGAAGAGGGCGGGCCCGGCCAGGAAGAGGCCGAACATCATAATCGCCATGGCAAGGAGGAAGACCTCGATAGCCAGAGCGGCGCTCGCTCCGGGGATGGAGAGGATAACCGTGAACAGCATGGACATAAGGACCGTCAAGCCGAGGATGCTGCGCGATCTCATACTCGAGCCGGTCAACGTGTCCGGGGCGACGAGGGAGATAGCCGGCGGATCCGACATAAGCATAACCGTGCGCGGGGGCGGGGTCAGCGGGCAGGCGCAGGCCGCCAGGAGCGCGATCGCCAAGGCCATCGCGAAGGCTGCGCCGGACGACGCTGTCCGGAAGGAGTATTACGCTTACGACAGGACTATGATGGTGGACGATGTCAGGCGCGTCGAGCCCAAGAAGTACAAGGGGCCGAAGGCGAGGGCCAGGTTCCAGAAGTCCTACAGGTGAGGTGTGCATATGATGATACCCGTTAGATGTTTTTCCTGCGGACAGGTGGTTGCGGACAAGTGGGAGGAGTACAACCGCAGGGTCAACGTCGACAAGGAGAACCCCAGCAAGGTTCTCGACGACCTTGGGGTCAAGAGGTACTGCTGCAGGAGGATGCTCGTCAGCCACGTCGACCTGATAGACGACATAATGAGCTACGGGAGGAAGTAGCGCGGCGACGATAGAGATAAAAACATCCCTCGCCAATATATCTGCGCGGGGTCGTCTGCTAGCCTGGATAGGCTCTGTGCTTAGGGAGCACATGACCCGAGTTCAAAAACTGCAACGTAGTTGGAAATCTCGGCGACCCCGATTGTCGTTCATTACAGGAAAACGTAAAGGGCCGGCATAAACAGCGCTGGTTTATTAAGATGAAGCGAAGAATGTTCATACTGAAGAAAGTAAGCGGAGATTGCGCAGGGTTTCAGGTTTTACAATGGAAGAGGAGACGCTCACAAACCAGTCGGAGTACCTGGAGGCAGGCATACAGATAGGCACCAGGGTCAGGACCCCCGGGATGAGCAGGTTCATCTACAAGAGGAGGGACGACGGCCTCTACCTGCTCGACATCGAGTCCATAGACAAGAGGATAAGGGCAGCGGCAAAGCTGCTGGCATCGTACGACCAGGGGAGCATAGTCGCGACCGCCTCCAGGATATACGCAATCGCGCCCGCGAAGAAGTTCTCCGAGCTGACCGGGACCAAGCTGATAAGCGGAAGGGTGATGCCGGGCGTATTCACGAACCCGAACAGGGACGACTTCGTCGAGCCGGAGATAGTGCTGATAAGCGACACGAGGAACGAGAGGCAGGCGGTGAGGGAGGCGAGCAAGATAAGCGCCCCTTCGGTCGCGCTCTGCGACACCGACAACTGGATAAAGTTCGTGGACCTCATAATACCGTGCAACAACAAGGGAAGGAGGTCATTGGCGCTGATATACTATCTCCTCGCGAGGGAATTCCTCAAGGAGAAGGGGCTCATCAAGGGCGACGACGAGTTCACGCACAAGGTTTCGGACTTCGAGGCGAAGGTCGAGATGACGCCTAGGGGATGAGGGCAAGCGCATGGGTCCGCAGCATCGAGGAAAAGCCGTAGGGGCCCAGGCCTCGGTCGATTTCCTGATGTCCTACGGCATAGCGCTCATAGTGATCGCCATAGCGATAGCCGCGATATACCAGATAAGCTTCTCACACCCCACCCTCTCATCCTACACGTGCACCGCGGTCCCGGGGTTCTCGTGCGACACCTATGCCCTTAACACAACGGGGGCCCTGGCGGTGACGCTGTCCCAGGCAACCGGCGGCCCGATAGTAATCAACGGCGTCGCCTGCGCGTCCCAATCGAATTCAATTGGCAACGGCCCCGCGTACGGCAACATATTCGTCACCAACACGGTGGCGTACTACCCCACCGTGAACGGAATCACGACCTCCCCGACGAATGGCATATCGCTTTCCAGCGACGCAGGCACGCTGCTGAGCCCGAACTGCTACGCGTCCTCGACGCCGGCGTCGGGCGCGATAGGAACGGCATTCACCGGCTACCTGTGGCTGAACTACACCATACCCGGCTACGGAAGCACGATCCAGCAGGTCGCGAGCCTGAGCCTCGTCTATACGAAGTTCGCGGTTTAGCCCGCCGCAACCCGCCGCCATCCAGCTTAGTAACGGAAGTGCCCGCGTTTCCCAGTCACATATATATTCCTGCCTCGCCCTATCGAATGGGGGCTCGCTTGGACGACGTGGCTAGGAAGGAAATAGAGGACAGGCTGATCGAGTTCTACAACGTCTACTGCACGGACCAGATAAACGAGATGTACGTCGCGTATCCCCAGAAAAGGGCCATAGCGGTCAGCATGAAGGACCTGGCAGAGTTCGACGGGGAGCTGACCAGCGAGCTCATGAACAACCCCGACATGATACTCCCCAACGCCAACTCCGCGCTCGCGCGGCTCAATCCGCACCCGGAGGCGCTCGACAAGCCGGTCTACGCGCGCTTCTTCGGGATGGGAGGGTCGCAGATGCCGCTGATACAGGAGGTCGGCTCGGACAACATAGGGAAGCTGCTCACGCTCGATTCGCTCATAGTCAAGAGGTCGGAGATAATCCCGATGGTGCACATGGGCACGTTCCGGTGCTCGCTCTGCAACACAGTGGTCAAGATAGAGGTCGACCGGGAGGACGTTCCCGAGATCTGCCCGCAGTGCAAGCGCCGAGCGCTCAAGCAGGTCAACGAGGAGTCGAAGTTCATCAACCTGCAGAGGATAGCCGTGCAGGACCCGCTGGAGAGGCTGAGGGGGAGCACGCCGACCTGGAACCTGGAGGTGTGGCTCGAGGACGACCTGGTCAACTGCGCCATGCCCGGCGACCGCGTGGACATAACGGGCACGCTCAGGATAAGGCCCAGGAGGAACGCGAAGGGCAAGCAGGAGAAGGCGATGTTCACCATGCTCCTCGACGCCGTGTCCGTCATCCCGAGGCAGAAGGAGTTCTCGGAGCTCGAGATAAGCCAGGACGACGAGAAGGTAATACGCGAGCTCTCCAAGGACCCGAGGGTGTTCGACAAGATAGCGAAGTCCATCGCGCCGTCGATATACGGCTACGACGAGATCAAGAGGTCGCTCGCGCTGCAGCTGTTCAGCGGGACACCGGACAAGACGCTCGTGGACGGGAGCAAGGTGAGGAGCGACATGCACCTCCTACTCATCGGAGACCCGGGAAGCGCGAAGACCAGGCTGCTGCAAGCAGTCACCACGCTGCTGCCCAAAGGGATTTACATCAGCGGCAAGTCAACGACGTCCGCCGGACTGACCGCATCCGCCGAGAGGGACGAGTTCTCTGAAGGAGGCTGGACGCTGAAGGCCGGAGCGCTGGTGCTGGGATCCGGCGGGGCGGTCTGTATCGACGAGTTCGACAAGATAAGCGATGACGACAAGAGCGCGCTGCTCGAGGCCATGGAGTCGCAGACCATAAGCATAGCCAAGGCGGGCATAGTCGCGACGTTCACCGCGCGAGCGTCGATTCTCGCGGCCGCGAACCCGAAGTACGGCAGGTTCGATCCAAACATCTACCCGGCGGAGCAGTTCGACATACCCCCTACGCTGCTGTCGAGGTTCGACCTGATATTCCCGATAAGGGACATACTGGACGAGGACCAGGACAAGAACATAGCGAGCCACATACTGATTCAGCACTCCGCGGCAGGAGCGCGCATAGCGGACATCAAGGAATACGAGCAGGTGGAGGCGCCGCAGATAGCCCCTGATCTGCTCAGGAAGTACATCGCCTTCGCGAAGAGGAACGTGAAGCCGCGGCTCACGAAGGAGGCGAGCGACAGGATACAGGACTACTACGTGGAGCTGAGGAAGCTAGGCGCCCGGCAGGGAGCCGTCCCGATGACCCCGAGGCAGATAGAGGGGCTCGTGAGGCTCGCCGAGGCGAGCGCCAAGACCAGGCTGTCCCCGCTCGTGGAGCTGAAGGACGCGGATGTGGCGGTCGGGATGTTGAACTACATGCTCAACACTCTCGCGGTCGACAGCCACGGGAGGAAGGACATAGACACGCTCCTTACGGGCATGCCTAAGGAGAAGGTAGACAAGATAAACGCGATGATGGGCATAGTCAGGAAGCTCGAGGATGATGAGCAGAGCGCGAAGGTGTCGAGGGTGCTCGAGGAGGCGGAGAAGGGCGGGATCGACAGGGCGACGGCGATGCGCTACATAAACGAGCTCGAGAGGAGCGGCGACATCTACATGCCGAAGCCGGGCGTCCTCAAGATAGTCAGGCACGAGGCGGAGTGAGGGTCCGCCGAAGCGGATGCCACGCCTTTTTATCTTTGTCTCCCAAAGGAACGTGTCAGAAGACACAGGGATGCGTTTCTTGCCGTGCAAAAGCAGAGGGTACTCGCTTCAGGCCTCACTAGAGCACCTGGCGGTATACGGATGGGCGATCCTCGTAATCGCAATAGTCATGGCCTTCCTCATGGCGCTCGGGGTCTTCTCCCCATACAACTTCTCCCCGCGCGCCCAGCCCGGCTCGTGCAGCGTATACCGGCCCGGCGGCGCAGGCAGCGTCTCGTCGATCGGCCTGGAAGGCGTATGCAACGGAGACATCCCCACCTACGTCGCGCAGTTCAACGGCGCGAGCAGCCTTATCGTCTCGCAGAACTCGCTGCCGCAGATGAGCAGCACCACCGTTACCTGGTGGACGAAAGTCGCGCCGTCGAGCGGAAGCTCCGGCATGGGCATCTACGAATGCCAGGTATACGAGCCAGCGGCATCCAGCACGACTTTCACGGCATACTGGGACCCGTGTTCGTGCATCGGATATTCTAATTGCGGCTCCAACGCGCCGCTAACCGCGCCGACATCGGATTGGGTCATGTTTGCGTTCGTCGCGAACGGGAACGTTATAACCTCATACTCGTTCAACTCGCCCACCCAAAATACGCAGAACAGCGGAGTCATACCCGCCACTCCATACGCGATACCCGCCAAAGCCTTCTACATAGGCAGCTACGACGGCAATCCGATATACAACCTGCTGAACGGCTACATCGCGAACGTCCAGCTCTACAACGCCTCCCTTTCCGCTAACGAGATAAAGGCCCTGTACAACGCGGGAATAGGCGGCGCCCCCCTGAGATTGCAGAACCTCGTGGGATGGTGGCCCCTCAACGGGAACTCGAACGACTACTCGGGGAACGGCCGCAGCGCGACGCCCACGAACGTGATCTTCACGAACTCGTGGACGGCAGGCTACTCCTTGCCGCCGTGAGCGCTTCGGCGTCGTAAAAAGCTTAAAATACCTTTGCGCGCAATTGGTAGTGTCTGGCGACCTTATGAAAATACTCGACCTCTTTGGCAAGAGGGACTCTTCAGGGGAACTTAACAAGACCCTTCCTTACCGGATAATGACCGAGTTCGTGCCGTACAAGCTGTACGCGAACAGGAAGAACTCAGTCCTGCTCATGCTGAAGCTCAAGAACCTGACGAACGAGCCCGTGCTGAGCTCGCTGGTCGTGGAGCTCCCGAAGAACCTCAGCCTTGACACCACTGGGATGTCAGGCACCAAGGAGCTGCGCCTTGGGATGCTCGCGCCAGGGGAGGAGAAGGAATCGAGGATTGAGGTGAACGGCGACGTAGGGACCGACAAGGGGGAGTACACGCTTTCGGTCACGGCATTCATACACTACAGGGACTACGGGCACGTGCTCAATGCGATGAAGAAAAAGGCTTTATTGGAGGTGGCCTGAGAGGACTCCGCATATAAGGGAGGAAACGGGCCCAAGAGGTAACAGATATAAATATTCTCTGTGAAGGGTATTACGAGGTTGCGCTTAAGGTGTGAACATGGCGAAATATGTTATTGCTGAACAACTCATTGGCAAGGAAGTGATGACGAACGACGGGATAGACCTGGGAAGGTTCTTGGACGCAGAGGTCAACGAAGTGACTGGAAAGCTCACGGGCATAATCCTGGAGCCGAACTCTGACAGCGCGTTCATAAAGAAGCTGGACGTAAAGGAAGGAAAGCTGAAGGTGCCATACGCGAGCGTAATGGCGGTAAACGACTTCATAGTCATAGACAGGAAGGGCGTACTCTAGGGTGAGCCCCATAATAATCGCTGGCGGCGACGAAGCCGGTAGGGGAGCCGTGATTGGGCCTCTAGTCGTCAGCATGATTTGCATAAGCAAGGCCAGAGAGAAGAAGCTGGCCGAGATAGGGGTCCGCGATTCAAAGCTGTTATCCCCCAAGAAGCGCGAGTTCCTCTTCGACGAGATACAGTCCCTCTCAGATGAGGTCGGGACCTACAAGATAACGAACGGCGAGATCAACAGCGCGATGAGGTCCGGCGTATCCATAAACCAGCTGGAGGCGATGCACTTCGCGAGGCTGATAGACGAGATGCACGCGGACGTGGAGAAGGCGTACATAGATTCCCCTGATGTAGTGGCGGAGCGGTTCGGGATGAGGATAAGCCTGTTCTCGAAGAAGCCCACGAGGGTTGTGGGCGCCAAGGGCGGATCCAAGGAGGCGAGGATAAGGATCATATCGGAGCACAAGGCAGACATAAGGTACCCTGTGGTCTCCGCCGCGAGCATAATCGCCAAGGTCACGAGGGACAGGGAGATGGAACTGATAGAGAGGAAGCTCGGGATAAAGATTGGCTCGGGATATCCGGGCGATAGGGGGACCGTGGAGGTCATAAAGGCGAACCTCAAGAGCAGGGCGCTCGGCCCGTACCTGAGGGAGTACTGGAAGACCATCGAGACCATAAGGCAGCGCAGGATAGGCGAGTTCCCGAGCGCATCTAATTTATCCAGGTAAACGAAAAGGTACCTAGGTAGCCACCCTAAAATTGACGGCAAAGTTACGGAAGCTCATACTTAAATAGCTGCCTGTCAATATACTCTAGCTTCGATTTGTCGTTTGACTATTGTTCAAACATTTGCTATTCAAGGGGGGTTTCGTGGTCGCAAGCGATAATGAAATGTCTGTCAAAAAGACGCAGGTTGAGTCTGAAGTGCGCGGCATACCGAAGGAGACGCTTGACTTCTTCGGCGGGGACGAGATACGGGCCAGGGTGTTCTACGAGAAGTACACGCTCAAGGACGAGAGCAGGACTGTGCTTGAGAAGCTTCCGACCGAGATGTGGGAGAGAATAGCCAAGGCCATGGCCGGCGTCGAGTTCGACGACGCGAGGAGGAGCGAGTGGTACGAGAAGTTCATGTGGCTCCTCGAGGACTTCAGGTTCATCCCAGGGGGCAGGATAATGTTCGGCGCGGGCGCCAAGAGGAGGGCGACACTTCTTAACTGCTACGTAATTGCGATAAAGGACGACACCATAGAGGCGATATTCGACTGGTGCAAGGAATCCGCCAGGACGTACAGCTTCGGCGGAGGCGTCGGAGGCGACGTGAGCGTGCTGAGGCCAAGGGGCGCGCCAGTGAACAACAGCGCCATGACCTCCAGTGGCGCGGTCTCATTCATGCAGATAATGAGTGACACGGGCCACGCCATAGGCCAGGAGGGCAGGCGCGGGGCGATGATGCTCACCATAAGCGTGGACCATCCCGACGTGCTCGAGTTCATAAGGGTGAAGCAGGACACCAGCAGCGTGAAATACGCAAACATAAGCGTAAGGGTCACCGACGAGTTCATGAACGCGGTCGAGGCCAACGGCGACTTCACGCTGAAGTACGAGAACGCCACGGTAAAGCGGATCGAGAAGAAAGTGAAGGCCAGGGACCTCTGGAACGAGCTCATAAAGTCGGCGAGGGACTGGGCAGAGCCTGGCGTGATGTTCTGGGACACCATGAAGAGGTTCTCGCCTAGCGAGTACAACGGCATGGAGATCATAACCACGAACCCATGCAGCGAGCAGCCGCTCCAGGATTACGGGGCCTGCGACCTAGGCGCGCTTAACCTGCCGATGTTCGTGCTGGATTCGTTCGCGGACAACGCGCGGGTGGATTGGGCGGAGCTTGAGAAGGCCACGCGCTACGCTGTCAGGTTCCTGGACAACGTGCTCGATTACAATTCTGACAAGCATCCGCTAGCGGCGCAGAAGGAGGCCGTAGGGAAGAGCAGGCGGATAGGATTGGGCGTGACAGGCTTGGCGGACATGTTCGCGAAGCTCAAGATAAAGTACGACAGCGACGAGGCGATGCAGTTCGTCGACAAGCTGTTCGACATGATAAAGACCACCGCGTACGACGAGAGCACAGCGATAGCCAAGGAGAAAGGGCCGTTCCCGCTATTCGACAGGGACAAGCACCTGTCCATGACATTCGTGAAGTCGCTCAACGAGGACCTGAGGCAGAAGATAGCGAAGAACGGGCTGAGGAACGTCGCGCTGCTCACCATAGCGCCCGTAGGAAGCGGATCGGTGCTCGCGGGGACGTCGAGCGGGATAGAGCCGATCTTCGCTTTCAACTACACGCGCAGGTCAGAGTCGCTGAGCAAGGAGTATTTCAAGGTCTACCACCCGCTGGTGATGGAGTACATGAAGATCTCGGGCCTGACTGACGAGACGAAGCTGCCTGACTTCTTCGTTCCCGCGCACAAGATAAACCCCAAGTTCAGGGTAGGCATGCAGGGAAGGATACAGAAGCACGTGGACAGCGCGATATCCTCGACAGTGAACCTGCCCTCCGACGCGACGGTGGAGCAGGTGGGGGAGATATACATGGACGCGTGGAAGTCCGGATGCAAGGGCATAACCGTGTACCGGGAGGGATCCAGGGAGAGCATCCTGATCAGCGAGGAAGAGGAGAAGAAGAAAAAGATCCAGCTGGTCAGCGAGAACTGGCGCAGGCCGCAGGCGCTGATAGGCAAGACGGTAAAGCTGAAGCTCCAGCAGTCTGAGTCGCTGTACGTCACGGCCAATTTCGATGAGGAAGGCCAGATAAGGGAGGTCTTCGTGACCCTCGGGCATACCGGCAGCCAGGAGAAGAGCTATGCCGAGGCCATAGGCCGCCTGATAAGCAGGTATCTCCAGCTCAACGGGGACATAAAGTCCGTGATAGAGAGCCTCAAGGGCATCAGGGCCAACGAGTCGATAACCTGGGACCGCGGCATCAAGCTCTACAGCATCCCGGACGCGATAGCGAAGGCGCTAGAGATAATACTCGGCATAACGAACTTCAAGTTCGTTCCGCTTTCCGAGTCGAGCATGGTCGCCCCGGAAAAGAGCGTGCAGGCGAACATCATCACGGAGCAGGACGGCGCAGAGTCCAAGGCAAAGACGTGCCCTGAGTGCATGGAGAATATGCTGGTCTATGAGAACGGATGCCAGACCTGCAAGAACTGCGGCTACACGAAGTGCGCGTGACCCGCATCGGAGGACTCTTCGCGCTCACTTGGTGACTATCGAGCAGGAGTCCTTCTCGACTATGACTTCCTTCTCGGCCTGCGCGACTATGCCCCGCGTCTTCTCGACCAGAACGGGGAACGACTCCAGTACGCCGAGCGACGCCAGCTCGTTAAGCGCCCTCCTTATCTTGAACTCGGATTCGAACTCCTTGGAGAGCCAGCGCAGCGCGAACGGATAAGTGCCATAGTTATCATCTATGAAGGAGGCGATCTTCCTGGTGTCTTCGTTCCTTGCACCCGCGTCCCCCGTCTTCTGGAATATCTGCAGCATATCGCCATCAACGACGTACCCCGCTCCGGCGGTAAGGAACACCTCTACAGCCACCACTTGGCCCTCCTCCAGTTTCGTCGTATCTCCGTTGTCGAAGTTGGGTATGAATACCGAAGCGTGCAGCTCCCCCTGCTCTATCCCATGTCCGCCCAGATTGCGTATGGGGTTGAAGCCCCCCTTCTTGGCTATGGTCTCCACCTCCCTGCCTATCGCGTTCACCGCCACGCCAGCCCTTACCTTGCTGAGCGCAGCCTCCAGAGCCTCTTCCGTTACCTCTACTAGTTTAGAATGCTTGCCTGACAGGTCCACCGTAAGCGCGCAGTCGCCCAGCGCATCGCCCGACCTAGCCCCGAGATCGACCTTCACAACATCGTCTTCTCCGAAGACCGACGAGTCTCCAGCGAGCGGGGTATAGTGGGCTGCGCGCTCGTTCACAGATATGTTCACCGGAAACGAGGGAAGCATCCCCTTAGCTGCTATGAATGCCTCAATCTTCTCTGCAATGTCGAGCAGGCTCGCGCCGTGCTTCACAAGTCCTTTCGCGTACTGCAGAGTCTCGAACGAAACCTTTCCTACTTCCCTAAGTCTCTCATAATCATACTCCATCTCATCACTTAAGTTATGCTCAGGCCTTTTACCTTTAGGTCTCCGGTAACGACCCCGTAATCCGTAATCTTGTTTCGCGACATCGACTCTATCCCACTGAGGAAGTCAGTAAGGTTGCCGGTTACGACGACACCCTTAACTCCCCT
This sequence comes from uncultured archaeon, assembly GCA_963704435.1. Taxonomy (GTDB): domain Archaea; phylum Micrarchaeota; class Micrarchaeia; order Micrarchaeales; family CABMGC01; genus CABMGC01. The sequence continues at coordinate 527,996 of OY969902.1, read as the reverse complement.
GCTTCCGCTCCTGCCATTTATCCATGCTGCGCTCGCGGTAACGCTGAATTTGCCCGTAGTCAAATCGCTAGTGTGCGATCCCAGGACTTCATCCACAACAAGAGAGTCCTCAGCCACATCCTTCTCCTCGTTCGCCAATATGACTAGGTTCGAGTTCGCTATCTGGGGTGCACTCTGGTATCCGCGGCTGGCCGAGCCGGTTCCTGCAACGGAGGCCTTGCGCGCCCAGTATGTGTTGTATAGGAAGTTCTTGACTCTGCCTTCCTGGATTAGGGGTATCTTTCTTTTGGGCAGTCCCTCGCCGTCGAAACTGCAGTTGTAGACGCTGTCCTTCACGAATGGATCGTCCATAAGGGATATCCAGTTCCCTAGGTCGAGTTCTTCTTTCATGGGCGTTATGCCCCTGAAAAGGCTTTCGCCAGAGAAAGAGGAAGCCACCAGACTGGATATCACCATCGCCACCGCCTTGGGCGTGAAGACGACCTCATCGAATTTGCGGGGAAGCTGGCTCTGCAGCTTTACTGCGTCTATCTTTTCCATGACCGTTTGGCGGATGCCATTCGGATTCCTGAGCATCTTGGTCGAAGTGCGGTAGTCATGGACCTCAGGGGTCAGCAGACTGCCCTTCTTGTAATTGGCCTCCACATACGCTGAAAAGGCAGATGATTTTTCCTTGACGTCCACTCCTTCCGTGCTGATTACGCTGATTTCGGTATTCGCGGCGCAGACTGTTGCGGAATTTAGGTTCACCGTTGAAGGCTCCACTAACATATCGAAGAAGGCCTTGGCCGCAGCTACGGAATCCTCTATTCTGAAATTGAAATTGCGGGAATTGCTTCTGGCGCAGCGCCATGATGGCGGCAGCGCGTTATTCCTGTCAGGCTGCGCTACCCCGCAGGCCTTTATCGCGCGCTCTACCATGGCCTTTTCGAAGACGCTGGAAGACGCATAACCAACCTTGCCTTCCTTTACCACCCTGAGTCTATAGCCCTCCGTCTGGCTGCTTTGCGAAGTCGTCGCCTCCATTTCCTTTGTGATCTGCAGCGAATCGACCTTCTCGACGTAGAGTTCCGCCTGGTAGCCCCTCCTGCTCAGCGCGCTTATTTCGCGATCGTAATCACGCATGCCCACCAACCTTCAGTTTTCTGACCCTTATGTAGGGCCCTCCGTCAGATACCGGAGCCCACTGGCCGCACTTCCCGCATAGTCCTGAACTCATGCCAAATTCTTTGGAGACGCCATTGATCAGGGCCAGCGTCTTCAACGCATACCCGGACATCCCGACGCCAAGCTTCAGCCCCTCCTTCACCTCGCCATTCTCTATCCTATATCCTTCCCCTACGCCGAACTGGAAAGTGCCTTCGGACGTAGTCGTGCCTCCGTGAGGGGAGAGTATGAGATAGCCTTTCTTCACGCTTGAAATCAGCTCTTCCTTGCTCACTTCCCCTTTTTTTATGCAGGTGTTGCGCATCCTCACTATGTCTGGCGAGTTGAAATCTTGCGCCCTCGCATTGCCTGTGGGCGCGGTACCGAATTTTCCTGCGAAGTGAAGGTTGGTCATGAACTCATTCACCACGCCCTTTTTCAGTATGTCTACGGCCCTGCCCTTCACGCCCTCATCATCGTACATGGTGAAACCCGCAGCGAGGGCGTCAGGCACTACCGGATAATCCACTATGCTTACGGTGGAATCGGCGACCTTCTGGCCTTTCATCCTAAGTAGAAAACCCGCCTGTGCCAGATCTCCTTCGGCCAGATGCCCGAATGCCTCGTGGCAGAAGGTGCCAGTCGCATCAGGGCCCAAGATCACCTCGTACTCCCCAGACTTAGGGACCCCGCCGTGCAACTGAGAATCGATTTTGTTCTTGATCCTCCTAAGAATTTCTTCCTGATTCACAATGTCGAATATGTACCCCCTGTTGGTCCCATTGCTCTCGATGGCCGTGGCGATGTCGTTGCCTTCCTTTGCCACGGCATTAATCCTCAGGATGCTTCTAGGGAAATCCTGCACTATGCGGCTTCCATGGGAGTCGGCATACTCTTTGTGATACATCTTTTCGCTATAGGTGACCGTGAGCGTTTTTATCTTTTTGGCATGGTCCATTATCCGTTTCCTAAGCTCCTGGACATCGCGTATCTTCTCCTCCATGTCCTTTTCTATGCTGCCCCCCATCCCGATGCTCGCCGTGTCTTCGATCGGCTTGATTTCGGGCGCCGAGTCCGCGCCGTTTCTGGGTCCGAACGCCTTGGCGAGCCTGATGTCTTCGACCGTGGGCTCCTTGACGATGCTCCTGTAGCTGTAGCTTCCTCCCGAAAGGACCTTCAGCATGTACCCGTCCATGCTGTCGTTAACGTCGACCTTCAGTATCCCGTCAAGCATGCTTATCGTCAGGCCCCGGGTCGTTTCGTGTCTAACGCTGGCGAAGTCCACGCCCAGCCTGCTCAGCGAGTTGAATATCCTGTCCATGTCGCACCCTTTCAGAGCAGCCTCTTCTGCTCCCCTCCGCCCTTCAGCTCCTCCTCGTTTATACCAAGCTCCTTCAAGATTCTTAACGTTGCCGGAATCACCTGGTGGCTGATGTAGTAGTCGGGGTCGTAGTCCTGGGCGATGTCCTCGAGCTCGGCCTTCTCGGATATGCTGCTGCCGTGCCTGGTTATGATGTATCCTATGGTCGCGCCCTCGAGCTCGTCCCTCCTCTTGGCGCCGGACTTTATGGCCTTCTGCACGGCGGCCAGCTCGGGCGACTTCGAATCGTAGGAGCCGATGCTCTTCCTGAGCTGCGTGTGTATGACGAGCTCGCTCATCGGGACTTTCCCCTCCTTGAGCTCGCCTATGACTGTCTTGACTATGCCTATCGCCTTCTCCTTGCTGCCCTCCTTCAGTATCGCCTCCAGCACGGCCCTCTGCGTGGTCCTCGCAACCCCGGACCAGTCCCTGCGCACCAGCTCGAATCCCTTTATCTTGACCCTGCCGCTCCGCGAGAGAAGCGCGTATTTCTTCTTGGCGCCAGCGCCCCCGGTCGCCGTGCGCTTCCCCACGAATACCCCGCGGGTGTAGAAATCCTCGAACTCGAGCTCCATCGCCTTCGGCAGTGCGGCGTTGATGCGCTTCAGGAACGCTCCTATGTCATCCTCGCTCTTGTCTCCCACCAGCAGGAAGCACGAGTCCGTGTCCGCGTACAGCGACCTGAATCCGAGCCTCTCCGCCTCCTCGAGGGTGTTGGTTATGTAGGCCCTGCCCAGCGCGGTAACGCTGCTGGCGCAGTCCCTGGAATACCAGCGCGACCTGGAATATCCCAGGTAGCCGTAGAACGAGTTCGCGAGTATCTTCAGCGCGTTGGATCTGGCACTGAGCGACTTGTTGTCAGGGTCCTTCTTGTAGGCCTTCTTCACGCTCTGCCTCTCGCTTATGAGCATCTCCATGGCCTTCGGGATTATCCCCTGCGGCTTCCTCGCGAACCTGACGCCGTTCGGCGCCTCGAAGTAGTCCTTGCAGTCGGTGCACACCGTAGCGGGATCGATGTTGTGCGCGATTATCATCGAGGGATACAGCCCCCTGAAGTCGAACACCACTATGTTATCGTATATCCCGGCGTCCGGGGTCTTCACATACGCGCCCTCGAACGTGCTCTGGAGCCTGGCCCTCATCTCCCTCTCGTCAGGCTTGTTCGGCACTATCTCCCCGTTCGCATTCGCGTAGCGCATGACCAGGAACTCCGCAAGCTGGCCCACGGTCGAGACCGAGGCCTCGGCCAGGGTAGTCCCGCTCACCTTCGCGGTCTCGACCTCCAGCGGCATGAAGAACTCGTAGAGCTCGTAGAGCGATACGGAGTCGGAGAGGTTGTAATCGGCAAGCTCCTCGAGACCCCTGCCCCCGCCGTCCCACATCCTCCATATGTTCTTCTTGTCAACGGTCTTCTTCCTCTTGCCCGTGATCGCCGTGTGGACCTCGTCGAGCTTCAGGTTGTAGGTGCGCAGCAGCTGCTCCGCGGCCCCGGCTATCGAAACGAAGCGCGCCACCTGGTACAGGTCAAGGCTTATCCTGCCGGGCACCTTGACGGATTCCATAAGGCCGTGGTGGACGGTCCTTGCCTCCTCGCCGTATCTCGATATGTCGAACCTGGCCCTGACCGCCTTGGCCCTCTTCAGTAGGTATGGGACGTCGAAGTTCGCCGAGTTGTACCCAGCTATGACGTCCGCATCCGACTTCTTGATGAGGTCAGCGAATCCCTCAATCATCTCCCTTTCCGTGCCGAAGGACGTCACGAACTCCCTGTCGATTTTTTTGGTGGTCAGCACCCCGAACCGGGTACCGTCCGTATAGCTTATCATGAGTACGGGGTCCTTCTGCGGTTCGCTCGTGCCGGCCGCGTTGTAGGTCTCGATGTCGAAGCAGATGCAGTTCAGCTTCACGTCAATCCCGCCTTCCAGCGGGCTTACGCTGTCCGCCTCCAGGCCGAGGTCGGACTCATGGGCTACGATCCTGACCCCCGCGAGCGGGGAGATGCCCTTGTCTATGACGTAGCGCTTCCAGAAGAGTATGTCATATTCGTAGCATTCGCCGAACTCCTGCACGTATTCCTTGAGCTTCGGCACGTCCTTTGAGTCCTTGGTGTGCACCGCGATGGCGTCGACCTTCTTCCCCCGCAGCAGCATCGTGCGCCTTTCCACCTTAGTGATCTCTATCCTTTCGTTCATGTCAGAGAACACTTTCAGGGAGGTCACTGTGCTCTCATCCAGATCGGGATTGCTCGGCACCAGGTAGAAGTACGGAGAGAATCCCGTATCGAACAGGGCTCGCGCTCCGTCCTTGGATTTGAGAGTGAGCCTTATCGTGCTCCTCCCGGAAACGGTTATGTAGTCGATGTCGAGCAGTACGCCCTCGAGCTCGACTTGCTTCATGGTCCTTCCTGTGCGCTTGCTCTACTTGGGCTCGTTCTCCTGGAGCTTCGCCCTTGTGATAGGCAGAGGCGCAATCATTCCTATGGACCACGCCAGAAGGGTTCCCCTAGAAGCGCATTCGAAGTTCAGGATGTTTATCACGTCCTCCGCGAACTTTATGGGCAGCGTCTTCTTGTCCTTCCATGACCCGCTTATCTGGGTGGCCATGCCCTTGTCCTCCTTCGCGAAGACGCTTCCGGTTATCTTCAGCTCCCCCACGGACTTCGAGCCCTTCTCGGCGCCCTCGTACACCGTGGTGAACGTGTACATGACTTCGACATCCCCGTTCTCAGACACCTTCACGTTGTCAAAGTTTATGTTGAACTTCATGTTGGCTATGGCCTCGTCTACCGGCCTCGCCGCATGCACTTCACTTATCCTGATTCCGGTAATCATATCATCACACAATTAGGTATTGCCCGCACAAATTTATAACCCTTGGCTTTGAAACCCCGCCTCGGTCGCCGACTCCAGTTGTCGCATAACTTCCGATGGAAAATGGAGGCGCGTAACGCGAATTCGGAACGCAAGATTCGCTCGCTCGCGCAGAAGCAAACAGGATTCCGCGCGAAAATTTGATGCACTCATCATATCCTTTTCTAAAAATTCAGATAGCGAATGCTTAATAACTCTTTACGCGAAATATGTTTGGGTCGTATGCCTAACAGAACCATATTGAACAAATATGGCCTCTTCGTTTCGCAAGTCCACAAAGTTCTTAAGAAAAGGGAAATAACAACGGATGATCTCGGAGTCATAAACAAAGCACGCCTTATAGCGACACTCTCATCAAATCACTCCTGGCGAATCCACAGGTATCTGCATAAAGGGGACAACTTCGACAGGGAGGCGGTCGTAAAGGAGATAGCCGCTGCCTTCCACTCCGGATGGAAGGAGATAAGCGAGAACGACGTGAAGGAAGTCGTGACCTCTGACATAGACGAACACGCTTTTTCGATGGTGCTCCTGTACTCGCTTGATGGGCCGAGCAGGAGGGAATACGCCGAGCTCCTGCCCAAGCTCAAGATGGAGTTCGAGAACGGAATGGAGCCCATAGAGCCGATAGAGGCATAGATCTCGTAAGCCTTTGCCGCGCCCAGCAGACCAATACATACTTATTTTTCATCTGTCTCCAATTATCCTATTGCTAATCTATGGGCACGTGGCGCAACTTGGACAGCGCGCCTGGCTTCGGACCAGGCGGTTGCGGGTTCAAATCCCGCCGTGCCCGATTGACCTTTGAATCCGCAGTATGGGCATGTGGTGTAGCTTGGATAGCACAACGGCTTCCGGAGCCGTCGGTCGCGGGTTCAAATCCCGCCATGCCCGTTGCTGAAGGCTAACGGAATCATCATAGGTTCCTCAGCGCTTCTATGGGCTCCATCTTGGAGGCCCTCCACGCGGGGTATATCCCCGCGAGCGCGCTCACCAGGAGCGCGACCAGCAGCGCCTCGGCCACAGTCGTTATGGTGAGCACGGGAGTGAATGAAGTGAGGCTTGTGGTGCTGGTCCGCGCCGAGGCTACCGCAGAGCCCCCTCCGAAGCTGGCCCCACCTGAGAATCCGCCTGCGCCTCCCACCCCTCCGCCTCCGACACGCGCAGACACCGTGGGCGCCGCGCTCGCGGCCGTGCTAGTAGCAACAGTGGTGCTCGCGCTGCTCGAAGCGGACATCTGCTGCACTATGAACCCGAGCGAGTAGGAGCCGCCCGCGCCCACGACCACTCCAGCGACCCCTCCCACAAATCCTATTATCAGCGACTGTATCAGGAACATCGCAAGCACGTCCCTGTTCCTGAACCCTATGGCCTTGAAGATCCCTATCTCGCGCGTCCTCTCCATCACCGCCATGAGCATTATGTTCATTATGCCTATCGCCGCCACGACCAGCGAGATTCCGGCTATCAGCACGAGCAGTATGGTTATCGAGCCGACTATCGATGAGGTTATCTTCGCGATCTGCTGCGTGTTCATGACCCTCGCGTTGCTGCCGTATATGTCACCGAGCTCGGTGGACAGGCCGCTCACACTGCTCGAATTCACGGCCTTGACCAGTATCTCGTTGTACTCCGTCTTGTGGAGGAGCGACTCCGCGACTGGCATCGGGACCAATACCGCCTCATCAACAGGTATGAGCGTCGTGCCATACTGGTTCAGGATTCCGATGACCGCCGCGCTCGACGAGTCCGCACTGCCTGCACTCGAGACTTTCAGCGTAAGCGTCGCGTTCACGTAGGTCTTCTGCTCGCCTGCGGACGTGAAGGCGGAGTCGTAGCCCAGAAGCATCGAATGGGTCTCGGTCTCGGTGTAGTTCGTGCCGGAATACAGGTTTATCTTGTTGAGCAGCAGGCCCAGGTTTGCCGAGTCCACCCCTATCAGGGTGACAGACGTGGAGTTCGTGCTGTTGTACGCGAGCGTCGCGGTCCCGGTCAGCAGGGGCGTCACCGAGCTCACGTTGGCCAGCCTCGATATCGCGGCAACGTCCGCAGCGGTAAAGCCGTATGACCTCTGGGCGGTAAGCACTATTGATGTTGGGCCCAGGGATGCCAGGTCGCTCTGTATGCTATTGCTAATGCCGGTGGTCAGCGATATGAGCGCCACTATGGTCGCCACTCCTATGACCACCATGAGCACGGTCAGCGCGGTCCTGACCTTCTTCTCGCCAAGGTCCTTGTGGCTCAGCCAAAATATGTCGTCAAGTTTCATTGTTGTGCCTCTGAGTGGCTTCGGGCCCCGCGCATCCTGCGAGGGGTTTGAGCGCCATGCGACTTCACCTTTGAAGTCACCGCTTCCCGCCGCCGATGGCCCCTATCCTCTTGGCATGCCGCCTCGTTTTAAAGACGAGCCACGCCAGTACCGCGACCGCCACGACCAATATCGCAGGAATCACATATCCGCCGGAAGTTCCTGTTGAGCTGCCCGTCGCCGTGTAGTGGGATGAGGATCCGCTGCTGGAAACCACGCTTTTCGAGGACGAGTTCAGGGTGACCGAGAAGTTCGCCCATGTGCTCACGTTGTTCAGCAGGCCGTCCAGGTAGTTCACCTTCACCGGGATGACATAGGTGCCCGGCGATAGCGTATTGGACGTGGTGAACGCGAGCGAGACCGAGTCCTGGCTGCTGCTCGAGATCGTGCCGACGTACGTGTAGTTGGATACGAACGGAGCGATGCCTTTAGGCGGCATTGCCGTTACCGATGTCGATGTCGCGCTCGTCGTTCCCGTGTTTGTCAGCTCGAACGACGCCGAGAACTCGCTCCCTGTCATCGGAGATGACGGAGATATCGTGAGCCCCGACGGCGCCAGATTTATCAGGCCCCCTGACATCAGGTAGGTGTTGTCCGACACCTGGTTCAGGGTGCTTCCATTGTAGAAAGTGCCTGTGAGGTATATCGGGAACAGCTGCGCGACCGTCAGATAGACGCTGGTGTTCAGCTGCACGCTCTTCTTCGGCGCCAGCTTCGGCACGAACGGCGGCTGGTTGATTATCGTGGCGGAATTGTTCTGGTTGTTCTTTCCCACCGCTATGCTCAGGGAGATCTGGTTAAGGATGGTGTTCCCCGTATTTGTCAGGTTGAGAACCAGGTTCCTTACGCTCCCTGACGGTATTATCTTCGGGGACAGCGTTATGGAAAGCGGCGTCGGGCAGGAATACGTGGAAAAGCTCATGTTTGTCATTTCACTGTCCGAGTACATGTTGTAGAAGTAGTAGTTTATCGCGATTTCAAGCGAGGTGTACGAGGATGCGTTCGTGCTGACCAGGAGAGGCATATAGAACGTTTTTGAATTGCTCGAATTGATGGTCCCAGCATTCAGCGTGCTGTTCGAATACGCGAAGACGGTCCTGGAGTTCACCAGGCTCAACACTATGTTCTGCATCTGCGGGCCGCCTAGGGTCTTCTCGTTCGTGATTGTTATCGGAACGTAGTTGACTACGCCTTTGCAGAGGCTCTGCATTGAAGTGGTTATGGTATAGTTCGGAGGTGCGGGTATGGGGGCCTCTCCACTGAGGCCAGCGAACACCACTGCCGGAAACATCAAAAGCAAAAGCACTGCCGAAGCCGCAAATATCGTTTTCATTTAACCACATGCATTTTCTCAATCTTTCCGTCTTTTATGTAAATAACCTTATCGCAATATTTCGTAAGATCAGGATTGTGGGTCACCATTATTATCGTAACTGTTCCTGTGGCACTTACCTCTCTCAGCAGTTTTATAACCCCCTCGCTAGTCTTGGTGTCTAAGTTCCCGGTTGGCTCGTCCGCAAGTATCAGAGTTGGATTGTTTATCAGCGCCCTGGCCACCGCTATCCTTTGCTGCTCCCCTCCGCTCAGTTGGTTTGGTTTGAGATGCAGCCTGTGCGCCAGGCCGAGCCTGTCCAGCATTTTGGTAGCCCTTTCGCGCCGTTCGTGTTCCGGGATGCGGTTGACTATCAAGGGAAGCTCCACGTTCTTTTCCGCGTCGAGCCCTATCACAAGGTTGAATGCCTGGAACACGAAGCCCAGTTTTTTGTTCCTGAAAGACGCAAGGACGTCCCCTGTCATCGACGAAGTGGGGACGCCATCGATATACACTTCCCCCTTGGTCGGGCGGTCTATGGTGCCAAGCATGTTCATGAGGGTGGACTTGCCGCTGCCGGAGGGGCCGACTATCGCAGCAAACTCTCCCTTTTCAAGCTCGAACGATATGTCCTTGAGAGCGTCTACTTCTATCTCTCCGGACTTGAATATCTTAGAGACGTTTTTTACCTTCACAGCATAATCAGGCATGGGCTTAATTGCCGCGAGCAAATATATAAGGCTTTTTCATCACTTCGCTTTAACTTCGCTTTTGTTTACGTGGGAAATCTTTATGGCCGGAGCTTCGTTTTCGCTGCTTGTTGAAAAGCGAAACGAAAAGCGAAATATATCGCATAATTATATATATTGCGGCGGCATAATCATCTCATGGCAAAACAGGGGGACACAAAGGGGAAGATCCTCAAGCTGATTTCAGAAGGTAAGAACAACCCTAGCAAGATCAGCGAGACGCTTAATTTGGCACCGTCGACCGTAAGCAAGCACCTCCACGATCTCGAAACCTCGGGCAGCATAGAGCAGGAGGAGAACGAGCACGTTAAGAAGTGGAAATACTACAGGATAAATCCTGGCGTGACTGTGTCAGAGCAGCGCTCCGAAGGAATGGTGCCAAGCGGCAGGATAATCGTCACGCTCATCGCATTTGCGCTATTGGCTGCGGCGGTCTTTTCGGCATACCTGTATTCCCAGGGCCCGAATTCGACCTATGTCCCGGTAAGCATAACAGATCCACCCCAGGTGCCGTCCGGGACGCAGGCGCTATACATAAACTACTCTTCCCTCAGTGTGCATGTGGGCTACGGAAATAGTTCGGAATGGGTCCCGGTGAACTCGACCGGCAGGCTAAACCTGATGGACCTGATAAACACGAGCCAGGTGATGGGCGGAGCCCAGATGAAGATCGGCTCGAACGTGTCCGAGGTCAGGTTCAACGTGACTGCAGCAAGCATAATCATCGATAACGTAACCTATGGCGTGCAGCTCGCCCAGAAGCGGATAACCGCCGATGTCGAAGAGGCGAAAGGCGTCAATGCCTCGTCAGGCATATTGCTGGATTTCTCTCCGGTCGTGACTGAAGTGTACTCAGACAACGCGACGCAATTCGTGCTCTTCCCGACACTAAGGGCGTCGGTGATCTCACAGCCGGACATGTACAACCGCACTCCGAGCAGTGGCGTCCCTCCAGAAGGGGCATTTTGGCCTTTGAAGCAGCCGTATCAGAAAGCGTTTCCAAGTGCGGGTCCGAACGTCACGGTCTCCAATGTTGCTCTGGGAGTCCACGGGAATACCACCACTTTCAACATATCGCTGAAGAACACCGGAGACCGCAATGTGACTGTGATCGGCATTTCGCTGGACGGTTACGGGGCGAAACCCGCGAACTTTGGCATGGATGTCATTAACGACTCGCATTTCGGGACCTCGTGGGCGGGCAGGGAGTTTAACTCATCCCAGGCCCAGAATTCCTCCCAGGCCCAGAATTCCTCCCAGGCCCAGAATTCCTCCCAGGCCCAGAATTCCTCCCAGGCCCAGAATTCCTCCCAGGCCCAGAATTCCTCCCAGGCCCAGAATTCGACTTTTACCATAGATGCGCGCGATATCTATTCGATATCCCACCGTGACGGAGCCAATTCAGTTGAGATAAGGATGCACAGCCCGGTCAGCAGGATACGGATAGTCGGCCTAGGGGAAAACGCAAGCCAGCCCTTCTTCACAGGCGGCACGGCTGGGTTCGGATTCCAGAACCCTACCGGGGCGGTCTTTATAGTGAATAAGAACGGCACGCTGTCCCTGCCTTTCGGCCCCGGCGGATTCGGTCCGGTATCAGTGGCGCCCTCCGCGCAGCCGTTCAAGCAGTCGCAGCCGCCCGCGGAACCGGGATATGAGCTGTCTCCGGGATCCTCGGTCACGCTTTCCTTCAGCGGCAGCCTCGGGCCGGCCGAACCGTTTGCCGTCCCCGAGCTCACGAACGGGACCACATACCGGATAACCGTCATAACCGACGCGGGCATGGTTCCCGCAAACGTGACTGCCCATTAGCCTCCGCCGCAGGTCCGGAGCCGTTTAGCTTTAAATTTCTTGGCAGCTAAGCATTCTGCACCGGCAGGCATCTGCCGGATAGGCTGGTGTCGAGTTTGAAGAGCATAGAGTACAGGCAGCTAGCAACGATACTGTCGCTTTTCCTCATAGTGCAGCTCTGCGGGGCGCTCATCGCGTTCTATCTCATCTCGCCGGCGCAGGTCCAGGTAGTGACATCCACGTCATCGGCGTCCCAGATACTGTTCTACTTCGTCTACATAATCGCCGCGGCCCTGGTGATGGTGCTCCTGTTCAGGGTCTACCACGGAAACGCGCTGTTCACCATAATAGAGGCCGTTGTCGTCGTCTCGGCGTCCTTCTACCTGTTCATAATAATCCTCAGCCCGTTCCTCCCGCAGGCAGGGGGCGCATACGCCCTCCTGATCTCGCTCGCGGCGGCCATAGCGCTGATCATCGCGAAGAATAAGCAGCCGCGACTCAGGAACCTCACGGCGGTGATCGCGAGCATTGGAGTGGGGGTGGTGCTCGGCAGCTACTTCAGCTTCTTCGCGGCGTACGCGCTCATGGCGTTCATAGCGGTGTACGACTACGTGGCGGTTTTCGTGACGAAGCACATGGTGGCACTGGGAAGGGAATCCGTGAACAGGAACCTCGCGTTCATGGTGGGCGCCTATGATGTCGAGGTGGTGCCTAAGAGCTACCTGAAGGGCAATGAGATAAAGAGCCTGAACAAATCGATCGCGGAGAGCAAGGTGAAGAATCCGATCATCAAGAAGCTGGTGAAGTCAGGCAGCTATCCCGTCCCGTCGTTCTCAGCCCTGGGAACCGGGGACCTCGCAATACCACTCATGCTGGTGGTGAGCGCCTACGCGTCCTATTTCAGCTACTTCATGTGCCTGCTGATAATAATCGGGTCGGCATTCGGCCTGGTGTTCGCAATGTACGTGTCGAAGAGGTACAGGGTAGCGCTGCCTGCGATACCGCCCCTTCTCACGTTCGCCACCATCGCCCTGCTGCCGGTCGTCGGCGGTTTCGGCACCGCGGGATTTGAGCTATACCTGCTGATGCTGGGGGTGAGCATAACGACGTTGGGACTGATGCTGTTCTCGGCGAAGAGGCAGGGCGCGATCGGCAGCGATTCGGCCAGGATAGTGCGGACATACCGCTAGAATATGCCGAACCTGCCCCTCTGTTTCTTGTCCCCGCCGGCGCCGTCCGAAGTATTCTCCACTTTAATCCTGAACCTTTCCTTTACGAGCACCTGTCCGCGCCCTGAGCAAGTCCTGCAGATTTTCTCATAGGTCTTTCCCCTGCCTCCGCAGCGGCTGCACGTGGTTATGGCCTGTATCGTCCCAAAAGGCGTTCGCTGGTTCACGCGGACGCTGCCAGCACCGTTGCATGCGGGGCACTTTATCTGCTTCGACCCCGGCTCGCCGCCGGTGCCCCTGCAGTTCCCGCAGATCTTTTGGAGATTGACCTCGAACTCCCTGTCGAGCCCGTTCTCCATGTCCTTCAAGGACAGTGAGAGATTGACCCCCTGGTTCATCTGGGAAAACATGTCCTGGAAAGGGCCGCCCCCGCCGCCGAACGATGAGAAGGCTCCCTGCATTATGTCCCGGAGGATGTCGTTCGGGTCAAATCCGCGAAATATGTCATCAGGGGAGAACTGCTGACCGAACCGATCCGAGCCGAGGACGTCGTACTGCCTCCTCTTCTCCGGGTCCCCCAGCACCGCGTAGGCCTCGTTAGCCTTTTTGAACCGCTCCTCGGCTTCTTTGGACTTGTTCTTGTCCGGGTGGTAGCGCAGAGCAAGTTCGCGGTACGCCCGCTTTATCTCGTCCTGCGTGGCGTTCCTTCCTACGCCTAGAACTTCATAGTAGTCTGACATGGGGATCCACGCTACTTATCCACGCCGGAATCGGCTCCTCCTTCGGTCGGGTCAGGCCCGGCTTCTGGGCCTCCACCGTAGGGGCTGCCCTGGTCTCCCGGCTTCCCGTAGACGCTTGACCCTATCTCCTGCAGCACGTCCCTGAGCCTCTGGAGCTTCGCCTTCACGTCCTCATACTTGTCGCTCTTCAGCGCCTCCTTGAGCTCGTCCCTCGCGCCCTCCACCTTCTCAGAGACGTCCTTGGGTACCTTGTCACCGAACTCCTTAAGGGTCTTGTCCGTGGTGTAGACCATCGACTCAGCGTCGTTGACGGTCTGGACGCGTTCGAGAGTCTCCCTGTCCTGCGATGCGTACTCCTCGGCCTCCTTCATCTTCTTGCCTATGTCATCCTTCGCCATCTTGTTCGGTGCGACGATCTTGATGCTCTGCTCCTTCCCGGTGGCCTTGTCCTTCGCGTTCACGTGGAGTATCCCGTTCGCGTCTATGTCGAACGCCACCTCTATCTGCGGCACGCCCCTGGGAGCGGGCGCTATCCCGTCGAGCTTGAAGTTGCCCAGCAGTATGTTGTCGCGCGCCATGGGACGCTCCCCCTGGAAGACGAATATGTCAACGGCGGACTGGCTGTCGTCCGCAGTCGAGAAGACGTTGCTCTTCTTGATCGGGATGGTGGTGTTCCTGTCGATGACCTTCGTGAACACGCCGCCAAGCGTCTCTATCCCAAGCGACAGCGGGGTCACGTCAAGGAGCACGATGTCCTTCACCTCCCCAGTGAGGACTCCTGCCTGAACGGCAGCGCCGAAGGCGACGGCTTCCATCGGGTCAACGCCCCTCTCTATCTTCTTGCCAAGCAGCTGCTCGACGTACCTCTGCACTATCGGCATCCTCGTGGGGCCTCCTATGAGGATGACCTTGTCAACACCCTTCGGCTCCAGTTTGGCGTCCTTCAGCGCCTGCACCACCGGCTTCGTGGTCTTCTCAACTATCGGCAGCACGATATCCTCGAGCTTTGCCCTGGTCAGGGAGTACGTGAAGTGAGCGGCCTTTCCGTCCTTCCCGGCCGCGATGAACGGCAGGTTTATGTCGGTGGTGAGCACCGTTGACAGCTCTATCTTGGCGCGTTCCGCGGCCTCGCGGAGCCTCTGCATCGCCTGCCTGTCGCTCGTTATGTCGATACCCTGCTTGGACTTTATCTCGCCCACCAGGAAGTTGACTATCGCGTTATCCATGTCAGTCCCACCCAGCTGGGTGTCTCCATTGGTCGACTTGACCTCGAACACTCCACCGCCGAACTCCATGACAGTGACGTCGAGCGTACCCCCACCGAAGTCGTATACGAGTATCTTCATCTCCTTGCTGGTCTTATCCAGGCCGTACGCCAGGCAAGCCGCAGTAGGTTCGTTGACCAGTCTCACGACCTCGAGCCCGGCGATTTCTCCGGCGTCCTTCGTCGCCTGCCTTTGGTTGTCGTTGAAGTATGCAGGGACCGTGATGACTGCCTTCTTGACTTCCTCCCCCAGGAACGCCTCCGAGTCCTTCTTTATCTTCTGGAGGAGTATGGCGGACAGTTCTTGTGGGGTATAGTCCTTGCCCCTTACCTTGTACTTGTATGCGGTCCCCATCTTTCTCTTGAATGCCGAGACCGTGCCGTCCGTGTTCGCGATTGCCTGCCTCCTGGCGGGCTCGCCCACGAGCCGCTGGTCGTCCTTCGTGAACGCCACGTAGCTCGGGAACGCCTTGCCGTAGAGAGATGTCCCTTCAGCGCTCGGTACCAGAACGGGCCTTCCGCCCTCAAGAACCGCGGCTGCTGAATTACTGGTGCCTAAATCCACGCCGATTATCTTACTCATATTTACCACCTTTAGATAGTATTAGTTCTTTTACAAAATAATTCTTTTTTGAATGCAGCATATGTATGCCAATTTCTTTGGCCCAAATTAATGCGGATGATTTTGGTATCGAAATCCTGTGCAGTATTTTAGTAGCCCTTATTGGCCGACCTTTTAACTTATAACTGCGTTTTGTGTCGTCTCTAGAATGAATTGAATACTCTATTTTTTTAGCTTGAAGGAATTCGCAAACTTTATCTAAAAGATATTTGTTTGTATTATACAAATAGATGTGATAATATTTATTTTGCCTCCGAACAGTCCCCTCAGCATCCCAAAATGCAGCGATAAACTTTCTTGTTAATTTCTTATTTTTAAAAATAAAATCAATTGTTTCTTTATCAATTTCTTTATTCTTCTTTATCAGATTTGCTATCATGACACTAGATAATCTCAGTCGCCACAAGCCATTTGGTCTTCTATCTTCAGTCACTGAGCCATACGTTTTCATAATTTGACTTAGATACTGATAAAATCCTTCATTTTTGTTGAAAACCTCTACCATGTAAGTTTGTATCGCCCCATCACCTAAGGCGAATCCAATTAAATAGGCCAAGTCGGGAGTAATTTGCACAGTGAGCCTTTTTGTGAAAGTATTTCCTTTTCTCAGCAGACGTTCGCTGGTTTTAGTGCCTGCTTTTGATATGATTTTTATGTGCCATCGCATTTCTGGGAATATGCCGAAATATTTAAACCATCTCGCTAAAGTGGAATCCGCAATACCCGTAATTGATTCTATCTCCTTTATCGTATACTTTGGATAAAGAGTAAGCAACGAATTCTTTAATTTCGTTTCGCCAATTCTATTTTTTATGGTTTGGAAATTGCCATATTCTCTGATTTTTGAAATTTCCTGCATTGATTGTGCGAAATCTGAATTATTCATTTTGATTCACCTTTCTCTATAAACTTCTTTGAAACGATAACAGACGCTGGCCTTATCAGCAGGTCGCCAAGCGCGTAGCCCTTCCGCACCACTCCGATGATCACGCCGTCTTCCTCGTTACTTTCCCGAGTCAGCACGATCTCGTGCCTGAACGGGTCGAACTTCCCGTCCACCTCGACGGTCCTAAGGCCCTCCCGTTTCAGGGATTCCATGAGGTTGGAATATACGAGCTCGATGCCCCTGGCGGACTCGTCGTCGAGGCCCTTCGCGTTTATCGCGAGCTCGAACTCGTCCAGCACCGGCACCATGCCCCGCATGAGCTCCGCCTTCCCCAGCGTCTTCGCTGAGTCGATGTCCCTGGCGACGCGCTTCTTGTAGTTGTCGAACTCGGCGGCGAGCCTCAGCAGCCTGTCCTTCAGCTCCGCCACCTGGGGGGATTCAGCGCTTTCTCCGGTTGCTGTTTGCTTCGACTCTCCGTTTTCCTTCGGTTCTTTGTCTTTCGGCATTTATTCTCCTCCTTCCGATGGCGGCGGCATCGCCTGCCAGTATCTCGTCAAATTTCTCAGCGAAAGCGAGCATGCGGCTGAACTCGCGGGTCATGTCAGCCTGGAGCTCCTCTATCGTGCTCTCCATGTCCTCGGAGCGCAGGAAGTACTTCCGACCTTTCCGGACAACGAGCCCGGAGCCTATGAACCTGTTGAGGTGGTAGATGACTGTGGTCCGCGGCACGGCGAGCCGGTCATTGAGCTCCTTGCTCGTGACGCCGGTGCCCTCCACGCTGGCGCTCACGATCTCCTTGAACAGGCTGGGCTCGAGGGCCTCGCCGCCTGAGGCGAGGTCGAACGCCCTGCAGAACCAGAAAGTCAGCTCCTCCACGCTGTCCGCAGTAGGCTTGGCGATGGACCTTATTATTATGCGCTCCTCGGAATGCATGCTTACTATATTATGTCTAAATATTTAAATATCTTTCGTTTATTTCAACTAAATGTTGAAAGATTAGACTGTTTGTGCATTTCAGCCCCTTGGTAAAAGATTCGAAGATGAGAATTTTTATTCCTTGACGATTCTACTTCTGGGGGCGTCGTGGAGGGTGGGGAAAACATGAAAGCGTACATCGCGGGCCCGCTGTTCTCGCAGGGAGAGCTGGAGTTCAACGAGAAGGTGGATGCCTGTGTGAGGGAAGCGGGCATAGACACCTTTCTGCCGCAAAGGGACGGGCTTAGACTGTCCGATCTGCTGGAACAGGGCATCGCGGAGGACAAGGCAAAGGAAATGATATTCGCTTTGGACGTGAGGAAACTCAAGGAAACGGACATCGTCGTCATGGTCTATGACGGGAGGGTGCCGGACGAGGGGGCGGCCTACGAGCTGGGGATGGCCTGTGCCTACGGAAAGCACCTAATAGGCCTGAAGACTGACGTCAGAACCCTTATCGGAGGAAATGACAATCCGATGCTGGCGGTGCCCCTCAAGAGCAGTGGGGGAACCGCGACGTCGATCCCGGAGCTTTCCAAGATCTTGAAAGCGCATGTCGCGCAAAAGCAGAATTTGCAAATCAAGGAGAAGAGACGGAATTGACTTGTTGCCCGACGTTTTCTTGCAGTTCAAATTCTAAGCTCACAGGGAGACGGAACCACAGTGAATGCGTGGTTCTCTGTACAGTAAACGAAAAGATGGACTCCGCGGGATTTTCGTGGACCCGGCGGACCGGACCCATTCGAACCCGCAACCTCCTGCATGCCATGCAGGCGCGCTACCGTTACGCTAGGAGCCCAACTTTATCTTATCGTCATTTTTCATTTATATTGTAGTAGGTAAGGAGCGACTCCCTTGCCGCCGTTCGCCCGGCCGCGGGCGCAACAGCTATACAGGCGAGATGAAGATTATGTTCCCGCCGCGGAGCAGGATTGTCCCGAGCTTCGCCTTGGAGTCGCCGTCGTCCCCCAGCTCCTCGACGTCCTCCAGCACCATGTTCATGTGCAGGTCGAACGAGGAGACCTTGCCCCTCATCCTTATCCCGTTCTTCAGCCGTATCATTACCTTCCTGCCTATGGACTTGTTCAGCAGGTCGAAAGGCCTTTCCGTCTGCATCAAACCACCATCAAATAAAAAATTAAACTGGATTTCTCCGCTCTAGCCCTTGCCCTTTGCCTTCTTCTTTCCTTCCTCCTCCCTCTTCACCATCAGCTTCACCGTTCCCGTTCCCAGCGGTATCTGCTTGCCTATGAGTATGTTCTCCGTGACTCCCCTGAGCATGTCGACCTCGCCGAACGCCGCCGCGTTTATCAGGTGCTTCACCGTCTCCTCGAACGCCGCCCTCGCCAGGACCGACTCCTTTCCTCCGACTAGGCCGTGCCTGCCGATGCTCTCTATCTTCCCCTGCGACGTCATCGCGTCCGCCACGAGCAGCAGGTGCCTGGAGCTGATCGTTATGCCCTGTCCCTCTATGGTGTCCTTCAGCTCCTTGGCCAGCGTGTTCCTCGCCGCCTCGATGCCGAAGACCCTGTTCATCTCGAACACGTCGTTGGTGTAGATCTTCGACTTGTCCACGCCGTCCACGCCGAGCATCGCCTCTATGCTGCTCCCCGCCGACTCGATGTAGAACTCGCCCGTCGCCCTGTCCTGCACGACCATGGCCCTTCCCGCGCCCTCCACGCCGCTCACAAGCGCATCCATCAGCTTGACCGCGATGCCCCTGATCTCGCTCATGCTCTGCGTGCGCGTCTTGACCTCGATGTTCCCGTTCTCGGTGACCTCGGCCTCGAGGTCGAATGCCTTTGACACCTTTGCCGCGACCTGCCTGGGCGTCAGCTCCGCCGCCCTGAGCGCCTGGGCGTCCAGCAGTATCTGTATCCTGCCCTTGGAGAAGTTCTCCACCGCCCGGTGCGATATGTCACCCATCCTGACCTCGCTTATCCTCTTCGCGATCTCCTCGGCCTTCGAGAAGTCCTTCTTGGCGCTGTCCGTGAGCCTTATGGAGGAGAACGGCGTCGTCGGCCTCTTCTTCGCGTCCAGGAGCTCGACTATCCTGGGAAGCCCCGACGTGGTTATGGTGGACGCTATTCCCGCGAAGTGGAAGACCTTCAGGATCATCTGCGTTCCTGGCTCCCCTATGGACTGGGCCGCGAGCACGCCCACTGGCTCCCCCGCATGCACGTTTATGTTGGAATCGAACTTCTTCGCCATGTCAATCTCCCTTTCCGGCCTTCGCGAACTCGACCCTCGTCGGGTCCGTGGAGTCGCCTCCGTATATGGTCTGTATCATGTTGTTCCCGACGTCCCTGACGCTCCCGTCCGCATAGACGTAGTAGTCCTGCAGAGCGTTCACGAGCCTCCTCTCCAGGTAGCCGCTCTTCGGGGTCAGGAGACCCTTGTGTATGACCGAGCTCCTCGCTCCTATCGCGTGCATCATCATCTCTATCGGGTTGAGCCCGTCCGAGAAGTTGCTGGTTATGAATCCCCTCGCCTTGGGCAGCATCGACCTCGGCCTCACGTGGGGTATGACCCTCCGGGTGTAGTAGCCCCTGCGGATCCTCCCTCCTCCCAGCGGCGCCTGCTGCCCGAGCATCATGCTCATCTGTATGAAGTTCAGCATGCTGCCCCTGGCCCCGGAGACCGACATGAGGATGGTTGAGTTGCTCGGGTTCGTGGTGCGCAGCAGTATTCCGCCTGAGCTGTCCCTCGCGATGTCCAACTCGGCGACTATCATCCTCTCCAGCGACTGCTTGAGCGTGTATCCCAGCAGCGGCTCCAGCTTGCCCGTCTTGTACGATGTTATGAGGTCCTCGACCTTCTTCTCGGTCTCGGCCAGCAGCTTCTTCCTCTCCGCCTCCGCGACGTCGCTGATCAGGTAGTCCTTGACCCCTATGGTCATCCCGAAGAACGTTGCGCACGCGTCCGCGACCCTCGAGAACTTCGAGAGGAACTGGCTGAGCGCGTCGAACCCGTACTGCTCGGCTATGGCGACGAACAGGCCGCTGCCCTGCCCGATTATCGACTTAGTGACGACCCCCTCGACGAGCCGCCCGTTCTTGATCACGAACTTCTCCTTCTTCCTTGTGAACTCGTAGTTGATGCCCTCCGGAAGGAACATGGAGAATATGTCCTTGCCCTTGTACTTCCCGCCCTTCGCCTCCTTCGGCAGCTCCCTTATCCCACCTAGGCTCAGCAGGTATGTCGCCTCGTCCCTGTCCAGGTAGGTGTCGTCCTGCGTGAGCAGGTAGAGTCCTATGACCCCGTCCTGCCCGTTCGCTATTATCGCAGCCCCGTCCCTGGGCGAGAATATCTGCTCGTTGACCTCCATCAGGTACCTGGCCTCGGCCTGCGCCTCCAGCGTCTGTGGTATGTGGAGGTTCATCTCGTCCCCGTCGAAGTCTGCCCCGTACGGCGCGGTCGCGCAGTAGTTTATCCTGTAGGTCTTGCCGCCCATGACGCGTATGCGGTGGGCCATTATGCTCATCCTGTGCAGCGACGGCTGCCTGTTGAACAGGGCGATGTCCCCGTCCTGCAGCTGCCTCTCGAGTATGTAGCCCGGCCTGACCTCCTTGACCATCTCCTCCTTGTTGGTCTCGAGCATCCTCTTCCTCTTGCCGTCGGGCATTATGATGTTCACGACCATCGGGTAGTCGTTCTTCTCGAGCAGGCGCTTCGCCTCCTCGATGTTCCACTCGGTCACGTAGAACGGCACGGTCATCTTCTCGGCTATGGCCGACGGTATCCCGACCTCGTCTATGTCTATGTACGGGTCTACGCTTATGACCGTCCTCGCGGAGTAGTTGACCCTCTTGCCGCTCAGGTTGTACCTGAACCTGCCCTCCTTGCCCTTCAGCCTCTGCGCTATGGTCTTCAGCGCCCTGCCGCTCCTGTGCCTGGCGGGAGGTATGCCGCTGGTCTCGTTGTTGAAGTAGGTGGTGACGTGGTACTGCAGCAGCTCCCACAGGTCGTCTATGATTATCTGCGGCGCGCCCGCGTTGATGTTCTGCTCCAGCCTCTGGTTTATCCTCATTATGTCCACGAGCTTGTGCGTCAGGTCGTCCTCGCTCCTCTCTCCGGTCTCCAGCGTTATCGAGGGCCTCACGTCAACCGGCGGGACCAGCAGCGTGTCCAGTATGAACCACTCCGACCTGCTGGTCTTGGGATCTATGCCCAGTATCAGGAGGTCTTCGTCGCTTATCTTGGCTAGCATGTCCCGGAGCTCATCGGGCTTGAGCCTCCTGTCGCCAAGGTAGAAGTATGTCGGCGCCGAGAACTTCAGCTTCTCCTGCACCACGCCGCAGTGCGGGCACTTCTTGACGCTCTTTATCCGCCTCAGCATGGTCTGCTCGGCGTGCGTCTCCCCGCCCTCCTTGTTCCCGCTCTCGCCGGCCAGCTCCTTCTCGACCTCTAGCTTGAACGTGGCTATCTGGTCGTTGTTCAGGAGTATCCTCTGGCAGTCCTGGCACGTCGCCTGCAGGAGCATGTTGATTATCTTCGCGAATTCGGAATGCACGACCGGCCTCACGAGCTCGATGTGGCCGAAGTGGCCCGGGCAGTTCTTGTTCCTGCCTCCGCAGGTCTTGCACACCAGCCCCGGGTCTATGACCCCCAGCCTCTGGTCCAGCAGCCCGCCGTCTATCGGGTAGCCGTCCTCGTTGTAGGTGTCCGGGACGGTGAGCTTCGCCACGCTGAGCTTCTTCATCTGCTCCGGCGCGAATATGCCGAACTTTATGCTGTCTATTATCTCCGCTTGCATAACATCACGCCTCCAGCCTTATCCTCGGCCTTATGTGCAGCGACCTTATCTCGTCCAGCAGCAGCTTGAACGCGTAGCTTATCTCGACCTCAACCAGGCCGCTCCCTCCGCAGAGCGGGCACACGTTGGCCTTCTTCGCGTAGTCCCTGTAGCCGACGGACCCGCAGTCCTTGCATATGAGGACCGGCCACTTGTCGCTCTGGTCCAGCATCCTCTCCTTGAGCAGCAGGCTCGCTCCGTATGCCACCAGCACGTCCCTTTCCATCTCCCCGAACCTCAGGCCTCCGAGCCTCGCCTTGCCCTCCGTGGGCTGATGGGTGAGTATCTGCACTGTGCCCCTGCTCCTGACCTGCATCTTGTTGCTGACCATGTGGTGGAGCCTGTTGTAGTACACGACCCCTGTGAATATCTTGGCCTTGAACGGCTTGCCCGTGAAACCGTCGTAGAGCGTCTCCTCGCCGTTCCTGTCGAAGCCGTAGGCCTCCAGGATCTTGGCGCTGTCCTCTATCCTGTCCCAGCCGTTCTGGGAGAACGCGGTGCCGTCGGTCTTCAGGCCCTTGAGCGAGCCCGCCTTAGCGCCGATGGTCTCGAGCAGCTGTCCGAAAGTGGTCCTTCCGGGGATCCCGTGCGGGTTGAGCAGCAGGTCAGGCACTATGCCGCTCTCGGTGAACGGCATGTCCTCGACAGGGACAACCTGCGCGATGACCCCCTTCTGGCCGTGCCTGCTGCCGAACTTGTCTCCGACCTCAGGTATCTTTATGCTCCTGACGCGGACCTTGACTATCTTCGTGGCTCCCGGCGACTCCGTGAAAACGACGCTGTCGACTACGCCCTTGTCCCCTGGCTTGACTACGATGGAGTCGTCCCTGGTCTTCTCCTCCAGGCCGCTCGCGCCTATGCTCTCCTCAAGGAACCGCGGCGGCGCGACCTTGCCGACGAGCACATCCCCCTCGCCGACCTCCATCTCAGGCTCGATTATCCCGTCCTCGCTGAGCTTCGAGTAGGCGTGCTCACCGAGGTAGCCGTCCGTTGTCGCGGGCGGCATCTTGAACACGTCCTTCTGGCCTCCCGGGTATCTCCTCTCCTCGTCGCTGTAGGTCTTGTAGAACATGCTCCTGCCGAGGCCCCTGTCCACTGCGCCCCTGCTCATGACTATCGAGTCCTCCTTGTTGTAGCCGTAGTGGGTGGAGAGGGCTATGACGAAGTTCTGGCCCGAGGCGTGGCTGCTGAACTTGAGCGCCTCGTACGCGGTCGTCGTGACGATCGGCGCCTGCGGGTAGAACAGGATGTAGGTCCTCGAGTCGAACCTCAGGTTGAAGTTCGTCGCGTAGAGGCCCTGTGCCTGCTTTATGTAGCTCGCCAACATGAGGTGCCTGGCCAGGGCGTTGGTCTCAGGGTAAGGCGCGCAGTTCAGCGTGAGCCCGAATATCGAGGTCGGGTCGACCTCGAGGTGCGTGACCTTGGGATTTATGTCGCTCTCGTTCACTGCCACGAGAGCGTTCTCCTCCTCCTCGGCGTCGAGGAACTCTATGATGCCGTTCCTCACCAGGTAGTTGAAGTCTATCTCCTTCTTCTTGAGCTTCTCGAACAGCTCGTTCGTGAGCTTCGATGCCCCGTCCTCCACGATGATGTAGGGCTTCCTGACCCTTCCCCTGTCCGTGTTGATGTGTATTACGTTGAGCCTCTCGAGGTATGCGACGTTCACCTCTCCGGAGAGCGCGCCCTTCCGCCTCTGGGACCTCGCCTCGCTGATGAACTTCGCGGGGTCCGCGACGTAGCCGATCGCTCGGCCGTTAAGATGCACGTAGCACTTTTCGCTTATCGCCATTCCAATGCCTCATTCGGTTATGCCTATGTCACGCAGCTTCGACTCGACGAGCTTCTCGTCCGCGCCAACGCTTATCTTCGCCATCAGCGCCAGGTACTTGGTGAGTCCGACGTCAAGTCCTTCGGGGGTCTCGGAGATGCAGATCTTGCCCCACTGCGTGCCGTGGACCTCCCTCGCCGCGAAGTGCGGGTGCTTCCTCGTGAGAGGTGACTTCACCCTCCTAAGGTCTGAGTATGTGTGTATCAGGTTGGTCCTGTCGAGCACCTGCGACACGCCCGTCTGGCCGGCGACCCAGGTACCGGTACCCATCGCATAGGCGATCTTCTCGGTTATGGTCTCGGGGCTTATGATGGTCGGTATGCTGAGCTTCCTGCCCCTTGCGCTCGCGCGCTCTATCTGGTACTTGACGTCCTTCACGAAGAACCTGAACGCGTATGTGAAGAGCTCCTCCATGAGCTGCCCGGAGTACTTGACCCTCTTGTTCGCGTAGTGGTCCTTGTCGTCCGGCTGCGCGAGGCGGTTCGCGACTATGCTCGCGTGCCTCGCCATCTGGAGCACGAACTTGCCCTTCTCCTTCCTGTCCTCTGCGCCCGTCCCTATGTGCGGGAGCAGGTAGGTGTCTATCTGCATCTCGGCGCGCTTCTGCTGATACTCCTTCGCCTGCCCTGGTGCGGACAGCTTGCCGAACTCAAGCAGCGCCTCCGTCGGGCCCATGTCCTTCGCGGGGTTGGTCTCCATGTTCAGCAGCACGTCGTTCTTGAACGTCGGTATGTCGCTCGACGAGTCGAGCATGTCGTTCACGGTCGTGCCGAGAGACCTCAGCAGCATCACCATGTCGACCGGCTTGTGCAGCGTCGGGAACTCGACCAGGAAAATCCCGTTCTTCGAGCGCGAGACGACGGTCCTCGCCCTGAATCCCGGGGCAGTTGAGAAGACCTTGCTGGCAGACTCAGCTCCGCTCTTCTCGGTGATTATCCTGTTCTGCGCCAGGTCCTCGAGGCCGATGAGGACGCGCTCGGTGCCCTTTATCACGAAATATCCGCCGGGGTCGTCCGGGTCCTCCCCGTTCTCAGACAGCTGGCCGCGCGTCATCATCTTGAAGTGGCACAGGTTGCTCCTCACGACGATCGGGAGCTCGCCGACGAACACCTCTCCGAAAGAGGCCTCCTTCTCGATGCCCCTTATGACAGGGACGAACTCGAGGAACATCGGGGACGCGTAGGTGAGGTTCCGAAGCCTGGCCTCGTTGGGGAGTATGTTCCTCCTCGAGCTGTCGGCCTCGATTATCGAGGGCTTGTCGAGCCTGACCTTGCCGAGCTTGAGGGCGAACCCCTCGACGCTGGGCTGTATCACCGCCTGCTGGTCGATTATCTTCTGCAGGTCCGTCTCCACGAACCTGTTGAACCCGTCTATCTGGTGCTGCACCAGAGAGGTGGAATTCAGATAGGCTTCCAGCAATGCGTTCTCCCTTATCAAAACACCCGAATCAGTCAACTACCTGCCTGTAGTAATCATACTCCTTTCCGTCGTTGCGCTCTATCAGAAGCACATCGCCAGGCTTCGCGCCAAGCTTCTTCGCCTGTTGGTCGCTGGCGGAGATCTTGGGCAGGTTGTTCGCGGTTATGCCGCGCGCCTTGAGCATGTCCTCGATGTCGTCCGCGCTCATGATCTTGTGTACAGGTACGAGCTCGTGTTCTCGCTTAACCAATATTACACCCAAAAAGGAAGAAAGATAGCTCTAACCCTGGTCTAGAACTGGCGTATAATATAAATGGCAAAACATATATATTTTACTGCCTGCCGGCCAACCGGCCAAAAAGGCAGGAATAGCGCAAATATAAAAGCAGCGCGCTGCAAATAGACCTGTTGATGCTATGGACGTGTATGTCGAGAAGGAGAGGTGCACAGGATGCCAGCACTGCAGGGACGTCTGCCCCGTGGGCGTCTACGAGATGAAGGGCAGGGGCACGAAGGAGAACCCCAACGCGGACGGGGCGAACTCGGACACCGCGCCGGCGGAGCACCAGTGGACCGGGAAGATCGACCCGGACGACTTCGCGAAATGGTCCAATGCGGAAGACGGTCACAGGCACTTCGCGCAGGAGAGCGACGGAACCAGCGGAGGACTGTCGTGCGCTACGAACGGAGCGTCCTGCATACTCTGCCAGGCGTGCCTCATAGAGTGCGAGGGCGAGTGCATCGTCATACACGACGACAGCGGGAACGAGTACAAGTCCGTGTACAAGTAGCGCACAATCAGTTCCGTCAAGCGGGTTTCCCGCTAAGTTTATTAAGATATAAGTCCATATTATTACATAAAACTGTAATAAAGTGGACTTATCAAATTCGGGGAACCCGCATGAATTTCAAGACCGACGACCAACTTGAAAAGGCAAAGCTGGAGGACGTCCTCGTCGAGCTGCTCTACGGCAAGTACAAGGAACTCGTGTTTCATGGAGGGACCGCGATATGGCGGTGCTATTCAGGCAACAGGTTCTCGAGGGACATAGATTTCTATATCGGCGGTCGGACGGAAGCAGGCCCTCTTCTCACTGAAATTTCCGATTTCCTCAAGGATAAGGGGTTTGCGCTGAAGGAAAGGGGCTATGACGGCAAGACCAGGACCATGCATCTCCTTGTCGAATCAACCACGAAGATGAAAATAGACCTGAACCTGAAGCCGAAGAAAGGCGCGCCTGTGGAGTACACGAGGGTGGATGGGAGCAAGATGGTTGTGCTATCCCTGACCCCGGAAGAACTTTTGGAGGAGAAGATAGAGGCATGCGAAGACAAGAGGCGCGGAGGGGGATTCAAGCAGGCCGAAGTCCAGGACTTCTATGACATTTATCACCTCACCGCACTGTGCAGCAGGAAGCCTCAGACGGCCAGAAGGCTGGCCGCCCTGATTGAGGAGGCCGAGAAGGACCCGCCCCGCAACGTGCGCAGCCTCGACCACCTGATCCTGAGCGGGGCGGCCCCCAGTTTCGAGTTCATGGTCAAGAAAATAAAGGAATGGGCGCATGAAGCCGGGTAAGCTCATACTTGAGAAGTTCTCCTCCTACCCGACGTTTACGTACAGGGACGTAGAACTGTACCTGCGAGGTGCCGGGCAGAAGCCGGATATCGCAAGAGTTCTGTCCTATCTAAAAACCAGCGGAAGAATATACTCCATAAAAAAGGGAGTTTATTCGGCTACAAAGGACGATGCCGTAGCAGGCTTCGCGTACGCGCCCTTCTACTACGGCCTCCTCTCCGCGCTGACGATGCGCGGCCTGTGGACGCAGCATTCGAGGCCGGATGTGATGACCATGAAGAGAGTCAGGTCATCAAGAACGACGGTCTTCGGTGATGCGGATGACGTCATATTCCTTCACCACGTGCCCGCCAAGTACTTCTTCGGGTTTGGCACGGTCAGATACGGGAAATTCTCTGTGCCAGTATCCGATCCCGAGAAGACATTGATAGACCTCTTTTACTATAACGTGAGGCTTTCGGTCCAGAGCTACAGCGGCATCCTCTCCGCAATCGATTTGCGCAGGCTTGGAGGCTACCTTGGCAGGTATGACGAGCGCACAAGGGTTGATGTCAAGGGCTTTGTCGAGAAGTACAAGCCGATGGTTCATCTGAAGAGGCTTGAGAGTCCCTACTGAAGTCGATCGAGGGCGAGTGCATCGACATCCACGACGACAGCGGGAACGAGTACAAGTCGGTGTACAATTAGCGGTAGTCGGATCCGCACACACACTTAACGAATAATCTGCCTGAGGTTAACTGAATTAACAGCATAGGGGTACTCCAGCACATAAATTAAATATGGAACGCCGCTTTTCATGCCAAGCTACCAAAGCTCGCCGTCGGCATGGCACCGCTTGGCGGGTAGGCGCGAAGTCTGATCCACTGCTCTATTGAAGTTCCGCCTGTTTTGTACCAGGAGCCTAATGCAGCATATGTAGTCGATCCGATGGAATAATAGCTGACCGTCCCGGAAGTCGGAACATAATTATTATACCAGGTCTGCGAAGAAGAGGTGAGCCATACGCCACCCTCTATTCCAGTTGCTAGATTTGGAGTTGGTGTCGCCTGTGCCACCCCTGAGGCCATATAGGCTTCTACGATGCCATCGCCATAGCTAAACCAGTATCCTCCTGACGAGGCAGTGTTGCCAGTTAGCAGCGCCAGTGCCGGATAGCTGCTGGACAGTGAAGTAATATCGGCATCAAATATTTCCGTTCCTGCTACAAAGCCGTTGTTCAATATTATTCCCCCATCCCCTGACCCACAAGAGAGCGTCAGTCCATTGCTCTGAGAGATTGACATAGTCGCTCCTAGGACTTGCGTGTACTGGCTCCCGACCGTCGCGCCCAAGAAATTGTCATAATAGTTGAATATCTCCGCTCCGTTGTCATACTGGGCGTAGCTCGTCTGCGCGTAACTTCCTCCGTATAGCTGCGGCGCCTCGCCCGTGAATCCGGTAGTGCCCGTCATCATGCTGCTCGGCACGAAGTTCATGTACACCATTTGCGTGCCCCCGCTGCCGGATATGGACCTGACTAGCTCGACCCACCAGACAGTGGACGTGCTGGTGCTTGTGCACCCACTCTCGCACCAAGCGTACAGTACCAGACCTGTTCCTGCAGCGCCCGTGGTGAATTCTATGTTCTGCAAGCCAGAGCTTTCATACGAGGAGTATGTGTTAGAATTGACCGTAATCATCTGCGGGAAAGATGATGCCGTTGCAGAACCCGCGGAATTCGTCAGGGTTATCGGGACGTAGGCACCACTACACGTTGCGGTTTCCGTAATCGGATTGTACATTGTCACAGATCCGGGATTATTCGATCCAGAGTAGTAACCCGTTCCGGAGCCTGTCCATCCTAGGATGGCGCCTGTTGGCACCACTGCGGAGAACTGGGCGGATGAACCATAGTTGTATGTACCGGAGCCGGATACGGAAGTGCAGCCGCTGTTGATTACAGTAAGCATCGGGTTGAAGTTGGCAGTCTCAGTTATGGCACTGTTCATTGTCACGCTCGCGGAACTCGCTGAGCCGGTGTAGCTGCCAGTCCCTACTCCATTCCAGCTCGAGAACGCATAGTTGATGCTCGGTGTCGCGTATATCGGCACTACTGTTCCCATTGAGTAAGAGCCTCCGAGCGGTGTGACCGTGCCTCCCCCACTCGGACTAACCGACATCGAAAGCGAGTAGAAAAGGGAGTTAAAGGCCGCCCGGAGGCACGCCGCCGGATCAGGGTTTATGGCGCCCTGCGCGGTGGTGGACTGCTGCATGGGGCTCCCGACGACCAAGTTCGAGCTCAACCAACCCCCGAAATTGACGATGCCGCTTGGTGGTATCGCATATATGGGATAATTGACCCCCGCCAGGAAGATTACGTTCGCGCCGCTCGGGTACTTCACGCCGCCGACCACTATGTTCCCGGTCCCTGTGCTCGTGAGCAGCTGTACGCTGTAGAGGACGCTGCTGAAGGAGGACGCGGTAAGCGTGGAGGTGCCGCTCGTGTTATAACTCTGCGCGCCCGCGGTGGCGCAGGAAGGGCATATCTGGTAGCTCAGCGTGAAAGTCGGGTAGAGCTGCGTTCCGACCGCGGGGCTGTAGGTCGCAATGCTGACGTTGCATATCACTGTTGCGCCAGGAGGCGCGGTCTGGGGCAGGCACGACCCGGAATAGGCCGTGCTTGACGAGTAGGACGGGTGCAGGGATATGGCATTGGCAGGAAAGTACATGCTAACGCCCATGTTGTTCTGGAAGAGCGCTATGAACTGCGACCCACTCGAATTGGTCAGCAGCACTGACTGGTAGCAGGGCAGCGAAGGAGTCAGGTAGCAGGATGATGGTGACAGCGTGGCCGTGCCTTTCGTGGGCGAAAGGATCAGCACCCCCACAACCGCAATGAATACCGCAATGACTATGAGGGCCCAGGAATACGTGGCCATAAATTCTATGGCGGATTGCGCTCTCATCGAATCCTTTTCTCAAACCTAGATGCTACGCGAAGTTTTATATCTTTTTATCATGGATAGCGAAATCCACAACGATCTCGACCATGTCGTGAGAGTAGGGCCGTACCTCCCGCATGGCGATCAGTTTGAACCTCTTCCCATGCGACTCGAAGAACTTCCTTATCCCTTCAATGGTCCTGCTCTCTCCTCCCGACTTGCAGAACGCGTAGTAGTGGACCGTGCATTTCGGCTTAGCTACCGTAAGGACCTCGTCGAGGAATCGCGCTGCGTCCTTCGGCAGGGGCATGACTATCCTGTCCGTGAAGCCTCTGTATTCTGATGCCAGTTTCTTGACGTCACCCTGAGCGAGCGCGACGTTGCCAACCTTGTTAAGCTCCTTGTTCTTTATCGCCGCCTTGTGGGCCTCTTTGTTGAGCTCCATCGCGACTACCTTACAGTTCCTATGCGCCTTAGCTATCTCTATGGCAAAGGGACCGACCCCTGAGAACATAACGACAACGCTCTCGCCGTCCCTTGCGAGCCCGCTCACGCGATTGCGCTCGTGCGCGAGCCTCGGGGAGAAGAATACCTTCCTCACGTCGAACCTGAACCTGCAGCCGTTCTCCCTGTAGTCCGCGAGATAGTTCCTCCTTCCCGCCACATAGTAGAACTTCCTGGTCCTGAACCTGCCGCTCACGGCGCCGCCCTTCCTGAGGACTGTCTTAATGTTTCCGTTCGCCTTCATCAGCGCTCCAGCCATGCGCCTGGCGGCAGCCGGGCTCGCGTCTATCACAGCTATGTCGCCGAGAAGGTCGTAGCCCCTGGCGGAATCCTCAGGGCTAGACCCGCGCGCCTTTGCCATCAGCTCCCCGTAGTTCATCTTTCCCTTCTGCGGGGCGAAATTCGCTTTCGATAACCCTGCCCCGAGCCCCCTTAGCTCCCTCATTGCCTTGTCATCCGGTTTCTCCTCCAGCGGAAAGTATACGAAGGGGCCGCGCCTGAGCACCGCATGGCCCTTGTCCAGATTCCCGCTCCCGCTGAGGAACACCCTCACTTTCTCCGCATTTTCCTTCCTTACCCTCACGCCGAGCATCGCACCACAGTCTGCAAAAGGCTTATAATAATAAAGAAATAAGAAGTAGTATAGACCCCGAGAAGTGATTTTGCGTATTTCATAGTGAGAGTGACGTCAAGCCAGGAAAGGATCACTGTGGATATTCTCCAGAACAAGATAGAGAAGTCCAACATCCCCATAAGCTCCATAATAATGGCCGAGGGCATGCGGGGGTACCTGATAATAGAGGCAGAGAGCGAGAACGCGGCGAGGGAGCTGATACTCGACGAGCCGCACGTGAAGGGCATGCTGCCGAAGCCGCTGAGCGAAGCTGACCTCAACAAGATGCTGGACACCAAGAAGGTTGCGCAGGAGATAGGCATCAACGACATCGTGGAGTTCGTGAGCGGGCCGTTCAAGGGCTACAAGGCGAAGGTGATAAAAGTGGACATCGCGAAGGAGGAGATCACCGTCGAGCTGATGGACGTGGCCGTCCCGATCCCGGTCACCACGAAGGCGAACATAGCGAGAATTGTGCAGAGGGCCGAGAAGGTCCAGTGAGAAGGTGCATTCAATGGGAGAAGTTACAATACGCGGATTGATTGAGGGCGGGAAGGCGACTAGCGGTCCACCTTTCGGTCCTGCGCTAGGTCCGCTCGGCGTCAACGTAGCGAAGATAATCGGTGAGATAAATTCCCAGACCGGGGCGTACGAGGGCATAAAGGTGCCCGTGAAGATAATCGTCGACACTGCGACCAAGAGTTACAAGATAGAGGTCGGAACCCCCCCCACCAGCGCTCTGATACTGAAGGAGATAGGCGTTCAGAAGGGATCGAAGGTCAAGGAGGAGATCGCAGGAAACATAACGCTCGCGCAGCTCGAGAACGTCGCGAAGGCGAAGGACAAATCGCTGTACGGCGGATCCCTCAAGGCGAAGGTGAAGCAGCTGGTCGGAACCTGCGTCAGCATGAACATCACGGTCGAGGGGAAGAGCGCCAAGGAGTTCATGAAGTCGATCGACTCAGGGGAAGTAAAGATAGGTTAGTAGCGCTGCGTCTTCGCGGAATCGCCTAATGCCGAAGCCCCAACAGGCCTTTAAATATGTGGCTCGCGCAGTAAATCTATTTCTCGGCCCCTACTTCTTTGTGGAAGGCGGGAGGAGCCCCTGTGAAAGTGATGGTGGTCCTGTGGAAATCGAAGAATATATCAAGAATCGCGCCGTGAAGATAAGCGCAATGATAAAGGAATACCTCAACGATGCGGACTCGCCGAGGTATCTCGGAAAGATGCTGGGCAGGAGCGGCTACGAGTATGACACCGATGCGATAAGGAGGAGCATAATAGACCCCGCAAGCTACTTGCTCGGGCTCGGCGGAAAGCGGTGGAGGCCGGTGCTGATGCTGGAGGTGCTTGAGGCTCTGGGGAAGAACCCCGACGATTATACCGAATTCTCGATAATCCCTGAGATAGTGCACAACGCCACGCTTATACACGACGACATAGAAGACAATTCAAACATGCGCAGAGGAGCGGAGGCAGTGCACGTCAAGTACGGCATGGACGTAGCGGTCAACCTCGGGGATTTCATGTTCTACTTCCCAATCGTCGCCGTCATTGACAGCGCGAAGCTGTCGCGGGAGACGAAGATGAAGATGCTCGGCATCTACCAGAAAGATTGTCTGAAGGTAACCGTAGGCCAGGCGATAGACATAGCGTGGCACAGAGCCCTCATAGACCCTATGCAGGTGAGCGAGAGCAAGTACCTGCAGATGGTGAATGCGAAGACAGGAGTGCTGTCATCGATGGCCGCCAAGCTCGGCGGGGCGATCGGAGAGGCGGACGATAAGACGATTGCCGCGCTGGGAAAATTCGGCTCGTCGCTTGGCGTGGCGTTCCAGATCGAGGATGACATGCTTAATATAACCGAGAGCAAGCTCGCGGAGAACAAGGGCGGTGTGGGGGACGACATACATGAGGGAAAGATAACCATTCTGGTGATACACGCCCTTGAGCGCGCCGATGAATCGGATAAGAAGAGGCTGATAGAGATACTAAAGTCGCACACAAAGGATCGCGGCGAGATAGCCGAGGCCATATCGATCATCAACAAGTACGGATCAAAGGAATACGCAGAGGAGCTCTCAATCCGGCTGGTCGCAAACGCCTGGAAGGAGCTGGATACGCTGCTTCCCGAGTCCAAGGCGAAGGACAGAATAAAGCAGATATCCGAGTTCCTAATCGGAAGGACCATCTGATCTCTATTCTTTCACGGTGTCGAGGAAGTCTCTGAGTTCTCCAGTGATCGCGAACGGCGCGCGCCCCAGATCATTAAGGTTTTTGCAACCTGTCAAGAACATCGTGACCTTCAACTCGTAGATCATCTGCTCCAGCGTTTCCTTGACCTTTCTGCTGGATACGGTCGCAGGCCTGAGGAGCGGAAGTGCGGTCGCGCACATGCTCGCACCCAGTACGATGGATTTGGCCATCTCCTGGCCGTCCCTTATGCCTCCCGACGCAATGACCGGGATCTTGACCGCTCTGCTGGCCATGCGGACAGCGGCTGCTGTCGGTATGCCCCAGTTCCAGAACAGCTTTCCAGCGGCCTCTTTGGCGCGCATCTTCTGCTCTGCGGCTCTGTAGTACTCCACGGCGGAGTAGCTCACGCCTCCGCCCCCCGCGACCTCTACTGCCTTGACCCCGGCGGACTCCAGCCTCTTCGCGGTCCTGCCTGATATGCCTGCGCCGACCTCTTTGGCCACTATGGGCTTGTCAATCGCGCGCGCTATTTCCGTTATCCTCGACGCGACGCCCTTGTAGCTGGGCTCTCCCTCGGGCTGCACCACCTCCTGCAACGGGTTCAGGTGCACGTAGAGCGCGTCTGCATCCAGCATCTTCAGGAGTGTCCGCGATTCCTCGACGCCTAGCCCGGCGGACAGCTGCGCTCCGCCCACGTTCGATCCGATGAACGCGTTGGGTGCGCTCTTCCTGGTTATGGAATAGGTATCCGCGAGCGCCTTGTCGTACAGGCCGGCCCTCTGGCTTCCGACGACCATGCCCAGGCCGAGTTCCTCGACAGCCTCTGCTATGTTCTGATTTATCTTGCTGGCGAGGTCGGCTCCTCCTGTCATTGCGCCCGCCATCAGCGGAGCGGAGAACTTGTGGCCCAGGAAGGTGGTCGACGTGTCTATATCGTCGAGATCCATCTCCGGGAGGGCCTCGTTCAGGAGGCGCACGCAGTCGAAAAGAGTTCCGGAATTCGTGAAACTCACGGGCCTGCCGAGGCAGATGTCTATGTGCTCCTCCTTCCGGCTCATTATCTCCTTTACCCTTCCCTCATCCAATGAATTACCGCATGCTAGTCGGCATGCAAAATATAAGAATAAGCGCACAGGTCACGACAAATGCCAAACAGCAACGGGCTTTCCCGCCTAAGAAGGCAGTATATCCTGTCGCGAGCAAGCTTAGCTTCCGAGTTCGGAATGTTTTCGGGCGTTACCCTGCTCCTGTGGCCGTTTGGCAAATGTATTGCGCGGACTAAATTTATAATACTTGACTTCAGGTCAGCTTCTCGGCGTTCTTTATGTTTGAGAGGCTCTTCAGCGCCATGTAGGTCGCCATGGAAGTGTTGTATATGTCCCTCGTCCTGCCCCTCGCGAACGTCCAGACATCCTTGACTCCGGCGAGCTCCAGCACGACCTTCGCGGTCCTGCCTGCCACTATGCCTACTCCCCTTGGCGCCGGCTTCAGCGTTATCTCGGACGTGCCCACCTTCGCCCTGAGCGTTATGGGCAGCGAGTGCGTCGTGCCGCAGTTGCACTCCCACGAGCCGCATCCCATGCGTATGCTTATGATCCTCCTCTTCGCGTCCTTTATGGCCTCGTCCGTGGACGGCCTGGCCTCGGTGGCCTTTCCGACCCCGACGCCTATGTGGCCGTGCCTGTCGCCGACGACGTAGGTGGTCCTGAACTTCCTCTTCCTGGTGTCCTTGGTCATCCTCTGGACGACCGCGGTCTCCAGCACCTTGCCCTCGAGCCCCGGCAGCAGCGCGTCTATTATCTCGACCTCCTTGATCAGCTTCCCGCTGGTGAAGATCTGCTCTATGCTGGTTATCCTGCCGCTCTTGACCATCTCGCCGAGCTTCGTCTTCGGCTGCCAGTTGGCAATGCTGAAGACCTCCCTCTCCTCCTCCCTTCTCCTGAACCTTCCGCGATCCTTGTAGCCTGGCAAATCATCAACCTTTCATGAGTTTTTCCTTTGCTTTCTTGAATAGTTCCGGGAGTGACTCGACCTTCGTCTCCTTTGCGTATTCCTTGAAGTGCGCTGCATCAGGCTGCGACTTCCCGAGCGCCTCCGCGTACTTGACTATGCCCGTCGCGTCGTACACGCTCTCCGCGATCTCAAAGGTGCCGGTGAGCTTGAGGCCCCCGTCGGCGCATCCCTTGGCGAACACGAATGGTATCGAGTCCTCGACCGGCGAGCTCAGCCCTATGTCGAGCACGACGCTCTCGCCCGCTCCCTTCGCCTTCTTAGCCAGGAGCAGCCCAGTGAGGTAGGCTGTGGGCCTATTGGCCCTCGACGGCCATCCGCAGAGCGCCTTGAGCTCCCCCGAGTCCGCACGGGCCAGCACGGCGTCGCCCTTCTCCTCGTACCTTACGAGCTGCCCGATTATCCTCCTGTTGCTCTTCCGGACCACGACCCTGTCGAGCCCGCTCTTGACGAGGGCGAGCCTCTTCTTGTAGTTGGTCACTCCCTCCTTCCTCCGCCTGAACTTCGGTACAGCAGCTCCGCTTTGCATAATCATCCCTTGTACAGCTTCCTCACGTACTCGTTTATCTGCTTCAGCTCGTCGTCGCTGACCTTCACGCCCTCGTCCCCGAGGTGCAGCAGCAGCGACTTCTTGTCAGGGAACGAGTTGCCCTTCACGAGGCGGTAGTATCTCCTGAACACCTTCCTGTCGACCTTGCCCATGACCCTGAGCCTGCTGATCAGGAGCCTCTGCGACCTGACCTTCTTGGTCCATGGGATTCCCTGCCTTGCCTTCCTGGTGCCCTTCCTCTTCCCGGCGCCCCTCTTCCTCTTCGGCGGCCTCTTGGCCTTCGCGTGGACCTCGCCCTTCTCCTTCATCGCGAAGACGTCGCCCTTGCTTATCAGCTTCCTGACGTCGTCCCGGGTCATCGCCTTCTTGGCCTCCTCGAACGCGCCCTGCCTGATCCTTATCGCGCTCTCCCCCCTCTCGAGGATGCTGGCCGCGGTTCTCTTCGTAAGCTTTATGCTCATTGTCTCGCCCCCTTCGCCTCGTGCGCCGCGACGTCGGCCTTCGACTGCTTCTCAGGCTTAGCCCCGACCTTTACCTCCTTCACCTTCGTCTTGTTTGCGACTCCTATGCCCTTCGAGTCCGCGGCCTTCTCCAGCGCCGCCCTCTTCCTCTTCGACAGCCCGTGCGCGAGCACGGCCACGTAGTTGCCCTTGGGGAACGTCTCCAGGTCGCGCTCGTTGTACACAAGGAGCCTGAACGCCCCGTCGCGCCCCGCGAACCTGACCCCGGCCGCGTTCTTGTAGCCGACCTTCGGCGACGCGCCGTGGCACCTGACGTATACCCTCTGCTTGTTGTCTATGCCCCTCTGCTTCCTCCATCTCAGGGGCACCCTCTTCCTGTTCTTCGCGCCATAGTTCGGCACCTGGAACTTCGGATGTCCTTTTCTCTTGACCATGATCATTCCTCCCTCACAACGTAGATCCCGTCCTGGAAGACCCTCGAGTCCTTGTTCCTGGCCCCGGACAGCTTAGTTATGTTCGCCGTGGTCTGCCCCACGTCGTACTCGTCGACGCCGGTGACGTGCACGTCCTGGCCCTTGACCTCGACTTTCGTGTCCCCGATGATCCTCGCGACCCTCGGGTACTTCTCCCCGAAGATGTTCTTGACGAGCACCTCCTTGCCCTTGACCTCCACGGTCATCGGGAAGTGGGCGTATACGACCTTCATCCTCCTCTCGACTCCCTTCTCCACGCCTTCCGCAGCCGATTTCAGCTCGGAGCAGAGCGAGTTCCCGGCGAGGTCCGCCTTCTTTGCGAGCTTCTTGTTCGCGGCGTCCTCAAGCACGACCCTCTCCCCCTCGACCTTGAGCGTCAGGAGCATCGTGTTGATGGTCTTCGTCGTCGATCCAAGCTTCCCGCTGATGGTTATCTCCGAACCGTCCTCGGAGACCTTCGCCTTCACATCCTTAGGAAGCTGGAATTCGTGCATCTTGAAACCCCTAGTATACGTAGGCTATCAGCCTTCCGCCTATGCGCATCTCCTTCGCCTTGCTGTTGCTCATTATGCCCTTCGAGGTGGAGATTATCAGCATCCCGAAGTCCTTGCTGGGTATGTACTTCGTCTCGTACTTCTGGTACTCGCCGAACGCCACGGCGTGCCTCGGCTTCACGACCCCTATGTCGTTTATCTTGTTGGACAGCGTGACGCGCAGCTTCTTGAACTTCCCGTCGGTGAACTCCTCGAAGTTCGTGACGTACCCGCTTTCCATGAGCGTTGACATCACGTTCTTCACGAGGCGGGTGGCGGCCACGGTGCAGCTCTCCCTTCCCGTGTTCTCGTACACCTTTATCTTGTTGAGCGCGTCGGCGAGTATGTCTGGCATATCAACCACTACAATTTCTCAAAACCTATGTTCTTCGCCACTTCCCTGAAGCAGCGCCTGCAGACGTAAAGCTTGTAGGACCTTATGAGCCCCCTCGAGGTGCCGCAGATCTTGCACTTCCTCAGCCCCCTTCCCTTATACCTCTCTTCTATGCTGGTTTTCATGGCAATCCCTCTCACTCCCCGCCGCCCACCTTGGCCTTGTAGTTCTTCTCGAGCAGCGCGGCAATCTCCTCCCTCGACACCACCCTGTGCTTCTTCCCGACGGTGCCCGCCTTCATCCTCCGCCTCTCGACCCGCGAGCCCTTCCTCGCGAACAGCGCGTTGACGTTGAGGCCGAGCATCCCGATCTTCGGGTCGTACTTCACCCCTGAGAAGTATATGTATTCCTTTACCCCGAAGTTCACGGAGTTGTTCGCTATCGAGCTCTCCCGGACGATGCCGTCCACAGCCTCGATCGCCCTCTTGAAGAACTTGTCTGCCTCCTCACCCCTCAGCGTCACGACCATCCCTATGATCTGGCCCTGCTTTATGCCGAACGCCGGGAACCTCTTCCTGGCCTTGGTGTGCGCGGCCTCCCTGCCCGTGAGCTTCTTCAGGAGCTGCTTCGCGTTCTCCTGCTTGTCCTCGGCTGCGCCTATGCCCATGTTCGCGACCACTTTCTCAAGGCAGATCTCCTGCATCGGGTTAGGCATAATCACGCACCGACTACCATCACGTTCCTTACTGTCGTCTCGAACTTCCCGTCCGCGCCATCGACCCTCACGGTCGCTTCGCGGAGCGCGCTCCCTTTCACTATCTCACTGATCTTTCCGGACTTGGCCGCGTGCGTTCCCCTTATCACGAGGCACTTCGCGCCCTCCTCGAACTTTATCGCCTTCGATATCTTGCCCTTGCTGAGCACAACGGAATCGTTGACCGAGACGCCCTTCGCGGACTCGACGGCCGAGCCGTCGAAGAGCCTGACCATCATCCTGTTCCCCTTGACGACATACTTCCCTATGACCTTGAGG
Source organism: uncultured archaeon (assembly GCA_963704435.1). Lineage (GTDB taxonomy): Archaea > Micrarchaeota > Micrarchaeia > Micrarchaeales > CABMGC01 > CABMGC01. The sequence continues at coordinate 489,561 of OY969902.1, read as the reverse complement.
GTCCTTTCGGCCGCCTTCTTCTCGACCTTGTCCATCGTCAGTGCGCCGTTCTTCCTGACCCCGACGGAGTATGACTCCCCCGTGGGCTTGAGCGTCACGATGTCGCCGAACCCTACCGGATACTTCTCGTCCATGATCACGGCGCCGTTGACCTCTATCTTGCCTCCGTTGATCATGCCCCTCGCCTCCTTCGCGCGCGAAGCCAGGTCCAGCTTGTCCCTGATCAGGGCCAGCAGCGCGACGCTGTTCCTCAGGTCGTGCCTTCCAGGATTCGGCTTTATGAGATATGTGGCGGTCTTCCTGGCTATGCCCGGGTACGTGCCGACCGCGAGCCTCTTGACGTGCCTGTTGTTTCCCTTGCTGGCCATGAATCACACCTTCGCGCCTATCCTCGGACCCCTCAGCTTGTCGCTGAGATCGAGGTCTATCGCGTAAACGTTAGACGATTTCACGGCTATGGGGTGCTCCTTGCCCTTCGCGTTCTTCCGCGCTATCCCGTCTATGAATATGGCGCCCCTCCTCAGGTCGACGGACAGGACCTTGCCGGTCTTGCCCCTGCTTCCGCCGCTCATGACCTTCACGGTGTCGCCGCGCCTGACAGCCACGCTCCTCCTCTTCATCGCGAGCTTGGACGCCAACTCCTTGGCGACCCGGACGTGCACGAACTTCTGCCTGACGTGCATCGGCGCGGTGAACCTGAACTTCCGCTGCTTCCTCGGCTTTCCGCTCCTGATCATGATCGCACCTAGACTATCCTCGAGGCTATGCCCGCCGTCTTGACGAACCGCTCGACGACCTCCCTGGCCATCGCGCCCTTCACCTCCGTGCCTATCGGGAGGTTGTCCTCGCCTATCATTATGCCTGCATTGTCCTCGAACTTCAGCCTCATCCCGTTGTGCCGCCTTATGGCTGCCCTCTGCCTTATGATCACCACGCGGACAGGCTTCTTCAGGTATGTCGGAGAGCCCTTTATGACGCTCGCGATGACCACGTCGCAGAGCCCGGCAGCCGCAAGCCTCCCGTGCCTGTGGCCCTTGCCGAGCTTGTTTATTATCCTGAACATGACCGCGCCGCTGTTGTCCGCGCAGTTTAGCGTAGACATCGGTATGAGCGTCTTCGATATCTTGGTCGACAGTCCCTTCATTGCGACACCTTCGGCTTCAGTATTCCGGTAACCACGAACGCCTTGGTCTTGCTGAGCCTCCTCGTCTCACCGATGCTCACGACGTCGCCGGTCTTGGCGTTGATGCACTCCGGGTTGTACGCCTGCACCCTCGACCTCTTCCTGAGGTACCTCTCGTACTTGTGGGTGTAGATAGTGTAGCTGACCTCGACTATCGCGGTCTTCTTCGCCTTGTCGCTTACGACTAGGCCGGAGAGGTGCATGCCTCTCGTCTTCAGGCTCCCGTGCGTCGGGCACTTCGGATCATGGCAGTCCATTCAAATCACAGCTTCCTTCTCTTGTAAAACTTCATTGCCTTCTCTATGCGCTCGTGGGGCCGGAAGTTTATCTCCCTGCCTTCTACGACGAACGACCCGCCGCGGGTGTAGAACCGAAACGTCGAGGAGGCCTTCACGACCTTCCTGCATTTTCCGTCGGTCTCAATCAGCAGCGTGTTCTTCGTCTCGTCCACGATTGTGCCTTCTAGGCCGTTTTGTTTCCTGTCAGAACATCGGACTACACGCGCCCTGAGCCCTATCAGCTCGTTGAGCACTATATTCCTGTTGTTGTAGTCTGCGCAGTCCATGCCTATGTTAGCGCAATTGTAGTTCTTATATCTATAGATATTTAAATCTTTTAGGTCGCCGATCCGTCAGCGGGACGCCGCGGGAAATCCGTTACTTTATGACTATCTTGTTGGCGATCTCGACTATCCTGTCGACGCTGTACCTGACCGGGTTCCCGAAGCTTGTGCTGATTATGAGGCTGCCCCTCTTCAGGTCAATTCCCGCGACCTTCCCTATCATCGTCCCGAGCTCGTTGACCACGAGCTTGTTCTTCAGCCTCTTGGTCCTGAGCACCCGCGTGCGCAGCGCGCCCGTTACCGTGGATATCGCTATCCCTATGGCTATCGCGCAGATCGTGAACAGCAGGAACTGGCCGAAGTAGAGCTGTCCGAGGAACCACGCGGTGAAGGAGTACAGCAGCACCCATATGATGATGGACGAGCCGACGTACACCCCATACCTGAAGTTCCTGAAGACGTACCTGCTCGACCTTGTGTCTATTATCCTGCCGATGAGGAACAGGATCATTATTATCGGAAGAAGCAGCATCAGCCCCTCAATCCCGTACACGAGCGCGAGCGCCGCGTTGCCCGTGGATGCCAGCTGCACGACGTAGTCGCTAGCCCCGACGAATATCCCTGCCACGAGGAACACCAGCGAAGTCAGGTAGAAGACGAAGCTCATGCGGTCTATGCTGAACCCGAATCCCTTGAACGACCCGAGGAGCGTATCCTCGAGGCCGAATCCCTTGACGAACAGGTAGAGGCCTATTATGGCTATCGGCACCTGCCAGCCCAGGCCAGCAGCGTAGCTTAGCGCGAACAGCAGCGCCAGTATCGCGGGTATGCCGAAGACGATCCTGGCGTAGTGGGGCTCCTTGAGCTTCTCCAAAATCGTGAAGTAGGTGTTCTCCAGCGCCTTGCTCTGCTTGACCGTTATGCTCTTCACGCTGTTTATCTTTATCCTGGACTCTATCAGCGGAAGCGAGCGCTCGTCGCTCGCGCCGTCGGTTACGAATACGCAGGCGTCGGCCTTGGCCTGCGCGAGCACCTTGTCGAGCTGTGCGGCTATCTCCCTGTCTGCGGTATAGCCCTCGCTCTCGGCCCCGGTTATCGTCGCGATGTTGACCGAGTATCCCTCGTCCTTCAGCTCGTCGTAGATCTTGACCGCCTGGAACATCGTGTTAGCGTCGGTGTCCTCGGGGTCGGCCAGCGACAGCTGAGTCGCGCCGTTGAGGTTCTGCACCCTGCCGATGAGCGGCCCGCCTATCCTCGTCTTCCTGTAGAGGTCGTTGTCGACGTCCACGACGAGTATGAGCAGCCTCTCGCTCTTCTCGGCCTTGAGCTTACCCTTTGGCATGATATTGCTTCGGAATAAGGGTATTTAAAAGATGCACTTAAGCATCGCAATTCACCGAGCTGGCGCAAGTCGAACTCCGAAGGCGCCCTCAAGCCACTTCTGCCACGCAGGCCTGCCCGCTTTGCGCTGGTTGCCCGCCAGCGCCCTGCCGAGCCTGGCCTCAGCGCTCTCCAACGCGGACCGGCCCTTCTTGTGCCGGCTGCCAAGCATCACATAGTTAATTTTGGCGATGGCGAGCTTCCTGTGCCATACGTGCACCATCTTTGCGTGCGGGCCGCCTTTTATCGACCTGCTGAATTCCGCGAGGTTGAAGAGTATCTTCTGGTAGTGGTGCAGGAGCAGCATCGCAGTCATCAGCACAGCGACTACAACCACTTCCACAGAAAGCAGCATGTTCAGCGTGAACTGGATGTTGCCGAATTGCAAGGAGGTGTTGAGCGAGACCAGGGTTAGTATCGCTATGCCAAAGTCCAGGGCCAACGACGCGTAGGCTATCTTGTCGAATATCCCACGTATCTTCTCGACCTTGACGAACTCAGCATACTGCAATGAACCACCTCACTCAGCAAGAGAATGGGAAATCCTTTATATAGGCATTGCGCCCCGCGCGGGAAATTCCGATACTATCCCGTTAACCCGCGTCAAAAATCGAATAGTGGAATGCCTAGGTGTCACTAATGCGGCCCGTTTCAGCTGCGTAGCGCCGTCAGCGAAGGACGCGGGACACGCCGGTCAGGTAGGAGTGCACCTTGCCCTGGTTTAGGATGTCGTTTCCGTAGCCTGGCCCCACAGGGTCCCTGAGCAAGCTCTCCGCGTCTATCGAGAAATCCACCGAGCCCAGCGCTTCGCTGAGCCTGGAGACAGTCTCTCTCGCGTTCTCCCCGGAAAGCCCTCCCGCAAAACCTATCGCAGCAGGAACGTAGTCCGAAAGCGCTTCGTATACGCTGGCAGCGTGATCGGCATCGAACGGTATCCCCCACCCGCCAGAAGGGTCAACGAGGACATAGTCCGCAGCATCCGAATATACCGACGCCCGCTCCGCAATCTCCTTTGGAGGAATCGGGTTGGCCGGCAGCCCCATCGCGTCTCTGGAGAGCGATATTATCAGCTTGAGCTCGGGATACCTGTCTTTTATCTCCCTTACCTGGACCGGATCGGGCCACGTGACGTTGAGCTGCAGCCCGTCACACAGTTCCCTCTCGCTTATCTTATCGTGCTCGAGCAGCGCATGCACCTCATCGCTGAGCCCCTCCCTGTTCCTGGTGTTGTAGTGTATCGTCACGAACGCCTTGTCCTTGGCAGCCTCGAGAAGGGGCGACAGGTCACTAAGCTCCGGGTATCGCAGATTTCCGGGATTCCGTCCCTGCGCGAGAGTCTTGTACGACACTAGGAATCCAAGCATCGGCATGTGCGGCGAGTAGAGCATGTTGAAGCAGTTGTCGTTGAAGGCAGATACGACCGAGGAAACTTCCTGGCGTGAGGTGGGTCCTGTGACTCCGACGTAAGGTTTCTCCAAACGACTCCCCTAGTGGTTGTTGATTTTGCAATATTTAAGCCTGAGCTTACGCTGAAGGAATTCCGATTCAAGGGCCCTGCGGATTCGCGTAAGCTTTATAATCAGGTAAAGCGAAAGTCCTACCGTGACCGGAAAGAAGCTAAAGATAGGCTGGTTCTCCTTCACCTGCTGCGAAGACAGCACGATGGTCTGGGTGGAGCTGATGAACGAGAACTACTTCAAGTGGAAGGACCTGCTTGACATAAGGCACGCGAGGGTCCTGAGGAGGAACAACTCGCTCGCGAACATAGACGTCGCTTTCGTCGAAGGGGCGATAACGACCGAGGCGGACGCCAAGAGGCTCAGGTCCATACGGAAGAACTCGAAGAGGCTGGTGGCCGTCGGGTCTTGCGCCATCGAGGCGATGCCGTCGGGGCAGAGGAACATGTTCGATACTGAGCTGAGGGGGGAGATAGACTTCCTGGTCAAGAGGTTCAAGCAGACCGAAAGGGTGAGGTCGCTGAAGGAGATCGTGCAGGTCGACGACGATATCCCAGGCTGCCCGATGGACGAGGGCGCCTTCATGAGGGCGCTGGACAAGTACCTGAAGGAGTTCGGTGTTATCCATGCATAAGGACAAGGGCGAGGAGATACGCCTTGACAACCTGAGCAAGATAGAGGGACACGGCAGCCTCGACATAAAGATAAAGGACAACAAGGTCAAGTACGTCAAGCTGAAGATAACCGAGAGCAAGAGGTTCTACACGCAGGCGATAAGGGGCAAGTCCGCCGTCGCGCTACCGCTGCTCACCTCCAGGATATGCGGGACGTGCAGCATAGCGCACCTCACGTGCTGCTCGGAGGCGATAGAGAGGGCCATAGGCTGCGAGCTCACCGACCAGACGCTGCTGCTCAGGAAGCTCTCGATGTACGGCATGATGATAAGGGACCACGCCCTCCACCTCTACCTGTTCAGCCTCCCCGACATCTTGGGGAAGGACTCTGTCCTCGATTTCGACGATACGCAGAACGAGCTGCTGAGGAAGGCGTTCGCGATAAAGGGCGCGGGGAACGACCTCTCGAAGGTCATAGCCGGAAGGGCGGTGCATGCGACATTCGCGGAAGTGGGCAGGTTCTCACACATACCCGACCCGGAAGACGTCAAGAAGCTGATCGCAGAGCTGAAATCGGTAAGGGGCCACGTGATAGAGCTCACCGACTTGTTCTACAACTCGGATTTCAGGCTCGAGCGCGACACGGACTTCGTATCGCTGGTCACGAAGGACTATTCCTTCATCAACGGCGTCATCAACGATACGCGGGGCGCGGTCATCCCAGAGAGCAGGTACAGGGACTATCTCGACAAGGTGGTCATACCCTACTCCGAGGCGACGGGCTACAACTTCGAAGGCAGGGAGTTCATGGTCGGAGCGCTGGCGAGGATGAACCTCAACAGGGGGAACCTCCATGCGGACACCAGGAGGGACGCCGCCAAGTACATTAGCGCCTTCCCCTCGAAGAACATATACCACAACAACCTCGCGCAGTCGATAGAGCTGCTGCACAGCATAGACCATTCGATAGAGCTGCTCGAGTCAAACGAGTTCAAGGATGAGCAGGTTCCGCACGCGACGATAAAGGAGGGCGAGGGCATCGGCCTCGTGGAGGCACCGAGGGGCATGCTCTACTACATGGTCACGATAGACAAGACCGGCAAGATCGCGTACGGCAACATAATCGTGCCCACCCAGCAGAACCAGATCTGCATGGAGAAGACGATAGTGCAGACCGTGGAGGCCAACATCGGGAAGGACAAGAAGCAGCTCGAGTTCGAGATGGAGAAGATGATAAGGGCCTACGACCCGTGCATGAGCTGCGCGAGCCACTTCCTCAGAGTAAATTGGCACGAATGAGGGAGCCGAGCTGCTCCAGGGCTTCCTTCTCGCTTATCCCCATCGGAACCCCGAATATCCTTACCGAATCTATGTAATTCAATTTCTTCAGCAGCTTAAGAGTGTGGCCGAGGTCGAAATCGTGCATCGACACCGCCTTCTGGGTCCTTATCATACCGATGTCCGTTATCAAGGTGACCCTGTCGATTCCCTCAACCGCGTCTATTATGTTCAGGTCCCTCCCTTCGCGCTCAAGGTTCTCGTTCGGGTCGAACTCCTTGAACGCTATCTGTGGGAATTCTCTGCTGAGGCTTCGCATCAGCCTGAGCGGCATGCTGTCCTTATCGACCATCGGATTTCCGAAGATCAGGACCTTATTCGCTTCTTTTCCTTTCCGTCCTTCGATTTGAACACCCCGAGCAGCAAGTCTCTCTGCGCGGAATCTGCGCTCTTCAGCCTGGAGACCAGGTCCGCAAGCTCTTTCGACATGCCTTCCGCGACGTATCCTGCGTGGACCGCCACGTCGTCACCCATACGCAGGCCTTTCATGTGGCTGGCATAGGTCCGCAGGCGGGGTCCGCCGCCGAAATCTATGGCCACCACCACCGATCTCTCATCCAGCTTACGAATAGTTCCAATCCCACTTTTGCAGCCCTCGCGGTCGAAGTCTTTCGTAGCCTCCCAGAGGCGGTCGACGTAGCTGTTGTGCTGGGACGGGTCGAGGAAATATGTCCTTACGACCTCCGTATCTATCGAGCCCTTGCCCATCTTTGACGCCAGAATCGTGCACTTGACATACGCGTTCCTGAAACTGCGGGCGTCGGCAAGAGTCAGCGGTTCATCGGCGAAGGCGCGGTTGACCAGGCTTTTAGCGCGCTCCGGAGTAATGAAACCTTCCCTGACCAGGTCATTGACGCAGCCAAGGCCGTAGTTTACGAGCAGCGGTATTGCCGCGGAGTCTATTTTTATCGCGCTCATTCGAAATTCCCCAGCAGCATATCGGCTTCTTCCTTGTCGATCTTTTCTATGGCCATGCCTTTTGAGAAAGTGACATAATCGCCATCCCCGACTGTGACCAGCTTCGCATTCAGCTCCTCCAGCCTCCCTTCCCTCTCGACGGTTATGGAAGTTCCCCTAACTTCCGTTACCCTACCCACTAGCACTTGGCACACGCTATCGGTTCACTTTGGTTTTTCAGTTATTTATGCCTTTCCGAAGGCGTCCGCGCAAGAATAACAAAGCAGGGAAAACGCGATGGAGAACCGCCTAGATTCTGATCAGGTAGAGGACCTCCAGGAGCACCTCAAGCACTATCAGCGAGATGACTATCAGCTCCAGCAACCGCTGTCCGTTGTTGCTTATTATCTCGGAGACGAAGACCCTCCTCTGCTCTACCGTCTGCAGGTCCCGATCCAGGTAGGCCCTCCATTCGTCTATCTGGAAGACGTCGTTGAAGAGGCCGTACAGCTTCACCAGGTACCAGTCCCCGAACCCGTATATCGTGTCGTTCACTGCGGTTATCGTATCCTTTGTGTTTTTGTAGAGCTCCCCGAGCATCAGGTTGAGCTTCCTGAGGTCGACTCCCTTCGAGAACCTGCGCGGGTTGAATAGCTGCGTCATCAGGACGTCAGTGTCGGCTATCTTCTTCGATATGGCGTCGTGGTGTATTCGCAGTTCCAGCAGCTGCACATTGGCTATCTCCGCGAGAAGCACCTCGTACTCATACGACTTCGCCGTGTCTATCCTGACCGCGCTTTCCCATCCCACATATGTGACTTCGGAGGCCGTGTACGATAGCCTCCTTTTCATGACCTCCGTGGAATACGAGGCCTCCAGCGCATCGGGATTCGGCTCGTCGATGAGCATTCCCGTTATCAGGCTCCGGTGCTTCCTTACGATGTCGCCCTTCTCGCCCTCGATGTAATAGAAGTTGTAGATCTCGTTCTGGCTGCTGGGTTTTATCTGGCTTATTTTCGACAGCGACGCCTCCACCTTCACCTTTGCCTTCTGCTCCGCCTTCGTCACGAACTCCCAAATGCCGCTGTCGAACGCCAGCCTTTTCAGGAACTCCGCGTCAGCCTGGGAGAAACGGTGCCTGACCCTTATCGAGTAGCTCCCTGTCGTGTATATCGCGCACTGGACCTTGAACTTCAGGACCTCCTTCTTGTTCTCCAGCGTCTCCTCCTTGAGATTGAATATGAAGGGTATCCTGATTGAGACAATCTCCTCAGGGGTGGGTTTCGCGTATTCGTGCTTTGAGAAGTCCTCGGGGTTCTTGAGCATGCCTTTCAGCTGCTCCTCAGTGAACTTGGTGCCCACGTCGTATACGAATAGATAGACAACCTCTCCGTCCATTTAAATCTCCTACGAATCTTTGATGCGCCCTCGCATTGCGAGTACAGCCCCCGACGAGAATTGGACTCGCGGCCTTCTGCTTACCATGCAGACGCTCTACCACTGAGCTACAGGGGCATACTTCAATATCTGTCGCATGCAAAATTAACAATACTTTTCCTTAATGATTGCGGGGGGAGAGATTTGAACTCTCGAAGGCGCTGAGGCCACAGGATCTTAAGTCCTGCGCATTTTTCTGTGGCTTTGCCAGACCAGACTCTGCCACCCCCGCACCGCAGAAGCGTCAAGCGTACATCGAAGGGCCCTCCGCACCGGCTCCCGCTGCGGCCTCATTGTAGTGCTCGTGCGTGTCCTTCGCCTTCTTAAGCATCTCCCTGACCCTGGCCTCGACCTCCTTGGTCTCCTTGTCCAGGTCAGCCAGATCTATCTTCAGGCCGGTCAGCTTCTGGAGCCCCTGTATCGCGGTCTTGGCGTACTTGGGATCCATTATCACCGGATTTACCTCGACCAGCAGGTTGGAGGCGGTTATGCCGAACTCATCCGCGCTCGTCATCAGGACAGCGCTAACTCCGGCGATAACGCCTTCCTGTATCCTCTTTATGCCCTGCGCGGCCGCCTTCTTCACCATCGCAGAATCTGAGGATATGATGTAAGGAGCTGGGCCCTGCTTTTGGGTGGGCGTGCCCCCGATGGATATTATGTTGCCTATTCCGTTCTTCCTCATGAATGACATCAGTTCGCTGCCCAGCTGGTAGACCACGCTTGTGGGTATGGTGAACTCAGAGAGCACGACGACCAGCTTGTCCTTGGTGTCGGCGTATATCCTCGCGGTGTTCATCGGGATGCCGTTGTGCACCGCGGCTATCGGAGGGAAGAGGTCGCTGCGAATGTACCCTATGTACTCCATCTCCAGCTTCTCGATCATGTAGCTCGCTGCCATGGGCCCGACGAGCCCTATCCCCGGGAAGCCCTCTATGAGGGAGTAGCCCTTGAGGCTCCTGTCCTTGAACAGCTTTATCTCAATCATGTAATCAAAGACAATTCTGAGTGAAAGATATAAAAACCGGTCATTTCTCGGCGTATGGCATATATTTTACTGACGGTAGCCCGACGATAGATATAAAAGGATATACATAATTCTATTATCGGTGAGACATTGGCAGAAAGAGTTGGAAGAGAGAGAGTAAGCAGAGAAGATGGCTATCTGTACTTCCTTGGCAAGGACGGCTACGTCTGGAGAACGCCCATGAAGACGAACTCCAGGGGCAGGAAGGCCAAGGTAGGGACTGAGAGAGTCGCAAGGCAGGAAGGATATCTTTACTTCATCGACAAGAGCGGATATGTCGCTAGAGCGAAGATGAACAGAAGGGGAAGGAGGTAGATTTCTTGGGGGCTTATGCCCCCGCCTTCACCTTTTGGCTGTCTTGAAGATCAGCCAGTTCTTGTTAGCTATTCGGATGAGCGCGTAGACGCCCTTTATTTTTTTGCCGTCTATGCGTATCTCTATTTCTTTATCGCCCCAGCTTGTGACAGTGTACGTTCCCCTGTCCCACAGCTTGACCGTGCCCGCGCCGTACTGGCCCTTCGGTATCTCTCCCTCGAAGAACGCGTAATCGAGCGGATGGTCCTCCACCGCGATGGCCAATCTCCTGGAACTGTCGGTAGGAATGCCCTTCGGCACGGCCCAACTCTTGAGGACGCCGTCGCGCTCGAGCCTCAGGTCGTAGTGCAGGTGCGATGCGTGATGCTCCTGCACCGAGTACACGAGCCCCTTGGTTTCTGCCTTCACGGGATTCACCATGAGCTTCTAATCGGCTCGCTGCGCATAAATCATTTACGGGCACGGCGGGATTTGAACCCGCGGCCAACAGCTCCGCAAGCTGCCATGCTATCCAAGCTACACCACGTGCCCTGATGCGTTTTTATATGTTTTCCTATAAATAACATTCTATAATCCTACTGAGTGAAACGATGGAGCCATTAGTCGGAAAGATATGCAGTTCCTGCGGCAGGCTGACTTCGGACTACACTGAGTTCAAGTGCCCAGCATGCGGCAAGACGACCATAACCAGGTGCAAGCACTGCCGCGAGACCTACAACAAGTACCGGTGCAAGGACTGCGAGTTCGAGGGACCTTGATGGGCGACGTAGCCGTCCTTTTCAGGGTTTACGCCGATGCCGGCAGGGAAGAGGAGGTAAAGAAGGAGATAAAGGAAAAGCTCAAGCCGAGGGGGATAGAGCTCGAGGACATAGCGTTCGGCATAAAGGTCATAAAGGTTCTTTTCATCCACGGCGACAAGGAGGGCAGCTCAGACATTGAAGACAAGCTGAGGAAGCTCGGCGGCGTCAACGAAGTGGAAGTGCTCGAGGAGAGCCTGATCTAGTGCGCGACTTTTTCTGGATGGCTCTTGACCTTTCCAGTCTCGACCTTATCTTTTTCCAATGCGTGCCGTGCCAGTAGGCCTTCTTGCATTTCCTGCAGAAGCGGAAAAGCCTGTAGTGCCGATATGACGCCTCGGGCGCGAGGCCCTGCGCCTTCTTCCTGCCAATGCGGACCAGCTTGGAGCCGCAGACCGGACACACCTCTGCGGGCTCCGCCGCAACCCTGGCTCCCAATGCGGTTGCGACAAGGGCGATCTGGTTCTCGACGCGGTCCTGTTTAACGAGGATTGATCTTACCCCGCGCTTGTTCGCCCTCGCGCACAGCTGCTCGTCCGATGTGAGCAGCACTCCCCCTCTCCTTTCGACCGATCCGAGCAGCGCATCGTCATCTATGAAAGGAGCGTCGTACACTGCGATGCCCGCCATCCTCAGCCATCGCGCGAGCTTGGCGAGCATAACATCGGCAAAGACCTTCCCCATGCGCACACTAGCGATATTATATACTTTCGACGCTTAAAAGGCTTATTTGGGGGCGCCTATGATAAAGGCGATAGAGCTTACTAACTGGAAGACGCACGGGCACACGCGCCTAGATTTCTCAAGGGGCACGAATATCCTTCTCGGGCAGATGGGCGCGGGGAAGAGCACGATAATGGACGCGATCTCCTTCGCCCTGTTCGGCACGTACCCCGCGCTGCAGCACAGGCGGCTCGGGGTCGGCGACATAATAATGAGCAGGCCCGAGCAGAAGAGCAGCGCGTCAGTGAAGCTGGAGTTCGACATAGACGGGGACTCCTATGAGGTCGAGCGCGGGATAGGGACAGACGGCCCAGGAAAGGCCACCCTTTCGAAGGGCGGCGTTTACATCCAGTCGCAGCCCAAGAAGGTCAACGAGGAGATAGAGCGTCTCCTCAAGGTCGACTACGACCTCTTCTCCCGGGCGGTGTACTCGGAGCAGAACAGGCTCACCTACTTCCTCGAACTGAGGCCTGGGGAGAGGAAGGAGCAGATAGACGAGCTGCTCGGACTGGACAAGTTCGCGCTCGCGCAGGACAACTCCGGTTCCCTGATAAACAAGATAAGGGACTCGATAGGCGAGAGCGAGAAGGCGCTGGCCGCGCTCGACATGGGGAAGGTCAGGGGGCAGTACGAATCGCTCCTGGAAGAGATAGAAGCAGTGGAGAAGGGCGTGGCGGCCACCAAGGCGGAGCTCGGGCTTCAGGAAGGGAAGAAGTCTGCCGTCGAGTCCGAGCTCAACAAGGCCAAGGCCCAGTTCGAGAGGAAGACCAACCTGCTGCGCGAGACCGCGGAGCTGAAGAGCAGGATCGGCGTCATAGGCGGAGAGATAGAGAAGCTGGAGAGGAAGGGTGTCGAGGGCAAGCCCGCCATCCTCAAGGCGCTGGAAGAGTCCGAGGCATTGCTCAAGGCGCGGAAGAAGCTCGAGCAGGAAGCCTCCGATAAGGAGGGAAAGGCCCGCGATGTCCTGGTGAATCTCGAATCCGACGTAAAGAGCGCGGCGCGGGAGTCGGAGGAGCGGGACCGACTCAGGAAGGAATACGCAGGCAAGGACAGGAAGAGGCTCGAGGAGGCCATCAGTTCGGCAAACGGAAGGCTCAAGCTGCTGCGCGAGACGCACGGCACGAATCTGGCGGCAAGGAACGACGGCGAGAAGTGGCTGAGGGAGCTCGAGGGCCACGATGGCAAGTGCCCCCTCTGCGAAAGGGAGCTCGCGCCGGACGCGAGGTCGAGGATGCTTGAGGACAAGAGAAAGATCGTCAAGCAGCTCGATGTCGCGATCGCCCGCAATGGCAATGAGCTTGCTGCGCTTGAAAAGAGCCATGACGAAGATTCCAAGGAGCTGCAGAGGATTGTCGCCATCGAGGAGAGGCTCGCGCAGTACAAGGACATAGATGCGAGGCTTGCGAAGGGGCGAGAGAGGCTCGCCAAGGCGCAGGAGGAGAGCGAGAGGCTGCGCGCAGCGAAAGAGTCCGCAAGCGACGCAGTGTCAAAGACCAAGGAAAGACTGCTGGAGATTGAATCTAAGCGCGAGACAGCCGAGAGGCTGGAGAGACATATGGCCGAGCGGGATAAGGCATCGAAGTTCCTAGTGGAGAAAGAAGGCGAGCTTGGTTCATTGGGAATCAGCCAGGCGATGCTGGACTCGCTCCAGGAATCGTTCACTGCGCAGAGCACGAGGTTGAGGGAGCTGCGCACGCTGCTCGAGTCGGATGAGAAGCGCGCGAAAGAGAAGGCCGCCCAGGCCCAGGAGAAGAAGAAGGAGGTGGAGACGCTGGAGCGCATGCTGGATGACGTCAGCATCCGGAAGAACGCTGTGGAGAACCTGAAGAAGTTCCGGAATGCGCTGGAGGAGACGCAGACCGCGCTCAGGGGAAGGCTCATCGGCTCGATAAACGAGGTAATGCAGGAGATATGGCCGGATCTGTATCCGTACGGCGACTACCAGGGAATCGCGCTCGAGCCGACCGCAGACGATTACGCCCTCAAGGTCAAGACGGGATCCGCCGCCGGGCAGAAGTGGGAGGACGTGAACGCGATCGCGAGCGGAGGCGAGAGGAGCATCGCATGCCTCGCGATGCGCGTGGCCTTCGCGCTGGTCTTGGTGCCCAATCTCAAGTGGATAATATTGGACGAGCCCACGCACAACATAGACCAGCAGGGGCTCGGGAAGTTCGTCAAGTCGATAGGCGAGGTAATGCCGAGGATAGTCGACCAGGTCTTCATCATAACCCACGACGAGATGCTCAAGCAGGTTGAGAACGCCAGGGTTTACGTGCTGACAAGGAACAAGGAGGAGAACGGCGAGACGGTCGTCGATCGCCTCTGAGCGCCTGCGATCTATAAAGCCAACGTTTTAATACATGGCCGCATTCAGATAGTTTGATAAGATGCGCCAGGAAACACCGATGCGCGTGACCGTCGGCCTTAGCCGCAATCGCGAGCCATCTGCGCCACTAGGTTCCGAAGTGATGGCAGCCATGCTGCATGAGGCGTACAAGGTGCTCCTCAATCCTCCGGATGAGGCGCTAATGCTTCTCCTGCACAGGAAAATTTAGTAAGCCCTGATCGTTCTCACTGCGTCTTTTAGAGGCTGCCCAGTCCGAAGTCGCTTTCCGCCTCGTCCTTCTTTCCGATAACCGAAGACCCTCCGACTCCCGTGAATATCGCGATTATCTCTACCTTGCCCGTGTAATCCGGGTCGAGCCTTGCTCCCCAGGTGACGCTGGCGTTCGCGGAGATGCTCTCGGTGAGCTTCGTCCCTATGGCGTTGGCATCGCCGAGCGTGAGGTCCGGCCCTCCTATTATGTGCATCAGCACTCCCGTCGCCTGCGAGTAGTCCACGTCGAGCAGCTTGTTCTTCAGGGTGGCCTTGACGGCGTCGTCAACCCTGTTGGATCCCTGCGCAGTGCCCACGCTTATCATCGCGAGCCCGCCTCCCGACATTATCGTCCTGACGTCCGCGAAATCGAGGTTTATCAGGCTGGGCTGGGTTATGGTCTCGGTTATCCCCCTCACTGCCTTGGCCGTTATCTCGTCCGCCAGCATGAACGTCTGCTCTATTGGCAGGTTCGGGAACAGCGTCACCAGCCTCTGGTTGTCTATCACGATGAGCGTATCCACCGCCTGCCTGAGCTTGTCTATGCCCTTCCTCGCGGTGTCGAGCCTGACGCGCTCCAGCGAGAACGGGAGCGTCACTATGCCGACGCATATGGCGCCGCTGTCCTTCGCGATCCGCGAAACTACAGGCATGGCCCCCGTTCCGGTGCCGCCTCCCATTCCCGCAGTAACGAACACGAGGTTAGAGTCCTTCAGCAGGAGCTCTATTTCCCTGCGCGACATCTCGGCGCTCTTCGCGCCTATTTCTGGGAATCCGCCAGCGCCGAGGCCGTGCGTCAGGTCTTTCCCTAGCATCAGCTTCGTTATCGATGAGTTCAGCATCCCGAGCTGCTTCCCGTCAGTGTTGAACGCGAACAGGCTCGCTCCCTTTATATCGAGCGTGCTCAGCCTCTGCACGGTGTTGTTCCCGCCTCCGCCGACACCGACGACCGCTATCTTCGGCTTGAAGAAATCGAAATCGAATTGCGCAGGTCCCTGCGTGGGCTGGTCGTACATCATGCCATCACGCTTATCTGTAGAAAGCAAGGCTAAAATACTTTCGCGTCCGCGCGCAGATAGCGTTTAAATATTGCGCTTCGATTCTATTCCGTGTACAACACCAAGATCGCGGAGATGTTCGGCGAGATCTCCGACATGCTGGAGCTAGAGGGCGACAGGAGGAAGTTCGAGGTCCTCGCGTACAGGAAGGCCGCGCTGACGATAGGCCTCCTGCAGGAGGACGTGGGCGCAATCTACGGCAAGCAGGGCATCGATGGGCTGCTGCTCCTGTCTGGCGTCGGCAAGACGCTGGCCGACAGGATACGCGAGTACATAGAGACCGGCAGGATGTCGAAGTACGATGAGCTGAAGAGGAAGTATCCGATAGACTTCTCAGGCCTCACCAAGCTGCAGGGCATGGGCCCCAAAAAGGTATTCAAGCTCTACAAGGCGCTGGGGGTCAGGAACACCGACGACCTGAAGAAGGCCATTGAAGCGCACAAGGTGAGCAAGATTCAGGGGTTCGGAGAGCGCACCGAGTCCGAGATGGCCAAGTCGCTCGGCTTGCTCGAGTCGAGCAAGGGCCGCATGCTCCTGGGGGTGGCCCTGCCGGAGGCGGAGGCCATAAGGGGCGCGCTGCTCGCATCGGGGCTTGTCGAGCGCGTCGTCATCTGCGGCTCGTCGCGGAGGATGAAGGAGACGGTCGGGGATCTCGACATGCTCCTGGTTTCCGGAAAGGGCGAGAAGGTCATGAGCTTCGTCACGCGGATGCCGCAGGTCGGAAGCGTTGTCGTGAAGGGTCCCACCAAGACCACCGTGATGCTGAAGATCGGGATAACCTGCGACTTCAGGCTAGTGGAGAGGGAGAGCTTCGGCGCGGCGGTGCAGTACTTCACCGGGAACAAGGACCACAACATCAGGCTAAGGGAGATAGCTATAAGGAAGGGCTACAAGCTCAACGAGTACGGCCTATTCGACAAAAGGAATCGCAACCTCGTCAAGGGCGAATCGGAGGAGGCCATCTACCAGAAGCTGGGGATGGACTGCATGGAGCCTGAGATGAGGGAGAACAGGGGCGAGATAGACCTCGCAAGGCAGCACAAGCTACCGCGGCTCGTGCAACTGAGTGACCTGGCAGGAGACCTCCACGTGCACAGCAGCCACAGCGACGGGTCCAGCACGATAGCGGAGATGGCCGAGGCGGCAATCCGGCTCAAGAGGTCTTACTTGGGCATGTCTGACCACACGAAGACCGAGTACGTCGCCCGGGGAATGGACGACAGGGCATTCGAAAAGTACTTCGACGAGATAGACCGGATGAACAGCAAGCTCGACGGCAGGATAAGGCTTCTGAAAAGCGGGGAGGTTGACATACTGAAGGATGGCACGCTGGACCTCAAGGACAGGACGCTGGACCAGATGGACTACGTGCTTGCGAGCGTCCATACGAACCTAGGCATGCCGAAGGACGCGATGACGAAAAGGGTGATGAAGGCGCTGTCAAGCGGAAGCATCGACATACTCGGCCACCCGACATGCCGGCTGATAAATCAGAGGGAGCCCATCGCGCTGGACCTCGACCAGGTCTTCGAGGCCGCGAAGGAAGCGAAGGTGACGATGGAGATTGACTCCATATTCGACAGGCTGGACCTCAACGACGAGAACATAATCCGGGCCAAGAAGTACGGGCTCAAGTTCTGCGTAAGCAGCGACGCGCACATGACGTCGCATCTGGAGTTCATGAGGTATGGAATCGGAATGGCGAAGCGGGGCTGGCTGACGAAGGATGATGTGATAAATACGATGAAGCTGAAGGACCTGCTCAGGTCATTCAAGAGATAGCGATCAGTACCATCCGCGTATCTTCATCGCGGCAGCGACTCTGCCTACCGCCACTATGTATGCGGCCATCCTCGGGCTTATCTTCTTGCCCTTCCCTGCATACTCCTTCTGCGTGTCGGTGACGCTCTTGAAGGACCTCGTCATTATCCTGTCGAGCTTCGCATAGACGTCATCCTTGTCCCAGTAGTAGCCGCCGATGTTCTGCACCCACTCGAAATATGAGACGACCACGCCGCCCGAGTTCACGAGGAAGTCCGGAAGGTCCAGGATGCCCTTCTCGAAAAGGATCGAATCAGCATCGGGGGTTACCGGACCGTTCGCAAGCTCAAGGACCATCTTGGCCTTTATCCTGTCTGCGTTAGACTTCGTTATCTGGTTCTCAAGGGCGGCAGGTATGAGCACGTCGACTCCCAGCTCAAGCAGCTTGTCGTTCGTTATCTTCTGGGCTCCCGCTCCACCGTAGCCCTGCACCGATCCCGTCTTCAGCTTTGCATCCGCAAGCTTCTTCGAGTCCAGCCCGCTCTCCGAGTAGATTCCTCCCTTCGAGTCGCTGACCGCGACGACCTTCGCTCCCAGCTGCTGACTGAGCTCGAAGGCGAACATTCCAGCGTTGCCGAATCCCTGAATCGCTATCTTCATCTTCTTTATGTCCATCTTCATTACTTTCGCGGCTTCCCTCAGGACGAACATTCCTCCCTTGGCAGTGGCGTCGCCCCTGCCTTCCGATCCTCCGACCTCGAGTGGCTTGCCCGTTATCAGGCCGAACTCGTTGTGGCCCACCATCTTGCTGTACTCGTCCATCATCCACGCCATTATCTGCGGGGTGGTGTAGACGTCAGGCGCGGGTATGTCCCTGTCCGGCCCTATGAACCTGCCTAGCGCGCGTATGTATCCGCGTGAGAGGGCCTCGATCTCAGCGCCGTTCATGCTCTTTGGGTCGCAGATGATCCCTCCCTTTGCTCCTCCATAGGGTATGTTCGCCAGTGCCGTCTTCCATGTCATCCAGGCGCTAAGCGCCTTGACTGTGTCGATGTTCTCCTGCGGATGGTACCTTATGCCGCCCTTTCCTGGTCCCCTTGCATCATTGTACTGGACCCTGAATCCAGTGAACACTTCCGTCGATCCGTTGCGCATCTTCACAGGTATGCTTACGGTCAGCGTCCTCATCGGCTCCCTGAGTATGGCGTGCGCCTGCTTGTCAAGGCCCATTATTCCCGCCGCCTCATCGAGCTGCATCTGCGATATTCGGAATGGGTTTAGTTCTTCTGCCATGCGATCATCCATATCTTCAATAGAAATATCATCAATCCGTAAGATGTTGACTATGTGAGTTTAATTTTAAGAGCTTATCGCAGAGAGAATCTATCTCGCTGTCTATGTCCTCCCTCGTTCCCCCGCTCAGTATCCTCCG
Organism: uncultured archaeon; assembly: GCA_963704435.1. GTDB lineage: Archaea > Micrarchaeota > Micrarchaeia > Micrarchaeales > CABMGC01 > CABMGC01. The sequence continues at coordinate 470,984 of OY969902.1, read as the reverse complement.
CACCACGCCATCGTTGAGCCGCGCACGCACGATGCGCCTCTTCGCGTCGCCTATGGCCTTGGAGTATCTCCCGTTCAGGTACTTGCTCACCGCGACCTGCACAACGCCGAGCTTGGAGGCTATCTCCTCTTGCGTATAATCGTAGCGGCTGTGCATCACTTCGGCGACAGAGGCCCTTACTGCCGGCAGCAGCACCCGCGTTATGCTTTTGCACTCCATGTCCATGATGGAAGTTTGGCGAACAAGGTATTTATGCGCGCCGATTGCTCACAGGATCCCTAGGGCGTCCTTGAGTTTGCCGGCAATGCCCTTCCTGGTTCCGCTTATGCTTGCGAGCTTCTTCTCTTCCTCGGTCGGCTCCCCATCCGCCTCTTCGCGCCTGTCCCTCTGCTTTTTCTCCGGCTGCCCCTCCCCCGTCTCCCTCTCGGGCTGCCTTGCGCGCTGGGCCGCCTTCGGCTCCGCCTTGGGAATCCTGATTCCCGCCTTCAGCCTGCGCGCTACGCCATCAGTTCCCGCTATCTGGTCGAGTATGTCTTGCAGCCTGTCGGAGCCGATGTCCTTTATGACTATGACGTTCGCCTCGTTGTCCTTCGCCATCCTCACATCCTCTGCCGAGCTGCAGACGGCCGCCTCCACGCCCTCCTGCTTGTTGAGTATCATGCCTGCCCCTATGGGATCCTTCGCGATGACTATGACAGCGTCATACTGCCCCTTTTCAAGTCCCTCGCCCGCGGTGCGGGCCATCGCCTCATTCGTCATGGACGACTCCTTGGCCACAACGCTGTGGCGCTGCTGCACCACGTCCACCACTCCGTCAACGCTTCCCGCGATATTGCTCAGGACCAGAAACTTCATCGATACACCGCTATCGGTGGATAAGCGCAGAAAAGGTATAAATATTAAGCTTTCTCGGTACATCTAATTGGCAACAGCAAAATCAGCAAGGTGTTCAATTGAGAGGAAGAGAGATTTCTGTAACGTGCGACTCATGCGGAAGGAAAGTCCCAAGAAACAAGGGAGTGGTGTTCAACAAGGCGATAAGCTTCTCCACGGACCTGCATACTGGCAACGACATAAGGTTCATGGAGCGAAGGAAGGTCTACTACTGCATAAGCTGCGCGAAGCACAGGGGAATATTCGAGAAGAAGAAGGAGATGGCTGCGAGGATGGGCAAGAGGTTCTATTAGCCAGTGGTTTGCGTGCCAGTCAACCCCGATAATCTGCTGATTTTCAAGATGCGGGGAATGCAGCCGAAGCCGAAGAAGGAGAAGGCGGTCAAGGAAAAGCCGAAGCCAGAGGCGCAGCCTCCGGCCACAGTCGAGCCTGAACCCAAACCAGCCGCAGCGCCTCTTGAAGTAGAGACGCCAGCGGCGGTCGCGCAGCCTCAGCAAGCTCCGCCTTCCCCGCAGCCGGAGGAAGTGGAGGCCGTCGGAGCGGCGCCCGCCCCTGCGCTGCAGGCAGCGGCACCGCAGGTTCAGACGGAGGCAACAAGAGCAGAGGAGGAGACCACACCCGAGGAGAGCGAGCGCTTGTACGGATATGCGCCCCTTGAGGCTCACACACAGCAGGCAGGAATTGCCAAGCCTAAGGCGGCAGAAGAGAAGGCGGAAGCGATAAACGTGTTCGGACTACTGACTGGGGTCCTTTTCATCGCGAACGGGATCATATTCGGCTATTTCACGTACCCGCAGGCCATATTCCTGGCTAGCAACGTCGCGGCGATCGGCCTGCCTTCATTCATCGCCACGCTTAACTACAACTACGCGATCTCTCTCGTTAACGTTACGCTCATTGTGCTCACTCTGATTGGGGGGCTGGTCATGGTCATGAAACCGAAGATGGGACACCTTATCGGGGGGTTCGTGAACTCGGCCGTCATCCTTGCGGTGACGTTCGAATACCTCAACAGCAGCACCAACTACCTGCTCGTGGTGAATGGCATCGCATTCCTCAGCATAGTCATGCTTGTGTACGCGAGGATGAGCTCCGTGGCGGCACTCGAGGAAGAGGAGGAGAACCCAGAGCAGTTCAGCTGGCCCCGCGTGGAAGCGTTCTGATATCATGGGCGAACGTCCACTCGCGATAGCGGTTTCGGCTTTGGTAAGGGACAACAAGATACTTCTCATAAGGAGGGTCAAGGGCAGCTACACGGGCCTTCTGGGGATGCCGGGAGGAAAGATAGAGCAGAACGAGCACGCCGCAACCGCCGCGGTCAGGGAGACCCGTGAAGAGTCCGGAATCGAGTCCGAAGTCAAGAGGTTCATGGGAATCGTCTCGGAGCATGAGAAGGAGGGCGGCAAGATAATCAATCATTACCTGCTGTTCCTGTTCGAACTCTTCCCAAAGACCGACGCGATCAAGGAGGGCACGGAAGGGGAGTTGGAGTGGGTTGACCTGAATGGGATCGGCAAGCTGAAGGACAGGGTAATACCCAGCGATTTCGCCATAATAGAAAAGATGATGGCGAACGAGAATCCTAGATATTACGAATGCACCATTGAAAAGTCAGGCGACTCCTATCTCCTCAGGGAATTCAAAAGGGTCGGGTGATGCCTGTCTCCCTTGCGCCAGGTCTCCAAATTACTTGAACCTTATCGAGTCCAGGTCCATCGGAGCGCGCGCCTCGAGGTGGAACTTCATCCCTATCGCCCTGGCCAGGTCCTCGCACTTCTGCGCCTCCCCGTGCATCGTGAACACCTTCTTCGGCGCCGGCCTTATGCTCTGCGTGAAGTTCAGCAGCTCCCTCCGGTCGCTGTGCCCTGAGAAGCCCTCCGCGGTCCTCACCTGCATGTTTATGTTCAGCGGCTCCATCTTCCCGTTCTCTCCGGGCAGCGCTATCTGCTTGAACCCGTTCTGGATCTTCCTTCCCAGCGAGCTGACGCTGTTGTAGCCTACGAACACCAGCGCGTTCTTCGGATCCTCGGCCATTGCCTTGAAGTATTCCAGCGACGTGCCGCCGTTCAGCATGCCGCCGCTCGCGAGTATGACTGCGGGCCCCCTCTCGACTATTTCCTCCCTCTCGCCCTTCGCTATCTGGAACACCTCGCTCTCGAACGGGGAGTTGTTGCTGAGTATGCGGTGCTGCAGGCTGGCCTTGAGGTATTCGGGGTACGCGGTGTGGATCGCGCTTGCCTCGAGTATCATGCCGTCGAGGTACACCGGAGCGTCGATCTTGTACTTGGGATTGTTGGTCAGGAAGCTCTCCAGGACCAGCATTATCTCCTGGCTCCTTCCCACGGAGAACACAGGTATGAGCACCTTGCCCTTGTTCTCTATCGTGCTCTTTATCAGGTCCATCAGCTGCATCTCCGCGAACTGCCTGTTCGTCATCACGTCGCGCGACCCGCCGTACGTGCTCTCTATGAAGAGCGCATCCACGCGCGGGTACCTGGTGTCGGCCTGGTCGAGCAGCCTCGTGAAGCCGTACTTCAGGTCGCCGCTGTGCACTATGTTGTACATGCCCTCCCCGATGTGTAGGTGCACGACCGAGCTGCCAAGGATGTGGCCCGCGTTGTGGTACGTGAGCTTTATCTCGTCGGTCACGTTCGTGACCTCGCCGTAGTCCCTGGTTATCATGTGCGTGAGCATCTTCCTTATGTCCTTGTCGTCGTATATCGGCGTGCCCCCTCCCCTCTGGACCAGCTTGACGTAGTCGAAGAGCAGCAGCGCGGCCAGGTCCCTGGTCGGCGGGGTGCAGTAGACGGGCCCCTCGTAGCCGAACTTGAACAGGTACGGCACGAAGCCCATGTGGTCCATGTGCGAGTGCGTGAGTATGACGGCGTCGAGGTCGTTTATCGTTATGTTCGCGCTGTCTAGGTATGGGAACGCCTTGTTCTCGTCCGCGGTCACCGCCTCCAGCCCCTTTATCGAAGGCTCCGGGCTGACCCCGCAGTCTATCAGTATCTTGGAGTGGTTGGTCTCTATGAGCAGGCTGCTCCTCCCGACCTCCTTGAACCCTCCGAGCGCCGTGGCCTTGACCCACTCGCTCTTGGATATCGGCTTGTTTATCTTCTTGCCTATCGTGGTGAGGAACCTCTTCCTGAAGTCGCATTCCTTTATGAGCAGCTGCCTGACCCCCTTTATGATGTCGCTGTTCATCGTGGGTATCCTCAGCACCTTCGGGACCCAGCCGGTCTCTAGCACTATCTTTATGAGCGTGGAGCCCCCCTTGCCTATCACCAGGCCGGGCTTCATCGCCTCTATCTGCACCTCGCTGAACTCGGGCACGAGCCTTATGGTCTCCTCGGATATGCCCGCCTCTGGGGGCACTATCGCGAGTATCCTCCTCTTCGTCTCCTCAGGGTCCTTGAGCTGAGACGGGTCGCTCCTCACTATGAGCTTCTTCTTGATGCTTGTGGAGATGCTCCTTATGACCTGCTCGTTGCCGTAGATCGCGGCGACGTTCTTGACGTATACCGCGACGTCAGGGCCCTCGAACTCCGCCTTCGTGAGCCCCGCCTCCTTGGGCACGAGCTCCTTGACAGCGTTTAGTATGTTTTTCTCCTCTTGCTTTGCTTCTTCCAATTGATCCACTCAAAAAATCGCAATTTCGTTTCCACTGCGTGGTAGTCGAAACGCGCGCTGCACCTATGCAGCAGTCACTTCAGCAGCTTGTCTATTTCCTCCTTTGAATATTCCTTGAAGCCTTTCTTCGTTATCGCTATGAGCTTCATGCTGTCCCCCGTCGCCGAGTCCCTCTTCATCGCTATGCTGAGCGCCTTGGCCGTGTGCTTCGCGGCTTCCTGCGTGCTTAGCGACGGCACGTAGATGCTCTCCAGGTAGCCGAGCGCCGTGAGGGAGCCGCTCCCGGTGGAGGTGAACTTCGTCTCCTTTATGGACCCGCCGTACGGGTCTATCGTGTAGAGCTCCGGGGCCTTGTTGACTCCGCCGACTATGAGCTGCACTATGTACGGCGCGAACTTGTTCTCCTGCAGCAGCAGCGAGAGCAGCGACGCGGCCGCGGCCGGAGACAGCGGCTTTCCCTCGTTCATCTTGTAGAACTCGTTCTGCACCTTCAGGAACTTGACCAGGTACGCCGCGTCCCCTACGACGCCGGCTATCGTGACGCCCAGGCCGTCGTCTATTTTGTAGACCTTTATGGCCTCGGAGCTCGCTATGAACGTGTCCGCCGTCGCCCTGCTGTCGGCGCCCATGACCACTCCGTCCCCGCAGACGATCCCGACGGTGGTCGTGCCCTTCCTAATGGCTGCTGAAATTTCCTTCTTGTCCATGGCTTCACCAGATAAAAAGACTAAATTAAGAAAAGAAAAAAAGCCTATCCGATTATTAAACTACCATTACCTATAAAATACTTGCTGTCATCCGACGTTTCGGCATAAGCGAACGTCCGGTACACCTTGGTTATCTTGACCCGGTATATCTTGCCCATCCTGGTCTTCGCGTTCTTCACGAAGACTATGGTGTCGTTCACCTTCCCTATCCCTTCGCCTCTCATGTTCTTGGCCTTGATGTTGAGGTCGTACATCTCACCCTCTAGCAAATTCCCACCCTCCATACCTATCACCGCACCGATATCCCGAACCAGTGCAACGATAAGGAAGGTGAACATATAATTATTTAAGCGTTATGTGCGGATTCTTGTAAATCCCTGTATGCCGCGCGCATCGCGGCGCGGTCAGCGCGCCACGAAGGTCACGTTCTGCACTCCGATGTTCGAGTACGCGGTCGCATTGCCCCCCTGCGAGTAGAGTATGAGCTGGTTGAGCCCAGAGCTCGCCGACAGGTTGAGCGTGTAGTTGTTCAGCGTCTGCGTCAGGTTGAGCGCGTAGATCAGCTGGTTGTTGAGATAGACGTACTCCGTCTTCGGGCCCGTCGGCGACATCATGCGCATGTTCATGGCAATCACCGTCTGCTTCGGCGAATAGATGTTTATGTACGCCGGATCTATGGCGAACCACGTGTCAGCTACTGCGGCGGTGCAAGGCGTGGTGCCGCACAGCACCCATCCGGGCTGCCACACGCTGTACTGGCTTCCCATCAGCGAAGGGGTGTACGCGACGATGCTCTTTCCCACTGAGCGCCCGATCGCGTTGGATGTGGAGAAGACCAGCGTCGAGTTGCTCTGGTACACAGGGTACCCGAAGACGTTTGCGAGGTAGCTGGCGAGCTCCTGCGTCTGGCTCACGTTGTATGCCTGCCTGATCACCGATATGAATTCGACGTTGTAGGCGTACAGCATGAGCAGCGTCACGTTCGTGTAGTTCTCGATTATGGGGGAGCCGTATATCAGGCCCTGTCCCTCGTTCAGGTACGCCGCAGCGTCCGCGAGCGGGACGTTCACCAGCGAGAACTCCTGCGAGACGTTTGACCTAGTCGTGTAGCCCCCGACGAGCGCCTTCTTGAATGCGGTCTGGTAGTAGAGCGCCAGGCCAGGATACAGCTCCGGAGTGGCGTTCGCTTGGTTGGCGAGCGCGGGCAGCACCATCACCGAGAAGTTGCCCGGTACCTGCGCGAGCTCAGGATATGCGCTCGGGATCAGAGCGTTGGAATACATCCCGTTCAGCGCCACGGTGCTGATCGGCAGCGGGTTGTACTCGACGACCAGGAGCGCGAGGAACACCACCGCGATCACCAGCCTCATGTCGCGCCCGCCCGGCTTAGCTCCGGCGAGCTTCTTCTCGACCTCCGCGAAACCGATGGCGGCGAGAAGAGCGAGGAACAGCTCGACAGCCATGTCGAACCTCCCTGGCTCCCTGAGCACGTTGAACAGAGGGATCTGGTGGTAGGCCAGGTAAAGGCCGGGCACCTGCGTCACTGACCCGTTCACCTGGAGGTAGGGGCCAATAGAAAGCAGCGCAAGCACGACCAGGGCGAATATTATCGCACCGGTGTAGTGCCTGAACTTCTCCTTGAACGATACCCAGATGCCGATCAGCGCGAGCAGGATCACGGTATATCCGACATACGTCGTGCGCTCTGCGACCGCCGGCGCGTTTATCGCCGAGAAGGGCGATGACGCGAAGCTCAGTATGCCGTTCATCGAGCTGGGTATGAAGAAAGATAGCAGGTCAGGGCTGTAGAGCATGTTGTATCCGAGCGTAGCCTGCGCATTTGCCGTGCTGAGCGTGCCCGCATTGAGGGAGCCAGCTATCGCGATTATCGCAGGGGATCCGAGCGCGGCCGCTACGACCGCCATCTCCGCGAACACGAGCGCGAACTTCCTGTTCAGGACCTTTGGCCTGTTGCTCTTGGTCAGCAGCAGGTAGACGAGCAGCAGGAACACGATGACCATCGTCATGAGCGCCTGCTCTATGTCCCCCATGAAGGCCAGCAGCACGAACGAGATTCCCGCGAGTATCGCATCGCTGTGCTTGTGCTCCTCGAACATCTTGATGAAGAAGAGCAGGAAGAGCGGTATGAACCCGATGTTCATGAACTGCAGGTGGCCGAACGACTGTATGGTGTGCATTGGGCTGAACGCGAAGATGAACCCAGCAAGGAAAGATGCTATCCGGTTCTTGGTGATGTGGAATGCGAGCATGTACATGAAGAGCCCGGACAGCACGAACCCTATCAGGAAGATCATGTTGAGCGAGAACGCCAGGCTGACCCACTGGAACAGCAGGCTGACTATTCCGGCGATCGGGGCCATCGTCTGCGTGGCCAGGTTTGCGCCAACCGGATAGAACACCAGATGGGTCATGTACGGCGACGCTCCGAGCGTGAACAGCGAGTACGGGACCCACCAGAGGTTCCACATGCTCTGGAACGTGTCGCCCCCTGTGCCCGGCACCACGTGCGTTATCCCGCCCAGCAGCGGCCAGAAGAAGACAAGCGACACGAGTAGGAACGCCAGCGCGACAAGCGCGTACTCCTTGGCCAGCTTTCTGTTGATCGTAAGCACCGGAAAACCCTAGAATCAATACCAAAACATATTATTAAGCTTTTTAGGAGAAAGCCTTTCGTATGCCTGAGGATAGGGAAACTCTCGGAAGGCGGAGCGCAAGGACGTTCTCGGCGCTCACGCTGGGCAGGATATTCAGCCTGGCGACGGCGCTGGCGGCGCTGGTGGTAATGGCGAGGCTGCTCGGGCCGAGCGAGTATGGGCTCTACGCGCTGGCCTACGCGTTCTTCTACCTCATCAGCGCGACGAATAACTTCGGCTTCGGATTCTACCTGACGAAGCGCCTGTCCGCGTACGGGGATGCGAAGGACGGCGAGGGCTTCTCGGGCGCGCTCGTCTCGAGCTACATCTCGGTGGCCCTGATAGGCATCGCGCTGACGCTCATAGGGATCGCGGTGAGCGGATACGCGGCGGCGCTGTTCCACGGCTCGGGCGCGACCCCCATGCTCTTCGTCCTCGCGTCGCTCACCGTCGTGTTCTCGATGCTCTACGGCACCTCCGACTACGCGCTGATCGGCATCGGCAGGAATGCGATCGCGGTCTCGATCGAGATATGCGAGAACGTCGTGCTCATAGTCGCGAGCGTGATCCTTATACGCATGGGCTTCGGCGCAAGCGGCGCGGTCGCTGGCCTGTTCATAAGCTATGCGGTCGCAGGAGTCGCAGGGACGATACTCGTGTTCTGGGCGTCTTCCAGGCTGGTGCGACTGAGGCTCAGGATTCCGAGCAGGAAGGAGTTCGCGGACGGCTTCGGGTTCTCCCTGCCCATGGCCGCGGTGAACACGCTGTCCAGCATAGTGTTCGGATTCGGCACGCTGTTCCTCGGGATCTTCGTGTCGACCGGAGTGCTCGGCAACTACAACATGGCCAACTCCGCCAGGAACGCTATCGCGCTCTTCTACTCGACCGCAGCCGTGATGTTCCTTCCACTGCTCTCGATAGCGATGGCGAGGCGCGCCAAGGCGGGCAAGCGCGGAGCCGTGGGCAGGGTCTACGAGAAGGCGCTGCTCTACTCCGTCGTGGTCACCGTGCCTGTCATCGCTTACCTCGGCGTGTTCGCGAGGCCGCTGATCTACCTGTTCATATCGCGCGCGTTCACCACGGCGCCGCTCTACCTTGCGCTTATGGCCCTCGGCACGGTCTTGGGCCTCGTGGGGATATATGCCGCGAACCTCTTCGCGGCCATGGAAAAGACCTCCGAGCTGCTGCGCTACATGCTCGTCTCGACGTGCGTGCAGGTCGCCGCACTGCTGATACTTACGCCCCTATGGGGCGCGCCGGGCAGCATAGTGGCGGTGTTCTTCATAGGCAGCATCGCGACCGACTGGCTGCTTATCCGCGGGTCGCGCGTCAGGCTCGGCATCAGGATAAGGTACGGAAAGCTATTGCGCACATTCGCGTGCAACGCCGTCCTGGCGCTGGCGCTGGCGCTCGGGCTGCTGATAGGCAGCCTCGTGCTTGAGCTGGCGTACGGGATCATCGTGATGGCGGCGCTCTACCCGCCTCTGCTCGCGCTGTTCCGCGCCTTGGACCGGGACGACCTCGCCACGCTCGAGAAGGCCACGAAGGAGCTCCCATCGCTCGACAGGGCGATGTCCCCGATGATGGGCTATCTTAAGGCAATGATACATATTTTGCAGTGAGCGGCATGGCGGAGGAGATTGAGGAAAGCGCGCTTGAGCTGGGGATAAAGAGCGCGAACATCGCGTCCTTCGTCTCCATAGCCCAGGCCGCGGCCATAGTGATAAACTCGCTGACGCTGATTGCGGTGGCGAGGCTGCTGGGCCCCAGCGACTACGGGCTGTACACGCTGGGCTTCGGCGTCGCCGCGCTGTTCCTCGCGCTGAGCGGGATAAGCATCGGGTCCTATCTCCACAAGCGCATTCCCGAGTTGCTTGTCGCGGGCGACAGCAAGGGCCTTAAGGAGATAATCGGGGACAGCCTCTTCTTGGTAGCCGCGTGCAGCCTTGTCGCCATGCTGGTAGGATTCGCTTTCGGACCTGCAGTCTCGAGCTACGTATTCCACAATGCGAAGTATACCGACCTCGTGGACCTCGCGCTGCTGAGCGTGGTCTTCTCAGCGCTGTTGAATCTGGAATACTCGATGCTGATCGCCCTGAGGAGCGGAAAGGGCGCGGCGATGATGTTCATCGCATATAACCTGCTGCTCGCGGGCGCGACCCTGGGCCTCATATATCTGGGCTACGGCGTATTCGGCGCGATTGCCGCGATGACAATCGGCCCGGTCGTGGGGATGATTACTGGATACGCTCTCATACTGAAGCGCGTAGGGGTCAGTTTCGACCCAGCTGGAATAACGAAAAGGATAAGGGGCATGCTTGACTTCTCCATTCCCTTGACGGTCGTGGGCATATCCAGCGGGTTAGTCAGTAGCTTCTCGGTGCTTCTTCTCGGAATATTCTCCACGCCGGCAGTAGTGGGCACGTTCGGCGTGGCGTTCAGGATAGGCTCCGGAATAAGCGTCATGCTGGGTTTTGTCGGCACCGTGCTGATCCAGATGTTCTCGAGCGCCATGGCGGGCAGGAAGGCCAGGAGCGGCCTGGGAAAGCTCTACAACTATTCCATATACTTCAGCGTGCTGATAACGGCCCCGATGGCAGCGTTCCTTCTGGCCTTCCCGGGCGCGTTCGTGTCATCGATCTTCCCCTCCTATCAGGCAGCGACGGTTTACATACCCGCGCTGAGCATATGCCTGATGTTGGGAATAGTCGGGGGCTCCGCGTCGTCGCTCGCGATAAGCGAGGGAAAGATAGGCAAGATCTTCAAATACTGGATGCTAATCGTGGCGGCAGAGTTCCTGCTCATGCTGGCGCTCGTTCCGTTCATAGGAGTATATGGAGTGATAATCGGGCTGTACTTCGTGGGCAGCATGGCCAACAACTACCTCTTCGCGAGATACCTTAAGAAGGAGATGGGAATCGACACGAAGCTCGGCGGAAGCCTGAGGATCGTGCTCGCCAGCGCGCTGCTTACCGCGCTCCTCCTTCCCATAAACCTGATTGTCATAAGCTCGAGAGTGCAGACCGTGCAGCTCATAATAGGGGTCGTTGCCGTGCTGGCGCTGTATCCGCCGCTCCTGATCCTGACGGGCGCCGTGAAGAAGAAGGAGCTGGCGCTGCTGACAAAGATAAGCAGGAACATAGAGATATTCGGGAAGCCCCTCCGGCTGCTGATAGCGTACGCGTCGCTATTCCGGCCGAAATCCAGCAGGTGAGCCCGCTCTCAAGCGCCAGGAAAAGCGCTATTAAATCCCACGCACAATATCCTATCGCGGTGAGAGGATGAAACTCAAAATTGGAAAGGACGCGCCTGCAGAAGTGAACGCTTTCATAGAGATACCTAAGGGAAGCAACATAAAATACGAGCTCGACGAGGCTTCGGGCATCATGAAAGTGGACCGAGTCCTGCACACGGCGATGTTCTACCCACACAACTATGGATTCATCGCCGGCACGAAGGGCGAGGACGGCGACCCGCTCGACGTGATGGTCATCAGCAGCGCGCCTTTCGCGACGGGAAGCTTCGTAGCGGTGAGGCCGATAGGCCTCCTGCTGATGAAGGACGAGGAAGGCATAGACACCAAGATAATGGCCGTCCCGAAGGCGAAGGTCGACGCGGCCTTCAAGGACATTGACGACATCTCACAGCTGCCTGAGGCCACGAGAAGCATGATTGCGCATTTCTTCTCCTACTACAAGAGCATTGAGCCAGGGAAATGGGCCGAGGTCAGCGGATGGGAGGGGAAGGACAAGGCGCTGGAGCAGATAAAGGCGTCGGTAAAGAGAGCGGGAGAATGAGCGAGGCCTTCAGAGGCTCTCTAGGTGGAACTCCCCCGGCGGAAGATGCTGCATTATGTAATCTATATCCTCGTAGCTGAGCAGACGCGATAGCTTGCCTGCGGCCTCCGACTTCTTGGTCTTGCCAGGGGTTAGCCGGATTCCCTTTGCGCCCTGCATTTTGGAATAGGTCAGGTATGGGACGACGCAGAATCTTGTTTGCGGCTTGCTCTCCCGCGGCTCCTTCATTTCCAGAAGCAGCGCGAGTAGCTCTAGCTTGACGTTCTTGAACCACTCCCTCTCCCCTGACATGAGGAAGCTGCCCGTGCCGAGGTATCCCGCCCTGCTCGACTTGGAGAGCTGCTCCTTTCCCACCGCGAAGACGTCCACAGAGGACTGGCCGCTCTCCCAAGCCTTCGAGAAGCATGCGGCGAACTGCGCAGCCTCCTCCTTGACCTCGTCGCCCGCCGCCTTCCCGTCCTTCAGCACGACTGCGGACGCGCCGAAGATGTTTGCGTGGAAGAACAGGTCGCCCGCGCCCAGATGCTTGGACGCCAGCTCCTCGTTCTGCTGCGCGCTCCTGCCCCCTGTCGCGAGCGTCCCTCCGCTGGTGAAGAACCAGTAGAACTTCTCGTACCACTCGCGTTCCACTACCTTCCTGATCTTCTTATCAAGGATTTTCGACTTCTCGAGGGACTGCACCTCCCCGTCGAGCCTCTTGATCGCCCGCTCCGCCCCCTCAAGCTTCCTCTTCGCCTCCTTCGACCTCTCGAAATAGCGCTGTGCGTTCTCCTGCGCGGACTTCGTGTAGTCGATGTCGGCCTCCATGCTAAACAATCAGGCCTACAATGAGGGATATCGCGAACCCGAAGATACCGAGGGCTAGCGCGCCGAGCAGCACAACCTTGAGCGTCCTCATGAACTCGTCGTTGCTCGGCTTGCCGCTCACGCTGATTATGTGCCTTGCGTTCGTGTAGAAGCTCTTCAATGAAGCGACAGGATTGAAGTCCATGGTTGTATTTGCTGGCGAAGCATCTTAAATGTTTACGCGGACCCCGCTCAGTCCTCGAACATCCCGTCCAGGTCCGAGTCCTCCTTCGCCGCCATCTTCTTCTTTATCCCGTCCTCGGAGTAGTCGGCGTACTCGACGCCGCCCATGACGACCATTATCTTCAGCGCGTTCTTGTGCATGTCAGTCTCTATCCTCGCGCCCCACTTCATCATCGCGTCCTCGCTTATCCTGCCCGAGACCTCCTGGAAGATGCTCTCAGCCTCCCTGAGCGTGAGGTCCTGCCCTCCGACGATGTTGACGAGCGCCTTCTTGGTGGTGCTTATGTCGACGTCGAGCAGCGGGCTCTTGAGCGTGTTCTCCACGGCCACTATCGCCCTGTCCTTGGACTGCAGGGAAGCGCTCTCCCCCATGCCTATCACGGCGTAACCCGAGTCCTTCAGCACGCTCCTCAGGTCCGCGAAGTCGAGGTTCACCATGCCCGGCTTGGTCACCATCTCGATTATGCCCTTCGTCGCGTTGGCGAGGATCTCGTCGCTCACCTTGAATGCCATGTTGAGCGGAAGGTCGGGCGCGATGTTGAGCAGCTTGTCGTTGGGTATTATTATGGTCGTGTCCGTCGTCCTCTTCAGCTTCGCGAGCCCCTCAAGCGCATTCCTCATCCTTGCCCTGCCCTCGCTGAGGAACGGAAGGGTCACTATCGCTATGGACAGCGCGCCGGCCTCCTTGGCCTCGTGCGCTATCACCGGAGCGGAGCCGGTGCCGGTCCCCCCTCCCAGTCCGCACGTTATGAATACCAGCTGCGCGTCGCCTATCAGGTGCTTCACGTCGCCCTTGCTCTCGTTGGTGGCCTCCTCCCCCATGTGCGGGTCGCTCCCAGCGCCGAGTCCGCGCGTTGTCTTCTTCCCGAGCAGGAGCTTCCTGTGCGACCTTATCCTCGTGAGGTGCTGCGCGTCCGTGTTCATGGCTATGAGCGTAGCGCCCTCTATGTTCATCTCAGACATTCTCGCTATGGTGTTCGAGCCGCTCCCTCCGGTGCCGACCACGTAGATCTTGGGCTTGGCTAGCTCTATGAATTTCAGCAGTTCCTCGTCGTCCGGGGAGGAAAACTCGTTCTGATTGGGTGGTACTGTTTCCATGTGATACACTGTCGCCTGCAACTATATGAGTAAAAAGGCATAAAAACATATTGCGGATTTGGTCACAATGTCCATAACCACGGGAGCGCGTTGACAACGATAGCGGCGATCAGAAGCACAGCGATGGCCATCAGGGCCTTCTTGTTCTTTACCTTGCCCTCGTATATCCTCCACCCGTCAAAGCCCGGGATTGGCAGGAGATTGAGCACGGCCACGAAGAAATTGAGCGCGAACAGAAGCGCGACAACGGAATAAACGAAGTTCGCGATCTGGAAGGCCGTGGTCGCGACCGCAGGCGCCCATGCAATCCCCAGCTTGCCCTCGCTGCTCGGCATCAGCAGGTAGCTGCCCGCGCTGGTAGTCACGTTCACGTAGTTCCCCGCAACGTAGCCTGCCTCGACGCGCGCCAGGTCGTAATCGTTCGTTATCGCCACCCCGTTCCACTTGAGTATTACGGTGTTCGGGGCTATCACACCATAGGCCGTTGTGTTCGGCAGCACTCCGGTCACCCTCACTCCGCCAGTGCCGATGCTCGGCAGCACAAGGTATATCATCATCGCGACCGCCACGAAGAAGACGAGCGAGGCAAGAATGTTGGCGGATACCCCAGCAGCGAATATCCGGTCCTTGTCCTTTGCGCCGAGCCTCTTTATCGCTTTCTCGTCAGGCTCGACGAATGCGCCTATCGGGATTATGCCGAAGAGGACAACGCCTATCGATTTCAGCTTCACCTTCGCTATCCTGGCCAGGGCGCCGTGCGAGAACTCGTGGATTATCAATATGGCAATGAGGGATATCAGGCCCGCGACAAGGGGAAGGGTCAATCCAGGTATCAGGGGAGCCACCCCCGGCACCTGGCTGCTGAGTCCCGAAGTGTCGGGCTTTGAGGAAAGATACTCTGCAATGAAGAGGAGGATGCCGTAGAGGATTTTTCCGCCTCCATAGAATATGGCGTACATCCCGAAGACGCTGAGCCCTCCGATAACGCCCGAGGCGATAAGCAGGTAGTAGAAGATGTACGCGCTGGGGGCGGCGGAACTGCTGGCGCTAGCGGCCTCCGCCGTGAGCTGGGGTATGTTTATGAAGCTGATGACGACCGACAGGTAGGGATATACGAACACCAGTATGGCAACCACGGACACGATCCCGAACAGGATCATCTTCTTGCTGACCTGCCTGCGGAACATCGCGAAAGAGAGCAGCCCGAAGCTGACCGCGAGGCCCCAGTCGCTGAGGAATGTCCAGAACCTGATGTTTTTCTTGGATAGCGAGTCCACGAAGTCCATTCCACCCTTCCCGCCGAGCAGGTACAGGCCGTACGAGCTCTGCATCCCGTTGACCGCGGCTATCGCGCTGCCCGACAGCATAAGTACCGCCAGCGCCGCGGCGAACCTGAGAATGATGTTTCCGTTGACGAAGTAGAGGATGCCTATCGCCAGAACGGTCAGGACGGCCGCCAGGACCGTGATTTCTCGGGAATGCGCGCGCGCAATCCCCCGCTTCTGTTTTTTTGCGTTATTTTCTTTCTTGGCAGGACCGCGCGGCATGGTATCAGTTTTATTGTTATCCTTATTATTATTTATTGGTTCTAAATTTTAGATTGGGTTGGGTCAATGGCCGAATGCGAAATCTGCGGAAGGGACGCTGATGAACTTTACGACGTGAACGTGGAAGGCGCGGCAATGCTGGCCTGCGCGAAGTGCGCCGAGGGCAGGGGCAAGCCGCGCAGGCTACCCAGAGGCGCCGAGAGGAACGCGCCGCGCCCCGCGGCCGCGGCCAGCGCAGAGGAGGCAGAGCTCGTGGACGACTACGGCGAGGTCATAAGGAAGGCGCGCGAGGCGCTGGGCCTGCCCATTAAGGTGTTGGCGGAGCGGATAAGCGAGAAGGAGAGCACGCTCGTCAGGATAGAGAAGCAGAGGGTCCCCCCGACCGAGAAGGAGAGGAAGAAGCTTGAGAGGGAGCTCGGCATAAGGCTGCTGGCGAAGGGCGACGAGAAGGCGGTGTCGGCGGGCCCGCGGAGGGACGAGCCCATTAGCCTCTGGGATGCGGCGCTCAAGAAGGGGAAAGGGAAAGCGGGCGAGTGATTGGCGGTAGCGCTGGGGTCCCTAGTAGCAGAAGCGAAGGAGAAGATAACCTTCGACGACCTCGCTGGCAAGACCATAGCGATCGACGCGTACAACACGATCTACCAGTTCATAACGATAATAAGGCAGCCTGACGGGACGCCCCTGATGGACTCGAAGGGCAGGATAACAAGCCACCTCTCCGGCCTCTTCTACAGGACGATAAGCCTGGTGGAGCACAGGATAAACCCCGTCTACGTCTTCGACGGGATCCCGCCGGCGCTCAAGCGCAGGACGCTCGAGGCGAGGGCGAGCCGCAGGGCCGAGGAGCTTAAGGAGTGGAACAGGTCGCTGCGGAAGGGGATGATCGAGGAGGCCAGGGCGCATGCGGTCGCGAGCTCCAAGATAAGCAAGGACATAGTCGAGAGCGCGAAGGAGCTCCTTACCGACATGGGAGTGGTGCACGTGCAGGCGCCCAGCGAGGGCGAGGCGCAGGCCGCGCGCATGACCCAGGACGGCGCGGTCTACGCGAGCGCAAGCCAGGACTACGACCTCTTCCTGTTCGGGTCCAAGGTCGCAGTAAGGAACCTCACCATAACCGGAAGGAGGAAGCTCCCGAGGAAGAACGTCTACATCGATGTCACCCCTGAGAGGATCGAGCTGCGCAGGCTGCTCGACAGTCTGGGGATAAACAGGAACCAGCTGATCTGGCTCGGCATGCTGATGGGCACCGACTTCAACTCAGGCATAGAAGGCATCGGGCCCAAGACTGCGCTGAAGATCGCGAAGGAGCACAAGAGCCTTGATTCTATAGTGAATCACGTAAGGGTGAAGTACGGCAAGGAGTTCGACGTGGATCCTGCAGAGGTCGAGAAACTGTTCCTGGAGCCGGAGACGATCGATATCGGCAGGAAGGCGGTAGAAATTAATGCGAAAGTAAATAAAGGGGCGCTGGTAAGGTTTATGAGTGACGAGCACGGGTTCTCGCACGAACGCATAGCGAAGTTCGCGGACACCCTTGCGGAGTTGAAATCCCAGGCGGGCCAGAAGGGCATAGGCTCATGGGTCTAGAAGGATCATGTTTGTGATTTGATGGTGCAGAAAACCGTAAAGAAGAAGAGGAGGAAGAGCGGGAAGGCATACCGGGCCAAGGCCATAGCGAGACTCAAGAGGAAGACGAGGATGAGGTTCAGGGCAGCGCGGAGGTCGCGGAGATAGTTGCGGCGCATGGTAATAGGATGAAAACGAAATTAGGAAGGTTTCACGTTAATAAAAGACGCATGGTTTTCGTCGCTACTGGGGGGGCCGGAGGAACCGGCGGAGGTTGTCCGACTATGGCTCTTACCACCGGGGCAGATGTGAAGTTCAAGGACGACTACTACGGCCGGCTGAGAGTCAAGAAATCAATCACAAAAGCGCTGTTTGGATAATCGCGTCTTTTTCTGGGCAAACTTCGAACTACGATGCTTTATGGGAATCCGTCTGATTGACGGATTATGTCCGCGCAATCCTGGCTTTTTGGGATAGGAGATTCTCTAGAATTGTCCTATACGCCCCATAATTTTCAAGATGGAACGGCCACTTTCCTACTATGATGTCGGTCAGAAGGGCCTTGTCTATCACAGGGTCTTCTCTGAGCCAAACTTCCCTTGCGAACTCCGCCCCCCTCCGCGACAGCGTCTCACCGTTTTTGAACGCACAGACTGCGAAAAAGTCATAGTTTCCATTCATGTCGGCCGTCACGGCGTAATCGTTCACCGTTTCGTGCAAATCCTCATTCACTATCTCTTTTGCCATGGTGATTGCCAGCTCTATGTGCTCTTCGGTGGGTATCATGTACGCTCCGTACGCGTACAGTATCCTCTTGTCGGGGTTCTGCGTCAGTGCGGTAAACCGCTTTATGGCGCCCATCTCCTTGAGCTTCTTTATCAGATACACTACCTTGTCCGGGCTCATCTTCAGCCTCTTCGCGATATCGCTGAGCCTCATCCTTGAGTTGTCATTGAGCAGCATCAGGACCGCCCTTTCCCCCTTGGACAGTTCCTCGGATTCCTTTATCAGGCTGCTCTTTATCGGGAAGAAGCCCATGATTCTAGAGCTCACGTTTGAGAACTTCAGCGCAGGCTTGTACTTGCTCAGGCCCATCCTGAGGGTCCACTGCCATTTCTGGAAGTCCTTGGGCTCGACGCCGACCACGTACAGCAGCAGGTCGAAATCTCCCTCGGCAAGATATGCATCCTGTATGAAGAAGTCCTTTCTTATTCTCTCCTTGATGAAGTCTATTCCGGGCTTTATCCCGAACTTTATCGTTATTATCTTTCCCTCGACGAAGCCGAGCCTGGTCTCATCGAGCTCGAGCGTGTATTTTATGTCGTATTTGTCCTCCAGCTCCTCAAGCACGGAGTTGATGACATGGTACGAGATCTTGAATCTCTTTCCCAGACCGCGCAGCGACGCCCTTGAATCCTCGTAGAGGCTCATGAGCAGCGCGTATGGCAGATCGTTCTTCACGTAATTCTGCGTTTTCCTTTTCGCGGGCATGAATGCATCTCAAAATCGTAATATATATGCAGTATTTTACATATATTTCGCTTATATACGAAATATTATTCCAATAAGTATTTATATACCCTTATGCACAATATGTGTAGCATGAATTCATTTCTATGACTCGTGCTTGGAGGTGCGCAAGCTTGTTTTTTAACAAGTCCACTCCTAATATCCCATCCTTTTGCGCACCTCTCCTTTTTCACCCCGTCAATTCCCTCTTGAAGGCGCTCCAACGCTCATCCTGCTTCCTACTTTTATTCCCAGCTTCCGCGCTGAACCAGCGTTCAGCTCAAGCACGTACTTCGCCTTGGAACCAGGCACATAAGTCTTGCATCGAAAGAACGATGCGCACGGTTTTGCCTTTTCTTCAATGTCCACGACCCTCCCGTCAGAATCCATCCAGACGATGTCTATCGGGAACCTCATGTTCAGCATCCATATCCCTGCGGATATCCTGCCCTCGCTGTTCAGCGTGAAGAGCATCCCCTTGCCCTTCTCAAGCCTTTCCCAATACATGAGCCCGAACAGCATCGCAGCGAAGGAATCGGCGAGATAAACGTCGATCGTCCTGCCCTTATGGCGTATCCTTCCCTTGCCATATTTCGGCCTGAGCACCCGATGGAGCAAACGCATCATATGCCGTCACTTTACCTCGGCCAGGCTCTGTTCCCTCAGGAACTGCTGTAGGTAGAACCTGCTGCCCGTGCCCTTGCCTGAGAGTCCGCTTCCCTTCCAGCCGACGAAGGTGTGCGCGCCGACTATCGCTCCGGTCGTCGCGTCAGACTTCCTGTTTATGTATACGGTGCCTGCCTGGATTCCATTCGAGAACTCCCTGATCTCCTTCCTGTTCCTGCTGTATAGGCCGGCGGTCAGCCCGTATTCGACGTCATTTGCCTTTGCCAACGCCTCCTCGAACTTCCCGAATGTGTCAAGGGCCAGCATGGGGACGAAAAGCTCGTCGTGCATCAGCCGGCTCGACTGCCCCACTTCGACCAGCGTCGGCTCTACGTAAGCGCCACCCAGCCCCGTGTTGGCAGCATTGCCTCCGTATACGACCCTTCCCGACCTCTTCGCCTCCTCCACGCTCGAAGTGTACCTGGAGAGAGCCTTGCTTCCCACAAGCGGGCCAACGTAAACGTCCTTGTCAAGCGGGTTCCCGATCTTCATCGACCTCATCTTGTCTACAAGCCCGCTTATGAACTCCTCCTTTACCGATTCCTGGACGTAGACCCTCGAGCATGCGCTGCACTTCTGGCCCGCGTAACCGAAAGCCGAAGATGCGATTCCCTCGACAGCATCTCCAATGTCTGCGTACTTCGAAACAATGGCGGGGTTCTTCCCTCCCATTTCCACGACGAAGACTTTCTGCTGACCAAGGTCGTAAAACTTCCTTATCATGCCCATTCCAGTGGCCCTCGAGCCCGTGAACACTATTCCGCTGACGTCCCTGTTGACGACGAGCTCGTCGCCCACCTCAGATCCGGGGCCTGTGACATAGTTGAAGACGCCATCCGGCACGCCCGCCTCCTTGAATATTTCATAGATCTTCAGGCCAGTCAGCATCGTCGATTCATCGGTCGAGGAGGGTTTGAAGACCACCGTGTTGCCTGTTATGGCCGCACCGCAGCTCATGCCTGTGGATATCGATATCGGGAAGTTGAACGGCGCTATGACCCCGAACACTCCGTAGGGTTTCATCGCTATTGTGACCTTCTCCCCTTTTCCCGGGGCGCCCTGGAAGCCCTCGGCAACGTCCTTCGCGGTGCCAAGTATCTTGGTCTTCCTCACATAGCCCCTGTTCCTCAAGATCTCTCCGGAATAGTAGTTCAGGAAGTCTATGGCCTCGTCCACCTCTCCTACAGACTCGTATCGGGTCTTCCCGTTCTCGATGCTCAGCGCAGCGGCGACCTCGAACTTGCGCTTCCTGAAGGCGCCCGCCGCGTTCGCCATGATCTTTGCGCGCTCCCTGTAGTCCGTCCGGCTCCACGCCCCGAAGGCGGAGAGCGCGGCCCCGATGGCTAGCCTGGCGTGCTCACGCGTGCCCTTCTGGAACCTTCCGATGAGTGAGCCGTCTATGGGAGACATCTCCAGGAGCTCCTCGCTGGCGTACTCCTCCTTTCCGCCTATCCACATCGGGAACCTCTTACCGAGAACCGTCCTCTTCACTTCGGCGACCGCGCCTTCGAAAAGTGCATCGAACTCCTCCTCCTTGCCACCGTCCAGCAGGCGCCTGTACGTGAACTCGTTCTTAAAAGCAGACATGCAACCCCAGCATATTGAAAGCCAAAACATTAAATTATGGATGCGTACCTGTCCGAATTTCTCCATGCCCTTCCGGTAAAAGCCCCGCCCGCGCAACCAGCCGTGCAGGTAGCTAAGGTATTTATTTCTATATCTCTCGATTAATTCCGGCGACCGGATGCAGAGCCTGACGGCAGTTGTTAGCCTGCCTCGTTTCAACATAGAGGACTTCGTCAAGGAGGCGACGTGGAAGGACATACTCCTGGACCTGGTCAAGAAGGACGAGTTGAACCCTTGGGACCTGGACATAATCGACATAGTGGGCAAGTACGTCGACGTCGTAAGGGGGCTGCGGGTCATGGACCTCAGGGTGCCCGCGAACATCATACTGGCCGCGTCCATAATGCTGAGGCTCAAGAGCGACATGCTGGAGCTCGAGGACCCCGTCGCGGCCGAGATGGACGGTTCTATCCCTTCCGAGAGGCCGTTCGTGCAGGTCGACGGCCTGTCCGTGAGGCTGAGGCTGCCCCCGAGGAGGAGGGTCACGCTCCACGAGCTCATAAGTGCACTGGACGAGGCGATGAGGCTCAAGGAGTACAGGACCGAGAGGCTGATGAGCGAGGGGAAGTCGGTTCCGCTCGTGCTGACGAGGGTCGACGTGGAGGCGGATGTGGAGGCCCTGTATTCCGTCATAAAGGAGAATGTGGACTCCAGCAGGGCGCTGACGTTCTCATCCCTGCGCTCGCTGTCGCAGAGTCCCGACGCGCTGCTCGATGTGTTCATACCGCTTCTGTTCCTCGCCAACAGGAACCGTGTGCTCCTGATCCAGGAGGACTTCTTCAGGGAGATAATAATAGCGCTGAACTAGGTGGCAGGGTGGAGGCACAGCAGGATTACAGGAAGCTCGTCGAGGCAGCGCTGTTCATGTCCACCAATGCGCTCAGCGCGGGCGAGCTCGCGGAGATGACCGGCATAGCGTCGGTTGGCCACGTGGAGAAACTGGTCAGGGAACTTGCCGACGACTACAGGACTAGGGACACCGCGATCGAGGTCGTGGAGATCGACAAGAGGTTCATGTTCAGCCTGAAGGAGCCGTATGCCAGCAAGGTCAGCAGGTTCGCCAGCGGTCCCGACATAACGAAGGGGTCCCTGAGGCTTCTGGCGTACGTCAGCAAGAACGACAACGCGCTGCAGAGCGAGCTTGTCAGGCTCTTCGGGGCATCGACCTACGACCACGTAAAGGAGCTCACCGAGAAGGGCTTCATAGAGTCGAAGAAGCAGGGAAGGAGCAGGAGAATCAGCGTGACCAACAAATTCAGGGAGTACTTCAGCGTGCAGGCGCAGCCTCAATAGGTCGGGTGCGATTCCTTTATCCCTTCGATATAGTTCAGGTATATCGCGGCGGCGAAGAGATAGGACGAGAGCCTGTTCAGGTATCTCAGCGCCTCGGCGTCCACTTTGCATTTGCCGGAGGCCCTTATGGCGCTCCTCTCCGCCCTTCTAGCGGCCGCCCGTGCGGCGTGCAGGTGCACCGCTCCCTCGCAGCCTCCCGGGATCACGAACTTCTTTGGCGGGGGAACCCTTCGCTCTATGTCCCTCATCGCGTCCTCGAGTCTTGCGACCTCCTTGCTGCCAAGCTTACCTGCCTTTATCCCGTCGTTCTGGGGCGATGCTAGGCCCGACCCGACCACAAAAAGGTCGTTCTGCACCGCGCGCAGCTCGCCTCTCACTAGATCATCGCGGATGTAGTAAAGCGCGACTCCGACAGAGCTGTTGAGCTCGTCCACGTCGCCTATAACGTCGAATATGGGATCTCCCTTCGGGACTCTTTTGCTTCCGAAAAGGCAGGAGCCCCCTCTATCCCCTTTCCCTGTGTAAAAAGGCATACTATCAATTACCTATGCCGTGCTAATTTTATATTGTTTCGCAGAGCATACTGTTAGCAATGGGCTCGTAGTCGAGTGGTAAGACGTCTCTTTCACAGAGAGAAGACCCGGAGTCCGATTCTCCGCGGGCCCAGACTGTGTTTTTTATCTACGATGGACTCCACTTACGCCAAGTTGTTGTACATCTTGTCGTTGAATTCGTAGGCCGTTACGTCCTCGCCCTTTCCAATCCCCATGCTTGAGAGCATCTCGTCTTTCGTACCGAACTCAGCCGCCTTTCCGTCCATGTCGAAGAACATGATCCTGTCGTTGAATTCGCAGTAGACGGCGATCTTCCTGCTGCTACCGTCCATCACTGCAACTATCTTGCTCGATACGTTGCCCAGGCCTATGAGAAGGCTGCACAGGAGGACCGCCTTGTCGAACACGTCCCCTGCCTCGAGAGTTATCGTCTGGCTCGGCCTCAGCCAGAACTGGATCGGCAGACTTGTTGTGGTTATCCGCTCCCTGATGTACCACTCAGCCTCCCTCGCGGCCTCCGGGAAGTCGGCATCATACCCATAGGACGAGAACATCGCCTTTATGTTCTTGACGCTGGAGACTACGGCCTCATCATTGGGCACGACGAGAGTAGGGAGCTCGGCGACGTGCAGCGTCTCCCGCTCCTCTATGTACTCCTTGTAGCGCATTATCACCTCTAGATATAGGCTGTTGTACTTCTCGAGCAGCTTATCCTCGGGCATCCCGCACTACCAACTAATATATTCCGATGGAAAACGCTATTACTCTTTGCCTGCTTAGCGTGAACTGCGCGTTTTACCAGTCGGAGAATGACTGAACATCGGTTTTATAATTGGTGGCGCACAAATACGGAATTATGAAGGACAGCGAGTTCGAGCGCCTCCTGAAGATCTCAAGGGTTAGGCTCAGCACCGAGGAAAGAGCAAAGATAAGGAATGACATAGAGGAGATAATCTCCTACTTCGACCGGATCCAGGCCGTGGAATGCAGGGAGAAGCCGGCATACCAGCCCATAGACGTTCCGACCAGGTTCAGGAAGGACGTAATAAGGAAGTTCAAGGATATCGATGGCTTGAAGAAGGGCGCCACATTCCACGACGAATACATACGCGGGCCGAAGCTATGACCAGCTACATAAGGGAGTTTGCAGCGAAGAAGAAGCCTTCCGGTTACTATGAGAAGCTGCTTTCCGACGTGGCCAAGCTGAACAGGACGCACCATGCCTTCACGACCATCAATGAGGACCTGGCTGAAGGCCATTCGGACCTGATGCCGTTCAGCTCCAAGGCGAACATCTGCGTAAAGGGATTCGAGACAACCGCCGCGTCCAAGATGCTCAAGGGATACGTGCCTCCATTCAATGCAACGGTCATAGAGAGGATGCTCAACAGCAAGAGGTTCTGCTTCCTTGGAGAGACGAACATGGACGAGTTCGGGTTCGGCACGTTCGGCATAAACTGCGAGACTCCTGCAAGGAATGCCTTCGATCCAGATTATGCGGCCGGAGGGTCGAGCAGCGGAGCAGCGGTCGCGACAGCGTCGCTGAAGTACCATGTCGCGCTGGCGGAGTCGACTGGAGGTTCCATATCCGCGCCTGCGGCGCTGAACGGCGTCGTCGGATTCACCCCAACATACGGTGCGGTATCCAGATATGGACTGATAGACTATGCGAACTCGCTAGACAAGATAGGGGTGATGGCCAGGAGCGCTGAGGATGCGAAAATCGTGTTCGACACGATAAAAGGGCCTGACGACTATGATATGACCTGCGCCGTAGGTAAGATCACCAGCTCGAAGAAGAGGAAGATACTCGTCGTCAAGGAGCTGATGGATGGGGCGGACGAGGCGGTAAAGGGCCATTTCGAGAAACTGCTCAACAGGGTCGAGGGACTTGGCTATGAGATAGCCGAGATCAGCCTAGACATACTCGGGAAGGCGATAGCGCCATACTACATAATCGCCATGGCGGAGGCATCCACCAACCTCGCGAAGTACAACGGCTACAAGTACGGCTACCAGTACGGAGAGTTCAACAAGCAGTACAACGAGTTCTTCACCGAGGCGAGGGCGAACTTCGGTGCGGAGGCGAAGAGGAGGGTGATACTCGGTACATTCATCAGGGGCGAGAGCGTCAAGGACAGGTACTACACCAAGGCGCTCATGATAAGGAGGATGATAATCAACGAGATGAGCAAGGCCATGAAGGATGGATTCATACTCTCGCCCACACTGCCGATATTGCCACCGAAGATAAGCGAAACGGCCAAGCTGAGCCCCGTGCAGAACTATGCCATGGACATATTCACCATACCGCCCAACGTCGGCGGCTTCCCCCACGTCTCCTTCCCTTACGAGTACGTCGATGGCATGCCGCTGGGGGCGCAGCTGGTGACAGGTCAGGCGAACGACTACGCGCTGCTTGACTTCGTCAGCGAGTGGGAGAAGTCGTTCACGTACAAGTTCAAGCGCAATCTGGGAGATCTATGAAGATAGGACTAGAGATACACGTCGCATTGCCGACAAAGTCCAAGCTGTTCTGCTCCTGCGGCATGGAGTCGGACACGCCCAACACCGAGATATGTCCGATCTGCATGGGGTTCCCCGGATCCAAGCCGATGCTCAACGAGGAGGCGGTGAGGTCCGCCCTCGGAATAGCCAGCGCGCTGCACTGCGAGATAAACAGGAAAGCCTCGTTCGTGAGAAAGGTATACTTCTATCCAGACCTGCCTAAATCCTACCAGATAACCCAACTGGATGGGTCCATCGGCGGGGCCGGGCGCCTGCAGACGGACGAGGGGACAGTGAGGATAAGGAGGGTGCAGATAGAGGAGGATCCTTCAAAGATAGTCAGGGAGGGCGCCCTGACGCTTTTGGACTTCAACAGGTGCGGCACTCCGCTCGTCGAGATAGTCACCGAACCAGACATAGTCAGCGAGAAAGGGCTGTGGGCCTTCCTCAGGACGCTCAGGAGCCTGCTCTACTATCTCGGCGTTGACATAAACAAGGAGCTGAAGACCGACCTCAACATATCGCTCGCGGAGACGAGGGTCGAGATAAAGAACATAACGGGGATCAAGAACCTGATCGAAGCCACGAAGTACGAGATCGCGAGGCAGGGCAGGATAATAAAGGAGGGCGGGACGATCGCGAAGGAGACGAGGGGCTACAACGAGAAGAGGAAGACCACCGAGACGCTGAGGGAGAAGGAGACCGACGAGGAGTACGGCTACGTGTACGAGCCCGATCTCACCACCTTCGACCTAGGCGGCATGGACTACAAGAAGCCCACCTACATAAGCGACATAGCGCTCAGTTTCGAGAAGAAGTACGGCGTCGGCGCGAAGACGTTCACGGAGCTCACTATGTTCGACAGGAGGGGCCTGGAGCTGATAGACAAGTTCAAGGACAGGTATGACATAAAGAACGTCATCCACGCGCTGGAGCGGGTCAAGAAATACGAGCGCGAGGACATGTCGGAGAAGAGCTTCGAGGAGATAATCGGGCTCGTGGGCAAGGACATCGTCGTCACCGGAGAGGTAATAAAGGAGGTCGAGGCGGGAAGGGCCTCCGGAATAAGGCATGAGCAGATGAGTCCCAAGGAGCTGGACAGTCTCATCGCGGAGTTCATAGAGAAGAACGGCGACATCATAAAGGACGCCGAGAAGAACAAGAAGGCGCTCAATTTCATAATAGGCGAGCTGTCGCGGAAGGGCAACCTGAATCCGAAGGACGTGGCGAAGCGGGTCCACGAGATGGTTGACAGACTCAAGAGGTAGTGAACCCGTCGGCTACCCCGGACAACTTTCGGAGATACCTTTAAATCCTCCATCCACTGAATAAAACCAGGAGTGGACATATGAAAGCTAAGCCTGAGCTAGCTGAGGTTAGCATCGAAGAGGCTGCAGAGGAGGAAGAGTTCGGAGAGGCAATCAGGAAATTGAGGGCCTCGCCTGAGAGGAGGCTGACCCCGTCAGGGGTATAGCCGGTTTGGATCTCTCGGTACAAGCGTCACTTCCTGGACGCTCTCCATGCCGAGCATCTGCCTGACCGTTCTCGCAAGCCCCAGGCCGAGCCCCCCGTGCGGAGGCGCCCCGTACCTGAAGAAGTTGAGGTAGAACTCAAGCTTTTCGGTATCAAGGCCCTTCTCCTTCGCCTGCTCCACCAGGATGCGGTGCCTGTGCTCCCTCTGCGATCCTGTCGTTATCTCAAGTCCCTTGTACAGCAGGTCGTAGCTCAGCGTAACGTTCTTGTTGCCTTTCTTCCTCATGTGGTAGAAAGGCCTCACCGCCCAGGGGTAGTCCGTGACGAACACGAAATCGTGCCCGAACTTGTTCTTCACGTACTCGGACACCAGCGCCTCGTCCGCGTTCGAGATGTCCTCGTTTTCGGTGTACTTCTTCCCGCTCGCGCCCAGTATCTCATGCGCCTCGGCCATGGTGATCCGGGGGAAGGGCAGCTTCGGCACTGTGACCTCGACGCCGAACTCCTTCTTTATGGTGTCGCCCCACTTGCTCTTCACTTTCGAAAGCGCGTATGCAAGCCATTTCTCCTGGAAGCGCATCACGTCCTTTACCGATTTTATGTGCGCCATCTCCATGTCGACCGACGTGAACTCCGTGACGTGCCTCGCAGTGAACGATGGCTCGGCCCTGAACACAGGCCCTATCTCGAAGACCTTCTCGAAGCCAGCGCATATGGCCATCTGCTTGTAGAACTGCGGCGACTGCGCGAGATATGCGACCTTGTTGAAATATTCCACCCTGAACATCTCGGCGCCCGACTCGGACGGGGCCCCCATCAGCTTCGGCGTGTGCACCTCGATAACTCCCTTCCTGTAGAAGTAGTCCCTGAGCCACCTCTCGAAATCCGACGAGATCAGGAATATCAGCTTGCTCTTGTGGGTCCTGAGGTCCAGGAAGCGCCAGTCCAGCCGGAGGTCGAAGCTGCTGACGTTCTTCTTGTTCACGTCTATGGGCAGGTTCTTCTCCGCCTCGGATATGACCTCGTACTTTATCGGAACAATCTCCATGCCCCTGGGCGCCCTAGGCTCCGCCTTGGCCGTGCCAACTATCTTTATCACGGATTCGCGCGGGGTCGAGAGTATCTGATCGACAAGCTTCTCCCCTATGATGTTCCTGTTAAGCGTGACCTGCAGTTTCCCTTCGTTGTCCCGGAATATAAGGAACTTTATCCCTCCGAGGTCGCGTATGTCCTCCCAGTAGCCGTAAAGGGAGACCTTCCTGCCCTCTTTGAGCTGGCCCTTCCTCATTCAATCCCTTAGACAAGACTTTTTAATACTTATAAGGTTTTCCGGGCATGGCTTCCGCTAAGCCTTTAAAAAACAAAAAAGGAAGAGAAGAAGCCTGATAGGATTGTTCTGCAGCTGTTCGCTTGAATGCCGCAAATGTTTACAGATGTATACTTAAGTTTATAAACGTTCTTGCGCAAAGTTATGTGATAGCTATGAAGACCGAAGTAATAAGCGTCAGGGTTAACAAGGATGTAAAAAAGGCGTTATCTCGAAGAAGGGCAAATCTATCAAAATTAGTGGGCAGATATCTGGAGAATCTCGCAAAAGCGGAGATGTCTAGAGAGGCCATGCTTAGATTGAGAGAGATAGTTGAAAAGAGGGTAACTCCTTCCAAAAAGGGGTTCGCAGCGGACTCCGTAAGGGAGGATAGATATGCGACTCATTGATTCTTCTTCAATCGTAAAATATTTTTCGAAAGAGCCAGGATGGGAGAGGGCAGGGGAGTATCTGCTTGGTTCAGTTACCCTCTCCCTGGCAATCGAAGAGCTCGGAAACGCCCTGTGGAAAAAGATAAACAAGAGGGAGATTGAGCTAAAATATGCCGAGGAGATATTGACCCTCTATCAGTCAGCCGCGACACTGGTGAATCATAAGGAATGCATAGTCAGGGCCCTGCAGATTTCAGTAAAGGAGAAGATTGCGTTTTACGATGCCTTGTTCTTGGCGGTAGCCTTGGTGAACGGATACGAATTTGTGACGTCCGACAGATTTCAGGCTAGAACCGCAAGAAAATTGGACATCTCTGTGATTGAATGTTAGTCTAGATGAGACGCGCTCAGCTATGACTTAGGAAACAAACAAAAAAGAAAGAGAAGCAAGCTTGTAACATTAGGCTTTAGTAGTGGTGCGCTCGCAGATCGCTTGCGCTTTCTGCTTACACGCCCACCCTATCGAAGTCGTGTAATACGACCGCCATAGTGTCTCGTTTCGGATTGGGCTTCGTCCTTAGATGCTTTCAGGACTTATCCCTTAGCGCGTGGCTACCCGGCAATGCTCTGCACAACCGGTAAACTAGAGGCGCCGGTGCTACATTCCTCTCGTACTAGGAGCACCTTATCCTCTGACACTAACACTTCCAGTAGATTTTACCGTCCTGCCTCGCGGCGGACTTAACTCAACTCATGTATGTCTTTAACGGGCGAGCAGCCCGGCCCTTGGTGGCTTTTGCACTACCAGGATGACATAAGTCCATATCGGTGTATCAAACGGCTGGGTCGATGTGAACTCTCACCAGCCACGAACCGGTTACCTCCAGAGTAACTTTTCTGACAGGTTGGAGCCCCATTAAAAGAGCTACCAACGCTCGGTAAGCCCCTGTTTCCAGTCTGCGCGTCCCGCTTTTCGACGCGCAGTCAGCCCTGCATTTGCCTTTTAGCTTAACGGTGAGTTTCCAACTCACCTAAGCAGAGCATTGGTCACTTTCGTTTCCTTATCGAAAGCAACCGCCCAGTCTAACTATCCACCTGCAGCTGTCCTGCATCCAGTTAGTCGCGTAGCGGGCGAAGAGTGGTGTTACATTGTCGCTCCACGCGAGCCGAGACCCGCGCTTCGACGCTCCCACTTACGCTCTGCAGCGTCCGCCACACAACAACAACAGGCTATAGTCAAGCTTCATGGAGACTTCATTTCCCACTGAAAGTACGCGGCATGTTCACCGCGTAGTGAGTTCACCAAGCACCAGATTGGGACAGTGGGGGGATCATTACGCCCTTCATGCAAGTCGCCTATTAAGCGACGAGGTATTACGCTACCTTAAGAGGGTCAGAGTTACCCCCGCTCTTTGCTAGCGCTTAGTCCCGTTGAAACGGGGTTTCGCGTACTAGCGGTGAGCAGGCGTCACCCACTGTACTAAGCCTTACGGCTTTGCGGTGAGTTGTGTTTTAAAGAAACAGTTGTCCCCCCCGAGTTATTGCAATCTGCGCTTACTAAGCACAGACATGGCTTATCGAAAACTTACGCCACTAACTTGCCGATTTCCCTAACCTGATTTAACCTTGGCACGCCTTGGCCTTTTCAGCCAGCAGCACCTGTACTGGTTCTAGGTACGAACTAACGCGATCGATGCGTATTCCCTTTTCACGGGCTCAGGAATTTGGTCAGAGTTCATTTGGCTGTTTCTCCTCATAATGAGACTCCACAGCCCTTTGCACTTGATGAAGACCTATCCCCAAGCTTCAGAAATACGCCTTGTGTTGCCACGCCTACGCGCTAGGCGCATGAATTTTAACATGCTTCCCTTTTGGAGGGTAGTGATTGGCTCCCCCCTTAGGATCGGCTAACTCCCCGCTGACGATCATTTCGGGGAAAACCGTGTGCTTCCGGCGTACGGGATTCTTTCCCGTATTTGCTATTACTAACACCAGGATTTTCACTGCTGCGCAGTCCATGCGGGCTCAGGCCCGTACTTCTTGCCGCGCAGCACGCCCCTCTACCCATGCTTTCGCACGCTGGGGTCTCGGTACCTAGTTTAGCCCCGTCCATCTTCAGAGAGTCCTGTCTCAATCGGTACGCTGTTACGCGTTTTTTAAAGGGTGGCTGCTTCTAAGCCTACCTCCCGACTGTCTAAGACAGAACCCTCCTTCAACACACTTAACTAGGATTTAGGGACCTTAACCTCAGTCACTCTCGTTTAAGTCTCGCGGTGCTAGCTTACCCAACACACGCCGACTCCGGGGTTATACGCAGCACATGCATTCGGAGTTTGACTCTAAGGCGAAGCCTTTCGGCTCCAACCAGAAAATCGGTCGCTCTACCGCATGTGCGAGCTGGCCCCGGGCTATCCTAAAGATACTTCGAAGGGGACCCGTTATTGCCATGTTCGAATGGTCTATCGCCCCTACTCGCAGGTCACCCAACAGGATACACCATGACAGGTTGCGGGCCTCCATCGAGCGTCAACTCAACTTCGCCCTGCCCGCGAGTAGTTCACAATGGCTTCGGGTCGTAAGACAGTGACTTAGGCGCTTTCGCACCCTGTGCACAAGCACACTCGCTTTCGCTACGCTATACGCTTGCCACTGCCATACACTCCCTGGCTCTTGCTTCAAGAAGAAGGATGCGACACTGCTCACGCATATCGTTCGGCGCTCTCGCGCTTTCACTTCGTGCGCTTTAACGCTCATGCCGCATCTTCTTGTAACCACCTGGTTTCAGATCTATTTCACGACCCACTCGTGTGGGTTCTTTTCAACGTTCGCTCGTGCTACTTATTCGCTATCGGTCTCCGGTCAATATTTAGGGTTGGAGTCTAATGCCCCCATGTTCACGCAACGTACTAAGGCTGCGCTACTCTCTTACAGGCAATACCGCACGCACTACGCCTACGAGGCTGTCACTCTCTATGGCCGCTCTTTCCAGAGCGTTCGGCTCGTGCGCGCGCTAAGCGCCTGCACCACATCCCGCGCCGTTTGCACAGCGCGATTCGGCTTGCCCTGTGTCGCTTTCACTCGCCGTTACTAACGACATCTCATTCGATTTCTTTTCCTGCGGGTACTAAGATGCTTCAGTTCCCCGCGTGCGCATGCACCACTATTCATAGTGCACGATTCGGTTATCCTGGGTTCAAAGGTTGACTTGCACCTACCCCAGGCTTATCGCAGCTTGCCACGACCTTCTTCGCTACCGGAGCCTAGTCATCCCCCAGATGGCTTATATTAATTACAAGCTTGCTTCTCCTCAAATCAATTGCAGAAATGCAATCTCATCGGTGCAGACGGCGAGCGGGCCTAGTAGGTAGTTAAACCTAACTTAGTATTTCATCAAGCAAAAATTAGAGCTCTTGCTCTCAAAAAGGCCTCTATAAGCTCGGCACGTGCATTAAAGCACCAGCAGATAATATGGCTAAGCATGTTTATATACGTTACGCTGAGCGATACGCTCGACGGCAATACGGCCGTTCAGTAGGTGACCAGAGCCGTCATCTTGGCGCCGTTCAGCCTATCCGCTCCCTTTAGGTAACCGAGTTCCACGAGGAACGCGAAGCCGACCACGTCCGCCCCTAGCTTGCGCATCAGGTCGGCGGCCGCGGCGGCCGTTCCGCCGGTCGCGAGCAGGTCGTCGGCTATAAGCACCCGGCTCCCCTTCTCCACGGAGTCCTCGTGCACCTCGATCGTCTCGTTCCCGTACTCCAGCTCGTAGTCGATGCTGACCGTCCTGCGCGGTAGCTTGCCCTTCTTCCTTATTGGCACGAACCCCTTTCCCAAAACGTAGGCGAGCGCCGCGCCCACTATGAATCCGCGCGACTCTATGCCCACCACGTAGTCTATGCCGTCCGCGTCAAGCCTCCTCGCCAGCTCGTCCACGCAGAGCCGGAACGCTACCCTGTCCTTGAGCATCGGAGTTATGTCCCTGAAGACGACCCCTTTCTTCGGGTAGTCCGGCAATTCCATTATCTTCCCCTTCAGCACAGTCTCGGCGTCCATCATGGCCTCATCACAGACCTATGCGACCCCGCTGTTAATAATTCCTGCGCCAGCACTGCAAAAGATTTATAGTGTGCCATCCCATAAGCTTAAGTTTGGTGTTTGCCTGGCTAGGAGAAAACGCAAGCGGGAGTGGGTCGTGCCCGCGCTACTGGCGCTGATTGTCCTGTGCTCCATCGCCTACTCCGTGCTGTTTGTCATAGGGCCCAGCCATATGGGTGACGACATCGCCTACTCCTTCTTCGCCCATTATGCCGCTAGCGGCACGTTCGTGCAGAACACGGGAGACATACTCTCGATAAGGATACTTCACATAATACCGATAGGCTTCTTCTATGCGCTCTTCGGAGCCGGCAGACTGACGAGCGCAGCATGGGACATAACGACGTTCGCGCTCTCAGTGGCGCTCGCGTTCCTGATAGGGAAGGAGATCTACGACGAGCGCGTGGGCCTGCTGGCCGCGTTCCTCCTCGCAATCTTCCCCCTCGGCGCCATGTACGCCGTGACGATGAGCGACAACATACCGATGATGTTCTTCGTCGGCCTGGCGGCCCTCCTGCTCATCAAGGCGCTGAAGAAGAACTCGAAGGCATGGTACTTCGCAGCCGGGGCTGCGCTGGTCGCGCCGCCTCTCACGATACCCGAGGGGTTCGTGCTCTGGATAGTAGTCGGCCTGTTCCTCCTCGTCGAGCTGCTCCGCAGGAAGATATCTGTGAACAGGACGACCCTGTTCTTCATCTACGGATTCGTCGCGGCGATCGGGCTGCTGCTCCTGTTCAACTATGTCAACTGCGGGTCTCCCCTGATAACCTTCACGTCGAACGTGGCCTACTATGGCCAGACCTGGAGGCCCGACCTGCTGCCCATGCCCGTCGGCATAACGCTCGCGTTCTATCCGGGGGTGATGTTCCCCTACGGGATCGCGGGCAAGCTGTACAGCGGCGTCTCGGGGCACGGCGTCGGCCTGCAGCAGATATGGGCGAACACGAATTCTGTAGGATTCTATTTCTACGCCTTCGTCCTAGCCGCCCTGTATCTCGCATTCAAGAGGGACAAGAGGGCGTACTTCCTGCTTTTCTGGTTCATCGTCGGAGTCGCATATCTGGAATTCGGCCCGCAGCACGTGGGCCTCAATCCGTTCAGCTACATCCTGTCGCACAGGCTTGACAGGTACCTCACTCTCGTGGCGTATCCGCTTGTGATACTGATCGCCTCCGCGCTCTTCGCGGTCGTAAGGAGTTCGAAGAAGGCGCTGCGCCGTGCAGCGATCGTCGCCTGCTCGCTTGTCGTGCTGTTCCTTGCCGCCACCGCGATTCCATCCATAGCATATTCGCACGGCGTCGCAGTCGCAGGCCAGTACTCGGAGATCCAGGCGGCGAACTACCTCAATCCGCTGCCGAACACCACGCGCATATACGCCGACAGCGGTTACGGGGACCTCTCGGTCTATATGGGTTTCGACAACCTGAGCAGGTTCATGTACGATTACGACGGCATTACCGACTGCCACGACATCCCGGCAGGGTCATATGTGCTTTTCCCGCGATATCCCGCCTATCCCGCTCCGATGGACGGCTGGCCATCCGCTTGCGGCTGGGGGCTTGTCCTGTCCCCAGTCCCCACCGGCATTCCCGAGCAGGAGGTGGACGCTGCGCAGTCGTCCCTGACGGATCTCTATTACGTAAACGCCAGCAACGGCACGCGCGCGGGATAATTCGCGCAGCGCGGCTTCCGTCAAGGCAAAGCTTTAAATCGAATTGCGCAATAAGGATATACCAGCGATTGCATGCGCATAGAGAAAGTTCCCAAGGTGCTCGCGCTGATACCTGATGGCAACAGGAGGTGGGCGAGAAAGCACAGCCTGAACTTCGTCAGGGGCTACGGCCTGGGCGTCAAGAAGTTCATAGACTTCTCGGACTGGTGCAAGGAATACGGGGTGAGGAACATCATCGTATGGGCCTTCTCCACGGAGAACTTCGAGAGGCCGAAGGAGGAGCGGGACGCGCTGTTCAACATCTACCGCAAGATGGCGCGCGACAAGGAGATCCTGGCCAGGCTGCACAAGAACAGGACGCGGTTCAGGATCGTTGGAGACCGGAGCATGCTGCCCCGGGACCTCGCGTCCGCGCTCCACAAGATAGAGATCGAGACCGGCGCCTACAAGAACCGCGCGATAAACATGCTCATCGCCTATGGCGGCAGGGCCGACCTTCTCCACGCCGCGAAGAAGATGGTGGACGCCGCAGTGAGGAAGGGGTCCAATGAAGTTAATGAGACGCTATTCAGGACCTATCTCCTGTCGCGCGACGTGCCCGACATAGACCTCGTGATAAGGACTTCGGGAGAGGAGCGCCTGTCTGGATTAATGCCGTGGCAGGCGGTCTACTCCGAACTGCACTTCAGCAAGAAGCTGTGGCCGGAGTTCACCAAGCGCGACCTTGAGGGAGCGCTCGAAGACTACAGCAACAGGCAGAGAAGGTTTGGCTCTTAGCCAGCCACTTTTGTGTTTCCCATGCCGGACCCGCACCACACCGTTACAAAGTCGGACCCGCATTATTACCTTGTCAAGTACACCAAGTACTTCAACATGCGGGCGCCCAAGAGCCTCGCGGCCATCGCGGCGCTGCTGATAATCGGCGCGATCTCCGGCACCGCGATGAGCTTCATCGTGCACTATAGCGCCTCCGCGCAGGATTACCTCGGCCTCCTCGTCTCGGGGATGAGCACGGGGCTCCTGGTGATCAGCCTCCCGGCGCTCCTGACGGCAGCGTTCATGAAGGCGGTAAAGAGGAAGATGCGGCTCCAGCACGCGCTGCTCGTCACCGCCGCGATAACGCTAGCGTACGCGCTCATCCTTCTGGTAGCCTCGTCAGTCTTCCGCATCACCGGAAGCGTCACGATGGCCTACATCATACTCTTCGTCGCGAACGCATTCGTATACATCTGCTGGTTTTTCATAGGCAAGTTCGTGATAGGGAGGGGCAAGAGCGTCATAGCGATTGCCGCGACCCAGCCGGTCCTCAACACGCTCCTGTACCTGCCCCTCGGCGGCTACATACTGAGCCTGCAGGTTCCGCTCGGCACCGCGCTGATAAAGCTCTCATCGGGGATGCTGGTCTTCCTGGTGGCGGGCTATGCCATGCTGTACGTGGTCGACAGGCCCGTGAAGAGGAACATGGACATAAGCGGCATAAAGCTGGTGGTGTCCATGATGAGCCAGTGGCTGTACGACCTGACGAGCGACGCCAGCGTGATAGGCAAGGACGCCAGCATAAAGAGGGACCTTAGCGTGGACGTGCTCGCGATAAAGGGAAGCGGGGGCTACAAGGCAGTCTTCGTGAACCCCGACATACACTTCGGCCCGTTCGCGGGAGTCGGCGGGAGCGTCGCGCCCTCCGTGCTGGGCGACGCGATCGTCAGGGCCGGCGGGTCCGCTCCGTTCATCCTCCACAGCCCGCTCACCCTCGAGGACAATCCGATAAGCACGGCGCAGGTGCGCATAATCGAGAAGCGCCTGGTAGAGGCGCTCGGGCCTGGCGGGATGCGCTTCAGGAGAGCGCGCGGGAGCGCGACGGTGGGCAGGCGGCACAGCTGCACCGCGATAAACGTGGCGGTCGGTGACGCCAACCTCCTGTTCCTGACCCGTGCACCGAGAGTAACCGAGGACATGGACAGGGACCTCGGCATGCGGTTCAAGGAGGTCGCCTCGGAGCGCGGAAGGGGGAAGGTCATAGTCATCGACTCACACAACTCCAGGTTCGAGTCCGCAAGCACAAGGGAGCTCGACGGCGTCCGCGCCGGAAGCCAGTACGCGTACGACTACGAGGCTGCGATAAGGTCCGCGACCGGAGGCGCGCGGCGGAACCCGATGAGTTTCGGGGCCGCGCAGAACAAGATGTCCAAGCTCCTCGGCAGCCCCAAGGACGTCGGCGCCGGATATGCCAGTGCCTGCGTGTTCGGTTTCGGGAAGGAAAGGTTCGGCATCATCTGCTTCGACGCGAACAACATGCTCCCCGGTTTCAGGAAGAGGGTGATCGAGCACGCGAGGGAGAAGTTCGGGATGCCCGTCGAGGTGTGCACCACGGACACGCATTCGATAAACTCGCTGAGCATGTCTGCCAGCAATTCGCTCGGAAGGTATACCAATGTGGAGAGGGTCCTGCCCATTATCGACTCGATGCTCAGCCGCGCTCTCTCTGAAATGGAGCCGGCGCAATACGCCTACAGGAGCATAAGGATAGGCAATTTCGCCGTTTGGGGCAAGAACGCCGACGCGCTCATAGAGGAGACGAGCCGTGAGGTCAAGCACGTGGTAAAGTACGCGGTGCCCGCCCTTGTCGTTGCTGCATTTATAATTGCCTCCTGGGTAATCTACATAGTGTGATAATGGACTATCTCCTGGTCCTCGCGATTGCAGCCCTGCTCACCTATAGGGCAGTGACCTCGAGGAAGTGGACCGATACCCCGCTGCTATTGTGCTTCATGCTCGCGGCCCTCGCGGCCGCAGCCTACGAGCACGCTGACGTCGGAACAGTGCTGCTGGGGGTTGTCTCGTTCAATGCTCTGGCATCCACCGTCGGCTCGAAGGCGAACTACGCATTCCTGGCGATATGCGCGGCCTATGCGCTTGCCTTTTCGGGCGCGCCGTCGCTGGTTGCGCAGGCGATGCTGCTTGGCTTCCTCAGCATGGCGGGATCGTTCTCCGGCGGAGGCGTAGTCGGGGGTTCTCGCAGGGAGACGCGCCGCGACTTCGTGCAAATCGCCATCGGGGCTGCGCTCATCATTCCCTTCGCCCTGCTGGACTACGCGGACGCGAGGCTCTTCCTCATATTCGCAGTGCTGCTGGGTCTGCTCATCAGCGACCTCGCAATCTCAAACCGGAGAAGCAAGTTCTCCAGGTTCCTGTACGGACTTGAGAGGAAGGGCGTCGTGTTCGGAAGGGGCGCGATGTGGCTGGCTCTCGGTGCGCTCGTCGCGATCGTATTCCTGGGCAGCAGGGAGGCAATCGTTCTGCTCCTCGCCATTTTCATAGGCGATGCTGCCGCTACGATAATAGGAATGCGATGCGGGAGTACGGCGCTCCCATATAACAGGAAGAAAAGCGCGCTCGGCTCCGCGGCGTACTTCGCAATAACCCTGGCCCTTGCCTTCCCCCTGATCGGCTATGCCGCGATTCCTGTCTCACTCGCGGCGGCGCTGGTGGAGAGCCTGCCCAGGCATATCGACGACAACTTCGACACTGCCGTGGCTATCGCGATATTTATTCTGCTGCTGGGCTATGCGGGATTGATCTAGCGCCGTGCGCCGCTAGACCCTCCTTCCCCTCCTTCCGCCCGGCCTCCTTGTGGTGTCCGTCGGTATGGGGGTCACGTCCTCTATGCTCTTTATCTTGAGGCCGCTCCTCGCCAGCGCCCTGACCACCGCCTGCGCTCCAGGACCCGGCGTCTTGGGGCCGTGGCCTCCCGGGGCCCTGATCTTTATGTTGACGTTGGTGATTCCCCTCTCTATCGCGATTGCGGCGACCTTGTAGGCGGCCTGCATAGCTGCGTATGGCGAGCCCTCATCCCTGCTGTTATCGACTATCATTCCGCCGCTCCCTACGGCTATGGTCTCCGCGCCCGACAGGTCCGTGAGCGTTATTATCGTGTCGTTCTTCGAGGAGTAGATGTGCGCGACGCCCCACCTCACGCCCTTCGGCTTGAACTTGAGAGTCGCCTCGGCCGCGAGCTGCTCGAACGATACCTCTGGCTTCTTCGACTCCTGCTTCTTCGCCTCTGGTTTTTGCTTTTTCTCTGCCTTTGCCAAAACATCACTACTCTTTTGGAGCCTCAGGCGCTCCCTTCTCCGCTTCTGCCTCCGCCTTCTCCTCGTTGCTCTCGGCCTCGCTCTCAGCTTCCTTTATCTCCGTTTCCAGCTGCTCCGCCGTCTCGGTCTTGTCGATCTCCGCAGCCACCGGAACCGGGACCGGCGCTGCCGCCTGCTCGAGGTTTATCGGCTTGTAGTATCCTATCCCGTTCTCCTCCATTGCCAGGACCAGATGGCCAGGCGAAGTCATCCTCCTCCCATTTATCGATATGAGCCCGTGCGCTACGAGCTGCCTCGCCTGCTTGATCGTCTTGGCGAGGCCCTTCCTGAACACGACTGTCTGGAGCCTCCTCTCCAGGAACGCCTCCACGTTGAGTATGAGCAGGTCGTCGAGATTTGCGTCTCCCTTGACTATCCCGTACCTGCTGAGCCTGGCTATTATGTCCTTGCCCGTGGCTTCGCTGCCCCTGCCGGAGAGGACGTCCCTGACATTCTTCCTTATCCTCCTCAGCTCGCTGTCGAGTATCCACAGCTCCCTTAGGTTCTTGAGCCCGTAGAGCTCCTTCAGGTTGTGCTCGCTCTGGATCCTTACGGTGTCCCACATGATCGAGGGCGTTTCGTACTTTCTCCTTATCTTCTTGGGGTCGCCCATTCAATCACTTCTTTGGAGCCGGCGCGGCGGCCTTCTTCTGCTCCTCCTGTATCCTCTTCTTGGTGACTCCCACCGTGGCGCCCGTCCTCCCTGTGGACCTGGTCCTCTGCCCGCGG
Source organism: uncultured archaeon (assembly GCA_963704435.1). GTDB lineage: Archaea > Micrarchaeota > Micrarchaeia > Micrarchaeales > CABMGC01 > CABMGC01. The sequence continues at coordinate 432,109 of OY969902.1, read as the reverse complement.
ACCTTCTGGCCGTACTGGTGCCTGAAGCCGACCCAGGTCTGCTTCTTGACCATGTCATCTATGTCCTGCTTGGTCTGGACTATCAGGTCGGTGCCGACCACGTGCATGTCCCTCCCCGTGTTCGGGTCCTTCCTCCTGTTGAGCATGAAGACGGGAACTCCGAATTTCGCAGGGTCCTTCAGTATCTCGTCGATCTCCGCCAGCTTCTCGTCGCTGAGGGTGCCTATCTCGGTCTCGCTGCTTATGCCGAACTTCCTCTCGGCTATCACCTCTATGACCTTCGCCAGGTTCTGGTTCACCCCCTTTATCCTGAGGAGCGCGTTGGCGAGCCTGTAGCTGCCGCTTATGTCCCTCCCGGCTATCCTGACTATGCTAGTCTCTTCCTTCTTCGTGCGCGGCGCTGCGTGTTCACTTTCTGCCATAAAAAACCATCAGAAGCATCAGATCTTTCTGTCACGTAAATGATGAATCGAAATCATGACGCTGGTTATGTGATGAATGTGGCGAAACATCTATAAAAAGCTTGCGCATGCCAAGTCCCGCGGCGACGGCCCCGCCGCAACGGGATTTAAAAGTCTAGGATGCAAAAGCAGATAAGAGGGAGATGCCTAGGTATTACAAGGTCTACGATAGCAGGCAGACGCTGTACGTGACCGTGGACGACGGAGGGGCGGTCATAATAAGGGACGAGGCAGGAAGGAAGGTCTTCCTCTCGAAGTACCAGGCCAGGCTCATGAAGTTCGGCGTGGAGAACCTGCTCAAGGGCCTGTTCGAGGGCGTGGATTCCAAGGACGTGCGCGTCGAGGAGCTGAAGAAGCCTCATGATTAAAAGGTGTTTTAATGCCACAGAACCAGCCAAGTGTTGAAGAGCGTGAAGCGGAGCAGGCGGTCAGGGACTATCAGATGGTCCAGGAGCAGCTGAGGTCCTCGGCGATGCAGCTGAACCAGCTGCAGAACCAGAAGGCAGAACTGGCCAGGGCCAAGGAGGAGGTCACCGTGGCCAGCGGCAGGGTGTACGTGACCGTCGGCGGCGTGATAGTGGAGACTAGCAAGGAGAAAGCGCTATCGGACATAAAGGAGAGGTCGGAGCTCGCCGAGGTCAGGATAGCGTCGCTCACGAAGCAGTACAACGAGTTCAAGACCAGGGAGAAGACGCTAGGGGACAAGCTCACGCAGATCTACAAGCAGGTCCAGGGATCGGGTTGACTCGCGCCATATCCTTCAGAGAGCTGTGCGATCTGCTGAAGGAGCGCAAGGCCGATAAGGTCCTCCTGACCTTCCACTCTATCGGGGACCGGGACGGAGTGGGGTCCGCCGTCGCCCTTTCGGAATATTTCGCGAACGCCACGGTGGCGACACCAGATTTCATAACCAGCAACGCGAAGCGCATGCTGGAGCGCATAGGCTACGACAGGCGCATAGGGGCGCAGTTCCCGAAGGGGAAGGAGCTCGTCATCGTGCTCGACGCGAACAACCTGGATGTCCTCGGCAACTTCAAGGGGAGCCTGATGACGTTCCAGGGCACTGTGCTGTTCGTGGACCACCACATCGCGCACGAGGGCGACAGGCTTCCCGCTGACACGATAATATTTAACAGCGAAGCGTACAACTCAACGGCGAGCATAGTCTACGCCGCGCTGAAGGAGATCGGCGCGGAGGTCACGCAGAACATGGCGTTCACGCTGCTCAATGGCGTAATCGCGGATTCCGCCGACCTTAACAACTCGTCTCCGCAGACCTTCAGGCAGATAGCGGATCTCATAGAGATATCCAAGACGGACTTCTCATTCATCTCGGAGTACCTGCACGCCAGCATACCGGTCGGAAACAGGTACGAGACGGTAAGGGATGTATGCGCCGCTGAGTCGGAGGCGGTTGGGGATTATGTTTTAATGTACGGCGCCGCAGCGCAGCACGCAAACGTCGCCGCTGACGCCGCCCAGAACCTCGGAGCGGATGCGTCTGTTTTCTGGGTGTCCGGAAAGAGGGAGGCGTCGCTCTCCGCGAGGCTCAGGCCGCCGCTCGACAAGGAGCTCGGAATGCACTTGGGCACGATAATGCAGAGCATCGCCCAGATCGTGGGAGGGACAGGCGGAGGGCACGCATGCGCAGCCGGGGCGTACGGGCCGAAGCGGGAAAGCGCGCGTGCCGCAGGGGAGGAAGTGGTAAGACAGATAAAGGAGATAATGCGCCGCGGAAAGCAGCAGGCGCGACGGGGCGCGTGAATGAAGCTCGCGATACTTTCCGATTTCCATCTCGGATACGACAGGTTCCGCGAGGACGCGTACAGGCAGGCCGAGGAGGCGCTGCGCGCGGCTTCCGAATCCGCAGACGTACTGCTGCTTCCGGGCGATCTTTTTGACGCAAGGGCGCCGAAGCCGGACGTCCTAGCCGAGGCGATCAACCTCTTCAGGGGAGTCCTGAAAACGGACTGGAAGGCGCGGGTCGAGCAGGTCAGCGCCCCGAATTCCGCTTACACCGACGTCCCTGTGATTGCGATTCCCGGGACGCACGAGAGAAGGTCCGCGGGTGCCGAGAATCCCGTCGGACTTCTGGCGCTCGCCGGGATGCTTGTCGACGTAAGCGATGGATTCGTGGTGATAAGGAAAGGCGAAGAGAGGATTGCAGTCTACGGGATGGGCGGCGTCTCAGAGGAGCATTTCCTTGAAGCGATAAGGGAGCTGGACCCGAAGCCCGTAGAGGGCTGCTTCAACGTGTTCATGTTCCACCAGTCGACACGCGAACTCCTGCCTTTCGATGCTGGACTTGCGCGCTTCGAGGACCTCCCGAATGGCTTCGACCTGTATGTCGACGGCCACATACATAACAAAGTTGAGAAGACAGTGCACGGGAAGCCGTTCCTGATTCCGGGAAGCACGGTGCTCACGCAGCTGAAGGACTCCGAGCAGGAGCCGAAGGGATTCTACATCTATGACACCAAGACGAACTCCTATGAATTCAGGAAGATAAGCTCTCGCAAGTTCCTCGTGATAAAGGTAGACGCGAACGGGAAGAGCCCCGACGAGCTGTCCCAGGACGTGAGGAGGAGGATAGAGGGCGCCGTCGCGGAATGCGGGGGAGGAAATCCCGTCCTCAGGGTGGAGCTCAGCGGGAAGCTCAAGTCGGGATTCAGGAGCATCGACGTCGACATCGGCGGGATAGCGAAGGGCTACAGGGGCGTGGCTACCGTCGAGATAGCGCGGTCTGGAATCGCCGGAGGCATGAGCGCCGGACAGGACGCCGATGCGCTCAGGGCGGGTTCGCTGGAGAACATGTCCGTGAAGGACTACGGCCTTGGGATATTCGTGGAGAAGCTGAAGGAAAGCAAGTACGACCTCGGAATCGGGCCTTCCGAGATGTTCGAGATGCTGAGCTCGGAGACGAACAAGGACAGGGCTCTGAAGAAGGCGCTGGACGCGCTATTTCCTAAATGACGTGGGCGCCCGTGCCCCGTTCCTGAACTCGGCGTACCTGAAGAGCGCAGCGAGGGACTTTGCCGCGACGGCCGGGGAATCGAACACGGGAACCCCGCCGCTCTCGAGCATAAGCTTGTGCAGCCTCGTGTACTCCGAGCCGACGCTGATCACGAGCAGCGGCTTCTCCATCGACTCTTTCTGGTGGATGATCTCCGCAGCGACCTTCGAGTCTGCTCCCGGAGTCTGGAAGAGGATTATGACCAAGATCATGTCCACGTTCTTGTCCCCGCTTATTGCAGTGAGCGCGTCTCCGTACCTTTTCGCGTCAGCGTCTCCTGCCAGATCCATCGGGTTAGCGACGTTCACCAGAGCTGGCATCGCGCTCCGTAGCTTGCGCGACGTCGCGGCATCGAATCCGCACAGCGCCAGCTTCTGCGAGGACGCGATCGCATCCGTAGCGAGCACGCCCGCCCCCCCGCCGTTCGTTATTATCGCGACCCTATTCCCTTTGGGCGCGGGCTCCATGGAGAATATCTTCGCGTAGTACACCAGGTCGTCAAGGTCGTCGGCCACGGTGAATCCGAACTGCCTGAATATCGCGTCCTGCGTGGCGTAGTCCCCTGCAAGGGCGGCGGTGTGCGAATGAGCGGCGCTCACTCCCGCGCCGGTCTTGCCCGCCTTCAGCACGATGACGGGCTTTTTCCTTCCAATCTTCCTGGCGAGCTCGACGAACTCCCTGCCCCTCCTTATCCCCTCGATGTACATCACTATGACCTTCGTCTCATCGTCGTTCATCAGGTACTCGAGTATGTCCACCTCGTCCACGTCGGCCGCATTGCCGTAGGATATGAACTTCGACAGCCCAACGTTCTCGCTTGCGATGACGTCTATCACCGTGCTGCCTACCGCGCCGCTCTGCGATACGAAGCTGACGTATCCAATCTGAGGGGGGCTTATCTTGTAGGAGGGAAGGAAGAGCGTGTTGACTCTGGATCGCGTATCCATTATGCCCAGGCAGTTCGGCCCGACCAATGCGATGCCGTACTTCTTCGCCATGTTCGTTATGCTTTCCTGAAGGTCAACTCGGCCCACCTCTGCGAAACCGCCGCTGACCACCACCGCTGACTTTACGCCCGCCTTCCCGCACTCGGCCAGCGCCTCAGGCACCGCCTCAGCAGGAATTGCTATCACGGCCATGTCCGGCTTCTTCTTTATGTCGAGCACGCTCTTGTACGACTTCAATCCGAGGATCTCGTCCGCGTTGGGGTTAACGGGGTATAGTTCGCCTCCGTATCCCGACTTGACGAAATTATCCAGTATGACGTGGCCTACCTTGTCGGGGTTTCTCGACGCCCCAATCACGGCGATGCTCGTCGGCTTGAATATCGGATCCAGGTTGCGTTTCGCCGCCATCAGACCACCATCATCCTTATGTCCACGACGTCGTACGACCCCTCCCTCACTATGACGGGGTTGAGGTCGAGTTCCACGACATCCTCGTTCTCTACCAGCAGCTTGGATACCTTGATCAGCAGCGAAGCGACCATCCCGGCGGACTTTCCGCCGTCCGTTATTATCTTGCCTGACTTCAGGTCGTCGATCATGCCGAGCGCGTCGTCCCTGTTTATGGGGCACAGCCTCAGCGTGACGTCCCTGAACGTCTCGACGTAGATCCCGCCCAGGCCGAAGAGCAGGGTCTTGCCGAACTGCTTGTCCGTGTTCCCCCCTATTATCACTTCGACTCCGGGCTCGGCCATCCGCTGCGCCAGTATCTTGTAGGGCTTGAGCCTCGCTCCCTTCCTCTCGAGGTATGCGAACGCCGAGGATATCTCCCGTTCCTTGCCGAGGTCCAGCTTCACCAGGCCCTCCTTCGACTTGTGCAGCGCCTTGTTGGAGATGAGCTTCAGCACTATGGGCTTCCCTCCCGAGAACGCCATGGCCTCCCCGGCCGTGCCTACATACTCGCTGCGCACGCTGCCGATGCCGTACTTGTCAAGCAGCCGCTTTGCCCGCGCGTAGTCCAATAGCTGCATAAAAACACTATATTATCAGGTTCAGCAGTCCGCTTCCGTACAGGAAGATGATTATGACCGCTACGACTGCGATTACGCCGACCGCGACGAGGAGCGTCGTGCGCCTGCGTCCGCCCTTTACTGCGCCAGGCGGGTCAGCCTTAGCCGCGTTCGCGGGACCCTGCGCGGGTGCCTGTCCAGCCGCCTTCGGCGCCACGCCCTGCTGGACCGCGCCCGTTGCGACCGGCGCAGCGTGCGCCGCCTTGGCCTTGAAGAAGCCCTGCTCCGTGAGCATGAGCTCGACGTTCCCGTTCTTGAGCTCGTAGCTCAGGAGGCCCTGCCTGCCGAGCTTGTATATCCTGAGCGCGAGATCCTTCGGCCTGAGGTTGAGCGTGCTCTGGAGCTCCGTCGGCATGCGCGTGCCTCCCGAGAGCTGCTTCAGCACCTCCTCGTCCAGCTCGTCGAGCACGGCCGCGCTCTTCGCCTCTGCCTCGTCCTTCAGCGCCTTGCCCGCGTCGGTCACAGCTATGCTGTTCGGACCGGGGTAGTACGCCGTGAAGTTTATGAGCCCCTTCTGCTTGAGTCCGCCCGAGATGTTCGCGGCGTCGAAGATGCTCGCATTTATTATGGCCCCGAAGCGCTCCAGCGTCGTGTCGGGCGCGATCTTGAAAAGGCAGGCGAGGTCCATGAAAGTTATGTTGTCCTTGTCATCATCGGTCATCGTAACATCTTCGAGGACTTATAAAAGGTTAATACATAAAAAGGGTATACAAACTGGCGGTTGGCTTGGAGATTGAGTTTCTAGGAGGGGCGAGGGAGGTCGGAAGGTCCGCAATGCTAATCAAAGGAAGCAGCAATCTGCTCCTTGACTACGGCGCGATGATTGACGGCAAGACGACTTACCCCCTGCCTGCTGGAAGGGTGGATGCCTGCGTGCTTAGCCACGCGCACCTCGACCACTGCGGCGCGATCCCGGTGCTGTACAAGACGTATTTCCCAGTCACGTACGGAACGTCTCCCACCAAGGAGCTGGCCGAGCTCCTCATAGACGACTCGCTCAGGATAGCCAAGAAGAACCACGAGGCCCCGAAGTTCTCAAAGCGGCAGGTAAGGGAGATGTCGAGCAGGTTCGCAACGTACGGATTCGGGCCTGAGATCGATGTGGGAGAATACGCGATAACGCTGCATGACGCAGGGCACATCTGCGGCAGCTCGGAGATAAGGGTCAGGGACACGAGGAACGACAGGAGGCTCGCATACACCGGAGACTTCAAGCTCGAGCCGCAGATCCTGCAGGGAGGCGCGGAGATACTCAAGACGGACATCCTGATCATAGAGTCGACCTATGCGGACAGGGAGCACCCCGACCGGGAGGAGCTGAAGAAGAGGTTCATAAGCGAGGTGAGGGAGACGCTCGACAATGGCGGCACCGCGCTGGTGCCGGTGTTCGCGGTCGGGAGGGCGCAGGAGATAATCGCCCTTCTGTACAAGAGCGGCCTGATACGCCAGTCCTACATTGACGGAATGGCAAGGAAGGCCACGGAGATAGAGCTGCGCCATCCGGAATTCATGAAGCACAGGGATCTGCTCGTAGGCGCCGCGCAGGGGATAACGTGGCTGGGGACCGAGCTAAGCAGGAACGAGGCGGTCGTCGCGCCCGGAGTGATAGTCACCACCGCGGGGATGCTGAACGGCGGACCCGTGCTGAACTATCTGACCAAGCTCAGGCCCAATTCGAAGATATTCCTCACCGGCTACCAGGTCGAGGGGACGAACGGGAAGAACCTGCTGGAAGGCAAGCCGATAACTGTCGACGGGGAGAAGATCGCGGTCAAAACGCCCGTGGCGTACTACGACTTCTCCGCGCATGCCGGAAAGAGCGAGCTTTACAGGTACGTCAGGGAGAGCGGTCCGGAAACCGTGATCTGCGTGCACGGCGAGGCTGCCGCTACCCAGGAGTTTGCAGAAAACCTCAGGCTGGAGGGCTTTGAGGCCCACGCGCCAAAAGTAGGAGAAGGGCTGAAGCTTGAATTATAGCTTCAGTTCGCTTTCTCTATTACTTCGATCTTGCCGTACTTTCCGGTCGAGAGCTGGGGTGTGCCCCTGAACTCGCCAACGTATCCGTTGGTGACCTTGACCTTGTCTCCCATGTTGATCAGGTCTATGTTCTCTCCCCAGAGGGAAATGGAGATGCTTCCGGTGTCGTCGCTTATTACAGCATTAGCGACGTTGAGCCTCTTACCATACTTAGTAATGACTTCTCTTGATTCTCCCTTTTCAGTCACAGTTCCTTCCAGCTCTACGTTTGTAGCGCCGGCCTTCAGTTCGCTTATTTTCATGTGTTCACCGTAGTTTTATGTGCTACTCATATGTTCTGCAAGGTATAATAAATTTTGCGTAGATTTTGCCAGCGCATAGCACGCGTTTGCGAGCTTAAACCACGTTGGTGGTCGGAGTCTCTCGTGAGCCTTGCAAGGCAAGGCGATAGAGCTGGCGATTCAAAGGATAAAGGCAAAAGATAGAATGCGAATATTTTGGGAAATCCGACTTTTTGCCCGAAAACAGTTCGTGAAAAATGCTTATTAAGGCGGAAAACAACAATACCCTTGTGATATGATGCCTCAAACATTTGCCCAAGAAACTGCAGTAAGGCAGAGAATAGTTCCTATGGGAAAAGACGCAGGATACCTGGACGCAATAAAATTAGCAGAGGGTAAGGGCGGCCTGCCATCTAACGTTTTGCTTGACGACATACTGATGAGGTCTGACCGAGCTAACGAGCTTAAAAAATTAAGGGAAGCGGATTATTTTCCTGCGTGGGCAAGGGAAGTGCTAGTTTATCCAGAAAAGAATGGAGTATTCAAGAAAGGCAAGGACATCGTAGATGCCTACAAAGACGGCGCAGGAAGGCAATGGATATTCCCTTGTTCTTCTATACCTATAGAGGCGATAGGGAAGAAAGGTGCTGCTTTATTTGTTGATCCTCTAAACGTTGAAGTTACAGGTAGTAAAGTAATAGTCACGGCCGAACCCGAGACTGTAATAGTTCTAAATGAATTTCTTCAAACGGCCGGTTGGGGCAAAGTGGATAAAAAGACAAAAGTGCCGCTCAACTACGCCAAAGTAGATGATCTTCCTTCCGACCCGCAAAGATACCTATGGAGAATTGACGGTCAAGGGGTCAGGCCTCTGGTCCGCTACGTCGGCGACTTCGACTACTACCGCCGGTACGTCGTTGCGGGCAACTGGCAGTACGGTGGTTTTGGGGTGGCGAGCGTCGAGCTTGAGCAAGCCGAGCCTAAGCTAGCCGCGGCAATTTCAGTAAGTGGGGTTACCGCAGAGGAATTTGGAATCTTGCTCAAGGATGCAAAAGCAAGCCTTTCCGGAATATCTCAAACAGTCAAAGAAGAGAAAACAGAACCCATACGCAAACTGATTGAGGCACTGAGAATAAGAGATTAAGCGTCCCAATCACTTTACCTAGGTTTGGCAGGTAAACTCCTGCCGGCTATGAACGTTGCAGTTCATAGATGCAAGCCTAGGGCCACACACTCGTTTACAGTGCTAGTGCCTGAAAGAAAACTAGACATGAAATTCAACAGCGACGCCTAGTAAGTATGTCCGAAATCGCGAAGCTGTGGTGTAGCCACGCATGTGGCATTTAAGTAGACGGGTTACTATTGGACCTCTGGTCCGCAACGTCAACGACTTCAACAACAACCGCCGGAACGTCAATGCGAACAACAGGCAGAACAATGGTTTTGGAATGACTCGGCTTGCATCCTAGGGCTATTCTGGGATGATATGAAAACCTACACTCGTCTATATCCCCGGCTCTGCTCCTTTAAAAATCTTGAGCTCGCCTTCAGGAAGGCGAGAAATGGCAAAACACTTAAGGATTACGTCATAGAGTTCGAGGAAAAGTTGGAAAGCAATCTCTTCCAGCTGAACGGCGAGCTGCTGGATTTTACCTATTCGCCAGCTCCACTTACTACTTTTATCGTGAGAGACCCAAAGACAAGGACGATAAGCGCTTCCCCCTTCAGGGACAGGGTGGTACATCATGCGCTATGCAACGTCATAAGTCCCATTCTGGAGAAGGACTTTATCTATGATTCTTTCGCTAACCAAAAAGGCAAAGGAACGCACATGGCAGTTAAGAGGTTCGAGAAGTTTCTAAGAAAAGTTTCTCTCAATTGTAAGGATTCAACGATGTCGGGGGGGGGGGCAGCGCAAACTTTTTGCCAATAGGCAGACGGTAGGTTATGCGCTCAAAGGGGATGTCGGTCACTACTTCGATACTGTAGACCACGAAACTCTTCTGCGCATCGTAGGCAGGAAGATAAAGGACGACAATGTTATCTGGCTAATTCAGACGATACTCAAAAACCATAAGACCGAGATTCCCGGGAAGGGGATGCCGATAGGCAATCTTACATCCCAATTTTTCGCGAACGTGTACATGGGCGAGCTTGATAGGTTCGTCAAGCACGAACTAAAGGCCAGATACTACATCAGGTATGTGGACGACTTCGTAATTCTTCACAGCGATAAGGCGATATTGGAGGGATGGAGAGCGGAGATAGGAGATTTCCTGTCACACAACCTAAAGATACAACTCCACAAGGAAAAGACAAGGATAATTCCGCTTGGGAAGGGGATAACTTTCCTCGGCTTTAGGATATTCCGACGCTACAGGCTCCTAAAGAAAAGCAACGCCAGAAGAATCTGGAAACGTCTTGAAAATCTTAAACGCAAATATTGTGACGGAGAGATTACAAGGGAGAAGGCTCGGAATAGCCTAGAGGGCTGGCTCGCCTACGCGCGGTTTGCCGATACATACACTTTGAGGAAAAGGGTCTCCCAGAGGTTCGAAGAATTGTTCAGGCCATAGATGTTTGCAAAGTCCATAAATCCCGCTTAGCCAATTATAATCGTGGAGACTTTGGTAACAGTAAGTTCAAGCGGGGCATAATTCCTTAAGCTATCGAGGCAATAAAAACTTGGTAGTAGTGAATCTACGCCCGATTGGCTATGAAGGGATACCACTAAGCGTACGTCTTGGAAAAATACACCTTCAGGCTCTTTATAGTTCCTGAAGTCTTTATTGTGTAGAAGCCCACCTTCTCCCCGCCGAGCGTCTTTATGAACGAAAGCGCGAGCGCGATCTCCCTTTCGAGTCCCCTGTTCACGCTGATTATGAAAACGTCCTCCCTGAGCTGCGCAGCCAGATGCGCGTTCGCCCTGAAGTAGGCTGACTCGCCCATCATCCCGCGCAACTTCGCCTTCAGATCGTCCGCCACGCTCTTGTCCGCCAGGTTGACGTCGTGGCTCGCCTCAATGAGCACGTACCTCAGCTTCCTCCTGAATATCATAGCGAATCACCCGCAGAATTGAGCATCTCGCCCGCGACCCTGTCGCTCGCGCCGAGCAGCTTCGCGATCTCGAACAGCTGCACGCTTGACAGCAGGCATTCCCTTTCCTCTGCCAGCGTCACCAGGGACACCGCGGCCTTCCCCATCAGCGCCGTCCTCAGGATCCCTTTTGCCCTGTGGAGGTTCCTCAACCTGCTCTCCTGGTTCGGGCAGACGAGCGGCGCAACCGGAATGAACAGGAGCTTCTCATGCGTGCGCAGCTCCTCTATGAACTTTCCGCTGGCCTTGCCATCATCGAGCACCACGCCCACGACTGCGTTGTTCCTCATGGCCTTGGACAGGACCTCGTTGTTCCCGCTCCTGACTATGTGCTTGCCCTCCTCGCCCAGGTTCTTTATATCGGCGGAGATCTCGAAGTCCTTCCCGGCGAGGAAGATCCTCCTGAAGCCGAGCCTGCGGGCTAGGGGCTCCATGCTCATTTCCTCCTTCAGGGCAACTATGTCGAAAAACCGCATGTGATCAAGCAACGACGCTGGCGTCTCCCTTGGCCTCGCTTTCCATGAATATGCTCTTCTCTATCGTGTCCTTTATCTTGTTGGCGGGGTAGGACAGCTTCACGAGCTTGGTGTGGCCCCTCACACCCTTGCCGGACTGGTAGGTCACTATGAGCCCCTGCATCTCCAGGTCGGTTATGTACTTCCTGTACCACCTGTTGCTCTTCGCGTCCCTCTTCAGCGATTCGGACAGCTTGGCGTACCTGGCGTACACCTCGCCGCTGAACATCAGCGAGTCGTCCCCGTCCACGAGCTTCTTGTACCTGCTGCCCTGCAGCTCGAGCAGGGCGATGGCGTAGAGCACCAGCTTCTGGTGCTCGGGCAGCGTGGATATTACCTCGTAGGCTATCTCCTCCTCGGCGTCCTGCGCGGCCGCCTGTACCTCCTTCGCGTTTATCCCGGTGAGCCCGTGCTCCTCCGCGAGCTCGCCCGCCTTGGATATTATCTTCAGGGCGAGCCTTGCGTCGCCGCTCTCCTTTGCGGCTATCGCGGCCGCGAGCCTCAGCGTCTCCTGCCTTATTACTCCTGGCCTGAAGCCCTTCGCGGCCCTGTCCTCCAGTATCGTCGCGAGCTCGTTCGAATTGTAAGGAGGGAAGACCAGCTCGTTCTCGTACAGGGTGGACAGGCTCCTGGGGTCCAGCTGCTCCTTGAAGTTCGTCTTGTTCGATATGCCGACGATAGTTATCCCGCCAGACCTTAGGTCGCTGTTCGCCCTGGTCAGCGTGTACACCAGGTCGTCGAGGTCCTTGACTATGTCAATCTCGTCGAGAATGACCAGAAGGACCTTCCCGTCCTCCTCTATCCAGTTGATTATCTTCTCGTAGATCTCGACGACTCCGTAGCCGCGCTTGGCGTAGAGCGGAAGGTGGTCGCTGGCTATCTTGCTGAGCACCCGGTACCTGGAGTTGTATATCCTGCAGTTGACGTAGGATATCCTCACCTTCACGACAGGCAGGCTCCTGACCTCGTTTATCACGTGCTTCATGCACGAGGTCTTCCCGGTCCCAGTCTTGCCGTAGATGAATATGTTCCTTCCCCTCTCGCCCCTAAGCGACGGGGTGAGCGACTTCACTATGTCATTTATCTGCTTGTCCCTGAAGGGCAGCACGTCGGGCATGTAGTGAGGGGACAGCACCTCCCGGTTGGCGAATATCTTGGACTCCTTGAACAAATCTGCGAATCTCTGGTCCATTCTCTGCCCCTTATAGCTGTTTTGCAATTATTCTTATTAAACTCTTCTGTGGCTCCTCCCACGGCTCACATTAACGTATATAAACCTGAATTCAGTTTCACTATCTGCTGCGGCGTGCGCGGCGGTGATGCTGTGTTTCCCCTGTTGCCACTCCTTGTCCTCATTCCCGTGGCGTTCATCATACCTGTACTTCTTGCCGGAGAGCGCCACTCGCTAAAGATTGCGACGCTTTCTTCCGCGATAGTCTTCCTACTGACGCTGTACGTATTTTATGTTAGTGCAAACAGCGGCTTAGTCGCTCTCTCTTTCAGTTACGCGTATCTTCCTTCCCTCGGAATAAACGTGAACTTCCAACTCACAGGATATAGCGGGATATTCCTGGTGCTGTCTGCGGTAGTCCTCCTGTCGGCGTCCGTCTGCGCCGGCTCCTTCGTGAAGGAGTCGCACAGGATTTACGGCGTGCTCTTCCTCCTCACGGAAGCTTCAGCGCTTGGAATCTTCCTGTCGGGCAGCCTGTTCCTGTTCTTCGCATTCTGGGAGCTGTGCGACGTCGCGATGTTCTTCATGATACACGTGTTTGGGGGCCAGGAGAGGCGGTACGCCGCCATAAAGTTCCTGATATACTCCACGGTGGCGAGCCTTGCCCTCCTCCTCGGGATAATGGTCATCTACGCGAACGTTCCGACCCACACGTTCGACATCGCCTCAATCATAAGCCAGTCCGCTTCCATCCCGCAAGGTGCGCAGTTCCTCGCAATGCTCCTCCTCCTACTAGCGTTCATAATAAAGATGCCCGTGTTCCCCTTCCATTCCTGGCTGGAGAGCGCGCAGGCGGAGTCGCCCGCGACTGCAGGCATGCTTCAATCCGGAATGCTTTTCAAGTCCGGGGCCTACGGCCTGCTCCTCCTGATTCTGATGTTGCCCGTCGTATCAGTATATGCGAAGTACCTTGCTGTGCTCTTCGGCTTCTCGGCGATTTACGCGTCGCTTGTCGCAATCCGGCAGTCGGACCTGAAAAGGATTGCCGCATACATCGGCATGGTCGGGTCGGGAATAGCCGCGATAGGCCTCGTATCGCTTAACCAGATCGGAACTGCCGGAGGGCTATACCTGCTGCTCGGCCAGGGAATCGTATCCTCGATGCTGTTCCTGGTCTCCGGCGCAGTGGACGAATCCTATGGAACGCTACTTTTCGGAAAGGTAAAGGGTATCATGAACAGCATGCCCTACCTCGCATACTCTTTCATCTTCTGCACGTTCGCCTTCATCGGGCTTCCCCTCACGAGCGGGTTCATCGGCTACTTCCTCAGTGCCTCTGGGGCGTTCGAGGCGTACGGCATAGCGGGCATAGCCCCGCTGGTTTCCGTCGCGCTCGCGGGGGCGTTCCTGTTCTTCGTGATAGAGAAATCGTTCATGCCCGTCACGGGCTTCACCGAGCCCTTCGAGAGCCCGAAGAAGGGAGTGTACGCTGCCGCGGGAATCCTCATATGCGCCACGGTCGTCCTGGGAATCCTTCCGGGCCTGCTACTCGCGCCCCTAGGCCTCTAGGCTGCCCTGCGCAGCGGCTTCCGCCGCCTCGTCCGCAAGCACGTAGCCCGTGCCTATTATCTCCTCCAGCACGTCTATCAGGTGGCTCGCGTTCTTCGTTATGTCCGAGGACGTGACGATCCCTATCACCTTGTTGCCCTCGTCGACGACGCACAGCTTCTTCACCTTCCTCTCGACCATTCTCCTGGCAGCGTCCTCCAGCTTCACCGGCCTCGCGACGGTTACGACAGGCTTGCTCATTATGTGCTTCGCCTTGGAGAATAGCAGGTTCCTCTTTCTCGATACGAGCTTCTTTACTATGTCGCCTCCGGTGACCATCCCTACGGGCTCGTTCTGCTTGTTGGCTATGACCACGGCGTCTATCCTGTGCTTGCTCATCATCTTCGCTATGTCCCTGATGCTCGTCCTCTCCGTCGCGGTTATTACGGGGCTGCTCATTATCTCGCTGACCATGAGCGACTGCCTATCGCTGCTCGTCTTGGGACGTTCGTAGTTGCCTTGCATATACCCACCCTTGTTTGGGCTTCTCGTTCAAGCTTTTTAAGCTGATTGTGCATTTGATTTACTTCGCATAAAATAAGCGTGGGACATTTGTGTCCGCCCAGAAATGGCGCCCTGTTCACCGGGGATCCGCGAACTTCTTCTTCTCGAGCTCCCTCAGGGCATCGGCGGCTATCCATCGCGCAGAGGGCGAATCGATCTTCTGTATCTCTTTTGCTGTCGCAATCGCGCTCCTGTTCAGCCTCGGGTCCCTTTTCCCAATCTGGCGCAGCGCCCAATTCACGGCCTTCTTTACGTAGTTTCTCTCGTCATTGGCTTCCCTTACTATGATCGGCAGGAATCTTTCGAGATCCTTGTCCCTCGCCGTCCTGTCGTGCACTGCCAGGCAGGCCATCATGACGAAGCCCGCCCTCTTGACGAACTCCTCCCTCGCGTGGCTCCATTCGAGGGCCTTCTTGTAGGCGAACTCGGTCTTGTCGAAGAGGTTGCTGCATACCTGGTCGCAGACATCCCAGGAATCGAAATCCCTCACCCATGCGTCCATCTGCCTTTCGGTCACCCTCTCCGGCTCGTCGACCATTCCGGCAAGGATGCGCGCCTCGTGGATCCCTGATGCCCACAGCTTAAGGGCAAGGTCGCGGTTCTGTCCGATCCTTTTTGCCATCCTGCGCAGTTCCGTGACCGATACCCCGTACGCCGACGTGGTGTTTATCCCGAATTTTGCCATGCCCTCGAGCGCTTCGGGGCTGCCTAGTTCCTTGAGCCTCATCAGTATGCTACTCTCATATGGCATTTATCCACCAGAACCGCTTATCGGTTGTATTTTGACTTCAATATTATAAGTATCGCAATCAGGACGTCTCCTCCAGCATTCCATACTATTATGGGGATGGAGCCTATCGAGAATCCGTAAAAGATCCACAATGTGGCTCCAAACCCCGCAATCGAGAGCCACAGTATTGAGAGATCCTTCGTGGACTTTGTCTTGAATGCCTTTATTGCCTGCGGCACATATGCAACCGTCGTGAAGAAGCCTGCGATCAGGCCCAGGATTTCGGCATATGGCATAATCAATCAACTTTTAATTTTAGGATACGATCCTTGTCGCAGTTCCAAAGCGCCTTGGCCGGGATTCGAACCCGGGTCACAACCGTGACAGGGTCGTATGCTAGTCCACTACACCACCAAGGCACGCTTTGGCGTAACCTATTTGACCAGCAATCTACTTATACCTTAATTTCAGCGCCAGGAGCGCCATCGCGAAGGCCAGCGACAGCGCGCTGAACAGAACGAGGGGCCATGAATTAATGCAGTAGCCATAGTACGTCCAAAGGACGAAGCCTGTGCTGACTGAGATCAGCCAAACCTCTGACAGGTCCTTAGTCACTCTCGTCTTCAGCACGTCAACCAGTTCCGGAAGGTACGAGAACGTGGTCAGCGCCCCTGCGGCTGTGCCTATTATCGCAACGTAGTCCAAACAATCGCCTATCCTGTGTGTCCCGCTGGGGTGATTTGAACACCCAACCTACCGGTATCTTCTTGCCGTGAAGAAGTGACAAACTACAGCCGGTCGCTCTGCCATTGAGCTACAGCGGGGCGCTATCCCGCGGGTTGCTATTATGAAATTAGAGAATATTAATATAGATATGCAGAGTTTATCATGTTTAGGCGTCAGGAGGCGACCCAAGCTGCGCTCGGTGACATCGCTTGAAGGACAAGAAAAAAGTTGAAACCGTAAAGCGCGGGATCGCACCGCTCTCCGTCTACTGGATGAAGGACGTCATCAGGCAGCTCGTCAGCAACAAGAACTTCCAGGATGCGCTGATAATGTCGCTGGCGCTGGCCAGCATGGCGATCGCGTTCCCGTTCCTGCCCGTCTACCTCCTCGCTCCGGTCATCCTGCTGATTTTCGTCCTCGCGCTGATACACCCGCTGCTCGGCCTGATGACGATGCTGCTCTCAGTGCTGCCCATGCTCATCTATCAGTCTCCGCTGCTGGTGTGGCTCTTCACGATTATCATAAGCATATCGCTCATACTGGGCTACAAGTACTACCGGACGATAGCCTTCACGTTCGCCCTGGTCTTCCTGTCGCTGTCGTACCTCGGCTATCTGCTCGTCATTCCGGGATTCATCATTTCGATACTGGTCCTGGGATTCAAGCGCGGCGCGATACTCTCCTTGGTGGTCATCGTGTTATCGGTAATGGTATCAGGGCTTACCGGAATTGCCCTGTCCGGGCCGATAGTCTACAACTCCACGTTCATGAACAAGACGGTAGCAGCCACCTCCCTTGCGAAATACCTCACCCCTACGAAGCACGCAGCGGTTTTCGGCAACCTGATCAGCTCGTGGACCGGCTCTCTTGGCGCGCTCTTCAGCACGGAGGCGATGGGCAACCTCTATAATGTCTTCTACTATGCGCTGCTCGGCTTATGGCACGACCTCCCGTTCACGCTGATCCAGATCTGCATATGGCTTCTCGTGGTCTTCACGATAAGCAACTACGCGATAAAGAGCAGGTCGCCCTACAAGGGATCTTTCTCGTCCTTCTTCGGGATAGTCCTGCTGGCGTCCTACTTCCTGTTCTCCAGGATCGAGGGGCTGGGCTTCAACCCACTGATAATCGTCGGCTTCCTCATAACGCCCGTCTTCCTTTTCTCGCTCGAGGCCGCCGGAATAGACGTGGTCATGGCGCTCGACGTGATGAAGCAGGATATACTCGGCAAGTTCGGAGTCGCCTTCGAGGACCTGACCAAGGGCAGCGGAGAGACCTTTGACGACGTCGCTGACTACGCGGAGACGAAGAAGGAGCTCAGGAACGCCGTGATGGCCCCGATAGAGCACAGGGAGATATCCGGCGCGTACGGCGTGAGCCCGGCGAAGGGCATACTGCTCTTCGGCCCGCCCGGAACGGGCAAGACGCTCATAATGCGGGCGCTGGCCAACGAGCTGAGGGCGAGCTTCTACTACGTGAACGCGGCCTCGCTGCTCTCGGCGATTCCGGGCTCGAGCGCGCAGGCCCTCGTGAAGATCTTCTCAACGGCCAAGAAGAACGCGCCGTGCGTCCTATTCTTCGACGAGCTGGACAGCATCGGCGGACGCAGGGAGGTGCAGAGGAACGAGGCGATAAGGGAGCTGCTCACGGCCATGCTCAGCGAGATGGACGGCTTCCAGAAGATATCGAAGGTGGTCATCGTCGGCGCGACCAACGCGCCCCAGCTGCTCGACCCTGCGCTGCTCAGGCCGGGCAGGTTCGACAAGATACTCTACATGCCGCTGCCGGACCAGGTGGGGAGGGCGGAGATATTCAAGTACTACCTCTCGAAGCTCCCGATTGACAAGGACATGGACTACGACAAGCTGGCCGGAATCACGCTCAGGTTCTCGGGCGCGGACATAAAGAACGTCTGCGACGAGGTCGCGAGGCAGGTGGGAGAGCAGGCGATAGCAAAGCACGCGATGCTCATCATAAGGCTGCAGGACATACTCGCAGTGATAAAGGCGGTCAACCCATCGACCTCGCTGTCGCAGCTCGAGGCGTTCAACACATTCAAGCTGGACTACGAGAGGCGGCTCAATCCGGAGATGCAGGCGGAGAAGGGAGAGAAGGTGAGCCTTGGCGACGTCGTCGGGCTGGACGAGGCGAAGAAGGCCCTCGAGGAGGCGATCGAGCTCCCGATAATACATCCGGAGCTCATAAAGAAGTACGGCGTCGGAGGGGTGAGGGGCATACTGCTCTTCGGCCCGCCCGGAACCGGCAAGACGATGCTAATAAACGCGACCGCGAACAAGCTGCCTGACGTGCGCGTGCTTACCCTGTCCGGATATGACGTGACAAGGCGCGGGCCCGATGCCGTCGTAGCGTCGATAAGGGAGATATTCGACAGGGCGAAGGAGCACCCTCCGGCAATAGTGTTCATCGACGAGATCGATGCGCTGGTCCCAGCGAGAGACACCACCGCATATACCGGAGCGATGCTCACGGGCGAGATCCTGGAGGAGTTCGACAAGATAAAGGACGCCACCGGGATAGTGGTCGTGGCGTCCACGAACCGGCCGGATGTACTGGACGCGGCGCTGCTCAGGCCGGGAAGGTTCGACAAGCTGATCTTCGTCCCGGCCCCTCAGAGGGACGACAGGGAGAAGTTGTTCGAGCAGAACCTGAAGAAAGTGCCCGTCTCGGATGACCTTGACTTCGGAAAGCTTGCGGACATGACTGAGGGGTTCACCGGCGCGGACATCGCGAACATCTGCCGGCAGGTGAAGATCAACGCGCTCCAGACGAGCCTCTCGAAGGGAGGGGAGGCCATGGTTGAGATGAGCGACGTGACAAAGATCCTGGCCAAGGCGAAGCCTTCTGCGCCATCCAGCGTCATGGGAAGGTACATGGCCTTCCTCAGCAGGTACGGAAAGCGCTGATGTCAGTGCGCGGCCAGGCTGAAAAGATAGCCCGCGCCGCTGTTCGCGATGCTGATCATCGGCTGCGGATAGATTCCAAATGCAAGCGTAAGCAACAGGCATATTACGACGACACAGGCAGTCGCGCGATCGAGGCGCACTCTCTTCGCTCCGGCCCTTCCCGCATACATCGCGGTCATCGCGCGCGCGCAGTAGAATACCGAGATTGCGATTTCAATCACGCCCACTGCAGCCAGCCACAGCAGTCCCGATTTTGTCGCCTCGAGGAGGATCAGGAATTTTCCTACGAAGCCCACCGTGAACGGAATCCCCAGCAGCGAGAGCAGGAATATGCAGAGCGCCACGGCCACGAACCTGTTCTCCTTGTAGAGCCCCACCAGGTCGTCCACGCGGCTCCTGTCGTGCCGCTCCAGCCATGCGATTATCCCGAGGATTCCCATGAAGGAGAAGACGTCTGCGAATATCTGCACCGAGCTGGCGCCTAGCCCCGCTGCGCTGTTCGTCGCGATCCCGACGAGCACGAACCCCGCCTGCGCGAACGACGCGTAGGCGAGCAGCCTCTTCAGGCTGTTCTGGCCGTTCGCCAGGACGCTGCCCGCGAGCATGGTGAGCGCTGCGAGCACTGCAATGGCCTGGAACGCGAGCCCGTAAGACTGGAAGACAAGGACGAATACGAGCATCATGGCCGCGAATCCTACTTTGTTCTGCAGAACTCCCGCGATTGAGATTGCTTGCGCGGATGCGCCGTGATAGATTCCCGCCAGGGAGGCGTTGAACGGGAAGATGAGCGCTCCGAATCCTAAGGATGCGATGAATAGGGCTGCTGCCAATGCGAGGACAGGGCTCTGCGGGTGGACGGCAAGGGCGAGAGTTCCTGAAGATCCGTAGACGAGCACCGCGGCAAACGAGAGCACAGCGACCGACAGCGAAGAAATGATGAAGAACTTAGCGGCTGCTCCGGCGCTCTGCCTCCTTGAGATCAACAAGATGAACGCGGCGGGCACCGCCACCGCCTCCAGGCCAAGGAATATCGCTACGAGCGAGCTCGCGAACGCGATCAGGTACGATCCCGCCAGGGCGAAGGAGCCCAACAGCGCGAAGTCAGAATAGCCCTGCGGCGCGACGTAAGCCAGGAAGTTGGCGAGGAAGACCGTGAGCGTGAAGGCGAGGGCGAACATCGCCGAGAAGGGATTCACCGATATCATGCTCAGGTAAGTCGCCGTAACTCCGGACAGCGCAAGTGCGCCTACGCAGAGCAGTGCCAGGAGGATAGCGTTGCAGGCGAATTGGAACTTCTTGGCGCGCACAAGGCTTGCTGACATGTTCACCAGCAGGTAGAGCGCGAGCACCACCGCGAAGCCTAGAGCCAGTGATATCATCAAATGAACACCATTGCAACGAGCAGCAGTAGGATGCCTACCGCGAACAGTAGGACGTAAGCGTTAATCCCGGCGCCCGCTCTCTTCGTCCTGCCCAGCCGTGACAGAGCGCGTCCCAGCAGATACAGCGCGTTGTCCAAGGACTCGTCGAAGTAGGCGAAGCCGTCTCCAAGGATCTCTATGAACCTAGAGAAGAACGCAAACGTCGGGCTGAGGGCATCCACAGTTAGGATGAGGTCCGCGGGCCATGTTAAGGCTGCCAGCGCCAGAAGCGCCGCCGCGGAGCGGGGAATCGGAGTAGCCCGGAGGGATCCGAGTATGATATTGAATTCGAGACTGCCGTACGTGGTGAATAATATGGCTGTCGAAGCGATCAGCGCGACATCCCCTACCAAAACCAGCGTCAGGAATCTCCTGGCGGCGGCGCTGGCCCTCGCCCCGCCGCGGAATCCCCTGAGCAGGTAGCCGGAGGCGCCTAGGAATCCCCATGCGATCAGCAGGAGCATGAAATTGCCTGCCATGGTGATGGCGAGTACCGATGTCTCGATCGCAAGCATCCCGATGCAGAACCGCCGCTTCTCGCTAGGCAGGTCCGCGAACCGGAACGAGTATAACGAGGCCAGGATGCCTACCACGAGAACGGCCGCAGCGAGCAGCACGTTAAGGGGGCCCATCAAGGTCGTGATTACGAAGGTCGCGCCCCCGCCGCTGAACCACGCGGCGCTTTCAGTGCCGCGGTCTACGAACGGTAGCAGAAGCAGGCCGGCTAGGCATCCCGCCAATGCAGCATACTTGGCAATCCACCGGTTCCTGCTTAGCGCTATCGCCGCAAGCGCGGCGAGAGGGGGCAGCAGAAGTATCATGGGTCCTAGCATGGCATCACTATTGTCGCGGAAGCTTTGAAAGGTCAAGGCCCATGCCGCGCGACCTCATGTAAACGTGGAATGCCGTTAGCGCGATGGCCTCCACGGCCACTACAGACCAGATCCCGACCAGCATGGGGAAGGCATCGATTCCCGCCACAGGGGACAGCGAGAAGTATGAAAGCAGGAGGACGGAGCTAGACATCAGGATTAGCTCCACGGCGAGCATGAGCACGGCGAAGTGCCTGCTCGAGATTATCCCCGCCAAGGCCACTCCTATGGTGGCCACAGAAGCCAGCAGCACATAATTCAGCATCAGACGACCACCTTCGAGGACCTCCTGACTATGACGGCCGCGCCAATCGCCGACGCGAATACGAGGAATACTGAAGCATATGCCATGACGTACTGGCTTTCAAGCGACGCGGCCGCGGCAGCGACGAGATTGTTGCCGACCGGCAGGGCGGCGCCACCTGCAAAAATGACGAAGGGAAGGCACAGCCCTCCGACCGCCAGGGCCGCCGAGAGGAAGAACTTCGCGCCGTCCTTCACCGTGATCCGCGCATCCTCGGACGCGACGGACATGGTCAGGTAAAGGGGCAGGCAACCTACGAACACGAAAAGCTGCAGCAGCGCGGCGAGGCTCTGCCCGACGTAGAGCAGCAGGAGCGCCCCTCCGAACGCGGATATCGCCAGGCATATCGCAGTGCGAAGCGGCTTCCTTTCCAGGAACATCAGCGCTGCGGGAACTAGCATTATCGCAAAGATGGCAGCGAGCTCCATGTCCGCCATGCGCTAACCCCTGAGCTCCTCGGGCCTTTTCGTCAGCGCCCTCTTGTCGCACACTTCGAAGTCGTAGCCCTTGGTCAGCGACAGGCATTTCGTCGGACAGACCTCCTCGCAGAATCCGCAGAGCATGCACCTGTCCATCCCTACCTGCGGCATCTTCTTCGTGGCGCTCGCCGATGCCTTCACTTCGACCATGTCTATCGCCTTCGCCGGGCACATCTGCTCGCACGCGCAGCAGCTCACGCAGGTGTCCATGTCAAGCAGCAGGGCGCCGCGCTCCACGTCGTCCAAGGATTCTTTCTCCGCGGGGAATTCCAGGGTGGCCTTCTTATCCGCGAGACTCCTTACTGCCTTGGCGAGCGGCTCCACGAACAAGCAATCATCGGATGAATAGAATTGACACAATTATTAAGTTTAGCGCCGCAAGCGGGATGAGCGCGACCCACCCGAATCTCAGTATCCTGTCGATCCTCATCGATGCCAGGGCTTCGCGCACGACGGTTATGGACAGCAGAACGACGAACGCCTTTATGAGCAGCCAGGCGACCGGAGGCAGCACGGGTCCCAGCCACCCGCCGAGGAACAGCATCGAGATGAGCAGGCTCCCGAGGAACATCCTGGCGTAGTCCGCGAACAGCGCGAGCGCGTAGTACGGGGCGCTCGCGTCGGTCAGCCAGCCCGCGACCATATCCGAGTCAGTCTCCCCCGCGTCGAGCGGGGCCTTGCCCAAGTCCGCGAGCAGCGCCACGTAGAACACGGCGAATCCTATCGGCATAAGGAGCACGAACCACGCTCCGGCCTGCGCGGCGACTATCCCCTGGAATCCGTACGCGCCCGCGAACATCGCGACCGCCGCCGCAGCGAGCACCATCGGCAGCCCGTAGCCGAGCTGGGCGGCTATGGCCCTCTGCGCGCTCATCTCAGAGAACTTGTTTCCGCTGGAGAAGCCGCAGACGAAGACGAGGGAGGGGATGAATGAGAGCGCGACGAACACTGCGAGCATTCCTAGGCTTAGCCCTCCCGCAAGGGAGCCGGGCGAGAAGGGGAGCAGCATGATCAGGAACACGAACGCCGCGGGCATGAGCAGCATCGACGCCTTGAACAGGAATCCGTTGGCGGCGCGAGGAGTGGCGTCCTCCTTGGAGAGAAGCTTCGTTATATCAGCGAAGTTCTGCAGCAGCCCGCCTGCGCGCGTCGGTCCGCGCCTCGACTGGATCCCTGCGATTATCCTCCTCTCGGCCCAGCTGAACGCGTAGCCGAACGCGATGACCAGCACGACGACGAGAACAGCGTAGGCCGCCAGCGCGGCTGCCGCTGAGACGCCGCCTGAGGCCAGCAATCCCTGGAGCGAGAGCTGCAGCATCGCAAAGCTATCTATCGACATCACCCATCACAACGTCCAGATTGCCGAGTATCGCGAAGAGGTCGGCCATCCTGCAGCCCCGCGCCATCTCGCGGATCGCCGCCAAGTTTATGAAGGAAGGCGAGCGTATCGAAAGCCGGTAGGGCCTCTGGGGATCCGCGACCATGTACATCATGCATTCTCCGCGCGGCGTCTCCCTGCTGACGCAGACTACCCTCTTCCTGATCTCGGGGACCACCAGACTGACGGGGATTCCCACCGAAGACCCGTCCGGCAGGCCCTTGAGACCGTCCTTGACGATCCTCATGCTCTCGGCCAGCTCCATCATCCTGACCTTGTACCTGGCGAAGCAGTCCCCATCGCGCTTCATGTGGGCCCTGAAGTTGAGCTTCTCGTACGCGTAATACGGCTTGTCCTTCCTGGCATCGCTCTCGACACCCGAACCCCTCAAGACCGGCCCTGTCACCCCCAGGTCTATCGCCTTCTCCTTGGTGAGCTTACCCACCCCGACCAGCCTCTCCTTGAATACGGGATCCTTGTCTATGAAGGACTCGTATTCCTTGACCCTCTTCCTGAGCTGGTCGATTACGGATACCGCGCGCTCCCCGAAGCCAGGCTGGAAGTCCCTTGCCAGGCCGCCCAGCCTCATATTGACGTAGAACATCCTAGATCCCGAAACCTCCTGCAGCAGACGCAGCACCATGTCCCTGTCCCTGAGCGTCCACATGAACAGGCTGGATTCGGGGGACAGGTCGTTCGCCATCGTGCCTAGCCACAGGAGGTGGCTGGCGATCCTCTGGAGCTCGAGCAGTATGGTGCGCTCGTACATCGCCCTCTCTCCGACCGCGGCCCCAACGGCGTCCTCGACGGCGGCCACGTACAGGTCGTCGTACGCCAGCGGCGCGGCGTAGTCGAGCTTCTCCATGTACGCCGGGTTCTGCATGTATGCCCTGTTCTCTACCAGCTTCTCGACGCCCCTGTGCAGGAGGCCCACATGCGGCTCCACACCCACGACCGTGTCGCCCTCGACGTCGACCACAAGCCGCAGCGAATCCTGCATGCTCGGGTGCACGGGCCCTATGTTTATTCTGGTAGACATCTTCACTTCCTCTCGTACGCCCCTCCCCAGGCGAAATTCTTCCTAAGGGGAGCGGGCTTGCCGTTCCACTTCTCGAGCAGCAGCCTTCCAACGCGCCTGCCCTTCACCTCTATGCCGAACATCTCGGCCAGCTCCCTCTCGTACCAGTCGGCGGCGCGGTAGATTCCTGCCGCGCTCGGGACCCAGGCGTCGGTCGGAGCGACATCGACCTCGACAACCTCGTCCTTGCCCGAAGCGGGATCCCTTACCGTGTATACTATGCTTATGCGGTCTTTGTAGTCCACCGCGGTTATCTTGACCAGATAGGATAGGCCTCCCCGCTTCAGCGTGCCGAGCTCGTCGAGCAAGTCCTTCCTTTCAACCTTCAATCTCACCACCTATCTTCTTCCTGAGCTTCCTGAACGCTGCGAACAGGTTCTCCGGCTTCGGCGGGCAGCCTGCGACGTATACGTCGACCGGCAGCAGCTGGTCGATGCCCTTTATGATGTTGTAGCTTTCAGCCCACGGCCCGCCTCCCACGGCGCACACGCCGTACGCGATGACGTACTTCGGCTTGGGCATCTGCTCGTAGAGCCTCTTTATCTCGGGCGCGAGAGACTTCGTGACCCATCCTGAGACTATCATGACGTCGCTCTGCCTTGGCGTTCCCCTGAAGAACGCGTAGCCCTCCCTCTCGGAATCGATACGTGGGGAGCCGAAGTCCAGCGCCTCCATCGAGCAGCAGGATATGCCGAACCTGAGCGGCCAGAGCGAGTTCTCGCGCGACCACTTGACCGCGCCTTTCGAGAGCGCCTTCGTTATGTCGGACATGGTCGTGAACAGCACGCCCTGCCTTGGCCTGCGCCTGCTGAGCGAGTCTGAGGCCAGCTGCGTCATCTCCGTTTCTGCGTTCTCTTCATGGATGCCGGCCATTCAAACCCTCCTCCTGCCCATCGCGAGCACGAAAAACTCAAGGAATACGCCCATGGCAAGGAGCGCCCCCATCCTGACGTTGCCTATGAAATCCAACTGCTTCGCAGTGAGGCTCCATGCGACCATTATCGCGCAGAGCACGGCGAATGCCGCGAAGACCGCGAAGTAGTGCGCGTACTCGTTCATGGGGGTGACGCCCCTGCCGACGCTCGCCTCCGCGCTCTCGAAGGGCTGCGTCTCGGCCACGCTGTTCTCGCCGGGTGGCCGCACGAGCTTGGAAAAGGCAAGCATCAGGACTGGCACCAGGAGCGCGACCGCTCCGAACACCGCAATCTCCAGGTACGTGCTCACCATGGCTACCCATAAATCTTAAATGTTAATATCTCTTGTTGTAGGCGAAAGGCGAAGCTGGAGGGCTTCACAGTAATGCTAACGCGCCAGCAACACCCGTCTATGGGCTGGCTTGGAACTGTACGTGTGTTGCGGATGCCTTCATTTTCATTACACCTAAGTACCTCCCGCTCTTACCGAATATCAGCCGTAGGAATTTTTGCCTTTGGGCAGATGAAGAAGTTCCAGGATTGTACCATCAGGGTCGAAAAACGATACTGAATAGTAGCCGGGCGCATATTCAGGATGTTCTTTGGCAGGATAGAGGATCCTGAATTTCTCGTATCTGAGCATCTTTTGTAGGTCATCAACCTGTTTTCTGGAAGACGCGCTGAAAGCGACATGGTCGTATCCTATAGCGCTCCTAGAGTGCTTGGTCGCGTCTTTGGCTTTGCTAACCCATATGCTAAATGCGCCATTCGCATAAGCGAACCCCTGCTTGGATGAACGGACTTCCTTTAAACCAAGAATAGCACAAAGCTTCTGATAAAACGGCCTCGATTTTGCAATATCCCGCACTTTTATTACGATATGCGTGATCGTTGCGTTCTTCATAATTTAAAAATAAGAAATCAAGATATAAGAAACAGTGCCATTTGCGCAGATTAAACCTTCGCTTTAGTCTTAGTGGCCGGGCAAGTTTCTTTTTCCAATCTATCCTTAAGCTCAACTGGCGTGGTCTTGTGTACTTTTACGAAATCGCAGTCGTTGAATTGTGCAAACTCTCTCAATGACCTCGAGAGTTGAGTCATTAAGTTTTTGTCTACTTCTACGCCCTTCTCCAGATGTATGTTGTTTACTTCAAGCGTCTTGCTTTTTCTGTCCGCTTTAGGGTCGACTTTGCCGATTATCCGCTTGTCGTGCAGTATAGGCATCAAGTAATAGCCATAATTCCTCTCGCTCTTCGGCACGTATGTCTCAGTTCTGAAATGCAGCCCGAAAAGCCTTTCGGTCCTGTCCCTGAACCATATCAGGTTGTCGAAAGGGGAGAGCAGCACGGTCCCTGAAGTTGCGAGTGGATTATCCTTCAACTTCGCGATAAGCTTGAGGTCCTTGGATAGCGCGTATGCGCTCTTGCCCCAGCCTTCCACATTTATCTTTGTTATCACTCCTTCTGTGGCCAACTGCTCAAGCATGGCCTTTGTCTCGGCAGGTTTTTGCCTGTAGTAATCGGCGATATCTTCAACGGTGCCTATTCCAATAGCATCGAGTCCGCTGATTGCCGCCCATCTCCTGAAGTCCTGAAGGGAGTGCCTTTCCTTCAGCAGGTCGCTAGGAATGACGCGCTCAGTGAGGTCATAGTAGCTCCTGAAGTTGCTCCTCTTAGCCACTGCAAGGTGGCCCCTCTTCCACAGTATCTCGAGCGCCTCCTTCTCAGGCTTGCGGTTCCACCATCCACGCTTCCTCCCTGCGTCGCTCTCGAAGTCGGCGGAGGAGAGGGGACCCCGTTCCCTTATCTCCTTTAGCACGCCATTGAGCATGGCATCGGGGTCGGCGCCCAGCTTCTTGAGCTTGCTCTCCCGTATTTTTCTGCCTTCGGTGATCTCTGGTTGGTAGAGTGGATAGAACTCCATCGGTATGAGGCAGTTGGCGTGGCTGCGCTGCTCGAAAAGCGCCCTGTCAGGGAACTGAAGTTCATCCAAATATCTTTTCTCGTATATTCCCAATCTACTGAGCAGCACCAGATAGTGGCTCCTTTCCACCACGTTTACCGTATCAATCTGAAGCATCTTGATTCTTCTTACCATCTCAAGAATCTCCAGCTTGTCGTTCCCGGCTGGCCTCGCATCAAGCCCCTGCTTTATGAGCGCCAGGTCTATCACAACGCCGTTGTTCACTGCGACCTCAGGGTTCCTGTCGCTTCTTAGCGTTTTGGCCAAAACGTTCGCCTCATTACTATAATATTCCTGAGCCATTTTATATCCTTACCGCACTCGATATTATGTCCTTTCTAACCTTCTCGGACGTGAACGCGTACATTATATTTTCCTGCCACCGGTTCCCGAGTTCTGTAAGCCTAATCTCTTCAGCATCGAATTCAGCAAGACCTTTCAGTCGCATCTCCTCGAAAACCTCTGGATATGCACCAACCGGGTCCTCCCCGAACCTCCCCTTGAACTCTCGCCTGGATATGCGACCAATCACGAGGTTCTGCATTATGCACCGCCCCATCATTATCTCTCTGTCCGCATTGACTGAGTACGAGTCTGGAGAGGTGAAGAGGCCCCTTGCTATGTTTGCCATAAACTCCTTTGAATCCTTGGTAGCCCTGAACAAGTAGCCGTTTATGAAACTGTAAGCGCCCGCGCCTATGCCAATGCTCTCCTTGCTTAAACGATAGGTCAGCTCGGAATATTTTTGGCAGTGGCCAGGCAGAGAAAAGTTTCCCTTGCGATGTTCCACATAGCCATTTTTGCCTAGCGCCTCCTTGGTGTGCAGGTACCACCTGTGCTTTTCATCCCCGTCTATTGGCTCTTCCAGAGTGCCTTCGTTGATCCTTAACGCCGAAAGTGCGTTGCCATAGATCACATACGATCTTGTAGTTATGTGTTCTGGCCTGAAGCTTATGACCGTCTCGAGGTCGCGTTTCCAATCGTTGAATCCCTGGCCTGGGACTCCATAAAGCAGGTCGACATTGACCGTTCTGAATCCTGCGTCGAGGGCCTCACTCAGCGCAATCGCGCCCTCTTTTGCACTGTGTGGAGTGCCGAGCTTGTCTCTGAGTATGCGCTCCTGGGAGCTCTGGTATCCTATCGATAGTCTGTTTACTCCGCCGTCGATTATCCTCTTGTAGTACTTTTCGCTAAAGTCGGATGGATTTCCTTCCATCGTCACCTCAATGTCCTCGGTCGTCCTGAAGGAGCCTTTCACAAGCTTGACCATCCTGCTAGCCTGCTCGGCAGAAAGCAGTGATGCTGTCCCGCCGCCTATATACACCGCAGCGCTCCTTGCAAGGCTGAACCTCTTGGTTCTGGCGTAGGCGTCTAGCTGTGTTTCAACGCTACTTACGTAGGGTTCTAGAAACGAGTGCTGATCGACATTCTTCGGTAGCAAGTCCTTGAAGAACGGGCAGGAATTGCACCTAGTCCTGCAGTAGGGCACAGATATGAAAAACGTGAAGATCTCAGAGCCAGGTAGAGTCCGAAAGAGCTCAAGCTTCTCAATGAATGCTTCCTTGTTCTTCCCAGCGGGCAATGGTGGAGGGTACTGGTAGAAATTCATGTCAGGGATGCGCTTCAGTTGGATAAGATCTTCCTTGCATTCCGACCCCCTAGTTGATTCTCTCACAATATTCACCATTACGTTGTCTTTCTGGTTGCCTCCTCACATTTTGTTGTGATTTTTGCGCTAACTGTATCGTTTGTATGGCTCGCGGTGGCGTCCTTGGTCTCTGCCTTTGAGATAATCCAGGCCTTTTCGGGCGCATCCTCCCAGTAACCCTTATGGCTTTCAATAAAGCTCTCAAGCATAAGCCTGCATTCCTTGTGATCTAGGTCCAGGACGCCTATCCCTTCGCGCTCAAGCATTCCCTGCGCTTGGGGAAACGTCCTGCTCTCCGCTGCCACTACCTTCGATACTCTGTAATGGATTATAGCTCCCGCGCACATGGCGCAGGGCATATGCGTCACGTACATGGTCGAGCCTCCGACATCACTACGACTGTTGTGCTCAAGCGCATCCGCCAGGCAATCGATCTCAGCGTGGTTCATTCGGTTTCTGGTCTGCACTCTCTTGTTGTGCCCTCGTCCGATAATCATTCCCTCCTTTACTAGGACTGCCCCTATCGGTATGCCACCTTCTGCAAGGCTCTTTCGCGCCTCTGCGATAGCAGCCTCCAAGAATCCCTGCTGAGATGAATCTCTCAGCACATTACTGTCAATCTCGAACTTTAAACCGCTCGGCTCCCCCTCGTCTTTTTCATCGTGCATGGATCCCCACCCTTGCTACGTTATTTACTGTTATTCGCCACGTATATAAACGTTGTTCAAGAAGTCATCTTCCTACGACGGGCGTCTAACTTCAGGGGCTACCCATTCAATCCCAGAGATCCTCGAGTTTCTTGTTCTTGAAGAGTATCTCGCCCGCCTTCCTCTTGAACGCTGGGTCATTGCGCCTCAGCCATTCCAGCAGCAGCGAAGCGTGCTCCTTCTCGTCGTCCCTGTTGTGCGCGAGGACGGATCTCAGCTCGCTGTCTCCAGTAGCGTCCGCACGCTCGTCATACCACATTATGGCTTGGAGCTCCTCAACGAGAGACTGCCTGGCCCTGTTCAAGTCCAGGACCTTCTTGCTTATTCGCCCTTTCTCCATATATTCCATCGACACACCCTAAACAAAATCCTACAATGCAATATTATATTTATGACGCTCCTTTTATACCGTACGGTGGCTCCATGAAACTTTCCCCCAAGGCCGAGGAGGCGGTGAGGCAGGGCTCCATAAAGATAAGGGTCACGCGCGGAGGCAATATCCAGCAGGTGACTTTCAGGGTGAGGCGCAAGGACTTCGCCGGCGTAAGATATGTAGAGTTGTTTACCGATAGGGTGATTGCGCTGACCGAGCTTGAGAAGATCGCGGACGACATCGGGCTGCCGGCGGAGGCGCCGAACGGAGAGGCGTTTCCCACAGGGACGGCAAGGGCTGACTTCAGCGTGATAGAAGAGTGAGCACTGCCTACTTGGCCAACCCGCGCCTGGCCTGCCGCCCCCTTTTGCAAGTCAAGCACAATCCCAAAGCTGCATCATAGTGCTCTTCACAAACGGGTCTGCCGCAGAGTTTGCACGCGTGTCCCGCGGGCCTTCCGCACACATGGCATAATCGGTATATGTCCGCCATTGAATCAACCGAACTCGATCATCTCCGCCAGCAGCTCCCTCGCCCTCGAGGCCGAGAGAGTCCGCATCCCCTTCGCCTTGGAGTAGTGGCACTGGTACCTTACATAAGTCTCGTTCACGTTCGTGTTGGGGTTCAGGAGCTTGCACCTGTCTATGTATTCCATGATGACCTTCACCGCGGAATCCTCGTCGAGCTTCCTCACGTTCATGAGGTACGGCGCGAGTATGAGGTTCACCGTCCTGTGCCTCACGTCGGGTATCGGGGTAGTGAGCAGCTTGTCTATCCAGGCGTATGAGCCCATGTTCTCGCTGAGTATGACGCGCTTCTCCTCGAGCCTTATGCCTCTGGCCATATCCACGATTTCCTTCGGGAGCGCCTTCTTCTCTATCGGCAGCCTCCTGGCTATCTCCCTCTCGATGGCGTACCCGAGCAGCTTCACGGTGCGCTCCTTTGACATGTGCACTATGCCCCCCTCGATCTGCTGGTTCGCGAGCGCAAGGGCGTCGTTTCCTCGCCTTATCGCTGCGAAATCCTCGAACTTCATCAGGTAGGTCCCGTCCTTCTCCCTGAGCCCTATCCCGAGCCCGCCCGCGATCTTCGCGATGCTTTCCGCCGAATCCACGGAGAGCGCGTCTGCGGCCCTGTTCGCCTCCGCAGCGGCGTACCTCGCTATCGCGTACCTGTCTCCGGTCGCGCTTATGAGCATCCTGGCGTAGACATAGCTCATCAGGTAGGTGTACTTAAGCTCGGTCAGCTCGGTCTTCACGAACTCTATGCGCGACTTGCTTATGGCCTCGTTGACGCGCAGCAGGCCCGCCATCGCGTACCTGCCGTCAGTCGAGCCCGCGCCCATCGAGGCTATCAGCTCCCTCGCCTCGGTAGAAAAAGGGTATCTGTAGGCGAAGTCCAGCTTCGGCCCGCCTGCCGCTGCCATGCTAGGATTTGTAATTCAAGCTTTATAATCCAGACTGCGCGCCGTCGCTACTCCACATAAGGGGCAAGGAAGTACGTGACAGACGCGTCGCCTATCCCGTAGGTCAGCCTAAGCGGCTGGTCCGACTTCAGGGACAGCTTTATGACGTTGCCCAGCTGGCTCGACTTGACCATGTTCTCGAGGAACTCCAGGTTGAACACGGACGACGCCTCCTTAGTCGCGTCGACCTTCTTTATCTTCCCGCCGTCTATCTCATGCAGCTCCTCCAGCTCCCCTGAGTCGCCCTTGGCGTTTATCGAGAACTGGCCCTTCACGGCCTTGAACGATATGTACGAGGATATGAGCGTCGCGTCCTTGAGCGCGTTCTTCAGGTGCTCCCCGTCGATCTCTATGTTCGCGTCGAACTCCACGCTCGGCTCCTTCTCAACGCTCTTCTTGACGTCTATGAGCTGCAGCCTGTACCTCCTCCTGCTCTTCTCGCCCACGAACTCCAGCGATATCTTGTTGTCCGTGTCCTTCATCACCAGCGCCTCGTTGTCCCTGGTCCTCGTCATTATCTTGCTGAGGTTGTCGAGGTTCAGCCCTATGGAGGTGCTCTTGTCTATCTCGTACTTGGCGAACGCCTTGCTCGGCATGAAGAAAGAGATCATGCTTATGCCCGAGGGGTCCATGGCCTTCAGGCCTATGCCCTCCTTGGATATGCTGAACAGGCCCTCGTCCACAAGGCTGACTATGGCCTCAATGCAGTCCCGCCAGTACTTTGCATCGTTAAGTTTCAGTTCGAACATTCAACCCCCGTTTATGGTTTATCTATCGTATTGATAATAATATAATGCTATCTGCTCGGCGGAGGGAAGAAAAATACCAACGCCGCGGACTGCCCTGGTCCGCTCTCGGTCTGCGCAGAAAGGTATAGAAGCCTTGGCTAGCAAGTAGGCATGATTCCGCGGGGCGCTGCGCGATCCGGCGCCGTTTGGTGTCGTTAGATGGTCATCGGGATTTTCTATTCCACTATGGACGGGACGTCGTCCAGCATCGCCGGCCGCCTGGTCGGGGATCACGATTTCAAGGAGGTCGAGCTGGAGGGTCGGAAGGCGTACGAAAGCGGTAGGATCAGGGTCTACGAGACGGACGCTTCCCTGGTCAATGCGGAATTCATAGACGGGCTCGGTGTCGACGTCGCCTGCTTCCTAAGCAGGCACGAGAGCGCCGCAGGAGTATCGGCATTCACGACGCACTCTCTCGGAAACTGGGGCCCTGCGGCTAAGCTTGGCGGGAAGCCAAAGGAGCTTTCGCACGCCGCACCGGTCGCGATGCTCTCCGCGCTGAAGGCCATGGCGGAGCGCGCAAGCGGCGCGCGCTGCGTCTATGAGGCGACGCACCACGGCCCGCTCGTAAGGACCCCTTCCATGTTCATCGAGATCGGCGTCGGCGCAGGCGCAGTCTGCAGCGTCGAGAGCGCAGCGAAGGTCGCCGATGCGACCTATGATGTGATGGCGAGCTATGCCTCCGGAGACTCGGAGTACAGCAAGGTGGCGGTAGGGATAGGGAACGGCCACTACCCCGAAGGGTTTTCGCGGCTGGCAATCGACAGGGGCTACGCCTTCTCGCACATAATGCCGAAGTATGCGACCGAGAACGACGACGGCACCTACAACTTCGACACGCTCGAGCAGTGCCTTGACAGGACCACGCACAGGCCGGAGGTCGCGGTGATCGACTGGAAGGGCCTGAACTCCGCCACGCGGGCGGAAGCGATAAAAAAGCTAAATGAGATCGGTTTGGATTATGAGAAACTGTAGGCTGCCCTTGGCTTCCCTTCTGCTGTCCCTAGCGCTGCTGCTGGCGGCTGCCAATGCGCAGTACTGGTTCCAGAGCGGGGTAAGGGCGGGGAGCGGCGCTGCGTACAACAACGGGGCGAGCGTGACGATACAGACCATAACGACGCAGTCCCTCTCAAGCGGCTCGATGGCTTTCTGGGTCGGCGAGAACTTCGCGAACAGCGCCTTCCTGCAGGTGGGCTATGTCATCGAGAACGACACCGGGCAGTACGCCGCTAACTGCACGGTCTCAGGCTGCTCTGGTGACGAATACCTGAGGAAGGGCGACGCGGAGTGGTTCTACGAGTACTTCCTTCCGGGGAAGAACAACACTTTCACCGGCCAGATAGGCCCTGACGGGTCAGCAGGAGTCAACGGTACGCTCAACACGTATTCCTTCTATTCTGTGGGCAACGTATGGTATTTCCTCATGGACGGGAAGACGCTCGGAAGCGTAAGCATAGGGGAGTCGTCATCGGGGCCCTTCTCCCCCGTCGCGCTGGCCGAGCTTGCGAACGCGACCGGCAGGGCGCAGGTGAACATGAACCGGGTGATTTTCTCGAACCTCTCATCATACGCGCACGGATCGTTCCTTCCAGTGGCCACAGGATTCGGAGATGTGAGCTATGGGGTGGGCAGCGCAACCAGCGTGCCGAACCCCTATGGAGTCCAGGAGATAGGAAGCAGGACCAACTATTTCGCGGTCGGATCCGGGCTGCCTAATACGGAAAGCGCGCAGTTGTGGAGCCTGGGCTACACGGCCAGCGTGCTGTCGAGATACGGCAACCTGAGCAGCAGGGTGGGCTATGCGGCATACTCCACAGTCAACCTGACCGCGCCGGGGATTTCTTACGTCGGAAATACGACCCGTGCGGTGTTCACCGGCTGGTCGGGCTCCGGAGTGGGATCGTATACGGGGACCAAGAACAACGTCTCGGTAATGCTCGTCGGCAACATAACGGAGACCGCGAACTGGCGACTGCAGCAGTTCGTGAACGTCTCCTCGCCTTTCTCGCAGGTCACGGGGACGGGGTGGTACAACAACGCGTCGTTAGCGAGCTACAGGCTCAACACATCGATGGTCTATGAGAACGCGACGGCGAGATACGCGTTCAGCTCTTGGAGCAACGGCAACAGGAACCTCAGCGGCAACTTCTTGGTCTCGGGTCCGGTAAGCCTGAATGCCCTCTGGCTGCATGAATACCTGGTAAACGCCACTTCGCCGTACCCGAACGCAACCGGGAGCGGATGGTACGCCAACGGAACCGTCGCGGACATCGGAGTGAGCAGGCCGATAGTAAACATAAGCGCGAGCGAGAGGGAGGCCTTCGCATCCTGGAGCAACGGAAACGCCAACAGCACGTTCAGGGAGGCGGTGTCAGGTCCGCTAAGCCTGCACGCGATCTTCGACACGCAGTACAGAATTGGCTTGGCAGGAACCGACGCCTATGGTAACCAGATTCCCGTGTCATACTTCATTGTCGACGGCAAACTGGAGAACGGCACCTTCTTCCTCAACGCCAACCAGACCCATTCAGTGGAAGGCGCCTACTACAAGGGGGTCCTGCTCCCGGTGAACGTCAGCATCTCGGCGGCAGCGCCATCCAATGTCTCCGTCGCGCTGCCCATATACAACATCTCCATAAGGACCGTGGACCTGTTCCTTATTCCTGTGAATGCGACGGTATCCCTTACCTATGGGAACCTCAGCTCTAGCAGGACTTTTTCAGGCGCTAGCGGCACGGTGCAGCTGGCGGACGCGCCCTACGGAGCGGCAAACGGCACGGCCAGCTATTTTGGGATGAGCAGCCCCGTGACAGTCGGGTACGGGAAGGCCGTAACGGTGTTCTTCATATCCCCGACGAATATCGCGGCCTTCGCGATTGCAGCGGTGGTCATCGTATATGTCGCGTTCAGGCGAATGCCAAAGAAGAAGACGGGAACCCCCACTCCTTCCCTCTCATATGGACAGCAATAGATCGTACTTCACTACGAGCGGGTAGCAGATTGTAACAAACAGCATCCGACTCAGTCCGCGTAAACGACCCTCCAGACATTCTCCCTTTCCTGTACCATCTTGATAGGTCTGTCTTCATCATTCTGACCTATGGGTTTCCCAAAAATCCTATCCTTTATCGACACGCATCACCGCCTCGACCTGTAGACGTAGTGGTTCAGTGCCACGCTCACCTCGCCGCCGCTACCCGCGGCCTTCCTAATCCTTCCGCACGTCCGCCTGATGTCGTCCTCGCTGCCGTTCTTCGCGGCGATGATGAACGCGTAGCTCCCGCTCGTTAGGCAGACCTCACTGACGCCCCTGCACGCGGCTATCCTCTTTGCCACCATCTCCGAATTGCGCGCGCGGTCCGGCCTCAGAAGGATGAAGCTGTGCCTCGCCCTGCTCTTTGACACCCTGCCGGAATTATTCTCCTTTCCAATGTCGTTCCCCATATCCCATTCCCCCTTGAGCATCAGGCGCAGCTCACGCTGCGCCATAGTCTAAGGAAAGAGCGGGCCATTTTGTTTCCGGGTGAGGAAATACAAAATAAGAATGGACACAATACAAATCGTTCAGTCTACCGTTGCCCATCCAATAGCCCATCCCACTCCCTAAGGTTGATTTTGTCTCTCTTTCCATATATGCCTGCTCCACATAAGTCGGAGCGTTCAATGGCTAACACATCAAAATCAATATAAATTAATGGTTTTTATACCAATTAAATGAAGAAGTAACACTCCAGTAATGAGATAAAATAGGGAAGTCTAATTATCCTGCATAATCCCGCAAGATATGCAAAAACCCTATAAATAGGGAACGCAAGATGGACAAAAGTTTATATAGCACTCGAACGTAATAACTCTGGGAATGGGATGGAAGATAGGGTATCCAAGGCGTTTGCTAAGCTCAAATGGCAGAACAGCAGCTACGAGCTGAAGAGCATAAAAGGGCGCCACTACGTCTATATCTCCTTCAGCAAATGGGATGCTGAGGCAAGGAGATCGAGGAAGGTGAGCATATACAAGGGCAAGATATCGGAGGAAGGGATGTTCACAGCCGTGCGCAGGCATAAGCGCAGCAGGCAGGCGCTTGGAGTTGCGGCCGAGCCGAACGGCAGGCAAGCAGCGCTCTCCGCTCAGGCTGAACTGCACGCTGAAGAGCCAAGGATGCGCGAGAGCTCCAAAAAATACGAGAACACCCTATTGACCGCGCTGAGCATGAATGGCCGCATATCCCTCCCTGTCCTCAGTGAAATGGTGGGACTCAGCGTCAACGCGACAGCGTGGCAGGTCGCCAGCCTGGAGAAAAGGTATGGAATCAGATACCTGCCCGAGATAGACGTAGGAAAGTTCGGCTATATGCCTTTCCTGATTACCGTGAAATTCTCTGAAAGCGTGCCTTCCTCCGATAGACTCAAAGAAATCTTGGAGAAAGAACCGAGGATTCAGTTGGCTGCACTTACCACAGGAGATTTCGACTTGATTGTGTACTTGCTTGCGAGGACCAATGCCGAGGCGATAGCCGCAGTCATATTCGCGAGAACTGCCCTCTCAGAATTCGAGTCGGTCTGGAGCACGGTTTCACTTAACGAGGTCTATGGTTTCATTCCAGTTAGGAACGAGTTCATAGGGCTACTCAAAGAGAAAGGAGAGCTTCTCGAAAGGGAATCTGCCGTGCTAGAAGAGCTCAATACGGATGGCTCAATCGAGTTCGTGGAGATAGACAAGCGGCACTCGTTTGACCGGGGAAGAGCGCAGTACTCATACCACAAGCTGAGAAACGAAGGAAAAATTCGAAGAATAACTATGACGATGCAGAACTTACCTGTCAAATATGTGGGAGTGATTATGGTTAACATGGTTAACCGCCGCCTTTTTGGAATAAATAAAATTAAACTGCTGACTGAAGTTGTTGATGAACCTGACAATATACATACGAACAAATTTGCCGCCAGTTACGATTTAGCGAGTCCAGATGGCTTTTTATTTTGCGTTCCTGTTATCGATTCAGATAGTTTAGATAGTCATACCGACAAATTAATGAGTCTTAATCTTGGAATAAGATTATCAAAACTAACTACCACAAATGTGATTGTTGGAAGATTCTGCTACAGGCATTTTGATAATGCTTACTCAATGCAACAGAAAATTTTGGAAGAGGATTACAAAAAATCGAAAATGGCGAGAAAGAATTATGAGAAAACAGGTAAGGAGCGACAAAAAGAAGAGTATCTTGGAGATATCCGAGGTTCAAAGTTTGCCGAGAAAAACGAATGACTTTACCCAAATAACACGTTTGCAATTGACTTCTTTACTTTCAACTTACCTGAGTAATCATCTCTAAACTTCGCACAATTACTTGCAGTGACGGCGATAGTCGGACAGCCTTGTCCACCTAAATTTGATGCGACGAAAACTATCTTACCCTTATTTGAATTGACCTTTCCCACTTTTATTTTCATTCTATTACCAAATTCTCCTCCATCCTGCCTTAAACTACTTTCATAGCTCTATTAGAAAAGCCCTCTTAAAAACTTTGCTATTTATTTGTTTTCCCTGTGGCTCCGTTGGCTGCTTTCAAATTAGGATTATTCTCTATAGAACACTCCATCAATAGAAGAATTGTCTCCACAGGCATATTCCACCATTATGGAACGTTTGGGATAGCTATAAATAGGTCCAAAGACTTAACTATCAATAGAGATATTAGTTTAGGGTGGTAAGGTGGAGAGCTCGTTACAACTAGATCCGAAAGCAATGCAACAGCAGGATACGACAAAATACCAAGGTCTGCTGTTACCGGGAGAACGGATTGTTGCCACATTCGGCTCTGGGACGCTGACTGATCTTAATAAATATAATGCCGCCCTTAATGGCCCTGGCAGAGAAGCAGGCTCTCATCGTATGGTAGGGCAGCGTCAGTTCGAGAGCGGGGATAAATCTAGAGCCTTTGCGGGAATGCGAGACGCCCATCGTGAGTTTGGAGGAATGTATCTGACCAATTGGAGGATGATGGTCTTCCTTCCTAATGGGTTGGTAGTTCTCAATATAATACACAATGGCTCTTTCACAGAGAAATACCTTGCCACACTAAATGAGAACAATGCTGTTGCAGTCGAAGCTGCGAAGCGCACAGGAGGCGCGCCTTCAGAATATGGTTACGTTAGTGAGTTGCCTGTTTTTAAGAGGCCGCTCATACAAAGGAAGGATAATCTTCTGGAGATGAAAGTAATATGTCTAAATCTACTTTCGGTGGATCTGAGTCTCCTTCGAGATAGGACTATGAAGAAGCTGGCTGCCGAAGCAAAGAAGAAATCCGAGCCTCCAAAGGTAGGGTTGTTTGCTCGCATAAAGGCAGGCGCCAATAACCTCGCTTCTGATGCTAAACTACTGGCAGACGTGAATGCCGTTCAGGACGACTATTTGCGTCCTTTTGGTAGTAAAGTTCAGGCTGAAGTGCATAATGACATAAGTAAGAAGGCAGCTAAGGAGGTAACTTATCAGTTTAAACTAAGTACTGTGGCGGAGTGCGACAGGTTACAGTCAACTTTCAATGGTTTGCTTGAAACGGAGAAAGACATTTCCGCTCTCCCTGACCTCGTTGGTGCCTATCGTCATACTCCCGCCTTTGGACAGACCGCTGGCACCTTCGTTTGATCCCTATCAGCTAGTAATATCAATTATTGTTTTCAAGGTTTCGCTGAACAGTGCAAGCTCTCTCAGAGTCAGTTAGGCTCATTATCTTTAAGAGTTTATAGAAAGCGTACCTTGGGCAGTTTCTCCTGAAGTATATTATTATGTGAACGCTGTGCTATCTCTGGAATGTGAACAGCTGGGTCATCAGATCCTCCTCAGGAAGCGCGTATCCAAAAGTGAAAAGGTGGTACATCTCCCTGCCCACTACTCTTGTTATGTTCACGTCGAACGCGCTGAACAGCGTCTGGAGGTGGTTCAGCTGGTTCGTCAGCGAATCTGCGGCCTCCTTCTCGCTGACCCCGACCGCCACAGTCTCGGCGTACATCACGGAATCAACAGGACGCTCACCTCCGGACAGCCGGTCTATCCTGGCGTCTAGGATGTTTATCTGCTTCTGTATGTCGTCCATGTCCATCTTGCTTGGGTTATTGCTGCCAGCCTCCTTAGAAAGCTGGAACTCCAGCACCCCGCGCTTCCCCTCAAGGGCGTCCCTGTACTTCTGGATGTCCTCCGCAATGGCGATTATGTTGAACTTGAACGGGAAGTCGGAATTCATGACTATCCTCTCCCACTTCTCCGGGGCGTCCAAGAGTTTGCTCTCCTCCCCGCCCTCCTCGCTCTCAGCCTCGAAGACGTAGTTGTAGATATTAGCGGTAAGGTATCCCGTGGCGTAATACAGCCCGTTCGTGTACTTTATTATGCAGTTGTTGGCTCCGGGGATGTAGTAGTTCTTGGCAGGAACTATCCTTATCCCAAGGACGCCTGTTATCAGTGGAAAAACTAGAAAGTCTGCGTAGTTTATCACGAATATTATCACTATGGTAAGTCCAGCGAGGGCTGCCGCGAAGAACCCGAACGCCCCGTACAGCGGCGTGCCGAACAGGACAATCATCGCTACTGCCGTAGTGGCTGAGAGGTAAACCATCGTTTTCTCGTCCATTTCCTGCTACACCTCCTTCCCCACCGTATTCCCCCTTAGCTGCTCTGCCGCAGTCACCACAGGGATTATGTAGTCGGGTTCCACGAACTTGAGCATCTCTTCGCCCTCCATGACGCTCGCGCTTATGCCGAACAGGGCGCTGATTCCGGTGGCGATCTCGTCCGCCCTCTGCAGCGCGAGGTTCACCGCCTCCTCCTCGCTGCCCCCTTGCGAGGTGACCATGGCGTAGGCCTCGAGCGACAGCGACCGGGTCTTGCTGACGTGGTCGAAGAGATTGTGCCACATCGTGACCTCCCCCTTTATCCTCTCCGTCTGCTCCTTGGAGGCGCCCTTGTCGAGCGAGGTCCCACTGTACCTCTCCTCGGCCTCGTTCAGCTTGCTCCTTATGTTGCTTATGTACGAGTCCTTGTTTATCACATACAGCTGGGTCGCGAATTTCACCGGCGTCTTTGATATGGTCATCGCCCTGCTGAAGAGCTTGGCGAAGTCGATCTTCTCGTCAGGGTTCATCTCGGTCGCGGACCTGTACGAAGGTATCTTCACGAATGCGCTCGCGTAGGTGTCTCCGCCGTCCCTCACGACTATCGCGTTGCCCGTAGGCGCCAGCGTGAACGCCTCGCTGCCGCTCAATGTCACTGTCCTGCCCTTCATCTGGAGGAACGGGATGAAGAACCGCGTGTAGAATTTCGTAGAGAATGCCAGTATGTCGAGCAGCAGCGCGACTACGATGAGCGCGAACTTGGCGGCGTCGGAGAAGGTGAAGAGCAGCGTGAATATTATGAGCGTCGCGGAGACGAGTATCAGCATCGTGAATAAGAATTTTTCAGATACCGGCACGCAACCACGCTCGCGAATCCGCCCGAAACCAGCGGTTCCGCGGCTTCGCACCTACTTGCCACTTAAAGCTTTTATACCGTTGTGCACGGCAATCATACCATGCTTAGCCTCTTGGACTTCATTACCGCCACACCAAGGAAACCGGAGATCTCGACTATCGCTACGTAGATAATTGTAAGTATCAAGGCAGGATAGAACAGAATCGCGAGGAAGTACGCCCCCATGCTGCTCTCCAGGTTTGAAACCTGGGTTACCAGAGGCGACGTGGCGGAGACGGTGTTGGTTATTGCCCCAGTCCCCGCCCCGTTCGCGGTGATCTGGGCCGCTGCAGCAGTCAGCGTACCTATCATGCTGGTGTTCGTGAAGTAATAGACGACTGAGAAGAGGACGGGCATTATTAGATAGAACGCCAGGGCCATGGCGATCAGCGTACCGCCAAGCCCCCTCAGAGGGAATATCGCCCTGAGTATGATTCCAGGTATGAGCAGCACGGGCACCGCGATGTACATGAGGAAGAGTATCATGTAGAACTCCGCGGACAAGTAAATTAGGCCGTCTGTTAGCATGGAAATGATAGTATTAGCAGGTACTATGAAAAATGGAGCTATGAACTTCGCAAATGGCTCATAAAAGGTCGCGCTGTTGAATCCGCCCGCCGTAAGCTCTCCAAATGCATAGACGTATATGTGTAGCTTCAACGAAATGAAGTAGCTGGCGGTCATCTGGACTGCAAACAAGCTCTTTATGATTCCCTGCGTTGCATTGACGGTATTGCTTATGTACGACAGCGCCGTGACATAGGGATTTATCGGACCTACGAAGAATCCTGGTATTACTCCGAAGAGTATAGCCGACAGCGTGAGAAAGAATATTGCAATCAGCGCCGTGGCGGACGCCTCATACATCTCGCCGACCCCGAAATTCCTCACACCATCGTTCCGCATTGCTATTCCTACCATGAATATCAACGCTGCAATGAAGAACGACAGGAATATGGTGATTATCGCGACTGGCTCCCACTTCTGCCAGACGCTCGTGATGGCCTGGTTCAGCTGGCTGCAGTACCACGGCGCTAGGGATTCAGCAGTGCCCCCTGGTTGGCAATACGTTGTCTGGGCCCCTACCGTTCCCATGGACATTGCCAGAAGTGCGGCAAGTGCGATCATTATGAATCTCGTGCGCGTCAGATATTCCACTCGCATCTCCTAGATTATTCCGGTAAGAATCTTCATGAAGTCCATCTTCTCTCCTATTACCTTTGAGAAGTCGATTATGAAAACATCAATTATGAGGAAGTTTACGAAGGGAATCAGTAATAATCCCGCTCCAGCGAGACCTGCGTAGATCAACGCACTTGTTATCAGTCCGTTGAAGTACGCGAGGGATATGCCTCCAAGCGCAGCCAGGATTGCAGGCAAGGTGAAGGCTATCATTGAAATCGAAGCCAAGGTGATGCCCAGGATTATCACATAAGGCGTAGCGCCGCTGAAGATTGCATTATTGGCTTCCATTCCAACATTGATGTAACCGTATGTTATGCACGCGAGGAAGGGATAGAGCATTCCGATTCCGATGGCCAGGGCAATCATCGACCCGCCGAAGCTCCTCGTGATGACGAAGATTCTGGCTATAAGCCCTATTGCCATGAACATCGAGAATAGCAGGAGAGACGCCTCGAGAAGTAGCATCTCCACCTGTGACAACATGAAGGAGAAGTACAGTGCGATGAGGAGATAACCTATGAATGCGTCGTACGAGCTAGGCAGCAGTGACACGTCCGCCGTTGGGCCCCAGCCTTGTATGCCTGTCAGCGCAGAGACGACGGCCTGTCCATTCAGCGTCAGCTTTGGCACGAAAGAGAGCGACACGCCCATCCAGTAAGTGAGTGCGGTCAGGTTCAGGACGTTGTTATTGAACTCGTGCAGGTTGCATATGGCGAGCGAGAACATGTCGACCGTGCTCGTGCAGCCCTTCGGGACGAGGCCGGACGGGGAAAGCATCATTTCGAAGTTCATCGAGGTCACGAGCGTGGCGAGGACTAGGAACGCAAAAATCATCAGGATGGAGATTGCGATTTCGTAAATCTTCATCTTCGCCTGAATCCGTATGTCTTCCCTGCCTATCGACGAGCTTAGCATGTAGACCAGAGCGATTATGCCTACTATTGCAAGTGCGCCTGACATCACTACTGGGAACCAGATGAGGTACGGCGAGGTAACATAGTTCGCGATGCTGTATAGAAGTATCATGTTGCTCATCATATCAACTTGCCCAAAAGCTTCCTGGTGTGCAGCGATGGCGCTCCCAGAAGGTCACCGAATGCCTCCACAAGGTCGAAGGAGATTACGAATGCGATGAGTACGCCAAGCATCTGCAGTGCGACTGCTGCGCCCTGCTGCGCGAAGCCGTATATTTCATTGACTATCAAGCTGCCGGAGAACCACGGAATCACCGCTCCTATCGCTCCGACTGAGAAGAACGACGATGTAGTGATGGCCTGGCCGCTGCTGGAGATTGTAAGTGGCGTGTATCCATTAGAAGAATACATGTAAAGCGAGAAAGGGTAGAGTATCGCTGGGAAGAATATGTAGAAAGCGATGAACATCGCGATGAAGGAGCCGCCAGCGGCGCGGGTCCACGGTAGCGACCTCAGAAACAGCCCCGCGTACAGGAGCAGCGGGAAGATGGCATATATGACATAGAGGAAGAAGGTCACTCCGAGCAGTATGCCTACCATCGCATAGAATGCCTCAAGCTGGCCATTTATCAGGCCCTTCGACAGTGGGAATATGCCTGCAAAGGGCTTGAACTCATTAACTCCGAATTGGCCTGAGATAGGGAAATTCAGAGATCTTATGAACTCCATTATTGTAAACGTAGCGTATGTCGTGAACGCATTTGATATCATTATGTTCGTGCCTTGAGTTATGTAGCTGTTGCACAGCGCTACGTAGACATCGCCTGCGCTCGTGACCGATGCGGTGGGAAAGGTTGCAGTTCCGCTGGAGGGAAGCGTCAGCATGCTGGCGAGCCCGACGTTAGAGATGAAGGATATTACGCTTCCGGAGAACGCAAGGCCAGGGCCCAGCACCAGGATGAGCGCCAGGCTGAATATGCTCTCGGCGAGCTCGGAGCGCGTGAACGCCTTCAGGGGCTCTATGTTGAACGCGGTCCCTAATGCGTACGTTATTCCAAGTACCGACAGCATGGTGAGGACCACGATTAGCGAGATGCTTATTATGCTCGAGTAGGTTGATGCGTTACCCAGCGCAACGCCCGTGCTGGATACTGCTCCGCCGCTCGGGAAGAGGGTAGGGCACAGCCCTGCGGGTATGTTGATGAGCCCCTGCGCGCCTGCGCTAGCGATAAGAAGCGCGAACACCATAAGAGCGACCACCTTTATCATGTCCTAACCTCTTCTATATCAGCTTCCCTATCCCGAGTATGTTCGTGTCTCCGCCGAAAAGCCTTGCCGTGCTTTGGACCATGGCTATTGCAATCATCACGTTTATTACTGGTAGCACGATTCCCAGGACGAAGACGACCCCGTACAGGTTTATCAGCGCCAGCGCCGCGTTTATCGCGTTGTTCGGGGAGCAGCCCAACGCGCTTATCGATGGGACCACACCTAGGCCACCGCCGAACCCGCTTATCGCAGCCGTTAGCGTGGATGCAAAGCTAAGTCCGGGTGCCAAATACAACAGAGCTACTGCCGTTTCCCCCCCAAGTAAGTTAGGCACTCCTGTTGGGTCTGTCGGAGGCATGCATGAATATCTGTCAATCACCTCCTTAGCATTGGGGAGTATGAAGAAATTAAGCCCCGACGATCCGTAAGTCACTATG
This sequence comes from uncultured archaeon, assembly GCA_963704435.1. Lineage (GTDB taxonomy): Archaea > Micrarchaeota > Micrarchaeia > Micrarchaeales > CABMGC01 > CABMGC01. Next base: position 387,393 of record OY969902.1, on the reverse strand, counting down.
CTGGAGCCGCTTAGAAGCCCGGCATTAGGTTGGCTTTCATATAGCGGCATGTCCAGAAGGGGGTTCGCTGTCGCGCCGCTCGCTGTCATGCCTGCACCAAGGGGGCTCAAGTTGAGGTTCGCGAATGCACTGTACTCCAGAACATACATAAGTGGGTATATCAAGGCCATCGATACCGCTATAGCCATAATCAAGCCTCCCGCTCTTCGGGTTAGGAACGTCGCCCTGAGTATCATTCCCGCAGCAAGCAGATACGGCCATGCGAGGAGCAGCAGAATTATGACTAAAAGCTGCACGAACATGATGTAGAACGTCAGCCAGGATTCTGTTTCGAGAGGGTTGAAAATGTTGAGAAGGTTTCCATATCCCGCCATCGGAGTGCTGAAGAGGTCCACTTCAATAGCCTCTGGCGTATCCGGAGCAGCACAAGTGAGTGGTTCGCAGAATGCGGAATTGGCGGTCACCCCTCCTAAGAAGAGCATCCATCCCTCAAAGATGTACACGGAGTTGATATTGGTCGCAGCCTGGTTGGTAACGTTCGCCATTATGACATAGCTCGCTAGCAGGCCGTAGTCCAGCTGCGGCGTTATGTCCGTTCCTCCCGATGAACTCCCTGACGCGGGCGCTGCTCCTCCTCCCGCGGATGCGAGAGAGCTCACGGCGGAGCACACGACGCTCGTCGGAGTGGATATGTCGTTAATCTGCGCATTGCTGTTGAGCAGTAGCACCTGCGACGCGCCAAGCTGACTGCAGACGGTTGAGAGAGAGCCCGGGGCAAGGGCTGAGACGAGGGAGAACTCGCTCGTGCCTACGAACCATAGTATTCCGATGAGGGCCACCACTATGATCACCGTACCTACGGCCTGGCCGAACTCTCCGATTGCTCTGGACTTTATGTCTTTGCTTTGCAGCACCACTCCCATGATGTAATAGATTCCGGTGAACATTACGCTCATCGTCGCCGCGAGCGCTATGACCGGCAGCCACAGCGAGAACTCAGAGTAGTTCGTGATGAATCCGCCTGATGCCGCCATTGCCAGCGAAGGCGCAAGGAGCGCGAATAGCGCAACTATGAGCAGTGCGAGCCTCAATCAACCACCAAAGAACGACCCTCCTGAAAATCTGCCGAGCGAGTCCAAGCCCCTCGCGATTCCCATTATGAAGCCCACGGTCACGCCTAGGTCCAGCGCGACCATTATGATTCCCATGAATACGTACGCCGCGGTAGCCGAGGCATACTGCGCTGCGAGTTGAGGTCCGTTAAATATGATAGTAAACAGCTGTCCTAGACCACTCGTGCTTAAAAACGCAGACCCGAAGAAGCTCAGTGGAACTGAGATGCCATTTGCAAAGCTTGGCAAGTTGGAGGAGCTGAGCGGATACGTGGCGCCCGAGCCGAACAGCGAGGATGTAGAAACCGAAAACAGGGTGTAAGGTCCGGTATATCCTGGGAAGAAGGGATAGTTGCAGGAAGGCTGCGAAGGGGATGCATATATGTTCAAGCAGCTGGCCACATAAGCGTTGGTGCCTATCATCAAGGGCAGCACGAAATAGAAGCCTATGGCCATGGCGAGGAATAGGTTGGAAGTCCTCCTCAACTGAGGCCCCATGAAGCTCAGCGACCTCATCAGAAGCGCCGTAGGCGCCACTACAGTTAGCGCGGTCGCGCTTATTATTGGAAGCATAACGAACAGTATGAACAGGCCTCCAAACGAGATAGCCATCGTATCGACAAGCGTGAAAAAGAGCGCGGAGAACTTGGTGAACAGATCGGTTATCTTCGTGTCTGGTGAAATAGAGGCATAGCCCCCTAGTACTGGCACAGAGTAGTTCTCTGAGATAGATTCGAGGTAGCCCGCTGATATTCCCTGCGCGATGTTCGAAATGACGGTGTACTGCGTTCCGACAGTGAAGATGTTCCCCAGCGCGCTGAGACCGCTTACGAACAGGAGGTTCCCGACGTACGTGTCGGATGAGGCGAAGAGGCCCGTGTAGCCGCTCTGCCCGTACAGCAGGCCTCCCGCGCTGCACGCGAAGGAGGCGATGAGTATGAGAGACACGAGGATTATCGCGCTGAACGCCGCCTCGAGGATCTCGTACCTGACATAACCCTTTAGCTTCTCCCTCCTCTCAACGGTTAGGAAGTTCGCCAAGGCGTAGATGAATGCGGCCACGGTTATGCCAAGCAGGACAACAAGCGTGTTGATGCCTATCCAGTCTCCGGTGTTCAGGCTCGCGAATCCGCACGCCTGAAGAAGCAATCCTAGAGATCCGAACGCCATGCTAGCACCTACACGAGCTTTATCTTGCCTGCTATCGAGAGCCTTATTCCCGAACTGCCGAGCATTCTTGCGATGTTATCGACAAGCGGGAACGCTATCGTGATGTCGAGTATGAACAGGAACAACTGGAGCATGAGGTACGTGCTGTAGTAGAGTATTCCGTTAATCGCAGGGTATATCGTGTTTATGCTGTCCAGCGCAGTCCCTATGCCTGCGGACGCAGATCCTCCCATTATGGAAAAGACTATCCCAGCGAGCGTGGCTATTATTCCATTTCCTACCTGAGGGGACTGCGGAGGAGCGGCCAACGCCGTGCCCTGCAGCGCGGAGGTGATCGGCGCGTTGAGCAGCACCAGCAGCGCGGGGTAAATGAGCGCTACGCCTATGCCTACGGCTATGAACGTCCCGCCGATGCCCCTCACGAACGGGAAGGCGCGGAGTATGAGGCCCAAGGGTATCAGGAACGCAAGCCCGAGCACGAACAGCACCGGAAGCACGGCCAGCTGCGCGCCGATGATGAACGCCAGCGGAAAGGCCAGTATGTTGAATACGTCGTTGATCAGCGACTGCGATTCCGCTATGCCCGGCACGCTCGTCCCGAGCATGTTGTTCGTATACACTGGAACCGTGAATCCCGACTTGAAGACCACATAAATTGCTTCAATTGGGAAAAATGCCGTTACTTTAACGGACTGCAGTGCTCCGATTCCCTCACTTAGACCTATGAGATAGCTGAACGTACCTTCTAAGTAAGTGTTCTCCGTTGAAAGGTATGCGCACGCCCCAGCGACCAGCCCGCATGTGCCAGAATTGCATGTCGTCAGTCCGGTGCCGGGGGCAGGGATCGAGCTGCCCGCGACCAAGAGGGCGATGTTGCCCAGTATAGAGATTATCGCGTAGATCGAGATTATCAGCATCGCGGACTTCGTTATCTCCCAGTACTCCTTGCTTATCCATTCCTTTATCCCGGTGTGCGGGAATATCTTCGACAGCATGTACGCGACGGCGACGACGTCGAACGATACCGTGAGCGCGAGGAGCGAAATCGCTATCGCATTGGTTGGAGTAGCGATCGCCTGCGCAGCGGAGCAGGCGGCTTCCGAAGACGATACGCAGGAATATATGCTCCCAAGGGATCCCAGCGGGCACGCGGAGACGGCCAGCGAGCAGCCCGCGGAGCAGACGGGAGTTCCGGACAGCGCGCCAGGCAGGTAGCATTGGCTTGTGTCTACCGTGGCGCCCGTTGAAGGCAGAGTAGGTGCGCTGCACGTCTGGGAGGGCGTCGATGCGGCAGAGGCGGCGTTTGCCGCTACTGCAAGAACTAGAATAAGCGCCAGCAGGCCGAGGAAGCATCGCTTCATGATCTCTTCTTACTTTGCTAAGACAAGCTATAAATAGCGTTCAGTGCTTCAGCAGAGGGAATCTCCTCATGTACGCCTCCGCCTGGTAGATGACGAAGTAGGGGAGTATGAAGACCGAGTTCACGACCAGCAGGCCGTACCTCGACAGGAAGGTGCCGTACGGCAGCGCCATAAGCACCACGTCCAGCACGGAGAGCACCAGCACGACGAGCACAAGCCACGCGATGTAGTATCCGGGCTCCTTGGCGACAAGCCGCGCGCTCTGCACTATCGCGGGGCCTATCCTCTTGTTCTCAACGACTATCGCGGTCGGCGCGTAGAACAGCACCGTGAAGATCACGAACCCGGCTATCGGGGTCGCTATGCCCTGCAGGCCGATGAAGTAGCTCAGTATGTCGACCACGGTGAGCGCGCCCGCGGCCGCCAGCAGCATCACGAAGACCCTGCCCGTGTACTTCTCTATGTCCCTTATGACGTTCCCGGCGTGCCGGGTGTGGGTCCTCTTCGCCCTGACTATCAGCGCTATCGCGACCAGCGCGAAGCTCAGGAAGAGCAGGGACAGGAACATCGAGACGATTATGACCCCAACTGCGACGGGGTTGAGGTTAAGGAACACGCTGGCGCTCCTGAGGAATATGCCCCCGCCGGATATGTAGGTCGGGAGGCTCACGAACAGCGGTATGACGAGCGATATGAAGAAGGGTATCGAGAAGAGCAGGACGAGCTTTATGTTGTCCACGTACGTTTCCCACGTGTCTGTAAGGATGTTGACGTTCCTCATGTTTTCTATACAATGCACGCAACATTAAAAAATACTCTTAAAGGAGCCGCTACCTGCCCGCGCTGCGCAGGCTGGCCCCCAGGTATACGTATTCGCCGTTGTACAGGACGACGTCCGCGTAGTCCACGTCGGTACCGTTCAGCTGCGGCAGCAAGGCGCTCACCAGGGCCTGCGTCCCGTTCTGCGAGAGCACTATCCTGTTCGTGTTGACGTAGCACTCATACGCTGCGCACGCGGGCGTAGGCGCAGGGACTATGATCGTATCGTTCAGCAGGCCGAAGATCCCCGAGGAGAAGCCCGCATGCGCAATGACCATCATATAGACCGTGTCGTTTTCAAGGTCGGAATATCTTATGCTGGCGTTGTAGGCGGTGGAGTTCGTGCCCGCAAGTGGGTAGAGGCTCTGGCCCTGCAATGATATGTTGAAGTTCCTTTCGTACGCCGCATGCGAAGAGAGGAGTACGAGCGCCGTGCAGGCGACAACAATAACAATCGCGCATGCAAGGACCGGCTTCCTCTTGCGAAGGAATGCCTCGGCCACGCCAAGGCTCCGGCGTTTTCCTTCGGCAGTGCACACAGCGAATAGGGCGAAGAAGAGGAAGAGGATGTAATAGGCCGGCAGCAGGTGGGGAAGCACAAGCAGCGGCAGGAACCCGAACAGCGGTATCAGTTCCTTCCTGCTCCTGTACATGAACACAAGAAGCAGCAACGCAGCGGCAAGCACGAACACCGCCGAGTATGTCTGCAGCTGCACCGGGAAGGCGCTCATCAACAGGAGGCCGATAGGAGAGGGGGTTATAGGGAGAAGCATCTTGCTCAGGGGCGAGAATATCGCGCCGACGTATGTCGCAGGCCCGAGCGCGATGAAATACGCGTTGAACGCAAGGAACACGGCCGCAGCGCCCAGCGCGTTCAGTGCCGCTCGCCTGGCGCCGTGCCGGTTCAATGAGTACACGAGCAGGAATAGCATGGGCAGCCAGAGCTCCTCCTGTATCGAGAGGCAGAGCCCGAGCGGGATCCACGCATACTTCGAGTCTATCTTCGCGTACGCTAGCAGCATCAGCGCGAGCATCAGGTACGTCGTTATGGATGAGACGTAGTACACCAGCACGACGACGAACAGCGCGAGGAGCGTGACGCGCGGCTTGAACAGGTCCTCCTTGTTCACGGTGAATGCGAAGACCGCAAGCAGCGCGAACGCGAATACCGCGGCTTGCAGGGGTAGGTCTATGCCGCCTATGTTCTGCAGCGTGAGCGGCGAAGCGAAGTAGAAGGGCACGAACGTGAGGAAGAACAGGGCAGGGTAGACCATCGTCCCTATTATCCTGTTAGTGGCCGTCATTGATGGGACCACCACGCTGGAGTTGTCATAGATTAGCCCAGCCAGGTTCATTGCATATGGGTTTGCGCCGCTGAGCATCGCATGTACGCTCTGCGCCGCTAGGAATTCCTCGTCGTCGGCGATGAATCCCTTCACCAGGAACTTAGCGGAGAAGAGAATCAGCAGCACTAGGAATGCCACGATGAACAGCAGCAGGGCGTGCCTGTAGTCCTTCCTCTGCCTGGCCAGGTACGCGGCGACGAACGTCAGGAAGAAGAGGGGTATGAATACGGCGAAGAACACGCCGAACGACTCGAATGTGTAGGCCGACTTCAGCAGGATGTCCGGGTACATCTGAGTTCCGAGCGCGAAGGGCAGCAGGAAGACCGCAACGGCCCCCATGAACATGGCGTGCAGCGCGAGGGAGCAGTGGCTCGTCCCGCGTGCGCCCATGCCAGCGCAGTTCCAATAGGCATATGCTATGAGGTAGGCGAATGCCAGGAGATAGAACGCGAGCCCGACGATGGATATCTGCTCGGACAGGAAGATGATGAAGGACGTGCCCTCGCAATACGCGAGAAGCATCACCAGCAATACGAATAGCTCGGCGTAGAGGACCTTGCCGTTATCGAGCCGCATGGTTACTCATGACGCCAAAGCAATTTAACACTTGGCGAACCGCAGGCTAGGGGTTCCAGTTTAAGGCGGGCAGCGCCGTCTCAGCACGAGATTGTGGTGAGGGTGGTTCCGCTGACCGAGTTGCCCAATCCCGTTATCGTGGTTATGAGAGGCTGCGCTATCAGGACTATGACCAGCCCGATTATGCCTCCTGTTATCATCGCGGTCGACCAGGCCGTGAGGCTCTTCTTGAACTCGAGGTTCGTCGGAAGGAAGTGCGATACCGCGTACATGACTCCGCCAAGCAGGAACAGGCACAGCGCCAGCGCGCCCACTATGGTCCTCACGGCGTCGACTATCCCGCAGAGCGTGCTCGATATCGCCGTGACCGCTGGCTGCCCGAGTACCATTGAGAACATGCTGACCGTAGTCAGCAGGTAAACAAACAACCTGAGTTTGCTAAAATTCATAAAACCGGCCTGGTATAGCATATGCTAGCATCATTTAAATACCTTTTTGTAAAACGAGGCGCTCGGGGCTCAGCCGAGCGTTGCTATTATCCCGTCTATTATGCCGTGCACGCCTATGCCTCCGGTCGCCCTGACGGCTATCCTGTGGCTCAGCACCGGCCTCGCCAGGAACTTTATGTCCTCGCTGGTGACCCTGGACCTGCCCTCGATGAGCGCCTTCGCCTTGCCGCACCACATGAAGGCTATGTCCGCCCTGGGGCTCGCCCCCATGACCGCGTGCATGTCCTTCCTCGTGGCGTCCACTATCTTCGTTATGTACTGCGCGACGTCGTCCGGCAGCTCCACTCCCTTGACCTGCTCCTGCATCTCGAGTATGGCCTTGGTGTCTATTATCTTCTTGACCTCTACGTTCTCCTCCTTCTCCTTTATCCTGAGCATGTCCTCCTCCTCCCTCATGCTCGGGTAGTCCACGTCTATCTTGATTATGAACCTGTCCGCCAGCACCTTTGGTATCTGCTCGGTGCCCTCTATCCTCAGCGGGTTCTGCGTCGCGAACGTTATGAACGGCATCGGGAGCTTCATGTCCGATCCCCCGGCAGTGACCTGCCTCTCCTCCAGGGTCTCGAGCAGCGCGCTCATCGTCTTGGGCGGGGCCCTGTTCAGCTCGTCGACGAGCAGTATGTTGGTGAACACAGGCCCCTTGCTGAACTTGACGCTGTTGTCCGTGTCCACGTAGGTGTAGCCGACTATGTCCCGCGGGCCTAGGTCAGGCGTGCCCTGTATCCTCTTGAAATCCGCCTGGATGGTGCTCGCCAGCGCCTTGGTCATGGTGGTCTTCGCGACTCCAGGCACGCCCTCAAGCAGCGCGTGGCCGTTCGCGAGTATCGCGACGAACATCAGCTCGATGGTCTCCTCCTTCCCTGAGATGTGCTTCTTCATCTCAGAAAGGACCTGCTTGTAGGAGTCGCTAGCGTTCAAGTGCTCACCTGGATTGCCTGCTTTATGATGCGCAGACTTATAATCCTTCACCTGACGCCGATTACAACCTTCAGTTACTATATCGCAACCGCCTTTGCAGTTAGGTAGATTACTTTCATATATCCTATCTACCTAATTTGATTCAGAGGTTAGGTAGATGGATTTAAATAGTTTTATCTACCTAACTAATTCATGACGCTCGTCGTAAAGAAGATCAGAGGAAATGATTACTACTACTCCTTTCTTAGCTATTTCTTGATTGACAAGTCAAGGAGTTTCAGCAAATACATAGGGGTCAGAAAGCCTACTGAAAAGGAATTAGTCAAGATCGAAAACGGCTTCAAGGAAGAGATTGTCGTAAGGCTCTCGGGCAAAAAGTATGCCGCGGAATTGATTGAGAATGGCGAGGTCATAAGGTCCCTGCTGTTTCGGGACCTGTTCAACAGGAAATACGGGAAATTGACTAACCTGAAGAGGCGCAACTTCGACATCGACAGCACCGTTTTGTTCACGTTGACGACCCTCACGACGGAAGATGTGGACGTTAGCCTGGCGGACGTGAAGAACGCTTTGGAAAAGGGTTCCTATCTCAACCAAAAAGAGCAGATAAGCAGGAACATGCTCAATGCCGTGGAATTGATAAGGCAGCCCCGTAAGCTTGATATGAGGTACCTGCTCGGGCTGCATAAGATAACCATGGCCAGCTTCGAGACCAAGAATCCCGGACGGATCAGGGATAGGCAAGTGTACTTGCATAGGATGGCGGGGGAGGGGCAGGTGAGCGTTGAGTTGAACTATCGCCCTCCCGGCTCTGATAAGGTGGGTAAACTGCTTGACGAGTTTATCGACTGGTATGGCCGTAGCCGCTTAAATCCTATAGAAAAAGCCACAATTGCGCACTACAAACTGTACAAGATCCATCCTTTTCTTGATGGAAACAAGAGGATCTGCAGGCTAATATTCAATAAGACCCTGCTTGACGAGGGTTTCCCTCTCTTGAACATATCCCTGGAGAAGGAGAAGTATTTCGAAGCGCTCATTGATTCGGTCGAGAAGGACCACGTCAAGGCCCCGGTGGAGTTTGCCCTGAAGCAGTATTACAAGCAGGTCAAGGAATTCCTCGCGAAGGCATGACCCTGCAAGCTTGCCGTGCATCATTCCACTCGGCAGGCATGCCGTGCAAAAGCTTTAAATGGCTTTAAAGCTAAGTTCAATCGGTGCAGATATGATTGGAAAGTCGGCGTCGGGAAAGAGCCCTGTGCCGTTCACCGATGCGCTCGACATACTCGAGGAGAGGCAGAAGGACGAGGAGCTCGGCTACGAGCAGAAGCTCGCCTACGACCACATCAAGAAGTTCTCCGCCATAGGCTCAGAGGCCGCGAAGAAGGCCAGGACCGCGCTCATGGCGATCGGCGTCAGCGAGCACACGGCCGTGAAGATGACCGACATAATGCCCATAGACATCGCGCAGCTCAAGCACATACTGGTCAGGGAGAAGAAGTCGTTCGAGGAGGCCGACATCAAGGCCATGATGGAGATCATCGACGCCAACAGGGGTAAGTGAACGCCGTCGGGGGGCAATGGGGGATGTGGATGCAGCAAGAGCAGGCTCATGAAAGCTTCGAGGAGCACGCCGTAGTGCTCGACTACCTTCCCACCGGGAAGTCCTATTCGCCGAACCCTGAGCCGCTGGTGCAGCTGCTGGGCGAGAGCAGGTTCACGCTGCTGGAGGCGGTGCCCAAGTCGACGGACGTGAAGATAGGCGAGCTCGTCTACCTGGGGAAGGGAGACCGCGACAAGGTCTCGCTGATCAAGTCGAGGATAGGCTACGCGGACCTTACGGAGGTGGCCAAGGGCGAGCTGCCCAAGGCGATATACGACATAATCAAGCGCGACGAGAAGAAGTACATCGACTTCTTCAACAACGCGTCCCCGCTCAACATAAGGATGCACGCGCTCGAGCTGCTTCCGGGCGTCGGGAAGAAGCACCTGATGTCCATAATCAAGGCGAGGGAGGAGGCGAAGTTCGAGAGCTTCGATGACATCTCGAAGAGGGTGCCGCTCCTGCAGGACCCGGCGAAGCTGCTGACGGACAGGGTCATAGCCGAGCTCAAGGGCGAGAGCAGGTTCTACATACTCACGAGGCCGGTCTACACCAGACCGAGATACGAATAATCAACGGTTCCCTGAGAGGGTGGACATGTCAGGGTTAAACACCCACTCTTGTTTTAAGCTTCTCCAAAGTATGAGTAGCGGAAGAGGAACCGCTCAATAAGCGACAGATGACCGCCTCACAGGTCTCAGTGGGATAAAGCTTGCGAGTTTCTATCATCTCCCTCGTGACTTCATGGACCTTTATGGTGGTCACTTTCTGCGCCCTAAGCCTGACTCCAAGCTCCTCATTTTTGAGGCTCAATTCAACGTCGGCCCATCTTTTCCTCTCCTCATCAAGCTCTAGTCTGAACTCATTTAGGTTTTCCATAATATATCATCTTTTTTAGCAACTGCCTCGTATGGTTCTTTGATTTTCCTCGTATCACACTTATCAGTATCCTGTCTATTTTGTCGTTATATTTATGCTCCTTCTTTAGCGCGTATCCGTTCTTCCGGAGGAACATCACAAGCGAATAAAACGCGGTCCTCTTGTTGCCCTGCAAGAAAGGATGAAGATTTATTAGCTCAGTCAAGAGCAGCGTCGCATAATCCTCCACGTTAGCAGTCTCATCCAACGCGTAGATTATGCCAGGAAGATTGCTATTTTTCTCCACCCCTCCCTCTCCTATGCTCTTGTTAATCTCAACTATCTCTTCCTTCGTTAATCGTTTCACGTTGTTCACTGGTATACCATAGGTATACCTATCTATATAAATATTGGCCTTGTTTTGGTCGGTGTTGTTTTTGCTTACGTAGAAGGCATAAAAGTGCTTGAGATAGTCTTGGACAGGTCAGCCTTGAAAGTGACTTTTCTCATTCTAGGAAATTAAAAGAAGTCGGAATCCTACGGGGCCTTGTCCAGGTGCCTCTGGTTCACTATGAGCGTCTTCGTGGTCTTCCTCGAGAGCCGAAGTTCCACGGCATAGGCACCCCCCCTCTTCTCAGTGACGACGCCGACCCTTCCCCTGTACCTCGGGTGGGGTATGTCCCTGAAGTTGCCCTTCGGGAGAACGACGACCCTGTCTCCGATCTTGAAGTTCTTCGCCAGCTTGCTGATGCCCAGCCTGCCGGGCTTGTGATGACGTGCCAGATGCCTTGTCCTTCCGGAGAACAGGCCGTGCGACCTCTCGCTCATGCTAAACACCAAAAGTGCAGTACTACTACTGCGAAGAATATATAAATACCTTTCACACCATTTAAAAGCACCCGAGGGATATGAATGGCAAAGAAAAAGGTCACGCTTCATCCGCAGTTCAAAATAGAGAACATAGTAGCCAGCGCAGACCTGGGCGTGGAGCTCGACCTGTACGAGATAGCGAAGGCCTCGCCTGACGTCGACTACGAGCCGGAGCAGTTCCCTGGAGCGATATACAAGATAAAGGAGCCGAAGGTAGCGCTGCTTCTGTTCAAGAACGGAAAGATAATCTGCACGGGCGCAAAGACCGAGGCGGACATCAAGCGGGCCATAGACCAGGTGGTCAAGGTCGTGAAGAACTACATACTCGACAGCAGGGCTCCCCTAAGTCCGACCCCTTCCAAGTCCACACGGGCGAAACCACGGGCCCCCTAGTTTAAGTCCAAGCTTACTTTTCCGCTGGCTTATGCCCTAGGCCTCTCGGGCTTCGGCGCTATTTTTATCCCTTGCAGAATAGGATTAACTAGAACAGGTTCTCTAATATATATTCGAGATTTTCATTGAATGCCCGTTCACTTCCGACCTGCGAATATCTCTGCGCCCTCTTTCTCATCTGTACTCTTGTTATGCCGATTTTTTCAATGCAGTCCACTATATCTTCCCGATCCGCCTCGTTAAACCTGCTGATTTTTGAACATGCGATATCTATAGGGTTCAACAGTTTAATTTCGATTTTTCGAAGGCCAGAAGGATAATCAATCGCAATTTTTATGTAATCCCCCGGCAAAATCTCGCTGAATATGGTATTAGAACTCCAACAGTCAATTTTTACGCCCGGCCTTATTTTGTCTCTGATGTGCGCGAATTCATTGAAATCCTCCTCCAAGGGTATGTTGAAATCTATGTCTTTCGTTGTCGCCTTGATGCCTAGCAAGGTCATCGCGGTTCCTCCAACTGCAACAAGCAGGATTTTTCTGGTCAGTTCCTGATCAAAGGACTCAAGAAACTGTAGGAGGTCTCTTTTTGAAATTCCTGCCATTTAACCATACACCTCCATGTATTTTTTAATTATTTTAGCGTCGTATTTCGTATCTGGTTTGTCTGTAATGATTTCGATGTAGCGGTTGATATCCGCGTTGTTTGTCGTATTCTTTAAGTCTGCCAATGAAAGCAGGATGCTTTTGAATCTGTTTAGCTCATCATATCTTTTGTACATATAGAATAAACAAGCCCAATTTATTCTTTCAATGTTTTTGTACAGCAGGATTATGGCTCCGTATTTTATTCTGGTTTCGTTTTTGATGCTCATTGAGAATATTGTGGTTTCTAAGGATATCTTCTCGGAAGGCCTGATTTGCTCATTCAATTGATAGCCTTGCCTGTTGTAATTATACGCTAGTTCGCTCGCTGTCAGATATAGGGAGAATTTTCTGGATTTTTTGTATTTGATTCCTATCTTGTGATGGTTTATCAGGCTCCAGAAACCTTCGCTGTTGTATAATACGCATTTGTCAGGGATAATGTCCTTTATCGGGTTTAGTTCATCGGTCTGCATCATTTTTATGAATTCGTCAATGGCAAATATGCAGGGGTCTATTTTTATTCCCTGCTCGGATTCCGTTCGTAAAAGAGATTTTATCAGTTTTCCATCATCGTCGTGATTCTGGGCAAGGATTAGCATCTCTATCCTGTTTATTTTCAGATGTTTTTCAGTTTCCAAAGTGCAAATGGAAAATATATTGAATCTTTCAGCAAGATCCAATATGCTGCTCAGCATTTCCTTAGAGAGGGTTGTTTGGCTAGCCTTGTGGCTCTCGATCTCAGACATGTAATACGTTGAGAAGGGATTTTCCGCGTCGAGCGTTATCCGCCTGTTCTTTCCTTCCTGCGCTATGTCTACGATGCCCATTTTTTTAAGCTTATTCGTGGTGTTGTAGATGTTAGAATAATAAGCAGGGCCATATCTTTTATTTATGCCCTCTGACATTTCCCGTATGTTTCCCCCATCACCTAAGTTGTCTGAGAGATAGCTCAATATCTTTGTCTCTTCCTTATTCACTTATATCACTATATTATTTACTATAATGTTATAGTAATTCTAATATATAAGTTTTTCGACTGCACTTATCTTACGCCGCATGTCCTAGACTATGGCCTCCCTAGCCCTCGTTCAAAAAGATATGGCCCTGTTCAAAATATTGAACTTGTTTTCAAGGGCGGAAATGAAGCTTTCTCTCAGCTCTTTATCTGCTTCCTTATCTTTCCCATCATGTACCGGTACAGCGCATACAGGACGACGAAGAATAGCACCAGCGCTATCACGAGGTAGTACACGTTCGCTACGAGCAGACCGTGCGCATAGTAGCCGAAGCCCATAAGCAGCGCGGACCATATGATGGTGCCCGCCAACGAGTAGAGCAGGAATTCCCTGACCCTCATCTTCGCGAAGCCGGCAGGGAAGTTTATCAGCGCCCTGACCAGCGGGATGAGCCTGGATACGAATACGGTGAGCTTGCCGTTCTTTGCGAACCACGCGTCGAACGCCTCCACACTGCTGCGCTTCATGTGGAAGAGGCGGAGGTGCTTGTACACTACGTCCTTCTCGAGGAAGTAGGCCACGTAGTAGTCGGCGACCATTCCGACCAGGCTCCCGAGGATCGCGACTGCGAAACCCACGAACACGCTTATCTCGCCAATGGCCCCGAAGTAGCCTACAAGGGGAAGGATGACTTCGCTCGGGATCGGGAGCGCCGCCTCGGCCGCCGTGAGCGCGAAGATCGCGATGTAGCCGTAGGTGCCGATAAAGGCGCTTACGGACGCGTACGTGAAGCTGAGCAGGCTCTGCAGCATGAAGAGGTGCATGGGTTTATTTCCCTGCATATGTTTTTATCTTTGATTAGCCAGAAGACCATTGAGAGCATGAAGGTAATAAGGTTCAACCATTCCACTAACGAGCTGAAGCTGGTACCGACATCGTTCGACGACCTGTACCTGCTCGCAAGGGTGATAGGGAAGGGCGACGCCGCGACCGCCAGCAGCACCAGGCGCTTCAGGCCCAGCGAGGGCGACGTGGGAGAGCAGAAGGAGGTGGTCATCGAGCTGAGCGTGGAGAAGGTGGAGATAGACAGGAACTCGGGAATGCTCAGGCTGGCCGGGAAGATACTTAGCGGCAGGCCGGAGGAGTTCGTGAGGATGGGCAGCTACCACACGCTGAGCGTGGGAGAAGGAGACGCCCTGACCGTGAGGAAGGCGGAGTGGAAGGAGTACACGCTCGGAATGATAAGGCAGGCGGTCCTCGACTCAAGGAAGCCGAGGCTGGGAGCGGTGGCATTGGACGACGAGAAGGCGACGTTCGCGTACGTGAAGGGGACGGGCATCGAGACCGCGGCCGAGATCTACAGCGGGCTGAGCAAGAAGATGAAGGAGGCGGAGTACGGGAAGGCGAGGCAGGCGTACTTCGACGAGATCGCGAAGAAAGTCGCGGGGATGAAGGTCGACCTGATAGTCATAGCCGGGCCGGGCTTCACTAAGGACGATTTCAAGAAGCACGTCGAGACGAAGGGCCTGAAGCTTGAGAAGAGGGTGGTGTACGCGGCAGCGAGCGACGCGGAAAGGTCGGGCGTGCGCGAGGCGGTGCAGAGCGATGCGGTGTCGAGGCTGCTCGAGAACGAGAAGGTGAAGGGCGAGTTCGATGCGCTCAACGCTTTCCTCGCTGGGCTGGCTATGGGCCGCTCGTTCTATGGCATGGACAAGGTAAGGGAGGCGCTGGAGACCTACCAGGCGGGTGCGGTGCTGGTGAACGACTCGGTGCTGAACGAGGAGGGCGTCAAGGAGGTCCTTGACGCGGCATACGCCCAGCGCGTGGGGATAAGGGTGTTCAACTCCGAGGACGACGCGGGAATCCAGCTGCACAGCTTCAAGGACATAGCCGCCGTGGACAAGCGGTTCGTGAGGAAGAATCCTGGGAGATAAGGCAAATCGGAATCCGGCCGCTTTGGGCAAAGCGGATGTGAGTTCAAACTCAAGGATAATGCAATCCTATACTTCCAATCCACAGTAAAGGGTGCACTAGATACGTGCCGAGAATTAGGTGCAGGTCCCCTCACCGACCACAAAGACTTTACTACTCGGCGAGTCGTCAGTCACGTACAGATAGCTGCCCGTCGGCGATGCGGCTATGGCATGCGGCGTCCCTCCAGGAGTGACCACCGTGTTGACGAGGCTGAGCGTGGCCGCGTTGATCACTAGGACCGTGCCGCTCCCGTGGTTTGCGACGTATATATAATCGCCTGTCGGTGCAACGGCGATGCCGTACGGGCTGGACCCGACAAGTATGGTAGCAACCACTTGATTGTTCGAAGTCGTGATGACGCTCACGCTGTTGCTTCCGGAGTTCGCGACGTAGAGGTAGGCGCTGTTGGGCGACAGCGCGAGGCCCGTAGGATTGGAGCCGACTATGATGGTGGCCACGACCGAGTAGGTCGCGGTGTTGATGACGCTGACCGTGCCAGATCCGTAGTTGGTGACCCAGACATATTGGCCGTTGGGCGAGACCGCCGCGCCCCATGGGTCGGTGCCGACGGGCACGGTCGCTAGTACAGGATAGCCTGCACTAGGGGGGCCGACCACAGTGACCGTGCCACTGCCTCCGTTCACCACATACGCGATGCCGCCGGGCGTGACCGCAATCGCGTTCGGAGTCATTCCGACCGAACTAGGCACTGCAGACATTGATGCGAGATTAATGATATTCAGGTGTGCGGAGCTGTAGCCCGTCTCATACGCAACTCCACCGGTTGAGGGGATTGCCATTTCCCAGTAGTAGTTTTTGTTCGGGATGGTCGTCGCATAGGTGATGGCGTTATTGGATGTGGCGATTCTTATGAACCCGTAGCTTCCACAGCAATAAATTGACCCGTACGCGTAAGTTGAACTGGTCGGGTCTGTTGCCATTCCCTCTATTTCCCCGCCCGCACCGAATGCGGTCATCGTGTTCGCTGGAATATTGATATATCCGATGTGCTCCTGAGCGTCACCTATGTACGCGTATTTGCCATTAGCCGCTATGGCTATCCTGTCGGTGTAGCCCACCCCTGTCGTGATTGAGTTTATCACGGTGTTGCTCACAGTGTTTATCACAAGGATATTCCCAGCAGTAGAAACCAAGGCAAGGTTGCCAACCGGTGAGACCGAGATGGCATAAGATGCATATGATGCGACGATGTTGTTCGCTGTGACGGTGTTCGTCGCGACGTTTATCACGTCAAGCTTAACGTTGTAATCTGTGGTGACGTACGCGTGGTTGTTGTCAGCGAAGCCGACTCCATTCGGCCCCGGGTCTACGGAAATCGTGTTTATGACCGTATTCGTCGCGACGTTTATCACATCAACCTTGTTGCTGTTGTAATCTGTAACGTAAGCTAGATTTCCATTTGGAGAGAATCCAACACCGAGTGGCTCGCTTGTCCCTTGGTTCGGAAGGACGATCGTGTTGACCACTGCGCTTGTCGCTGTGTTTATGACCGTGACGTTGTATTTCTCAACCCCCCCCACGCCGCTCACCACGTACGCCTCGCTGCCGCTCGGCGTGAATTGCACGTCATAGCTCTGTATTGAATAGTTAATCGGATTATTAACCCAGTTCGTAGGCACGAAGATCGTTCCGAGGCCGGAGGAGTCCGCGAAGTATGCCCATGTGCTGCTTCCCGGCACGAACGCGATGCCGTCAGGGTTGATCACTCCAGGTCCCGCCCCGATCGTGTTTACGACAGAGTTGGTCGCGGTGCTTATCATCGAGAGGGTGTCGGGGCCATAGTTGGTCGTATACGCAAAGGTCCCGTCCGGCGAGAACGCGACGCCATACGGGTTTCCTCCGACCTGTATCGTGCCCGTCACGCCCGCGAGCGTGCAGCCCACTGTGGTGGTGCTCGCGGTCGTTGACGTCGTCGAAGTGGATGATGTGGTCGTGGCCGTCGTCGACGTGGACGTCGTTGAAGTGGAGGTGCCTGTTGTGGTTGTGGAGATGGTGGAACTGGTCGTGGTGGCAGTCGTTGTCGAAGATATCGTGGTCGCGAGGTTCACCGATGTGACTCTGGCGAGGAGTGTTCCTGTTGCTGTGTGGGGGAATCCTGTGTAGACTTCTGTGTAGTTCACTATCAGGTATCCGGAGAATAGGGTGCCTATGCTCAGCGCATTGTCGGGGGTGATGCTGTTGCCCGCGTAGCACTGCACGATGAACGGGGAGCTCGTGCTGCTGAGAAGGGTCCTGTAAGTCGACATTCCGCTGGGTATCAGGGACTGGGTGTCGCATCCTACCGCGCTTACGTTTATCTGCGTAGGCGTGGTCTGGAGTATGTTTACGAGGAGCACGCCATTAGGGGTAAGGTCCGAGATCGAGCAGGATAGCCCTGCAGGCAGCAGGCACTGCTGGCCTGCGATTCCGCTCGGATTGAACACTCCGAGCAGCATGAACACGGCGATGACTATCGTGACTATCAGGATCATCCAGCCATAGGTAAGCAGATACTCCATGGCGGACTGCAGCTTCATGATTACCGATTACGATTCGCAGCAAAGATTAAAAAGGGGAAAGGTTTTTGCCAGCAAATGATCCAAGCTGATAAAGTCAGGTGCAGGTCCCCTCACCGACCACAAAGACTTTACTACTCGGCGAGTCGTCAGTCACGTACAGATAGCTGCCCGTCGGCGATGCGGCTATGGCATGCGGCGTCCCTCCAGGAGTGACCACCGTGTTGACGAGGCTGAGCGTGGCCGCGTTGATCACTAGGACCGTGCCGCTCCCGTGGTTTGCGACGTATATATAATCGCCTGTCGGTGCAACGGCGATGCCGTACGGGCTGGACCCGACAAGTATGGTAGCAACCACTTGATTGTTCGAAGTCGTGATGACGCTCACGCTGTTGCTTCCGGAGTTCGCGACGTAGAGGTAGGCGCTGTTGGGCGACAGCGCGAGGCCCGTAGGATTGGAGCCGACTATGATGGTGGCCACGACCGAGTAGGTCGCGGTGTTGATGACGCTGACCGTGCCAGATCCGTAGTTGGTGACCCAGACATATTGGCCGTTGGGCGAGACCGCCGCGCCCCATGGGTCGGTGCCGACGGGCACGGTCGCTAGTACAGGATAGCCTGCACTAGGGGGGCCGACCACAGTGACAGTGCCGCTGCCTCCATTTACAACGTATGAAATGCCAGAAGACGATACTGCAATCGCATTCGGTGTGGCTCCGACTGAGCTGGGCACTACAGACATCGATCCGAGATTAATGATACTCAGGCGGGCGGAGGAGTAGCCTGTCTCATACGCCACGCCGCCGGTTGACGGGATTGCCAGGTGTAGTCCGTACTCCTTGTACGAACCCCAACTGGTGATGGCGTTAGTAGCAGTGGCAATCCTGTAGATCATTCCGCCTCCATAATACTGCGCCGCATACACATATGTGGAGCTGGTCGGGTCTATCACCATGTCAGATACTTCGTCGGTAGCGATCAAGGTGGTGAACGTGTTCGCTGGGATATTGATATATCCGATTGCACCACCCGAAGAACCTAGATATGCATATTTGCCGTTGGCTGCAATGGCCATTCTGTAATTATATCCCGTCCCTGTCGTGATTGAATTTATCACGGTGTTGCTCACAGTGTTTATCATAAGGGCATTTCCAGCGGTAGCGACCAAGGCAAAATTTCCAGTCGGTGAAACGGTGATGCCATAAGGGATATATGCCGTGATAACGCACGCCGTCATTGCGTTCGTTGCGACGTTTATCACATCAATCTTATCGGCGCCCGCTGCACTGACGTATGCATGGTTGTTGTCAGCGAAGCTGACTGCTACTGGCTCTCCGTCTACAGAAATCGAGTTTATGACTGTGTTCGTCGCGACGTTTATCACGACAACCTTGTTTCCGAGATAATCCGTAACATACGCTAGGTTTCCGTTTGGAGAGAACGCGACCCCCTCTGGCTGACCTGCTTGGTTCGGAAGTACGATCGTGTTGACCACCGCGCTTGTTGCAGTGTTTATGACAGTAACGTTGCGCCCTTCGGTTCCATACGTTCCGGCTACTACATATGCCTCGCTGCCGCTCGGCGTGAACTGCACATCAAGGCTCTGTATCGAATAATTAAGCGGGTTCACAACCCAGTTCGTAGGCACGAAGATCGTTCCGAGGCCGGAGGAGTCCGCGAAGTATGCCCATGTGCTGCTTCCCGGCACGAACGCGATGCCGTCAGGGTTGGTAACCCCGGGTCCCGCCCCGATCGTGTTTACGACAGAGTTGGTCGCGGTGCTTATCATCGAGAGGGTGTCGGGGCCATAATTGGTCGTATACGCAAAGGTCCCATCAGGAGAGAACGCGACGCCATACGGGTTTCCTCCGACCTGTATCGTGCCCGTCACGCCAGCGAGCGTGCAGCCCGCGGTGGTCGTCGCGGTTGTCGTAGACGTCGTCGCTGTCACCGTGACTGAGGTCGTGACTGTGCTTGATGTCGTCAGTGTCGATGTGTTCATTATCGTTCCGAATCCAGGTATCGTGATCGCCAGGGATTGCAGTCCGCCCCCGCACACGTTGGACCACACTGCCTCGAAGCAGTATGTGCCCCTCTGCAGCTTGATGAGCGCAGGTCCGTATTGTTGGGCACCCCCGCTGGTCCACGCACCCCCATTGAAGATGGCCTTCCAGCTTATCGCGCTCCCCGGATTGTTTGGCTGCATGAGTCCGTAGTACACTTCAGCTGGATTGTTGGTGTACAGCGTCACGTTGGCGTTCGTGGATGATGCATTGAGGTAGATGCACGTCGACGCCGTGGACAGCACCGAGTTGTAGGGCGCGCCGGAGCATGCGATGTTTCCGTTTCCCAGCGCAGACAGCGACTGCGGGAACGCTATGGTGTTGCGCCCAAGATATATGGTTCCTATGTATTGGCTGCCCTGGGTCGCGAAGGAGTATGCTATCTTCCCTCTAGTCAGGTTGCTTACCCAATCCCCGTTCTGCACGGGCGTGAAGTTCAGCGGAAGCGTGTTGCTCCCGCTTATCGCAGAGTAGGGAAGGAACTGCAGGCTCTTCGGTCCCTGCGCGGCGGTCACGCTGAAGATCGCCGCTTCGTATATTGATGGCACCGCCGAGAATGAGCCGCTGTATGAGACCATCTGGCCGTTAGCCAGGCTTGGCACGTCGCATCCGCCTTTGGAGACCGACGATATGCCTGTGTTGCAGTATATGGCGTTGATGTCGTAGGTGCCGTGAATGAGCGCCCCCGCCCGCTGCATCGTTGTCAGGTTTACCAGGCAGGTGGCGCTCTGCCCCGGGTAGAGGTATTGTGGAGCGCACGCGCCCAGGTACGTCTTCGGTCCGACCGTCACTGTCGCGTTGGTAACGTTTATCGGGACGCTCTGCGAGTTTGATATCGAAAGGGTCACCACCGAGTATCCCACGGTTGTGTTCGAGTAGACCGACACGAAGTTGCAGGACGGCCCTCCGAACGAGGTGCACTGCGACGGCACCACGGATGCGGTAGATAGCGCGACGATCAGGACGACGCTCATCACGAAGACTATTATCGTTATCAGGAAGCTGTATGTCATGAGGAACTCCAGCGCGGACTGCGCCCTGACCCCGTTCCCGCTCCTCTCCATCGCATCCTCCTGCATCTTACAAGCCTATAAGCCTTGACGCGCCAATAAACATGGAACGCAGGTAATAAAATATGTTCGAAAGACGCCAGGTATTCCTCAGGCCGCGGAAGTCCCTCGGCCAGTGCTTCCTCAACAACAGGTACATCGCGGTCCCCGCGGCGGAGCATGCGCGCGGCAGGCGCGTCCTCGAGCTGGGTCCCGGATACGGGATGCTCACGCGCGAGCTGTGCAGGTTCGCGAAATCCGTCGTGGCCGTGGAGATAGACCGGAACCTCTTCTCAGCCCTCAGCCGAGAGGGAATCGGCAACCTGCGCCTGGTGAACAAGGACTTCTTCAAGGCCAGCGACGATGAGCTGGGCATCGGCCAGGTCGACATAATGATATCGAACGTGCCGTACGACCTGTCCAGCAAGGTGATCGACTTCGTCATAGGCCGCAGGCTCGAGGCGGTTCTCTACCTGCAGAAGGAGTTCGTGGAGCGCATGACCGCCTCGCCCGGCACGCGCAACTATTCCCGGCTCAGCGTGATGTCGCAGCTCTGCCTCAGCATCACGAAGATCATGGATGTGGGCAGGGGCAACTTCGAGCCGGTGCCGAAGGTCGACTCTGCCCTCGTCTACATGAAGCCGAAGGCGGTGTCCATCAGCGATGAGGACAGGGAGGCGATAGCCCTGCTCATGCAGCACAAGAAGAAGACCGTGAGGAACGCGCTGCGCGATTCCTTCCGTCACCTGGCCGGCGGGCGCGAGGCCGCGGACGCCCTGGCTCAGCGCCTGGCAGAGAAGGACGAGCGGGTGTTCAAGCTCTCCCCAGATGAACTGCTCTCGCTGGCTAAGAGGATCGGGCCTACTCTGAGAAGTACGGCTCCTGGACCTGATTGAGTATTATCCCGTTCCTGGCCTTCTTCATGAACTCCTCCTCTGCGCGTTTGTAGCCGTCCCTGCCGAAGTGCGCCTTGTAGTGCATGGGCGCAACCTTGCCCGCGCGGATCGCATTCGCTGCCTCCGCCGCCTCGTCGATTCCCATCGTGTACGTCCCGCCCATCGGAATCAGCGCCATGTCTGCGCTGACCTTCCTCATCTCATCAGTGAGATCGGTGTCCCCCGCGTGGTAGACCCTTTTTCCACCGGCATCTATCACATATCCGACCCACCCATTCGCCTTGGGGTGGAACTTCAGCCTCTCTGGCTTGTTGTTGTATGCCGCGACCGTCTCGAACGCGATTCCGCCTACCTCATACTTCTTCCCGGGCTCGACGATGCGAAAGTCCCTTCCGGCCAGCTGCTCTTCGGAACCCTTTGGCGCGACGAAGAGGGTGCTCGGCCCCGCTACCTTGTCTATGTCCTTTACGCTGAGATGGTCGAAGTGCGGATGCGTTATGAAGACGACGTCGGCGCGCTCCTTCTTCCCGTTCAGTCTGAAGGGGTCGATGTACGCGACTGAGCTTCCGATGCGCAGCATGAAGCCAGCATGCTCTATCCATTCCAGGAAATCAAGGTTCATCTAATTACCTTATATACTATTTTAGGTGTCTTATTCCATTTTCGTCCCGTTTTGTCGTTTCCATTTCCCACTCCGCCTCTTGCAAAGCGAACTTTGCCACAAAATCACAGGATTGCGAGGACATTTTCAGCGGAAACGAACCTTATGAAAGCAGTCTCCAAAGGTATTCCTGAAGCTTCAAGCTTCTGATGGAGCTTATCGATATTCTTTCCCTCTCCGACTACTCTCCTTCCGCTAACTGCGACATACGTGTCCTTGTATTCCTTCCTAAGACTGTTAAGATTCTTGAAGAACCACTTGAAATTTGCGTCATATTGATCCAACATCTTGGATTCTTCAATAGTCGCACTGTCCATTCAAATCCACCTAGTTGTTTATTCGAAGTAACAGATTAATAATCTTACAACTACTGCTAAAAACGTAGGGTTTTTATAACTTGACTCGGCTAGTGTTTCAATGATAGGGCCCTTGACCTAAGCGCCCCTATAAGTGAGATGAACCATCGCAGTGGCTTACCGGAAGTCCAAGGGCACCGGAACTTCCGATATTCCTTCGCTTTCGGCGACAGCACCGGGTCCCTGCAGTGGTCTATGCGCGGCCGAATATCGCGCGAAAAACGCAACGTTTAAATATCTTATAGGAACTAACTATGATTACTTCATGATTCTTTCATGAAAAAACCGTGCAAGAATCGTGAAGCCGTTACAAAGGCATCATGAAAGAGTCTGGATGGGAGTGGCGCAATGGACAACGTGCAGCTGGAGAGGGAGATCCTGGGGCTCAGGGACGAGCTAAAGAGGGTCAGCGAGTCCAGCCACGCGGAGCTTCCGGCCAGCGCAGACGCATCCGCCCTGGTGAAGTATCTCATAGATGAGAGGGGAAGGACGAACCGCCTGCTCGAGGGCATAACGCTCAGGATAAAGACGCTCGAGGAGGAGGTCAGCGCGATGGAGCTCGGCTCGAAGGAGGACTACGTCACGGGAAACAGGGAAGTGCCGCTCTCGGGAGTGGACGCGAAGATGATAAACTTCGTCCAGGCGAAGGGAATGGCCTGCGCGGACGAGGTCAGGGCTTTCATGAACTACAGGGGCAACAACGCCGCGTGCGCGCGGCTCAACCGGCTGCACAAGGCGGGCCTGCTAGACAGGCTCCAGCTGGGTCACAAGGTTTACTACAGGTATGATGCTGGCAAGGCGACCAATACACTAATTGTATCTCCTCCGTAAGGAGGCTTTGGGTCCGGACTTCCCCCAAGTCCGGACCTACTATTTCTCCTTGCCGGAACGAAAGACTCTAATTGTTTCTCCGCGCAATAGCATGCATGAAGCCAGCGGGAACAGTAGTCATCACCCACAACGACATAGACGGCGCGGCCGCGGCCGCGATGGTCGTCAGGAAGTGCGGCACGGACGTCAATAACGTCTTCCCCGTGGACTACCTCCCGGACAGGCTGGCGGACGCGATGGAGGGTGTCCGTAGGGCCAGCGGAGAGGGCACCACTTTATTCCTGCTCGATATAACTACCGGCGGAAGCGCGGCGGACACGTTCTCCGGGCTGGTCAGGAACATGAAGGGCAAAGGGGCGCATGTCGCGTGGATCGACCACCACGACTGCAGCTGCAGGGCCGAGGCGATAGCGAGGCAGTGCGACCTCGCCGTGGTCGGAGAGAGCCGGGAGTGCGCGACCGAGCTGGCAAGGAGGTACCTGCGTCTCTGCGGAGATTTCGAAGCTGGCCTCGGGAAGCTCGTGCACTGCGCCGACTTCCAGGTCGCGCCCGAGGGCGAATGGTCAGTCGGAGGGTCGGGGGCCCTTGACATGGGGCTCGGGTCGGCGGAGACGATACGCGCGTACGGATACTGCATGGAGAGCATCAACACGCTGGGCTCCCGCAAGGAAAGGCAGATGGAGTTCAGGCACGTCGTGGGTGTCCTCGCCTCGGGGCGCTTCATTGACGAGCGCATGTTCATAACCTCGCGGAGGTTCGAGAGGCTCAACTCCGAGAGGATAGCCGCGATGCTGGAAGGCCTATACGCGATCTCCGGCAGGATCTCGGTGGGGTTCTCAAAGGCGGTGGAATCGAGCGAGGCCTGCGCGGAGATACTCGCGAGGACCGGGGCCGACATAGGGATACTTGTAAAGGACGACGGAAACGTCAGCATCAGGTGCAACGACGGATGGGATATCATCGGCCTGGCCCGCAAGCTGGGTGGAGGAGGCCATCCTCACGCCGCGGGGTTCCAGGTCGAGAGGCCGCCGAGCCATGGAGTGGAGGCGTGGAGGCGCAGGCTGGTCGAGAGGATAAGGCTCAAGGCGGAGGAGCTCGGCATGCTCGCCGAGCCGATCTGCGTCGCTGAGCCCGCATAGGGCCGCGCGCACCGATGGGCTCTAATTGTTTTGCTGCAGATACATCGCATGGCCATTGCGTATGAAATAGTGCTGACGCACACGGACGCCGACGGGGTCGGCAGCGCCGCGCTGCTGAAGATGGGCTATGGAATCGAATCGAAGAACATCTTCTTCTCGGAACCCTCAAAGGAAGATATCGAGAACGCCACGCGGAGAGTACTGAAACTATGCGGGAAAGGCACGACGCTCTACGTGACCGATCTCAGCTGCAATGAATCCTCAATAGCCCTGCTGTCGGGGTTCGTAAAGTCGGTAAAGCGGAAGGGAGGGTTCGTCGTCTGGCTGGACCACCATCCCTGGTCGGACCGTGCGATTGACGCTGTAGCGCGCGAGTGCAGCACCGCGATAGTCGGGGAGAACAGCCGCGCGTGCGCAACCGAGATCGTCATGAAATACACCGGGGTCGACGGCGCTTTCGTAAGGAAGTTCGTAGACGTGGTGCACCACATAGATTTTGCAAAGCCGCAGAAGAGCTCCTGGGCCATCGACCTTGGCAGGAGCTACTCTTCCGGAGCCAGCTATCTCCATGCGGCCGTCACATACGAAGCTATGCAGAGGAACCTGAGGCACATGGTCGATGTGATCGCCTCCGGAAGGTTCATTGACGGCAGGATACGGGAGGCCGCATCGAGGTACGATGCGCTCAGCGGGAGCGCGATTGCCATCATGCTGAAGACCATGCGCTCCGCGTCGAGCAACGTCGCGGTCGGATTTTCCTCCAGGAATCTGGTAGACACCAATGACGCATGTGCGGCCATAATGGCAAGGGCTCATTCGGACGTAGCAATTTTCATCAAGACCCGCAGGCGCAGCGCCGGCGTGAGGAGCAAGAGGAATGACATATCGAAGCTTGCCATGGCGTTCGGTGGAGGGGGGCACCCACACGCATCCGGATTCAGCGTCCCGAAGAAATACGGACTCGGCAGCGAAAGGGAGAGGCAGCTGTTCGTCGAAGAGATAGGAAGGAAGGCGAAGAAGCTAGGCATCGGCTGAAGCCATCCTTATGCAGGCGTCCCGTATCCCGACAGGTGCCATCTCTGTGAGAAGTTCCTGAGTATCGAGATCTTCGTGTTCCTGTCTATGCATGCGGGGTGCCTCAGCTCTATCCCGAGCGCGCCCTTCTTCGCGGTCTTCACGTATCCCACGTTCGTGCCGGTCCCTATGCCAAGGAGCAGCGGCTCATTGGGCCTGAACGCCTGCTTGGGCAGGTCGCTCCTGTCCAGCGACGAGTACTTTATCTCGATGTCGTTGACGCACTCGGGCAGCTTGCCCGCCCGCCCGACGACCTGACCCACGAGCGCGTCCGCCTTCGTGAGCGACGGGTCGAGGCCGGTCCCTACGGCGATCAGCCCGCCGGCGATCGCCTCGTCGAGCTCGTCCTTCCCGGCGAGCAGGCTCTCTATCTTCGTTATTATCGGTGTATAGACCTCCCTCTTCTGCTTCTCCTTCGATGCGTTTATCCCCGGCCTTATCTCTATCTCGTCCCCGACCTTGAACTTCCCGCGTATTATCGAGCCCCCCACGACGCCTCCGCGCAGGTCCTTTGTCTTGGTGCCCGGCCTATTCACGTCGAACGACCTCGCGACGTACATCGAGGGCTCGGACGTCGTATCCCTGACCGGCATCTCGATCTTGGCAATCGCCTCGAGCACCGCGTCGACGTTTATGTTCTTGTTCGCCATCACTGGTATTATCTCCGCGTCCTCGATGCTGCTCCCCTTCAGGAAGTTCGTTATCTGCGCGTGGTGCTTGAGCGCCTGCTCCCTGCCCACTATGTCGACCTTGGTCTGGACGACTATCACCTTCTTTATGCCCAGCGCGTTTATCAGCATGAGGTGCTCCTTGGTCTGCGCCATCGGGCACGGCTCCGTCGCGGCTATCACGAAGAGCGCGGCGTCGATTATGTTCGAGCCGGCTATCGCGGTGGCCATGAGGGTCTCGTGTCCGGGCGCGTCGAGCAGGGATATCCTGCGCACCGGCCTGGACGGCTTCCCGTTCTTGCACTTCTCGCTGGTGGTGTAGGCCGCGGCCCCCGCCGCGTCGCCGCACAGGTATATCACCGCGTCCGAGTACCCGAGCTTTATCGTCATGCTGCGCTTTATGCTCTCGCTGTGGACGTCGGTCCACACGTGCGTTATCGCGTACGTTAGCGTCGTCTTTCCGTGGTCGACGTGGCCCAGCGTGCCTATGTTCAGCTGGCTCTGCTTCGGGAAATCGTCCATAAACATCAGTCGAAGGCCTAGGCCTTCTCCCCCTCCGTCTTGCCCTCAGGCTTGGCCTTCTTCGGGAATATCTCGTCGACGCCCTTGGGCCCGTACTCAGCTATCACCGTGTTTATCTGCTCGGTGTCGACGCTTATCGTGTTGCCCCTGACGAGCCTCCTGACCCTGACGCCCTTCTTGGGATGCCTTATGCCCGGCCCGCCGCTTAGCAGCAGCGACGCCTTCCTGCTGAACTCGACCTCCCTCCTTGACGGCGCGCCCGTCTTGTCGCTCAGGCCGGTTATCGTGAGCTTGTAGCCCTCGAGCCCTATGAGCGAGCCTTCGACGGTCTCGCCCATCTTCCTGCCTATGAGCATCGCTTCCCTGTCCTTCGGCACCTCCGTCTGCGCCGTCCTTCCGCTCTTCGCATCCGAATATACTATTTTTATGAAAACACCTCAAATCAGCGTCATCTGTACATGCTCTCGGGCTCCTCCTTGAAGCGCCGTATCCTTTCCGTGACCTCCTTCGGGACCGCGGGCCGTATCTCCTGCATGGCCTTGTCGAAATCGTCCTTCCTGACTATCGACCTCTTGTTCCTTATGGCGTTCATCCCTGCTTCCCTCACTATGTTCTCTATCTCGGCGCCGGTGTAGTTCTCCGTTTCGTTCGCGAGCTCCGTGAGATCGACGTCCTTGTCGATGGGCATGCGCTTCGTGTGGACCTTCAGTATCTCCATCCTCGTGACCGCGTTCGGCATCGGTATGTCTATTATCCTGTCGAACCTTCCCGGCCTGAGCAGTGCCGGGTCTATGTCCTCAGGCCTGTTGGTCGCGGCGAGGACGACGACGTTCTTCCTGTCCTGGAGCCCGTCCATCTCCACGAGCAGCGCCTCAAGCGCATCCCTGTGGATCGGGCTCTCGTTCTCGCTGCCCCTTGTCCGCGTTATCGCGTCTATCTCGTCTATGAAGACTATGCACGGCGCCGCCAGCCTGGCTTTCCTGAACAGCTCCCGTATTATCTCCTGGCTGCTTCCGACCCACTTGCTCAGTATCTCGGGCCCCTTTATCGATATGAAGTTCGACTCCCTCTCCGAGGCCACCGCCTTAGCCAGCATCGTCTTTCCGGTCCCGGGCGCGCCTACCAGGAGTATGCCCTTGATCGGCCTTATGCCTATCCTCTCGAAAGCCTGCGGATCCTTGAGCGGAAGCTCCACGGCCTCCTTTATCTCTTCCTTGACCCTCTCCATGTCGCCGATGTCGCTCCAGCCGACGTTGGGCCTCTCCACGAAGACCTCCCTGAGCGCGCTCGGCATGATGCTCCTCAACGCCTCAAGGAAGTTTTCCCTGGTGACGGTGAGGCTGAGCAATATCTCTTCGGATATCTTGTCCTTCTCGATTATCTTGGGCCATATGTCCCTGAGCGAGATCATCGCCGCCTCCTTGACCAGCGCGCTGATGTCCGCGCCGGTGTATCCGTGGGTTATCGCGGCCAGCTCGTCGACGCTCACGTCCTTGGCGAGTGGCATGTTCCTCGTGTGTATCTGCAGTATCTCCTTCCTGGATGGCATGTCGGGTATTCCTATCTCTATCTCCCTGTCGAACCTCCCCGGCCTGCGCAGCGCGGGATCGACTGCGTTGGGCCTGTTGGTCGCCGCTAGGACTATGACCTGGCCCCTGGTGGCCATGCCATCCATGAGCGTCAGCATCTGCGAGACCATCCTCCTCTCGACCTCGTTCGTCACGTCCTCCCTCTTGGGCGCTATCGCGTCTATCTCGTCCATGAATATTATGCTCGGCGCCTTCTCGTTCGCCTCCCTGAAGATGGCCCTGAGCTTCTCCTCGCTCTCGCCCACGAACTTGCTGACCAGCTCGGGTCCGGATATCAGGATGAAATGCGCGTCGCTCTCGTTGGCCACAGCCTTCGCGAGCAGCGTCTTGCCGGTCCCTGGCGCGCCGTAGAGGAGCACGCCCTTGGGCGGCTCTATGCCGAGTCGCTCGAACAGCTCGGGGTACCTTATCGGGTACTCGACCATCTCCCTTATCTTCTGTATCTCGCTCCTGAGCCCGCCGAGGTCCTCGTAGTGGACATCGGCTATCCTTACCTCGGACTCGGACACGGGCTCCTCCTTGACAGTGAGCTGCGTGTTCTTCGTTATCTTGACGACGCCGTGCGGCGAGACCTGCACGACTATGAAGTTGAAGACGATCCCGAACATGGCTATCGGTATCGAGTCGCCCCTGACGACCGGCCTCTCCTCGAGCCTTATCCTCGCGTAGTTGGCGAAGTCGGGCGAGAGCGGCGGCTTCTGGCCCATCGGGGGCGCTATCACGACCTTCTCGGCGTCCTTGACCTCGGCCTTCGAGACGAAGACCTTGTCGCCTATGCCGACGCCTATGTTCTGCCTGAGGTAGCCGTCGATCCTGATGAAGCCAAGGCCCTCGTCGCTCGGGTGGGCCTGCCACACTATCGCGGCCGTGGACTTGCCCTTGCCCTTGATCTCGACGACGTCGCCCGACGCGACGTCCAGGAGCTTCCTCGAGCGCGCGTCGAGCCTGGCGAGTCCCCTGCCCGAGTCGGTTATGAGGGCGTCGCTTACCGTGAGCTCCATTCCATTGACCATCAATCACACCAATAAGACGATAGATTGTTTGCGCCGTAAAAATTAATAAAGCCCGTTGCACGATGGCGCAGGGCGCGCGCTAGAACCTCATCATTCCCCTGAAAAAGATGGATATGACGAACGCCGCGACCAGCATGAAGGCCAGGCCGTACAGTATCGCGCTCAACCCGACCAGCTGCGCCAGCAGCGCGAACAGCGTCACTAGCATGATGGCGTAGGCGGGCTTGTTCCACCTGAGCACCTTGCTGCCGTCCAGCGGGTATACGGACAGCATGTTGTAGAACGCGATTATGAGGCTGACCAGCATCGTGGTGGTGATCAGGTGCTGCACGAAGCTGCCGGCGTGCGTCGCGAAGATACTCAGCGCGAAGAACACGGCGAAGACCGCGAAGTTCGTTAGCGGGCCCGCGATGGACACGATTCCATCCTCCCTCTTCGTGAAGCTGTTCGTGTATATGACGGTCGCGCCCGGCAGGCCCACAAGGAAGCCCGCGAAGCTCGTGACCAGCGTTATGAGTATGCCCGTGTCGGACCTCCTGAATGCGGCGATCGCGCCGAACCTCTGCGCAACGTACTTGTGCATCATCTCATGGAGAACGAACGAGAGCGTCACCGCCACGAAGGAGATTACGACAAGCTGCGGAAGAGTCCGGCCGGCGGAGGAGATGCCCATCGCGCCTCCGCCTAGCACGAGCGTGAACGCGACCGTCAGCGCCAGGTCCGCCACCACTATATCCTCAAGCTCCCTGGATAGGCTGAAGCCGCGCAACGTGGCCATGAATCAGGAATTGGCATGAGAATGTTATTAAACATTGAACAACAAATGAGGGAAGCGTAGCTCCATCGTCTAGTGGTCAAGGACATCAGGCTCTGGACCTGGGAACGCCAGTCCGAATCTGGCTGGAGCTAGAGAAATTCTTGTCGTCGAGAGCCAGTTCGAATCTGTCGCATCCTGATTCGAACTGGGGAATCCTGAGAAAAGATGGTCCTTAACCCAGACGAGGTGACCCTCTCAGGGCTTTCATCTGGAAATAAAACTCATTAGGGGGTGTGGGGTCAAGGTATACCACGGGCTTTAGCCCGCGGACAGGAATTGACCCCACTTTGAGTGTTCCTGCTCTATTTTTAACAAATTCTGAGAAGGATTAGCGACGGCAGTGTGGCCCCAGAATTTTTGCGGTCCTGAAGTTTCTGCCGCCGAAGTGTTATTGTGAATAGTGTAAACAATGTAAGGGATATAAAGGAAAGCGCGACGGCATGCATCCACAGGTACAACTGGCAGCACATGGTTTTTGTGTCGAAATATCGATACAGGATGTTCAAAAATCCAGAGACCTGCCGAATAATACACGATGCGATTTATGACGCCGCGCGTAGACATGGAATCGGAATTAAAGAATTCGCTGTCGGAGAAGACTTTCAACACGTGCATCTTGAGATTGACGTACCAAATACTATGTCAGTTTCAACCGCGGTGCAACTGCTGAAGGGATATTCGGCGTACGTGGTCTTCAAAGAAATGCCAAACCATCGACTTAGGTATTGGAGAGGGCATTTCTGGAGTGAAGGATACAGTAACGGAAGCGTAGGCCCTCAGAACGAGGAGACGATACAAAATTACATCAGAAAGCAGGATCAGTACGGACAAATGAGACTTGCCGCCTAGAGCGCAGGGGATACCCCCGACTTTAGTCGGGGGAGGAGGTCATTAAAGTGTTAATGTTTAATAATCTCGTACCCCGGCCCAAACTTAAGACAGGTTTAATTGTAATGCACTAAATCTCTCAGCGCTTATATCTCTGAGCCCTTCGACGACAGAAGAACATAAACTGAACTGGCAGTTTAGATATGCTGAAGCTACATCTTGTTTCTAAGGGGGTTTCATATAGCGAATTCTTAAGATTTTGTTTCCTACGTATCTAGGTATGGCCTCGGAAATCATGGATTGCAGGCCATTTAAATGAAAAGGACATATCTCTAGAGAATTTAGGATATGCTGGAGCTATTACTCTTTTCTCTCCTTAACCGCCTTTTCGCACGTTCCAAC
Source organism: uncultured archaeon (assembly GCA_963704435.1). GTDB lineage: Archaea > Micrarchaeota > Micrarchaeia > Micrarchaeales > CABMGC01 > CABMGC01. The sequence goes on along the minus strand of OY969902.1, from coordinate 355,857 downwards.
TATGTCTTCCACTGGCTTCGCGTATGAGTTATACTTGCCCTTTAATGCGCGCACATCGTACCTGGTTTCATATATGTAACCGCTTATGCTGCGCAATTCAAGCAGGGACCGGAAGGTGTCTATCGCAGCGTCCATCCTTCCCTCGAATATCTTCGACGCCTTCTTATCCGCGCTCACCGATTTGGCAAATACGTCCGATATGTTGTGCGTTTTCGGGGCATCAACACCCAGAGTGATAAGCACTGCCTTAAACGCTATCTCGTTTGCCATTTCCAGGCTGTAGAGCGCCGAGTCGTAGTTGCCTGCTTTCGCGTTCAGCTCCGCGGACCGTAGCCACCGCTTGGCACTTTCTATTGCGTCGGCAGCGACTTGTTTATCTTCCATTTTATTACCGGCACGTCATTTATCTGGATGTGCTCATAGTTAACGTTCCTTTTGATATTATTAAGGAAATCGGTTAGAGAATCCATCCTTTCAAATAATATAATGCCCTCTTCTACGAAATTTATATATATCGACCTGAAATGATCCAATTCGGAAGTGGACAGCACCAACGGGCTTATGCGCAAATAAAGTCCCTTGCCGACCAGATTCTCCCTAGCGGGTTCTGCATCTTTTATCGCTTTGTTGATCTTATTCAGGTATCCTAGTGCGTCCTCAACGTTTACGAGGACCATGATATCGATGTCGCTATACCTTCCGAAGGTGTTTTTGGCAACAGAACCAAAGAGAAGCAGCCCGCGAACATTCCGGTCGCTTGCTGCGTTGCTGACAAACTCATTTATGTAGCCTTTTATCTCCTTCCCCAATCTCAGATACCTGACGCGCCTTCCTATCAGCTCGTTAATCACCTCCTTTGAGCTGAGCTGCTTTCCGTCCGTCCGGCCGAGCAGCCTCTTCGCGTCTTTTATGTAGGTGTGCGCTTGCTCATCAATCAGCATCTGTTTATAGTCGGCCACGATTTATGTATGGTGAGAATATATATAAACTTTATGTATAATTATTATTCATAGGTTCGGAATAAATTAGGATATCCATTCAATAGTATCTCGCGGGATGAATTTGCCATGAGACTTTCGAGGAGCTTCTATTCCAGAGATCCGCGCGTCGTAGCGAGGGGACTGCTCGGGAAAGTCCTGGTCTGCGAATCAAGGGGAAGAACCCTCAAGGGAAAGATCGTGGAGACCGAGGCCTACCTCGGGCGCAACGACCCCGGCGCGATCGGGCTCCGTAAGGCACGGAGCATACCCAAGTCTCTTCTGCTTCCGCCGGGCCACGCTTTCGTATACTTCACTTACGGGAACCACTGGATGCTGAACGTCATCGCGAAGAAGGGCCCGCTCGGGGCGGTCCTGATAAGGGCGCTGGAGCCCCTTGAAGGCCTGGCGCTGATGAAAAGGCGCAGGGGAACCAGCGAGACAATCAACCTCACGAATGGCCCTGGCAAGCTGACCCAGGCTTTGGGCATAAACAAGAGTCACGACGGCCTTGATCTCCTTACTAGCAACCTGTTCATAGAAGGCAGCAATAAGCGGTTCGAGACGGTCAGAACCACGAGGATAGGGCTCTCGAAGGGACAGGAAAAGCTGCTGAGGTTCTACATAAGGGGCAACGAATTCGTCTCGAAGAAGTAGACCGCCTGCATCTCCGCGGCGCTGACCAACAGATATATACCTTCGTATCGAAGGATGACGCAGGGGTGCGCGAATGGAGAAGGAGCTCGCCAAGATCGACAGCTTCGTCGACGGCTTCCTGGAGTTCTCCGTGGACAGGCTCGGCGCCATAACGCGGTACAACACTAAGAGATTCATCAGGCCGCAGACCGTGATGCAGCACTTGGGCAGTACTGCGCTGATCGCGATGGTGCTGTCAGATTACCTTAACGAGATAGGCGTGAGGAACGACCCGGAGCGGGTGCTGCGCATGGCCCTGGTCCACGATATCGAGGAGGTCACGTCCGGGGACATACCGCACGAGCTGAAGTACGATGTGCCGCACTCGGCCCAGCTCAGGACCGCGCTGGACAAGCTCACTAACTACACTCTCAACAAGACCATCAACCTGATCGGCGACAGCCGCATGCAGGGCGAGTACAAGAGGCTCGTCGCGGAGGAAAAGGCCAGGGAGACGATCGAGGCCAAGATAGTGAAGTCGGCGGACTACATCGATGTCGTGATATACACCCGTCTGGAAGGCAAGATAGGCAACAAGACGCTGAAGGAGGAGCAGACGAACGCCCTGCAGTCCTACCGGAAGCTGATGCGAGAGGTCATCTCATCCCGCAGCGGAAAGAAGCGGTAATCAGCCCATTTCCCTTTCTTCCTGCTCGGCTGTGGTTCTTGCCCAGGTCGATTGGGATGACGCAGGAAATGGAACGTTTATTAGAATAAACGTATTAACCAACACTGCACGGCAAGACTGCGCTGACAAATGCGCTGGAACCGGTGTTTGAGGAAATCTCATGGCCGAAAGCGAGTTCAAGGATCATGTAATTGTGTGCGGATACGGTCTCGTCGGGGAGAAGGTCGTCGACATACTGCAGGAACACAGCATAAGGGTCGTCATGGTCGAGACGGACCACGACAAGGCCAAGATTCTGAGGGAGAGGGGTCTCACCGTCGTCGAGGGAGACGCCACGTCATCCAAGGTGCTGAAGACCGCCGGCATAGAGAGGGCCAGGGCAATCGCGATAGCGATGGACAACGACGCCAAGGACCTCTTCGCGGTCATAGCAGCTAAGAACCTGAACGACAAGATACTGATCGCGACAAGGGCGAACAACGAGCTCCTGAAGGAGAAGCTGAAGGAGGCAGGTGCGAACTTCGTGGCGACACCCAACAAGTCAGCGAGCGACGAGCTGTTCAAGGAGCTGATCAAGGGAACGTAGTGTTTCTATGCCGGAGGAGAGGGACAACACTTTCAGCGTCATGGCGATAACCCTCGTGATAACGCTGGTGGTGATACTCGTCTCGCTGCTCGTCCTCTGGTCCCTGACCAAGGACGCGTACCTGTCGGCTTACTTCGAGCTCGAGGCGTTCTTCGACGTCCAGAACGTCGCGGCGTCGACGGACCTCGCTGCGTTCGTGTTCGGGACGCACGCTCTCAGCCTGGGCGGGACCCTGTCCGTGATAGCGGTCGTGCTGGTCGACAACCTCAGCAGGATACTCGTGGTCAGCTTCATACTCGCCGCGGTCATCGACTTCCTGCAGTACGCGAACGTGGAGGGGTTCGTGAATGAGATAAGGGCGCGCTCGCTCTCCGACCACATCATAATAGGGGAGTACAACAGCATTACCGAGTCGCTGGTCAAGAAGCTCAAGGCCGCGGGCACGCGTTACATAGTGATCGTCGCGAAGAGGAGCAAGAGCGGAGAGCTGAGCGACAACAAGATTCCGAACATCGTTGGCGACTTCCTTGAGCCTGAGGTGCTGAAGCGCGCAGGGGTGGGCCGTGCACGCGCGGTCGCGTTCCTGTCCGATGACGACACCGACAACGTGATGGGCGCGCTCGCGGTGCGGAACCTCAACGCCAGTGTGAAGATAGCGTGCCGGCTCGAGGACGAGCACGTCAGGAGGAAGGCCCACACGATAGGGGTCGACATAGCGGTGATACCCGAACATCTCGCGGGGCTAGAGATGGGAGAGTACCTCGCCAGGGAGTGCGGTGCTTAGCATGGTCAGGTTCCGGATGATACACCTGCTGTCCGCAGCGGTGATAGTGGTGGTGTTCGCGGCATCGGTCGCGCTCGTCTACGCGGCCAACTTCGGCATAGGCGCCGCGGTGCTGTTCAGCATGTTCAACGTAGTCGGCGCGACGTTTCCTCCGAGCGCCAGCCTCGTCGACGCGAAGAACCCGTTCATACTCACCGCCGTAACGATAGGAGCGATAGGCAATATCGCATTCACGATCATATTCACCACGCTGTTCTACCAGCTGCTCGGCAGCATAGACCTGAGGTACCTGGTCTCAAGGCAGAGGATAAGGGTGGAGTCAAAGCACATGGTAATAACCCCGATAAACGGCATAGGGCTAAACCTCGCGAAGCAGGTCAGGGCCCAGGGCATAGGAGTCGTCTTCGTGGACAACGACGGGCTGCGCGTGAGGAAGGCCATCAAGGACGGATTCCTGGCGCTGCATGCGGACCCGACCCAGCAGGAGTCGCTCCTGGGCGCGCGGATAGGGGAGGCGGCGGTCCTGCTCGCTCTCGACGACAATGACATAGAGAACACGTTCGTGACGCTCGCCGCGCGCAGCGCAAATTCCCGGATAAGGATAATCTCCAGGGTGAAAAGGCTGGAGGACATATCCAAGATGGAGCGGGCGGGTGCGAGGAGGGTCATCTCCCCAGAGGTTGCGATAGGGGAGGAGATGGCCGATTTCATAGCGTCCGGAGTCGGCGCATCCGCTCCGCTGGGCTGAGACCAGCGCGCACCGGAAAGGCATAAATTCATTCAGCTGCAAATGCAACCCTATGTCCTCGGACGAACAGAGCATAACGACCAGCATCGACGACCTGGTCAAGTACCTTAACGAGCACGGCGAGACGGAATCGTCCGCGCTCGCGGGCACTCTCGGAGTGAGCGAGGCGGTAATAGAGGCGTGGGCGGGAGCGCTGGAGAAGGCGAAGATGACGAAGGTAATCTACAAGAGGGGAAGGATGTACCTCGCGCCGGTCGCCAAGGGCTGAGGCAGCAGGTTCTGGGCGCGAAGCTCCACCGTTGTTTTTCCCAGAACAGAAGCGTTAAGGCTTTAAATAACAACACCCTATGCGTACCCATGGCCGACCAGCGCATAACGACCAGCATCGACGACCTGGTCAAGTACCTTAACGAGCACGGCGAGACGGAATCGTCCGCGCTCGCAATCACGCTCGGGGTTGGTCCCGGGATAGTGGAGGCCTGGGCGGACGCGCTGGAGAAGGCGAAGATCGTCAAGATAACCTACAAAGTCGGGAAGATGTACGTCTCCCTGGTCTCCGGCGCCGAGGCGGGCGCAGGCGTCGGGGAAGCGAAGAAGACGGCCGAGCTCAAGAAGAACATAGCGGAGACCGAGCTCGCTGCGCAGGTCAACATAATAAACCAGATAACCGCGAAGATAGACGAGTTCAAGCGCTTCGAGGCCGGCGCCGAGGAGGCATACCGGGGCAGGGCCGGAGAGATAAAGACCGCGCTCGACAGCATAAACCGTCTGGATTCGCAGCTGGAGGCGGCGTACCGCAGGCTGAAGGACAGGAAGGACTACATAGACGGGATCGTCGGCGCGCTGAACAAGAGCATGCTTGCGCTCGACCAGCGCGCCGCCGCGCCGAAGCGCACGGGAGGCGACGAGGAGGCGAGGGCCATGATCGCCGACATGCGCGAGAGGATCAGCGACGCGGAGGAGACGATCGGAAAGCTCGACAAGGAGTTCGACAAGGCCGTCGCGTCGAGCAGGAGGAGCTTCACGGAGACGCTCGACGGGCTCAGGCAGGAGGACGCGTCGATGAAGCGTCTCGTGTTCCAGCGCCAGAAGGAGGTGGAGGACCTGACGACCCAGTCGAAGGCGTACGAGCGCGACTCGGAGGCCATAAGGAGGCGTGCGTCAAGGGAGCGGGAGAAGATGCTCGACGACATAGCGAAAGCCAGCGGAGAGGTCGGCAACGCCTACGCCGCGGCGAACAAGAGGATAACCGAGCTGAGGACGGTGCTCGCGGACATGAAGGGCCGCTTCGGCGGGTTCGCGGAGCTCGGGGACAAGCTGGACAAGGTCAAGACCGACATAGCCGGCGCCGAGAAGGAGCGCGACGAGCTCTCCAAGCAGCTGAGCGAGCTCTCCGACCAGCTGAAGGCGATAGACGCGCTGGGCAGGCTCGACGCGGGGAAGAGGGAGAAGGAGCTGGAGGACGTCGAGTCGAAGCTGGGCGAAGCGGGGATGCGCGAGGGCGAAGCCACCGCGGGCCTGGAAAAGATAAAAAAGGACATGGACGATATAGCTAAGTGATCGGATGCCAGACGCGCAGAAGCCAGGGGTTGCGGAGAAGGAATACGCAGCGTACGAGCTTGACGCGCACGGCCTCAACGTGAAGGTCAGGATACTCGACAAGGGCGACTTCACGCCCATATATGAGGTCACCACCAGGGGCCTCGGCGACGCGACGAAGGTGCTGCTGGTGTCGCTCAGGCAGGAGCTCCTGTCGATGGTGCCCATAGACCCGTCGAAGATCGAGGACAAGGAGTACGTGGACGCGCTCTCGAAGAGGTACGAGGAGACCTCGGAGATGGTGATAGAGAGGTACCTGCCCGGGTCGTCGGAGGACACCAAGAGGGTGCTCATAGCCTACATAATAAACTTCATGCTCGGCCTGGGCGACCTGGAGGCCCCGCTCGCGGACGAGAACCTCGAGGAGATCGCGGTCAACACGTCGAAGGAGCCGGTGTGGGTGTACCACAAGACGTTCGGGTGGTGCAAGACGAACATAACGATAGCCGACGAGACGATAATATACGACAACGCGGAGGCCATAGGCAGGAGGATAGGCAGGCAGGTGTCCAACCTCTCCCCGCTCATGGACGCGGAGCTGCCCGACGGATCGAGGGTCAACGCCACCCTGTATCCGATATCGCAGAAGGGCAACACGATAACGATAAGGAAGTTCGGGAAGAACCCGTGGACGATGCCCGCGATGGTGGCCAACAAGACCATATCATCGGAGCTCGCCGCGCTGGTCTGGCTCTGCGTTGAGAACGAGATCAGCCTGCTCATCTCAGGGGGAACGGCGAGCGGGAAGACGAGCTTCCTGAATGCGATGAGCATATTCATACCCGCGAACCACAGGGTCATCTCGGTCGAGGAGACGCGCGAGCTCACGCTTCCGGCGTTCCTGCACTGGATCCCGATGCTGACGAGGCAGCCAAACCCCGAGGGCAAGGGCGAGGTCACGCTCTACAACCTCATGATAAACGCGCTCAGGCAGAGGCCGGACGTCATGCTGGTGGGAGAGGTGAGGACCAAGAACGACTCGGAGACCCTGTTCGAGGCGATACACACGGGCCACGCGGTGTACGGGACGGTGCACGCGGACAACGCGCAGGACACGGTGATCAGGATGACGAATCCGCCGATCGAGGTCCCGAAGCTGATGATGAACGCCTTCGGGGGGATAATCACGCTGTTCAGGCACAGGAGGCTCGGCATAAGGAGGGTGCTGGAGTTCGGCGAGATGTCGAGGAACGGCGACGTCAGCATCAACTACAGGTGGGACATGCGCAACGACACGTTCTCCCAGATCTCCGAGCTCGCGAGGCTCAGCGAGATGATAACGCTATACGGCGGGTTCAACAGGGCGGAGCTTAACCAGAGCCTGGAGGATAAGCGGAAGGTCATGAACTGGATGGTCAAGAACAACGTCTTTGACGTCGACTCCTCCGGGTTCGTCGTCGCCAACTACTACAAGGACAGGGACAAGGTGATGAAGATCGTCGATGCGGACGTGGCCTACTCGCGCGACGTGGTCGAGAAGGGATTGGCGTGACCGCGGACGATGCGAGCGATTACGAGAAGGCGGCGGCGCTCATAGGGGAGGCGGCAGCGGGCGGCACCGGGACCGCCGCCATCGACATAGACGCGATGCTCTCGAAGGGGATGGAGATAAGGGCCGTCGCGTATTCGGAGGTGAGCGCGCTGCTCGAGAGCGTGGAGGCGAAGACCGCGGAGGCTGCCGCCCAGCAGCCGCAGGCGCAGAAGGCAGCGGCGCAGCGCGCGGAACCTCAGGCGCCGGCCGTCAGGAAGCCGTCCCTCGGGAATGAAGCGGAGGGCGCCGCGAGGGCGCTCAGCGGCGTCGTTGGCGGCGCAGGGAGGGAGCTCGGGGAATCGGTCAAGGGCGACCTGGCAGGGATCTCCGCAAGGAAGCTCGTCATGCCGAAGCTGTCCGTGCAGGACCAGCTGTCCGACCTGGAGAGCATAGAGCAGGGCATGGCCGAGGGGACGTTCGACAAGAAGCAGCTCGGGATAATAGCCAATGAGATCCGGTGGCTCTACGCGGCCTCGATGAGGGAGGACACCAAGGGCCTGAGTGATGAGCAGAAGGAACTCGTGGCGCTCAGGAACCAAAAGGCCATCGAGATTGCGACGGCCATGGGCCTGACGCTGCAGCGCGGCTGACATTGCCGACGCGCCTATAAAAATGTTTGCGACTAAGTAATGCTTGATTCCGATGGTCCTTTTCAAGAGGAAGGAAAGCGCTAAGGGCACCGAAGCGGGGACGGGTAACGTCGTCGGATTCACCAAACCGAAGAAGATCGGGTTCTTCAAGGTAAGGGCCAAGCCAATATTCGGGAGCAAGCAGGCAGGTGCGCCGATGGCTGCAACGCCGCCGAAGCCCGCGCCAATCTGGAAGGCACCCGCGCCAGCGTCTCCTCCAAAGAAGTTCACGCTTTTCAAGCCAAAGGAGCCCAAGCCGCCAGCGGCCAAGCCGATTCCGGTCGCAAGGCCGGCCGTTCCGCCTTCGCCGAGCAAGCCGTTCTCCCTCTTCGGGCCAAAGAAGACGCGGCTTCCGGAGATGAAGCCGCTCCCGGAGGCAAAGCCAGCCGCCGCGCCCCCTCCCAAGAAGCCGCTTTCGCTTTTCGGTCCGAAGAAGACCACCTTGCCCGAGATGAAGCCGGTCTTCAGCGCGCGGCCGGAGCCGGCGCCAGTCAGGAAGTTCGAGCCGTTCGGCCCGGCAAGGAAGCCCGCGGCCCAGGCAGCTACCGCGCAGGCCCGCCCGGCCGCTCCCGGAGCGCAGGGGCCCGCGGCGAAGCCCGGATACAAGAGGCCCGGAAGCATCCAGATATACTTCGCCAGCGTCGCCGCGAAGCACAAGGACCTTGAGGCGGCACTCAGGGCGCAGGGAATAAAGGAATCCCCGTACGCCTTCGTCAAGAAGATGTTCATAAACACCATGATCATCGTCGCGGTGATAACAGTGGCCGTCGCCATGTTGCTATTGCAGTTCTTTCCCTTTGAGCCAGCCGTGCCGATCCTGCTCGCAGTGCTCCTTGGAGGAGCAAGCTATCCCGCGCTCTTCAACAAGTTCATAAGGTACCCTATCGACCGGAGCACCATAATCGGCAATGAGATAGAGCGCGACATCCTCTTCGCAGCGAGGGACATGGTCATAAGCATGAGGTCCGGGATGCCGCTGTTCAACGCCATGGCCGCGGTGAGCACAGGCTACGGCGCCGCGAGCAAGGAGTTCGCGAAGGTTGTTGAGCTGGTGCAGGTCGGTTCCCCGATAGAGCAGGCGATAGACGACGTCAGCAGCAAGAGCAAGTCCAAGACGTTCAAGAGGGTGATGCTCCAGGCGAGCGTCAGCCTCAAGGCAGGGGCCGACGTGGTGGACGCGCTCCAGGGCGTGGTGGAGGAGGCGTCGCAGGAGAGGGTCATAGACATGAGGCGCTACGGGCAGAGGCTCAACGCGCTCGCCATGTTCTACATGCTCTTCGGAGTCATATTCCCGAGCATGGGGATAGCGATAGCCGCGATACTCACGACTTTCGTCAACCTGTTCACCATAAACGTATCGACGCTCCTGATGGTGCTCGTGGGCATAACCTTCCTGCAGATAATATTCCTTAACATAGTGAGGTCGTCGAGGCCCACTTTCGCGATGTGAATCGGATGAAGATAGATTTCGAGAAGCTCGTATCGAGGAGCCTGGGTACCGTGCTGTCCAGGGAGCTGAAGCTCTCCGGGATAAAGATGGACCTCAACCGGTTCCTCCAGATCGCGATAATCGGCGGGCTGGGGATATTCGCAGCCATGCCTTTCGCTCTCGTCCTGATCATGAAGCTCAACGCCGGCCTTGCCGCGCTCGCCGCATTCATCGCGGCAGCGGCGTACGAGATCATCATATACGCCATCCTTGAGTTCCGGATAGAGCAGAGGAAGAACTTCGTGGAGACGGTGCTGCCGGACTACCTGCAGCTGACCGCAGCCAACGTAAGGAGCGGTGTCGCCCTGGACAAGTCCATGCTGCTGGCCGCGAGGCCGGACTTCGGCTATTTCAGCGACGACGTCAAGGAGATGAACAAGGACCTGTACGCCGGCGCCACCCTGCAGAGCGCGCTGATAAACCTGTCCAGGACCTACCGGTCGGTGCAGCTGCAGCACACGGTCAGGCTCATGATCGAGGGCATACAGTACGGCGGAGGCATGACCGACCTCCTGAACCAGCTCTCGAAGGACATGAGGAATCAGGCCATGGTGGGCAAGGAGATATCAGGACAGCTTTTCATGTACACCATCTTCATAGCGTTCGCGACGATAATAGGAACGCCCGTGCTCTACGCGCTTACCTCCCAGATGATCACGATGACCAACTCGGTATGGGCGGGGATACTGAGGCAGAACCCCGGAGGCCTTCCGACGCAGGGCATCTCTTTCCTCAAGCCCAGCCCTCCGCAGATAACCACTAGCGAGTACTATGATTTCTCCATCGCAGCCGTGCTGCTGATATCCGGTTTCGGGTCGTTCATAGTCAGCGCCATATCCACGGGGTCGGTGCTGAAGGGTCTCAGGTACCTGCCCGCGTTCCTGGTGATAGGGATAGTGGTGTTCTTCGTGGTCAGCGTGGTGATAGGCGGGATATTCACCAGCGTCAGCGGAGCATGATCCCGAGAGGCGGAAGGGGGTGCAGCTCGGTAAAGCTCACGTGTTCGCAAGGCCGAGCGCCTGCCACTCGTTCGCCGTCGTGGCGATGGACGACAAGCCCGGGGCGTTGTACGTTCCCGAGAAGTAAGGATAGATGACTCCGTTGACCGGAACCCCGCTGTTCCCGTTGCCGCTGTAGTCGTTGGCATTGCCGTTGAGCGGCCACCATCCGACGAGATTCGCCGTTAACGGTATGCCCGCGATGCCTTCTTGATAGAGGCTGCTCACCTGGGTCGCGGACAGGGCTGCGTTGTAGAGCTGCACGTTCGATAGCAGGCCATTGAAATTGTAGCTGCCGGCGTAGTATTCCCCGATATTCACTGCCGCGGGACCCAGCGTGCCGCTCTGGGAATTGCTTCCTACCTGAACGCCATTTATGTACAGCCGCATCGTTGAGCCGTCATAGGTGCCAACATACTGCCTCCACACCCCTGCGGTAGGGCAGGTCCCCCCCTGCGCGAGTATCTGGGTGCCTCCTAAGTTCTCGACAGCAAACAGCGGCGCGCCGCTGTAGCAAACGTCCAGATATGTCGAATATTGCGAGAACATTATGCCGCGCGTCCCCTGGTTCCCTGATCCGAGTTGGTCGCTCCAGACCACCATCGTGACCGCGCTGCCCGTGTCCAGAGCGCTGGAAGACACGCTTATGTAGTTGGTCCAGCCGTTGAATCCCCCTGACTGCATGATCCCGCTCTGGACCGCGAGCGGCATGTAGCTGAGGTAAAGCATCGGCAGGCTGTTGCTCGCGCACTGGCTGTTCGACGTGCAGGAAAGGATTCCTGGGAGCGGCTGGGGAGCCATTGGCGTATTGGCGACGAGAATGCTGTCCCGGGCATAGTTTGAGGGCAATCTATATGTAACGTAGTTTGGCACACCGTTGTTGCTGTTGCCAGAGAAATCGTTGGCGTTCCCGTTGAGTGGCCACCACCCGACCAATCCCGCGTTGGCTATCGGGAGGCCGGAGATGCCCTCCTGGTAGATCTGCTGGACCTGCGCCGCCGTTAACGGCAGGCCGTATAGCTGTACATTAGCGATGGAGTTGGAGAAGAAGTCGCTGCAGGTAGTGCCGCCCGAACCGGAGCACTGTGTGCCTATCTGCGCATCCTTGGTCGAGGCGGAGAGTGTGCCTGATCCGCTGGCGACCAGCACGCCATCCACATAGAGGTACTTCATGGAGCTGGTGTAGACTCCGACTATGTAGTGCCAGTTGCCGTCGTTGACGCGCTTGGGAGAGACGAGGGATCCGCCGCCATTGGACCATAGGATAACGTTGCCACTATTCGAGTATAGCTGGTAGCCGTTGGTGCCGTCCCACGCCGAGAAGATAACCTGGGCTGAGGACGAAGCCGTACTAACCCATGCACTCACGGCGATGTTGCTCGTCATGCCCTCGATTACGGAATTGTATGGTACATCCACGAAACTGCTGGCGCCGTTGAAGCTCGCAATCTGGGTGTTGTAGTTGTTGAAGGAGAATATGCCGTTGGGCGACTGGTCGGCGAAGTTCGCATTCGCCCTGTCGATGAACGAGGGCGTGAACTGCGAAGGGAAGTAGTTGGCGTTCATGACCGCGTTCCTCAGGTTCTCTATGTTCAGCACGTCCATCCCCGGGCCGTAGAGCAGGACGTGCATGCCTGTGGGCAGGCTCGCCACGACTCCTGATGATGAGGAGTATGTGAGATAAGGCATGGCCGGTAGACTCGAAGGCGCGATATAGGATACGAGGCCCCCATAGCTGGTTATGCATGAGCTTAGGCTCAACGCGTTGTAAGTGGATATTATCAGGGAGTTCGCGAGCGCGGAGTTGAACTGGGAGGGCATGCCAGCTACGTAGCCGCCCGAGCAGGTGGCGCTGCTCGTGGAACTGCTTGAGATTGCGTATACCGTGCCATAGGCATAGTCGATAGTGTTGCCCGAAGTGGCATAAGAGCCCGAGACGACAGAAGTCAGATTGCTTGCGCTCGCGAACTTTACCGTTCTGAGAATGCCCTGCTGCGCGTAGAAGAGGTCGGGCGTATTGTTGAGGTTTATCGACGCGTTGACGGGTATGCTATACCTGTAGATGCTTCCTGACGCGTTTATCGCTATGTTCTCCGTGTATGATACGCGCAGATGGAACGGATCCGTTTGGAAGATCCTGGGCGCGGTCTCGTTCACGATTACGTTCTGCGAGGCGAAACCCACGAGCTTTGATATGGAAGCGTTGTAGCTTGCGAGAGTGAGATTTCCCATCGCGTTCTGCGGATATCCCGAGACATCGTTTGGGAGAATCCCGTTCGTCATGAGATACGACATGTACTGGCTGAAATTGGCTATGAAGTTGCCCTTCCTGAGCGCAGGGCTGTATTCGTAATTCGTTATCGCCGCAAGGGCGCCATACATGCTCGCCTGCGCGAATGCTCCCGCGCTCTGCTTAAGAAGGCTGCCGTAATTGTTCGTGCTGAGCGATACTGTGAGCTGCTGCGCCATGCTGTTCGAGTTCACGTTCAGCAGAGCGAACGCGAACAGCTCAGCCAGCATGAGCATGAAGAGCACCAGCACCAGTATTGTCATTAGCTGTGCCTTGTGCGACCTCCTGAGGATTGACTTCATCTCCATGAATAAACACCTACAGGATAGACTCCGTACGCGCCTATTGCGTTATATGTCAATCTTGAATAGTTCAGCAGCGGCAGCAGGGTGCGGGACTCGCTTATGGAATAGGCGTTCGAGAAGTGTGGCGAGATCGCGTTCTGCGCCACGAAGTTCACGTTAGCCGCATATCCCGAGCTGAATCCTGCATAGTCGTTCGTGTCCCCTTCGAGCGGATACCACGCTCTGGGGCTGGCCGAGCTGATTGGAGGTCCTGAGATGCCCTCCTGGTAGAGCGCTTGCACCTGATTAGCAGAGAGGGCGGATCCGTAGATCTGGAAGTTTGATAGTTGTCCCAGCCATACCTGGTTGCCTGCGCCTGGCCTGGCGCCAATATAGGAGATGGACGACCAATCAAGAGGATCCGTAGTTCCATACGCGTTAGAAACAGGAGGGACTCCGTCAAGATAGAGATACATGTTAGAACCTGTCCAGGTTGCACAACCCAAATGCCAAGTTCCCAATGCGGGAGAGGCCGTGGTTAGGGCGTATTCTGTCCCTCCAACAGCATTCAAAACCTGAAATATTCCTCCATTTATCAGAAGGTCAAGTTCATGCGTATCGGTGCCCGAAGTCCCAAAGTCGCCTATCGTGTATGCATAAGACATCTGTGATGCAGATGGATAGAACCATGCGCAGATTGAGCCGCTACCCGTTAATCCAGATGGGGAGGTGGCAATCACATAGTTGCTTGTCCCGCCGTTGAAGTTCGCAACCTGGATTCTCCGGCTCGAGGCGTTGCCCGCGAACACAGTATAGTTCGCCGCAGGATACGCAACGTTAGACAGCGCAAGCGCGCATCCCGATTGCGAATTAAGCGTAAGAGTGGCTATCGAGGTGAGCATCGACGCGTTAAAGGGGGCGTTGCAGGATCCGTATGCAATCACCTGGCTTCCGGAAACCACATAGAGCCTGCCGTACGCGAGCGCCATGTACGGGAGTGTCGCGGTAACCGGAGCGAACCACGCCACCGTTCCGTTGTTGAGGTACTGCCCCGCCAATCCGTTCGCCCAGAGCGTGTAGACCATGCTTCCTGAAACTGCGGGAGTTGCGTTAGCTATTCCGCTGCCGAAATAAGAGGGCACCGGGTTTAAGCTCCAATACTGTGCGCCAGAGGTAGAAAGCGCATTGATTGTTGTAGCTCCTTGATATATTACATAACTTTTGTAAGCAGCCACTCCGCTTGTCGCAGATGGCACGCTCGCCGGAAACCCGCCAGCCTGCACAGAATTGATAGCTATCGCATTGGCGGTCGTGCTCGTTCCGAAATATATTGCGCTGCCGACGCTAACCAGGCCGTTGGTCGGAGGCGAGGGAGGGGTCGTGCTCCAGATCTGGTTTGCCGTAGTTCCAAATTGAGACAGGAGGAAGATATTGTTCGCTGAAGTTTTTACTGCAAAACTTCCTGAGGCCACGGTTATCAGCGTTGGATAGCCCCCAACAGAATATGTCCACAAGGCTGTCCCGTTATTGGCATAATATGCGTGCACGTTACCGTCCGTAGCGCCGAACAGCACCCTGTTGTCATAGGCTGCTATTGAAGAAGTAGGAGTAAATCCAGATATCGCTGTGCTCCAGAGAGTCGAACCCGTTCTCGCATCCACGGCGATAAGATTCGTGGAAGTTGCGAATATCACCGTTCCGCGGTACAGCGCAGGGGCAGATACGACGCTAGCGCTTTCATAAACGCTCCATATTGACTGGTTAGATGTAGCGTTTACCGCATAGAGCCCGCTGCCTGAAGCGAAATAGATATTCCCGTAGTCTGCGACGACTCCGGTCGTTATCGGGTTGGCGGACGTGAAGACTGACGATATGAGCGGTCTTATGGGACCTATGGGATTGCTGCTGTTTCTTGCTACGCCGCCCATGAGCTGCGCCCAGGTCTCATTTGCGCCTGCGAACTGGTTGGCCATGGTCTTTGCGAGTACGCTACTGTTCTGGATGCTTTGTACGGGCGTCGATAGCAAGTCATATAGGATTGACTGCGCATTTGAGTATGGAATCGTGGAGGGGTTCTGCGCATAGTAGTTGAAGTACAGCAGCACAGAGATGCCTGCTGCCGCTATCAGCAGCGCGAAGAGCGCATCGAGTGTGAACATCACGCCTTTCATCAACTGACACCGAAGGTCTTGTTCGTCCAGACAATTATCTGCATCTGCGCAGGTGCTCCGTTTACCACTACGGACTGCCTTGCGACCTGAATTGCTGTTGGGCTGTGCGCATATGGGGGAATCCCCAATCCAATCGTCACATTGCTTTCGTATATTGTGATATAATAATCATAGCCAACTCCGAGAAGCGGCTTCGTGGCCTGGTACGCCGTGCTGTTGTGGTCGGACATCGCCACAAAGGTCATTATCTTGTTTACCGAGAGCGACGATCCTCCGCCTGTTCCCAGGCCTATGCTCACATTTGACCACGTTGAGATTTTCGAGACATTGACCTGAGAGTTCCAGTTTGCGGGTGCGCCCTGCGTGATTATCCTGTTCTGCAGGCTCTGCAGCTGGGCCTGCATGTTCACGACGCCGAATCCGGACGCGAGAGAGAACTGGTTGCTCATGCTGTTCCAGACGAACGTCAGCAGGACCAGCGCGGCTATGAATATCACCATCGCGAATATTGCATCGAAAGACCAGAACTGCGCCTTCATGGGACCCAACTCAAAGGAACGGCTGCACTGGCGCTGGGCGGCATCTGGCTCTGGTAGAGCTGCTTGATCTGGTTAGCGTTCAGCGCGGCGTTGTATAGCTGGACGTCCGCCATCGAACCGCTAAGGTACCAGCCGGCGACGAGCCCGAGCTCTCCAGCATATGAGTTAAACACGTTTCCCGTTACCGCGGCGATGGAGACCTGCGTCGATTGCTGCACCCCATTTACGTATGCGATCGCCTTGCCCGATGTCCTGTTGAAAACGACCACCACCTGCGCCCACCTGTTCAGGGTATCGGTGGGCTTGTATCCCGGATCGCAAGGGATGCTGGTGCTTAGCCTATTTGTCCCGTCCGAAAAATATATCGTGATGGCGCCTGCAGTATAGGCGTCGTCTATGCCCCATCCTGGCAAGCCGCTGCCGGAACTCGTGTAGCTCCCTATGGGGATGCGCGTCCTCGGGTAGGTGTAGTTTGTGGCATAAGCCCAGCCCTCGACAGTGAAGCTGCCAAATCCAGGGTTGATGCTGTTTCCGAAGGTTACGTAGCTGCTCTGGCCGTTGAAGTTCGCGCCGTACGAGCCCAGCGAATAGGTGGGAATTCCTCCTCCCATCGTCTGAATTGCGGGATAAACGACGTTCGATGCGGTCCCATTGTTCCCCACCATGGAGTAGTCGTTCGCGTTTCCGTTGAGCGGCCACCATCCGATGAGGTTCGCAGTGAGCGGAAGGCCGCCTATCCCTTCACTGTAGCTTGTGCGGATTTGATTTGCGTTCAGGGTGGAGTTGTAGAGCTGGACGTTAGAGATGAGGCCATTGAAGTTAGTAGTCTGCCCTGCTCTCAGATTTCCGATTTCCGGATTCCCGCCAGTCCAAAATCCCTGACTCACTATAGCATTCGTTCCCACGTTCACGCCGTTGATATACAGAGAGAGAGTGCCAAGCGTATTTGATGCAGTCATGGCGACCTGATACCAATTATTTGCAGTTATGGTGGTGCCTCCGTGAAGCATGGGATACGTCGTGCTGTATGCCGTGCCTCCGAGCTGCCCATTGGTGAGATAAAGCCAAAGATCATATTCTGCGGAGGCCGGAGAGTATCCCATTATGGATATGCAACCGCTGGCTTCCTTGGAGCATCCCGATTCTCCTATTACGTTATAGGGATATATCCATGCTATAAGAGTGGCAGCGTTCGGAATTGCGGTAGAGGCTACCGTCACTTGACTGCTGATTCCGTTGAATCCCCCGGCAAACATGCTCGTGGCGTTCGCATTTGGGCTTGGAATCGAGGACGTGCTTGCGAAGTTAAGGTTCCCGTAAATGGCACCGTTGTTGTTATTGCTGGTGTAGTCGTTCGCGTTGCCGTTGAGCGGCCACCAACCGACGAGCCCCGAGCCCGCGATTGGAGGACTGGAAATACCGCTCGGGTAGAGCTGCTGGACCTGGTTTGCCGAAAGGGCGGTGCTGTACATCTGTACATTTGCAATTCTGCCCGGAAACCACCACAAGTAGGTGGGATTCCCGCCAACATAGTTTATCGTCCCTGAAGGGGTATTTAACGCGGTACTTCCGCTCAGTGTTCCTATCTGCGACTGTCCATTCATGTATATTGTGACTTGCGTTGAGGATGCTTGATAGGTCACTCCAACAAGCGTCCAGGTATTTAGAGGGACTGTTAGCGTTGATTGGAAAGTATCGGATCCTCCAAAGAAACAAAGTGTCTGCCCAACCGTTGAGAAGATGCGCGTCGCGTAGCTCGTGCCCTGGGTCCCATAATAGTCTATTGCCTGAATGGCTGTTGGGACATTGGAAGTCAAATAAACCCAAGCGAATACCGAATAGGCACTTGAGCCCGTAGGAAAATTATTTGAGAAAGTTGAAATATAGCTGCTCTGCCCGTCAAATCCAGCCACGTAGTTCGGGTCGCTCCAGCTAGTGTAGAGCATCGCCCCGTTGTTGCCATTGCCGCTAAGGTCGGGGACCGTGCTTCCTTGGTCCAGGTTGAGCGGATACCAGCTTACCAGGTTGCCCTGCAGCGCCGTATTGCCGTTGTATGCGGTGGCCTTCACCAGCGCCTGGCCGCTGTTCCCCTGCTGGTCCAGGAACGCTGTCGCGATGCCGTTTCCGTTGGTGTAGTTAATGGCGACCTGGCCTTTTGTGAGGTTGCCGAGAGTGGTAGTAAATCCTACAAGCGCATTTGCGAGCGGCTGGCCAAGCGGGTTCGTTACTTTTGCGGAGAGCTGCGCCACTGTGGTGTACATCATTGATTCTATGACGTTTCCATTGTTGCCATTGCCTGAGTAGTCATTCGCGTTGCCGTTGAGCGGCCACCATCCGATATTCCCCGCCCCTGCGAGTGGGCTGCCTGTTATGCCCTCTGCGTAGAGTGCGGAAACTTGGCTCGATGAAAGGGCGATGTTGTATATCTGGACGTTGGAGATGGAGCCCTGAAAGAGGTTGGTGGTTGGGTTTCTTGCACCGATTAGCGCATAGTTGGTAGAATCTTCACTGCTTGTGATGTCTCCTATCGCGCTGCTTGTTGGATAAATCCATGCACATACTGATAGGGTACTACCACCTGTCGCCGAACCTGAGCCAGCTGGAGCACCATTGGCATAGATATTTAGCGTTCCCGAACCAGATAAATAAGTAAAGCAGACGTGCGACCACACATTCGGATGAAGTGTAGTGGACGAATACACCGTAGAGCCGACTATTGCTGCAACCACATTAGCACTCCCGTAATGCCAATAAAAATACCAACTGGTACTGAAGGGATTGTTTACTTGTATATAGCTGCTCTGCCCGTTGAAGTTTGCTGCGTGCACTACCTGCTCCGACATGCTGACGTTGGTTGCCGTGTTGCTCGTGGTTGGGCATGCATAGTCGACGCAGATTGTCCCGAATGAGTTCTGTATCGTCAGCGTGCCGTTGGCTATCGGCATCAGGTAGTAGCTCACCGCGTTCGTAGGAAGACCTGCGGGTATGAACGACGGGTTCGAGACCACCTGCTTCACGGAGCTGTAGGATATCGCCTGCGTCACCTGCTTGTTTATCGTGGTGTTGACGACCACCGCCCCGCCCTTGGTTATCGCCAGCTTGTAGTTCAGAGTGCCCAGCGCGCTCGTGATTGGTATCGCGGCGTAGTACCCGTTCCCCGCCTGCAGCGCCCTGTCGAGCTGCGCCGCCACGCTCTGCGCGACAAGCTGGCCCTGCTCGAACTCCTGGCTGTTCAGCGTCTGCGCTCTCTGGGTGGCCACGAGCGCGAACAGGAAGGTGAAGACCACGAGCACGAAGGAGAAGACCATCATGAACTCTATGGATAACTGGAGCTTACTGCGGGCCATCAAACTCAGCTCAATATCGATGGACACGCTCTTAAACGTTTTTGCGGCCCATCATGCGGGCGGTTACACACAACCGCTAACCTGCTTATGATGCCTGAAACACGCTAGAGGTAGAATATCGGCACCCAATATACTTCAGTACCCCCTATTTTTTCCTTTCCAAAATGGTCTAGCGTCACGATAAGCGCCCTTTTGGGTTTATATCGCTCTATGAAGCTGTAGAAACTTTTGCCAAGTGTTCGCGCTCCGCCCAGCTTTACCTCCACCGGAATGATGCCCTGTTCGATTTTTATTAGAAAATCCACCTCTGCGCCACTTTTTGTGCGCCAGTAGTTTATCTCATAACCCATCCCTATGAGTTCCCTGTATACGAAATTCTCTCCGATCTTGCCCCTATCATCACGCTTATCGAAGACAGAGTAGTTTCCGATTGCGGCGTTCCTAAGGCCAAGGTCAATAAAATACACCTTCGGCGCTTTCTTTATCGCAGTGGTGGCATTGCGATAGTATGGCCTTAGGATTCCAATGACGTACGTACCGACCAAGATATTGAGGAACTCTTTCGCGGCGTAGTGGGTTATGCCTGAGTCCGCGGCAACCGATGAGAGAGTAAGGCTGTTTGCGGTGTTGAATGACAAAGCTACAACAAAATCCTCAAAAAGCGAGGACTTCCCTATCCCAAAAAAAGAGACAATGTCCTTCTCTATGTATGTGCCGTATATGTTTTTCAGCCTGATCTTTTTGTCCTCGGCACTTCTGGTCTTTACTACCGCCGGATAACCTCCGAACAAGACGTACTCTTTCCAATACTTTAGGATCTCGGACGTGAATGCAGGCTTCTTTATCGGATTGCCTTGCGCTATGAAGCCCATTACTTCGTCGTTCCGCATTTTGAATATGTTGAAAAGGCCTTCGTCTTTGTAGTTCAGGAATTCCCCGAATCCGAGAGTAAGAAGGTCAAATATTAATGCTCTACCAACTAGAAAACCAAGCACATTCGTCTTGATATCTAATGAGGACGAACCCGAAGCGAACACCTTTACGCCCTTGTCCGCGAACTGGTCGTATATTATTTTCAGTTTTTCCCCAGCGTCGGTGACGCGCTGGACTTCATCTAGAAACAAAGTTAGCTTTCTGCCCTTCCCAAACCGATCTATGAAATCCATAGGGGAGTCTGCAAGGGCGTTTCTATTCTCTGGAATGTCCAAATCGATGAAAACCTTCTCTGATTTTACGGTCTCAGCTATCAGCTTCAGCAATGTTGTTTTGCCAGCTTGGCGCGGCCCCCTTATGATTATAATCTCCTTATCCTTGGCAAATCTTAAAATTTTCGCTTCCAGTTCTCTTGGAATGATATTCTCCATGCTGTGAATTGCACCTTAAGATATTTAAATTTAACCCTACTAAATCTAAATTTATTTCATTTTAGCAGGGATATTTTAAACAACTAGCCAAGATGGGCAATTGCTCACTATCTGACTGTCACCCATTTCACATATCTGACAGTAGATCATGGTTTCGAGGACATATAGACGCACGCCAGCAGCGTGTTCGTGGGGCATGAGGACTGCGCGGTCACGTTCACAAGGTACGTCCCTGCCGAGGCCAGGCTCCCGAGGCTGCCGCTGACGTTCACGGGCGTGTACGCGGTGACGTAGCTAGGGCCCGATGAGGATGCGACGACGAATATCACCTCGTGGCCCACGGTGTTGTTTGCGTTGCCTATGTAGATGTACCTCACGTTTGGAGGGACTGATATCTGCACCAGCTGCTTCGCAGGGGCGCCCTGGCTCCCCACGAGGACTGCGACGCTCGCGAGCTTGCTCGCGGCCTGCTGGGACTCTATCGCAGAGAGCGACGATGACGACGCGGAGAGCTGCACGAACGCTATCACCACTATCGGCATGAGTATCGCAAGGCCGAGCGACAGCGTCACGAGGAGCTCGAAGCTCGACTGCAGCCTCCTGCTCCCGTTCCTATTTCTCGCCATAGTATCTCTCGGAGCCCTTCCTGAGGCTCACACCCATCTCCTTCTTCTCCTTGACCTGCTTGAACAGGCTGTCCAGCAGCGCGGTCAGCGTGGCCTCGATGCCGTATCCGGTGGCCGTCGCGTACATCACGCCCTTCCTCTCGAAGCCCAGTCTGGCCTTTAGCTCGTAGCCCCTCTCCTTGACCCTGTTGACGTTTATCGCGGCGTAGCTTATTCCCAGCCTGCCGAACTTGTCCATCCTGTCTATCATCCTGTTGGCCTCGTTCTCTATGTCCTGCTCGTAGCCCACCGTGCTGTCGTCTATGCCAGTGACGATAACCCTGCTGCGCACCTTCTCTATGCTCGACGCCGCAAGCTCGAAGACGTCCCTAATGGAGAGCATCCCGACGGGCCTTCCATTCCTGGTGACTATGAGCGAGGATATGCCCTTGGCGAGCAGGCTCCTTATCGCGTCCTCCAGCGGGCTCTGATAGTCTATCGAGTGCGTCTCGGTCCTTGCGACCTGCCTCACGGTCACGTCGGAGAGAGAGCGCGGCTCAGGCGTGAGCTCGGGATGCCGCGAATCCGCCCTGGCGAAATTGGAGTATATGTCCTTGTGCGTTATCAGTCCGAAGGGCTTCCCCCCGTCAACCACGATGAGCCGCGTTATCTTGTTCTGCGACATCACGCTCATGGCCTGCGACAGGCTTGCGCCAGCGTCTATCGCGAGCACCGGGGTCGACATCGCGTCCCCGACGACCGACTTGGACAGAAGGTGGAGCGAGATTATCGACCTGAGGACCACATCCCTCTTCACTATGCCCGTTATGCCTCCTGCGTCCCGGTATGGGAAAGCCTTTGCCGAGAACTCGTGGAAATAGCTTATCGTCCTGCCCACAGAAACGTCTGGGCCGAGCACGGGCAGCTTTCTCGCGAACCTGCCGACAGGCAGGGTCTTCGCGAACTTCAGGGATCTGTCGGAGCCCTTCCTCGAGACTGCCCTCCCGTCCGCGATGCCGAAATACTCCTTGTCCTTGACGACTATGACCGCGCCGAACTGGCTTATCCCGTCAAGCGCCTGCGTCATGGGCGTCTTGTAGTCGAAAGATGCAGTCTTGGAAACAAACTCCTTTGGCAGCGGCTCGTAAAGTGTCGACATCAAAATTACCTTCGGTCTTAATTGCCTTCAACTGTTTTTAAATGTTCGTTTATTAAAGATGATGATATGCGCCCGCCAGGGTGGCAGATCGGCTATGCGTCCGCCTGCAGAGCGGAAAAGAGGGGTTCAACTCCCTTCCCTGGCTACCGCAGTCAAGCTTACCATTACCCCGAAAGATTGAAATACCGCCCTCGGGCCAGATTAGAAGCATGGCAAAGTACCTGGAGAACGGGCCCTGCATCCTCAAGTCGGAGCTCCAGCATATAGAAAAGGGCGTAAGCGAGCCGAACAGGGCATACCTCCTAAAGTATGAGGACTTTTTATCCCTGAACGGCAGGAAAGACCGGACGCGGTACAAGAGGCTCTTCGAGCTGCGCACGGTATGCGGCCTCGGGGTCTGCAAGGACTTCAAGGCGCTTACCAAAGAGGACGTCGAGGAGATAGTCCGAAGGGTGAACAGGCTGAAGGCCATGACCGCCGAGGGCAAGTCGCTTGACAGGGACCTGAACTCCTACTCTAAGGCGCGGATAAAGCTGACCTTCAAGCAGTTCGTGAGGTGGCTGCTGGATTCCAAGGCTGATGCGCTCGTCGGATGGGTCAAGCTGGACATGAACGCGACGAACGCGAAGCTGCCGACGGAGATGCTGGACGAGACCGATATAGAGAGACTGCTGACCGCATGCAGGAACGTCAGGGACAGGGCGCTGATCTGCCTTTTATGGGACACCGGAGCAAGGATCGGAGAGGTCCTCAACCTGCGCATGAAGGACCTGACCCTCTCATCCAAAGGGCCGAGCCGCATCATACTCACCGGGAAGACCGGAACCAGGATAACGCCCCTCTCGGTCTCAGTGCCCGCGCTGACCAGGTACGTCAATGAGTGGCGGAGGGGGGCTGCGAGCGAGGCCCCGCTCTTTGTGACCATAAGGCACAATGAACCGACGCAGCAGGCTATGGACTATCCGAATGTCAAGACCCTACTGGTGGACCTGAAAAGGCGCAGCGGCCTCGAAAAGCGCCTCCATGCCCACGTTCTGAGGTATTCCCGCTGCACCTACCTTATTTCACATGGCATGTCGACAAGCGCGATGGTCAAGTTCTTCGGCTGGAAGAATGAGAAGATGGTAGGGCATTACGGTAAGCTGTCGACGGCCCAGGTCGAGGAGGACTTCTTCAGGGCGATGGGCATGAAGCAGAACGGCGAACCTGAGAAGCCGAAGCTGACCGCGAAACTGTGCTACAAGTGCCATGCCGCAAATGAACCCACCGCGCACTTCTGCATAAACTGCGCGAGCTCGCTGGATAAGACACCCTACGAGCAACTGGACGACTACGAGAGCTTACGGAGCGAGCTGCATGACATGAAGGCGGCCTTCAATCTGCTATTGGAGAGGCTGGACGCCAAGACGAAGGAGAACGTGATGAAGGTTTTGGAAAAATGATTCACCGCGCTTTCCAATAGAATTTATCGTAAAATTCTACGACATCGGGAAGACCACTTTTCCAAATAAAGGAAAGTAGAACGTTTTCAGTTATTGGCGCAGTATCTGTTCCGTCAATTCCAAGTAGTTTGAGCGATATGTGATAGTCACCATAGCAAGAACCTGGTAAGTCTAATCTTTTAATTACGGCAACGAGAATTTTGATAATGTTCGAATTGCCATTCAGGTAATTAAGCATTCCTCCTTTTCTAAGCCAATTGAATTCTCTTTTCAAATTGGTGCAGTCAAGTCTTTTCAAAAGAAAATTTATTTCGGAATCATTTAGACTGAATGCAGAGGACTTCCCTATGGCCTTTGCCTCTGCCAAATCGTTTTGCATACTCCTTAATCTTTGTTCTTTTTGCGTTAGCTCTTTAGCGTATTTTTGCATTTCTTTTTCCTTCTCAGGCAAAGCAATATTTCGTTCGTATTCGCTCCCACCGCTTTTTTTAATTGCAGCGATATAATCAGAGCGCGTTTTCATAAGAGATTTAGTTCCAAGTATGGCGCTTTTAATATTTGCAATTATGTGGTTCCATTCTTCAATAGGCGATAGAGATTTATTTAGCACAACGAGTGATTTTTTATTGGTTCTTGGCCCGAAGATTTTTGTGAGAAGGCCTTTCAGATTGAGCTTAACGAGCGATTGCCTTCCATCTTTATCTGATTTGGTTATTTCTATGAGCCCCTGCTTTTTTAGGTCCGCACAACATTGGTGAACTTCCTGGTAATTTGCTTTGAAGAATTCGCCTGAGTTGCGTTTGCGACCTGCTTTATTTTTCTCTCGATTAGGCATTGCTCTGTAGCCAGTACGAGCATCGGCGTAGACTTCTTCGGTTATTTGCTTTATCGGTATCGGTTCGTCAAGATGGGATAGGAGCACAAGGCAGATTCTCGATATCGATGCATTGGCCAGATTCGCGCCTTTTGAATTATACAAGTAAATTACCTCTTATAGTCGTATAATTACTTAGGTTTTATTATTTTAATATATGCTTCGGCACATAATACTGACATACAAAGGAGAGTCGGATGCGAGAAGCACAGGAAGAGCGCGTAATTATCGTAATGTCGACGGCATTGAAGAAAAGACTGGATGCCGAAGCCAAAAAGACAGAGCGATCGCGTTCCTCATTGGTTCGATTCTTGCTCGGCAACGCCCTCGGGGTAATTCGATGACCGGCCAGCCAACCCCCGCCGAGCAGCTTCTGCTGTGGTACCGCGCTTTGGTCAAGAAACAGCCCAAGTCGGAGAGCGATGAGGTGAAAGCGCCATGAAAAAGGAATCGGAGGGCGCTGCAAACGCCCCCAACAGTCCAGCTAATGAGGAAAGGCTCACCCGCCTATTAAAAGGATTCGGGATAGGGCCGACTCTCGATCTCTGCCGCGTCGAAAGCAAGAACGGTGCTCTATTCCTCTATATCCCTTGTACGCTCCGGGATAAGCTGGCCCTCAATGGCGAACGCTCCCTCGTCGGAATCTGCGAGGGCAACTCGCTGGTCTTGGTGAAGGACAGCCAGCTCGTGGCCTTGTTGCGGCCATTAGTCTTGAAAATGCGGCAGGCGGCGGCGGAGCTGCGGGCCCGCACTTTGGCGGTGAGCGTATGAACATCTCGCGGCGGTTCCTTATCCTGGCCCTGCTCCTCATGGCAGGCATGGCCGCCGGATCGAATACCATACCGAATAACAGCCTTACGTTCAGCATAATCGGCCTTCCGGGAGGCCTCAGCGGTTCCTTTCAGATAGGTGCCTACAACCCGTATTGCTGGGGCCAGGGCAACTGCACCGCGTCGCCCTACGCTGGCGGAATAATCCCGTTTACTACCTCAAACGGGGTCACTACCGTCGTGGTCTCCAACATGGTCGCGCCTTCGGGAAACATAGTCATCTCCGGCTTCGGAGCGACGCAGAGCAGCAGGGGGGACCAATACCTCGCCTGCACCTCCTCCTATGCCGCCTCCGATTGCGCGGGATACGCCAACCCCGGCACCGCCGTATTCGGGGGAACCACGATAATAAAATACTGGACCTACCTGAATATTACGAAGTGGAACGCGCAGCAGGCCAACGAACTTATCGCTATGGGCGTTCCTGCCAACAGCCCCATAATAATCGGGCTGGTCGGCAACGTCACAGAGAGCACAACTTACGGCAATGTTAAGCTCGCGGGGAACTACCTGGCGGCGGGTGTGCATCAGTACGCCAATTATACCTCCACCAACGGCACCCTATCATTCGTTACTGCCAATATTTTGCAGGCTATTCCTGACTATGCCATAAACATTGACGGGGTGATAGTGCACACCCCTGGCAATGTGCTGGTCCAGGTCCCCGCGAGTTACATCAAGAACGGGCAGTATACTCTTTCAGGCAGTCTTTATAGCAATACCCTCGGCAACAACCAGTTCAGCTATTCCTACTCGACCCCCTCGGGCGGCGGAACTACGACGGCCAGCAACATAACCCAAACGGTAAGCGCGACCTCGGCCACCAGTAAGAACACCACCGCGCCGAGCTGCTCAAGCAATGCCACCAGCATATTCAACGGCTATCTAGTAAGCGCTTATACCGCAGGGTCGGTGCTCACGATAAACGGCAATTCGGTGACGCTGCCTTATTCACTGATATTCGGCATGGTCATGGCCCTGCTTGCGACTATCCTTTATGTCCAGTATTATGGCAGCCCGGGCAACAAATACCGCTTCTATGCCTTCGCGTGGCCCTTTATGGCCCTGGTCGTTGAGGTAGTGCTTTGGCTGGGGCTGAGGACCCTTATAGTGGCCTGCGGGTGAGAATATGGTGCCTATACTTACCCTGTTTGATATTGTTTCGAGCATCACCACGAGCATAAACTCTGGCATAGCCTCGGCTTTGCAGCAATGGTTCGCTACCAATGCGGTGCAGGCGATTCAGAATGCGGGGCCGCTGGGCCTGATGCTTATAGGAATTGTGCTGGTCGTGGTTGCCAGCCTCGCTAAAATACTGCTGGTAATAGGGCTAATCATCGTGGCCGTCGCGGTCCTCATGCTGCTTTATAGCGCGGGTATAATATGAACGGCAGAATCTTCGCATTGCTGATATTCCTCCTGGTTATAGCGAGCCTGCTGGCCGCCTGGACATTCGGGGGGTTCGGCAAAAACATATACAACGGCTTCCAGTTCGGCCAGAGCGGTTGCCAGGGTACCCTCGACGGGATAACGAACCCGGGCAGCACCATCATAGTACAAGGCGCGGCGTTCAACGGCAACCCCTCCAACTATGTGCTTACTTTCTGGCGCAATGGGAACCAAACCGGCCAGCTCGGGGAGATAGGCATACCGAACCAGCAGGTAGTGACCGCTCTGAGCGGGACGGCGACCACTTACCAGACGATAGTGGACTACTGCGTGCCGGTGCAGTATATAACTGCCATGCTGCCGCAATACGCGGGGCCGACAACGGCAAACCCATACGTCACCATATATGCGACGCTGAACGACACCGCGAACCCTCTCACAGGCCAGAGCGGGGAGGTGGCGGTGCTGATAGATAACTACACCGCGATTTACCACCCGGACACCAGGATAGACTACTTTATAGGCAGCGTTCAGGCATACATCCCTCCAGTCACCACCACGATACCGGCAGGATCGCAGTCAGCACCGTCCTCGCAGCCACCGACCTTCAGCTATGCGGGATTGACCGCGCTGATAAATGCGATATTGGAATTTTTCAGGTCTTTATAGGGAATATTTGATTTGAGGTAATGGAAATGGACACCTTTGAAAAGAAGCTATGTGAGGGCATGGCAGCGCTCGTTCTGCTGGCGGTACTGGGGTTTTATTTCGCGGTATATGCCGGGGCATACTACCACGAGACCATAAACAGAGCGATAGACGCGCAGTTTGGGCTGACTGGAACGATAGCGCTGCACCTGCCACTAACCTACAAAGCACCCGCCCCGCTGGTCGGGTACTCGATCTCGACGACCTCGGAGAACGTGACTCAACTGGCCGCGCTCGAAGCCTCAGACCCTGCTGCGTACTCGCAGTGGTGGGCCGAGATAGTCAGCAACGAATCGCTGCCTGTGCAGGATAGTCAATCCGTGCCGTTCATGTATGGCTATCTGGCCTATCTCGCTGTTCTCATTGCATCATTCGCGCTTTTAATGAGGGATAAGCATGCGCTTTTAATGAGGGATAAGCATGGATGAGCTGAAGACCGAAATGATAAGACTCAGGGGCATGGAGGCGGAGATAGAGAGGACTATCGAGACCGACAGGCAGGGGCAGGCAATAGGCACGACCTTCTCTGAGCTGTACGCGCTGATAGAGAAGATAAGGCTGTACGCGCTGGGCCTGAGCGACCCGAGGTTCGCTGGGGAGCTCAGGCAGTTGCAGAGACAGCTATTCGTAAAGAAGGCGGAGCTCCTGAAGGCGTTGGAGCAGCAGGATACTTTGAGGGTGAAGGCATGAAATGCGGATGCGGACATGATGCGAAGGAGCACGTCCACACCTTCGGGTTTGGGCGCGTTGGCAGGGGTGCCTGCTTCGTGAAGGGGTGCAAGTGCAAGAAGTTCAGTAAGTTGCTACCCGGCTCCATGCGGTTGGAGGTTCGCTTTGTGGTGAGTTGATGGCGAGATATATCACTGCTTTCGATCCCGTGATAAGGCGGAGGGTGCCGTTCACCATAGACGAGAACGGGATAGCCACCTCGACGGTCACGGGCCACCAGTTCAGATATACGGGGTTCAGGTACAGGAGATAGGCGAATGATTAAACGAGGTAGTGGCAATGGGAGAAAACGAATTGTTAGGCAGAAACGTCCTTGTGGTGCAGAAGGACGGATATAAGCGGTTCGGCACGCTGCTTAAAATCGAGCCGAACTATATCGTGCTGCGCTATTTCAACGGCAAAGAGGAGCTTATCGGTTGGGCCAGCATTGATCGAATCTCCGAGACTTCGAGGGTGGCATGATGAGCGAAGATAAGCTCCTTGAAAAGCGCGTCGCCGACGCAATGGCTGCCGGGCGCGATCCTGTCACTGCCGCAACGGAATACATGGCGGCGAAGGCGGCCAAAAAGGAACTGCTGCTCCCAGGAGAAGGCAGGCCTAACGGAGAGTTTGCAACTGAATTAGGCATGTATTTCAGCGATAAGAAGGTGCTTTTTTACAAACCAAATGAGCGCCAGGTCGTCAGGCTCGCAATGCAGGCGGTAGGTGAGCGGAAGGATAAGAAGGTGCTGGTATTCCAGCCGGTAAAGAGCACAGAGCTCATAACTTTGATCGAGGAGCATTTTACCGTCGGCATAGAGAAGCATGAGAGGCTGAGCAACTATTTCGTGACTAAAAGCCTATCCCCGAACAACGCGGAGGTTACGCTGGCGAGCGAGGCCCAGTTCAGGGCCAACCTCCCCGCGATAGAGAGGATATACAGCGTGCCTATGCCGCTGCTTAAAGACGGCAAACTCGCGTTCCCGCAAAAGGGCTATGACCCAGGGCTTCGCTCCTGGCTGCCTCTGGACGCGCCGGAGATCAGGACCGACATGAAGCTGGAGGACGCGAAGGCACTGATAGGCAGGATATACCGCGAGTTCTGTTTCGTGGCCGAGCAGGACCGCGCCAATGCCATTGCTGGGCTGCTTACGCAGTTTTGCAGAGGCCTCTATAAGAGCGAGACTTCCAGGACGCCCATATTCTTCTTTAAGGCGAATAGGGAGAGGTCGGGCAAAGACTACTGCGCTGGAATACCTGGCATAGTGTTCGAGGGCGCGGCCATAGAGGACCCCGCAATATCGAGCGAGAGGGAGACGCATGACGACGAGTTCAGGAAGAAAGTGCTCTCGACACTCAAAAGCGGGAGGGGCCGCATACATTCGAGCAACAACAAGGGTTATATCAACAGCGCAGAACTCGAAAGGGCCGCGACTGCCGAGGTGATAACCGACAGGCAGCTCGGGAGCAACACCATGCTGACGTACCCGAACACTTTGGAGCTCTCCATGTCGGCAAACACAGGGATAACGTACACCCCTGACCTGGCGGCGCGGTGCGTGTTCGTCAATCTGCAATTCGGCGAGGAGGACCCGAATGACCGGAAGTTCGAGACCCCGAACCTGCACGAATGGATCGCGGAGAACAGGGGTGACATACTGAGCGCCCTGTATGCGCTGGTAAGGAACTGGTGCGAGACTGGCATGAGGCCTGGCAACGTCCCGTTCACCAGCTACCACGAATGGGCGCGGGTAGCGGGCGGGATAATGGAGGCCGCCGGTTATGGGAGCCCGTGCAAGCCAAACGACACTTCGGACGCTATGGGCGGTGACCGCGAGACGCGGGAGATGAAAGTGCTCTTTGAATTAGCCTATGCGAAGTGGGGAGAGAACTGGATAAACAAAAAAGATATAAAGAGCGAGTTCATGGACGCCGAGAGCGACTTCTCCGGCCTGTTCGGTTGGCTGGACTGGAGCAAAGACGAAGGCAAAGCATGGCTGAAATTCAGCAGGTTCCTCGATAAATACAAAAACATCAGGGTTCTTTCAGGAATAAGAATGGAAGTGGTCGAGGCTAAGGACCACCCTAACCGGAACCAGTATAAGTGGACCAAAAATATGGAAGATAAAAGGGTAACATTGGTGGGTTTGGTAGGTCAGGCACCTCCGAGCCACCCCCCATGTAGCGAGAACGAAAATAATAAAGAGAGTGTAGAAGCCACCAAACCTGCCATACCTACCACTATAATGCCTATAACACCTCTAAAAGAGGTTAAGGCTGCGCTCCTGGCCCACCCGGAGGGCATAAAGGTAGGTCGTTACCCTAAATTCCTGTTCGCTCCCGAGTCCTGGCGCCCGATCCTGTGCAACTTCATGGTATTCGGAGGGGAAGTCGAGGAGGTTCCGGGCAAACCTGACGATATACGCGCTACCGCGATCTTCAGGCAGGAGAATAAGGACGCTGAGGTATGACTATGGATAAGAAAACCTGTAATGTTTCCGTGACTTTGCCAAGAGGCGAAGGTCGGACCCTGCTGCTGCGCTGCCATTATGAGCGCAACCATCATGGACCGCACAGCTTCGAGGATGCGATAAAGATAATGCGCGATAAGAAGGGGTGAATTACCATGTGCGAACCAACCTATCCTGCCAAAGACGTGCCGAAGAACTACGAAAGGAGACCGAGGACCAGCATGGAGGATATAAACCTGACTATCATGCAGCTCCTCAGCTTTGCGAGTTCGGAGGCGGCGCTGGCGTGGGGCCTGCTGAACTACTACCTGTTCAAGAGGGATAACCATGAAAAAGACGAATGAGAACCAGCTTATATGCGGACCTGACAGTGCGCCGCCAGGCACGCCGCAACTTACCAAAGAGTACGGGTGCAGGTCGTTCCACAGGTGCGCGGCAAACGAATGTCCGCTCTGCTTTGCCACCTATGATAAGGACGTGGATGGCAGGCTCATAGTGCAGCGGCGCGGACTTCCAGGTGACCCACAGCGCACCTGCCACGTCCCCCGCGAACTCAGGGAGGCATTTTACAGGGCCCTCACACCTGAGCAGCAGGCATTACTGCCAAACAAGGGCTTGCAGGATCGTGAGCTGCGCGAGGACGCGAAGCTCGCGGCCATGCCCGAGCCGGAGAGGGTGAAATACCTCAAAGATAAGGAAGAATCGCGCAAAAGGTGGCTCGAAACTATGGCTTTGGAGCGGAATAAGCGAATAGGTGCTTAAAATGGGGTTCAGGGGTCTCGCAACTGAGGTGGATATGGGTGTAACTGCCACTTTGAGCCTGTGCGCGACCTGTAAAGCATCTTATAAGCGAATGGCAGGGGTGTTATAGTGGGTTGGCCCTGGAAGAAGAAGGAACTGCCGCCGGTCCCGCAAGAGGAGACTGGCATGGAAGGGCTGAGTGAGGAGGAGCTGGAACTGCTTTTGCTGCTCCTCGGTGACGATTAGGTGAAAACATGGAAGAAACAAAGCAAATAAACGTCGAGGCTATCAGGCTAAGGATTGCGGAGCTGTCGAGGGAATACTTTCGGGAGTTCACGGAGCGGACCATAAAGGAACCGAGTGCAGTCATACTCGCGAGGGTTAAGGAGCTCCGCCGTCTCCTCGGCGAACCCGAGGACCAACCGATGAGGCACGTAACGTGATGCGCGTCACCCTCGCACGCAATGCGGAGCTGAAACTGCAAACCGTAGCCAGTGAATATCCGATATATTATTTATAATGGCGGGGGTTTGTCGTCTGAAAGTTCATTTTGTCGTCGAAAATGCCGCAACTAATATCCAGCGAGCTCGCTGACTGTTTCTTCTTTTACCTCCACGAGTACGCGGTCCTGCCCCGCATCGGACCACTTCAGCAGCGTACCCTTGCCGATCTTCTTCCACCTGGCGATCTCCGCCGGTATCGTGATGAGAAGCTGGGCGTTGCCGAGCTTCATAACCCGGGTGGTGTCCCTGGCAACGTTGTGGTGCTGCCTTTTCTTCCAAAGTTCCATGCCAACTCTTAATAATTTACTCGTATTAATACCTTTAGGGTCATCCTATGAGCCTACCCAAGAAAAGGGTAAGCTTAACTGCCTCAGCCCTTCCCTGGCTTTTTAATTTTGTGCGGAAATCAGCGCTATCGGCTCAAGCCCAGCTTCGATTTCAGCTTTGCGTCGAAGTTCTCCAGGGTCCACTTAACCAGCATGTCCTTTATCCTGAGGTACTCGCCCTTCTCGAACTGCATGTTCGCTATGCAGTACCTCTTCGACCTGAGCTGCGAGCAGAACATGCATTCATACAGGTCCGTGCATCCGCGTATATACATGCTCTTAGATACCTTGTCCGATCCCGAGATCTCGAATCCCGAGGAGCAGAATACGCTCTTGCGCATCCTCACGCCCAGGATGCACTTCGAGTTGTCCGAACTGGCGACGAGGTAGCTGCATCCGAAATTTGTATTTGAGAATACGATGTTCTGCGAGTGGAGCGTCTCCGTGCTCCTATACACGGACGTGCTGTGGTAGACGTTATCCGATTCCGCTACTTCCGTGGAGTCCTCATAGCGCTCCCCCTGCATGTAGTTTATCTCGCTCCAGCGGCCCAGCAGTTCCTCCACCGAACCTATGGGCTTTTTCTCCAGCATCCATTCGTCCTTCTTCATCCGCGCCATGAGGGCCTTCCGCCCTATAACCCTGTCCTTTGTCTCAGAGATGGTCCAGACGTCCTCTTCGGTGAACGCGCCCCTCGCTTTCTTCGGGAGCTCGATGTCGAACGCGAACCTCTTCCTTATCTCCTCGAGGGAGAAGGGGTTTCCGACCCCGAAGACGTCCTTGAACACGTAATCGGTGATCTGCTTCGCCTTGTTCTCGTCCATGCGGATCACGATTCGAGAGTCTTTGCCCTGAAGCAGTGGTAGTATTTGCCGTTCGAGTACACCCTCACGATGCACTCCCTCGCGTTGAGCGTCGTGAACAGCCTCTTCTTTATGTCATCCTTGCTCTCGCCCCTCTCCTTCGCCGCCTCCATCACCTCGGAGGGTATGTCGAGGTACAGGTTCTTTCCGAGCGTCTCTGCGTCTTTCTCGTCGGTCTTGAATACGAAATAGTTGTAGACGTTCGAAAGGATCGCCTTCTGCAGCGGCGCGCTTATCTGATCCAGGAACTGCATGGAGAGGAACAGCGACATGCCGAACTTCCTGGATTCGGAGAGTATGGCTATCATGGCGTCGTTCTCCACCATAGGCACCTCGTCTATCACCAGGATTACCTTCTTGCGGAGCATCCCGCCCTGCGCCATCAGGAACAGCTGCTGTATCAGCAGCCCGGCGATGAGCCTTGAGGCCCTGTCCCCGAGGGATATCCTCGAAAGGGAGAACACCGTGAGGAAGTTGTCGCTTATCACGTCCTTCAGGGATCTGCCCTCCTTGAACACAGGAAGCAGGTTGAGCTCGTCGATAAGGGAGAGTATGGGCATTATCGCGGTGTCATAGAACTGCGTTTGCGCTTCTATGAAGTCCGTGTCGAAGAAGTGCGCCGTAGCGTCCTCGTCAGGCAGCTTGTCCAGTATGTCCTTTCGATACTCGATTTCCGAAAGGAACTTCCTCATGTTGTTGAGCGACATCGCGCCCGCCGAGATCAGGGAGAACGAGGAGTACTTCAGCACGCGCTCGAGCCTGGGATTGAACTGGTCCTTCAGCAGGGTCTTGAACAGGAGCAGCGTAAGCTCGGTAGCCATCTTAGGGTCCGCGCCCTTGACGAACAGGTCGCAGTAGGACTTTACGAAGTCCAGGCTCACGGCGCCCTTCACTCCACCGAAGTCAGAGAACAATGAGGCGTGGGGGTCTATCACGACTACCGCATACTTGTCCTTTGACTGAAGCCTCTCCATGCTTTTCACAAGAAGGGTTATGAGCTTTGATTTTCCGACCCCAGTCTGCCCCAGTATCAGGGTATGCTTTTCGAAATCGAAGCCCCTGAGCGACAGGTAGCTCTGCGCGTTCAGGTATGGGAACCCATCGACCTCCAAAATGCTTTCCGACTTTCCTTGCACGAACAGATCGGATTCATTTTCGATGTTGAGGTATGCGGGCATTTCCTTCTTTTTGTACTTGACGGCCTTGGACCAGTCTATCTGCTCAAGCAGGCGGAAGGGTATTCCCAGCGCATACTTCTTGGCCGTCCTCAGTCCGTCTTCTCCATCCTCGAACATGAAGGTCATGGTGTTTACCTTCACTCTGAAAAACGACCTGAAATGCCAGACGACGCTCTTAAGATCCAGGCCATTCTTGATTTTCTGATGCTCCTTTATCTCCAGCAGGTTCTTGTTGCCCGGCAGCAGGAAAAAGTACGGCCTCGGTCTAATTTTGCGCGGGGATGCCTCCTGCTTCTGCGCAATCTTGATGGGTTTGAGGATGAATGGAAGTATCTTCGTTGCCAGATTCGACAGGTCCCTGTTTGAGTAGAGATATAGGTTGACGTCGCTCGCAAGAAATTCCGCTTCTATCGTGAATTCCCTGTCGTAATCGAATACGGTGTTGATAAAATTCTTCCAACTTGTGTCGCCGGGCTTCGCTTTCTGTATGTATATCTCAAACCCGAAGCGCCTCATCTTCTCCCTATGGTGTCTTTGCACGAGTAGCATCTTAATCTTTATGGTGAGACTGGCGGGCCGTCCCATGGCCTTCTTCACACGTCGAGCACGACAGCCATCTCGTAGCCGCCTTTGGTCTTCCTCACTTTCATGTCGTAGGGGGTCACCGCCTTCACCTCCGTAAGGAAGCACGATGCGTCCGCGCCCCTGTATCGCAGCTCACCAGCCATCCATATCCCGCCCTTTTCCATGGACAGCGACTTAACCTTGAACTCGAATGCGCACAGCGACTTCTCATCGATCCTGGTGAGCATGTCCTGGAGCGCATACCAGATCATGTTCTCCCAGATGTCTGCCTTCTCATTTATCACGATCATCTTCGCTTTTCCCTTCCCTCTTTTTATCTTCCGAGTGTCGAGCATGACGTTCAGCAGCGCGAGCGCGGAGTTCTCAATCAGTTCCCTGAGGTCCTTGCCATACGCTACAAATTTTATGTCCGCGGTGTGCGGCAGGTACCTGTATCTTGCGGTCGGCATGGTTAGGATTGGGTAGGCATTTATATAATACAATTAATCCAATATTCCTGTCCAGTGACGAACAGAGTAACTACTGACTAGTGATGAAGTCTATATCGGCGGAGGACAAAAGGCGTTTACATGAGAAT
Source organism: uncultured archaeon (assembly GCA_963704435.1). Classification (GTDB taxonomy): domain Archaea; phylum Micrarchaeota; class Micrarchaeia; order Micrarchaeales; family CABMGC01; genus CABMGC01. The sequence continues at coordinate 320,238 of OY969902.1, read as the reverse complement.
CAAGTATGGCATGAACGTTGGCATAGCCGTCTTCTTCGTGGCAGTCCTTGTGCTGCTCGTATCATCGTTCCTTACTACTCCCTTCTCCATAAGCGACACAGACCCTTCCAGCTACATAATCGTACCGCTGCTCATGATCCCGCTTTTCGTGCTGTTCTCCGCGAAGACGAGGCCCGAGCCGCACGTCGGGGCCAGGGACCTGGCCGCAGGCTCGGCGATGTTCGCGGCGTTCGTGCTGGTCTCGCTGTTCGCGAGGTTCTACCTGTCTTTCCTGTTCGCGAGCTTCAGCGTCGACCTGCTCCTGCTGCCGCTGGCCTTCGCGGCGCTCGCTACCCTCCTGTTCGGCCTCGACAGCATAAGCAATTTCAGGGGCCTGATGCTCTATTCTGTATTCGCGTCGCCCGCAGTGCTATTCCTGATACTCAACTCCTACGGAGCGTTCACATCCTTCAACACGCTCCTGGTATACCATTTCATCAAGCTGTTCGCGCCGAGCGCGTCATACATCGCTCCGCTAGCGATAAGCGCTAACGGATACAGCCTGGGCATCGGACAGGCTTGCGTAAGCCTGGGGATCTTCGTGGCGATGGCGCTGTTCCTGGTCCCCATCGCATACTTATACTCAGGGAAGAACCGGAAGAAGGTCGTCTGGGTATCGAGCGGAGTTGCGCTGCTGTTCGTGCTGAACATCGTGAGGATGCTCGGCGTATCGTTCGCCTGGCTGACCTACGGGCCCAGCAGCATAATCGCCCTCGTGCACGCATCGGCCGGTGTGATACTGTTCTACATCGCGATCGCCGCGATGGTGCTGGTCGCAGGGAAGTACGGCCTGTCCCTTGCTAAGGAGGGCCCGACTGCCAAGCGGAAGGGAAAGAAAGAATCGGGGAACGGAGGCATATACCTGTGCGCGATACTTCTTGCGCTTGCATTCCCCGCGCTGTACCTTCTCACGACCGCGAACGTTTCAGTATCTGCTCCCACCTCCCCAATCATTCTCGCGAACAGGGTGGCGTTCAACTACAGCAACAAGGAGGTCGAATCCTCGGTGGCGGGCATGATAGGCGGGAGCAACCTGACAAGCCTGTCCATAGCAAGCCCGACGGGGGACTATGTCCTTTTCGACCTCTTCAACAAGACGATAAGCGTGTCGTCTCCGGTGGTGATGCAGATGAGCGGGCCGAACCCCGCCGTCCTCAAGAACATCGAGAGCAACGACACCGTGGCGGGAAAGCTCGAGATGGTGAGCGCCACCGGAATAAGCGAGACGGTGCTTGACGTGATCTCCAACAGGACGACGTTCGTGGTATACGGTGCCGACCTCCCGCTCGCGCTGCAGAACTCCTCGTCGACCGTTGCCGGGACCTACATAGTCATACCCCCTGGCGTGCTCCGCAACAGCACGTGCTCGGCGGGCTACAGCGCCGCGTACTACCTGCTGCTGAACGGTCCTGACGGAGGGAGCGCAAACGCCACAGTGAGGAGGAACATGCTTACCGCGCTATGCATTTCGGAGGGCATAGTGGGATTGCGATGATTTTCGAGTACTCCGCAGGCGTCTTCGTATACCGGATCGAGCGCGGAAGGACGCTGGTCCTCCTGCTGAAGAGGGTGAAGGACTGCGACCTGCCCAAGGGTCACATAAAGAAGGGGGAGCACGCCGCGGATGCGGCGCACCGCGAACTGAAGGAGGAGACAGGCCTGGAGGTGTCCTTCATACCCTACTTCCTTGCGGAGACGAGATACTTCTTCACAAGGGGGAAGGAGAAAGTGCTCAAGCGCGACAAGTTCTTCCTTGGAAAGGCCAGGACGAAAAGGGTCAGGTTGTCTAGAGAGCACATAGGATACGAGTGGCTGGATTATGAGGGCTTCGCAGAGCGGATAAAATATAGGGACCTGGAGCGCATAGCTCCGCGCGTGTTCGACTACATCGGCAGACACGAGCGGATGAAAAAGCTGGATTCCGAATACGCAAGGCTGCCGCCGAAATCCAAGGGATGGCGGCTTAGTAAGAAGCTCGTGAAAGGAGAGGGTCCGCTCGACGCAGAGATCATGCTGCTGGGTGAGGCGCCAGGCGCTACTGAGGATGCGCTGGGCAGGCCGTTCGTCGGGAGAGGCGGCCGGAAGCTTGAGTCGCTCCTGAGGAAGGCGGGCTTGAGAAGGGAGAACCTCTACATAACCAACATGGTTCCATTCAGGCCCCCTGGAAATCGTGCGCCGACGCGCGGTGAGCTGGCGGCGTGCAGGAAGTTCCTCGACGCGCAGATAGGAATCGTGAAACCTAAGACGATAATACTCCTAGGCAGGACGGCGAGCGCATCGGTCCTCGGCATCGACAGGATCGCAGGCAGCCGAGGAAGGGCGTTTGCGAAGGGCGGAATCACCTATTTCATAACGTACCACCCCGCGGCGGCGCTTAGGTCGACGACGAACGCCGCGTCGCTGGAAAAGGACCTCAAGCGGATAAAGGCGATGCTTGGCGGGAATGGCCGGTCCTCGCGCCTTCCTCTGAGAGGAACGAGCGGTTAAATACCTATTCCGGCAATCATATACTTACGAGCGTGTTTGAATGGCAGACCCGAAACTTCCGCTGAACCAGGCGCCGAAGCACAACCTGTTCGGCATCGACGAGCAGGACTACGAAAAGGCCAGGGTGGCCGTTCTTCCGGTGCCGTACGACGCGACCACCACTTACAAGACGGGGGCGCGCGAGGGTCCCGACGCGATAATAAACGCGAGCAGGAACATGGAGCTCTACAGCTACGAGCTTGGCGCGGACATAAGCGGCATAGGCATATACACGCTGCCGGCGATGTCGCCCGACGTGAGCTCCCCCGATAGCATGATAGAGGCCATAAAGAGGGAGGTGGGCATAATGCTGCAGGACCGGAAGGTGCCGCTCCTGCTCGGCGGTGAGCACACCATAACCCTGGGCGCCCTTCGCGCCTTCAAGGAAAGGAACGCGGACTTCGGTGTGCTGTGCTTCGACGCGCATTCCGACTCAAGGGCGGAGTTGCTGAGTTCAAGGTACATGCACGGCACGGTGATCGCCAGGGCGAGGGAGCTGTACCCCGAGACCTTTCAGGTCGGGGTCAGGAGCATGGACAGCGGTTTCGCAGCGAAGGCCGAACGCCAGAAGGTGCTCTGCCAGAGGGACCTGCGGAGGATAGGGATGCGAGAGGCGATAGACACGATAGTCGAATCGACCCCCGAAAAGATCTACCTGTCCATAGACCTCGACGTGCTCGATCCGAGCGAGATGCCCAGCGTGGGCACCCCGGAGCCCGACGGGCTCAGGTTCTACGAGCTGATGCAGATAATAGAGGAGCTGGGCCAGCGCAAGACGCTGGTCGGGCTGGACGTGACTGAGCTGTGCCCGATACCCTACCTGCATGCGCCGGACTACCTCACGGCCAAGCTGATCTACCTGACGCTGGGATATTTCCTGTCAAAGAAGGAGAGCTCGTGAGCAGGTTCGCATTTGCAATGGCATTCCTGCTGCTGGCCAGCCTGGCCGCGGCCGGGACGCTCACGCTCAGCGGATTGTGCAGAAATCCTGTGGACGGCAATTCAATCGTCTTCAATCTCTCAAACTCCAATTTAAGCAACGACACCGCATACAACATAGGAATCCAGCCATTCATCTCCGGAGCCAGGAGCGCAAGCGAGGGCTACGCGGTGAACGGCCTGCTGCAGCCTGGCGCTGGCGCCAACGTAAGCATCTCCCTGTCGAACATAACCGCTAGGGGCACGTACGCAGATTATTTTGTGACGACCTACATGCAGGGAATGGACTCCTTCACCGCGGTCTTCCCGTGCCTCGTGAGCTTCCACAACACCACCGTGTCCCAGATATATCTCACTCCGAGCGTGTCTCCTGGGCCCAACGGAACTGCCAAGGTCAGCGTTTCCCTTTTCAGCGCAGCCAATGTAACTGCCAACGTCTCGCTGATACTGCCCCCGACGTTCTTATACGAGTCTGCCAGGCAGCTCAGAATAGGTCTGGGTCCCTACATTACGAAGAACGCCACCTTTTACCTAAAACTGCCGTCCTCGGCGCAGGTGTCCTACGGGGTCGCCGCTGCCGCACAGTATGAGGAAGGCAATCTCTCATACGCAAGGTACGTCTCGTTCTCTATATCCCAGCAAAAGCTGAACCCGCCCCTGGACCTCGGGTCGGTACTGCTGTGGGCGTCCGCCGCGGTGGTCGCGCTTCTGGTGGCGCTACTGGCGTACGTGTTCCTGAAGAAGAGGAAGAAGCACCCCGCCTAGCTGTAGTTCAGGATCTGGTAGAAGGTCGTGTTGTAGCCGTTACCGGCGGACGCCGAGGCGATCACGCGCGTCTTGTATTCCTGGGCCAGCATCTTGCAGGTCGTGTCGCGGAACGGCGGAACCACGCACCAGTAGCCGTAGTCGAGCACGACGCACTTGTTCTGTCCCAGATCCTGGCTGATGCTGGCGCTTCCCATCAGGTTTATCTGCGCGGAGCTTATGTTCACCTCGTACCACAAGTCCGGCGTGAACGAGAACACGAGGCAGTTGTCCGGCACGGAGTTGTAGTTGGCGTAGAAGAAGTTGACCGCCTTGAGTATCACCGACTGCTGGGGCATGCTCGACGGGCTCATGGTTATTACGGGCGCAATCATAACGAACGGGTACGCGAACGCCGCCGCAGCTACCGCACCCGCCACCGCGTAGAACGCGATACTGGACCGGAGTTTTCTGCCTTTTCTGCGGCCTTCCGTAAGCCGCGAAGCTGCTTCGCCAAGCTCGAAAACGCACAGCGCCGCGAGCAGTGAGAGAGGAGGCAGCGTCTGCAGCATGAACCTCGAGTCGACTCCGAACGTCGCGCTGCCCGCGTAGAATGATGCGTAGAAGAGGAAGTAGACCGCGAACCACAGCCAAAGCGCGAGGAGCACGCAGAACCTGTCCCTGCGCCTGGAGTCGAGGGCGAAGAGGAGCGTCCCCAAGATGGCCAGGAACATCACCGTTCCGGAGAAGACGATCGGGTAGAGCGCGGCGCTGTTCATTCCCGATAGGAGCCCGGTCAGGAAAAGCGCATTCGTGGGCGCGTTGCTCATGAAGTTCGCCAGGGACAGCACGCCCTGCCCTGATGGCTGGCCGTAGCTGGGGCTGGCGAACTCCAACGCCACGTAGTAGATTTCAGGCAGGAGGAGCACGATGAAGACGATCAGCAGGAGTATTGCCTTTGCGTTATCGCCCAGCGCATGCCTGATGGCCGCCAGGTTCCTGCGCACCGATTTCCTTATCCCTCCATCGCCGAAAGCGACAAAAAGCGCAGCGAACACCGCGATCAGGAGCATCGCCTCTATCCTGACATACGCGACGAGCACCAGGCTGAAAGCGAAGAGCGCGAGGGTGTTGAAGCTCCTCTTCCTCTCGAAGACGAAGAAGAAGAAGAACGCCAGCGTAGCCAGCATCATGAACGGCAGGTCGATGTCCGCCTGCGTCCTAGACCAGATGTAGAGCTGCGGCATTGTCACGAACGCGACGGTGGCTATCACCGCAAGGCGCTTCCTGTCGAGCAGGACGCTCGAGAGAAGGAAGACAGCGACTATGGACATCGCGCCGACCGCCAGTTCGAGCCCGTAAGCGGTATTGAAGCCTATCCCGAATAGAGCGAAGGCCATCGCTATGAAGACGGACCAGCCCACAGGGTCGTGGTACACCTGGGTCGAGAAGCAGTTCCGCAGGTAGCCAGTTCCGTACTGGCACCACAGCGCGCTGCCGTGGCTGAGGATGTTGATCGCCACCCCCTGGTAGATGTTCTCGTCGAAATACAGCTGGGAGACGGCGCTCACCCTCGTAGCGGCGAACGCTATGAAGAACGCTAGGATCGCGAGCAGCGCGATCAGGGAGTACCTGTTTATGCACTTCGACAGGACTTCGCGTAGCTCCTTCCTGCCCATGAAGACGAAGAGGAGAAGCGACGCGAAGGTCGCGAGCACTGCCGCTGTAGTGGCGTATCCGAGGAGCATGGTCACGCCTCCGTGTTCTCAACGTAGAATCCGTTGAGGAACATGTGCCTCGTCTTCGTCTTCCTCATCGTATCGAGCGCATCCTCCGGGCTCCTGACTATCGGCATGCCATGTATGTTGAAGCTGGTGTTCAGCGCCATGCCGTATCCATCGAGCTGCGCAAGCCTCCTCAGGAGCTCGCGATAATTCGGATTCTCGGTGCCGACCATCTGCGGCCTCGCGGTGCCGTCCACGTGGATTACCGACCTCATCAGTCCCTCGGCGCCCTTTTTCACCTTGTAGGCCATGGTCATGAAGCGGTCGCTGCCCTTTATGTCATCCAGCAACCGGGTAGACTCTTCCTCCAGCATCGATGGCGCGAACGGCTGGTACCATTCCCTCTGCTTGACGTACGTGTTTAGCTTGTCCTTCACGCTCTCCGATCCCGCCTTCGCCAGTATGCTCCTGTTGCCTAGAGCTCGCGGCCCGTACTCCATCCTTCCCTGGAACCAGAAGACGTAATCGTCCCCGCTTATGAGCTCCGCGGCGTGGGCGCTGCTGTCTGCGTCCCTCTCGAACCTTATTCCCTTCTCCTTCCTGAGCAGCCCCTCGACATAGCCCTCGCTGAACCCGTCCCCCAAGTATGAGTCCTTGAATTCGTATGCGCCGGTCCCATTGAGCTCGTGGTTCACGTGCATCGCGGCTCCGAGAGCTATGCCTCCGTCTCCCATGTGCGGGAATATGAACCACCTCTTAAGCCCTTCGATGTTCCTCACCTGCATATTAGCCTTGACGTTCGAGAGCGTTCCGCCAGCCATTGCCACGTTCCCGATGCCGAACCGCTCGATGGCGTTCGTGAAGAAATCGACGAGCACGCGCTCCAGGAGCTGCTGCGCCATGTAGGAGAACTGCTCCCTCGGCATCGACCACGCGATCCTGCTCAGCGCGTCATACTGGCCGTTCGGCCCGTACTTCGCGCGTATGTCGAGCCCCTCCACGCTGAAGAAGTCCTTGAGCCTGTTCTCCTCGAACGGGAAGGGGTAGGAGTAACAGGCCATCGCCATGACCTTGCCCTCGTCCTCGAGCTCGCGCATGCCTACGATGTTGGTGACCTGCTCGAAGAACACGCCTATGGAGTTCCTCGCGCTGACCGAGTGCTGCCTCTCGAGCTTTCCGCCGTCGAGCACGCTCACGGATGCGCTCACTCCATCCCCCAATCCGTCGATGGTGATGACCAGCGCCTTGTCGAATCCTGATGTGAAGGCGGCAGTGGCGGCGTGCGACTCGTGATGGTCAACGCCGTGAAGCTTGAATTTGCCGAAGCCAATGCTCCTGAGGTGCCGGGATATCGCTGCCTTGCTCACCGTGCCGCAGAGGGGAAGCGTGCCCACTCCGGTCTGCGCATACTTCAGGAAGCGCCTTGCCGACTCTCCCCTGGGCTTGAGCATCTTCCTTCTCCTGAACTGGTAGTATGCCTCCTGCTGGTACGGAAGGACTCGCGAGAGGGTCTTCGCGAACTCGGTCGTCGGGAACGCGACGGTCTCTACATCGCTAGGCTTTATGCCCGCATAGGACAGCGCGGCAGTTATCGAATTGTAGGGGAACTTTATCTCAAGCTTGCGCTTGGTGTACCGTTCCTCGTTGGCAGCGAAGACTATCCTGTCGTCCTCAAGCAGGGCTGCGCCTGCATCATGACCGTCCCACAAACCAAGGATGTACATGCGTTCACGGGTTTTTGTCCAAATTGTTCTCTGTTAAGTATTTATTATTGATAAAATAGGTTATAAAAGCGTACTCAATTCATTCAATAGGAGGAAGAAACGATGACCAACGCGTGCCTTTTCAGCGGAGGCAAGGATTCCACGCTCGCGCTCCATAAAGCGGTCGCGGCCGGGATAAGGATAGATCTCTTGATAACGATGAGATCTGCGAACAAGGAGAGCTACATGTTCCATTATCCCAACGTCGAATATACGAGGCTGCAGGCGGAGGCGCTGGGAATAAAGCACGTCTTAGCAAACACCAAAGGAGAGAAGGAGAAGGAGCTGGCGGATCTTGAGCAGGCGCTTGTGGGCAACGAGGTAAAACTGCTGGTGACTGGCGCTACGTACAGCAGATATCAGGGAGACCGCATAAACGCGATGACGAGAAGGCTCGGCATAGAGCATATGGCGCCCCTCTGGCACATAGAGCCGATCTCTGAGCTCAACGAGCTCGCGGACAACTACGAAGTAATAATGACTGCAGTGTCCGCGGAAGGCCTTGACAGTACTTTCCTTGGTAAGAGAATAGACAGGAAGATGGCGGAAAGGGTGATGGAGCTGAGCAGGACGTATGGAATAAACCCGCTCTTCGAAGGAGGAGAGGCGGAGACGTTCGTGCTGGACGCGCCGCTGTTCAGGAAAAGGATAGTGGTCGAAAAATCGGAGACGGCGTTCTCGAATGGGAGAGGAACCTACACCATAGAGGATGCCATGCTTGAGGACAAGTGAGCTGCAACTCCGTCGAAGACAACCTCGTGTTCATACCGCTGCCGAAGATAGGTCTTGGCGGCGCCCTCGACTACGCGGACAAGCTCACCGAGTCGGTGTACAAGTAGCCTAGCGCGTAGCCAGCACACATTGCGCAATTAAGCTCCGGGGGGTGCAGAACCTATGCTGGTGAATATCCCTGCGCTATACTCGTAGAAACCGCTTGGATTGACGCAGTAAAGCTCACTGCTGTAATAGAAGCAAACCAGGGGGGTGCCTGCGGTGGTTCCGGAAGGCGCGGAAGTTTCATATGTCCATCCAGGATCGGAAAACAAGTACCAGCCGCTCGGGGTGATGCAATAAAGAGAAGAGGGAAGGAAGCAGTATAGCGGATTGCCTGCAGCAACTCCAGGAGGCGCTACACTAGATATCCAGGACTCTGCAATCGTCCACTCTTCGTACCCGCTCGGGGTGATGCAGTAGATCTCGGAAGCGGGCGCGTCCGGGATGCAACTTAGGGGGCTGCCCGCTGCGGTTCCGGGAGGCGCGGCGGCATTATATCTCCATCCTGAGACATACTCATAGAAACCGCTTGGATTAATGCAGTAGAGCTGGCCGTCAATGAAGCAGCTCAGAGGGCTGCCAGCCACGGTTCCGGAAGGCGCGGAAGTTTCATATGTCCATCCAGGATCGGCGTACAGGTACCATCCGCTCGGGGTGATGCAATTAAGGCTAGGACTAACGTAGCAGCTTATAGGACTTCCCGCGGCGGTTCCGGGAGGCGCAACGTCACTATATGTCCATGAACCCGACCAGTAATACATCCCGCTTGATGTGATGCAATAAATCGAGGGCAGGAGGACACAATCCAGAGGGGCTAACGAAACAATAGTTGTAGTGGTTGCCGAAGTTGAGGTGGAAGCTGTTGACGTTATAGATGTCGATGAAGTTGGAGTAGAGATGCTCGAGGTGGATGTCGTTGGCATCGGCTGGAAGATTATGGTGTTTGTCGCAGAAACGTTCGCGAACACTGCGTTGACGGTCACTGTGCCCAACGTAGAAGACGCGACCGAGGTGTACGCGTTCCCGTTGCCGTCGGTGCCTATCTGAGTGGGGCTTATGCTCACTGCCAAAGAGTTAGCCGTGAAGTTCACTGTCGCTCCTGTAAGAGGCGTTCCGAAGAGTCTGACGTTCGCCGTGAGCCTGTCCCCCGTGCCTGAGCCGGCCTGCCAGTAGGGGCTCTGCTCTGCAAGGGTAATTGTCAGCGTGTTAGATGGTGAGGTCGCCGTCTGCACTGTGAAATGCCCTGAGTAAGTCTGCCTTATACTGTTTGCGCAGACTACCGCATTTCCGCTCTGGCACGGCGTCACGGTGAGATACATGCTTCCTGATACGCTCTGGCCGATGGCCACGGAGTTCGCAGGCAGAACCACGCTGCATAGGATTGCGCCCCCCGCAAGCGCCAAGTTAGGCCTGCAGGTGCCTGCCGTCGCAGGGATGCCGCTGGCATTCAGCTGTATCGTCGGAGCCAGCAGAGGATATGACTGGGAGTTTGTGAAGAGCATCCACACGCTGCTAGAGACTGAGTTATAGCTCATGACCACGTCGTCGCAGTATGATCCGTATGAGAACGTGCAGGAGGAGGGAACGAATGTGGTGGGTGCGAGAATGAACACAAAGAGTATGGCCATTATTATTGCAATTACGATGATGGCCCATCCGTAGGTCAGGAAATATTCTATTGCGGGCTGCGCCTTTTTGGGCGGCGCGTCCTTCACGATCTTTTCCCAGGTCCCTTCGGGCATCGAAAAAACACCTTCCGATTTGCTCAATGGCTTAAACAGACGTCATATGACAGCAAAGCATATATAGCCACATTTTGCTAGATTACCGATGGTATGGTGTCGCTGCTTTCTCGGAGAAGCGCCTTCGCAGAGAACCCGATAGAGGAGGAGGATCGGGTCGCGGACGAGCTTGCGGAGGAGAGGAGGAAGGTGCTGAAGCTAAACCGGGGCGATCCTGCTGCGTACTTCAGGACTCCCAGGTACATCCTGGATGCCTATGTGGAGGCAATCAGGGAGGGCAAGACCGGATACTCAGACCCACGTGGTGTCAGGGAGCTCAGGGAGGCGGTTGCGAAAAGGTATGAGAGGAGATACGGCCTCAAGACCGACTTCAAGCACGTGATAATGACCCAGGGGGTCAGCGAGGCCATAGCGTTGGCCAATGCCGCGCTCATCGACAAGGGCGACCGCGCAGTGCTGTTCAGGCCTAGCTATCCCCTCTATAGGCCGTACCTCAGGCTCTACGGCGGGGTTGAGGTGGACGGCAGGTATGAGGAGTCCTCAGGCTGGGGCGTGGATGTGGACTCCCTTGCGCGCACGCTGGCCAAGCTGAGAGGAAGGAAGCCGAAGTACCTGCTAGTCACCAATCCGAACAATCCCACCGGCACGGTCCTGGGCAGGAACGTGCTGAGGGAGCTGGTGGACCTTTCGAACGAGCACGGGATCCTTCTGATAAGCGACGAGATATACGATGAGCTGGTGTTCAACGGAGCGCGGTTCACGAGCGTCTGCGAGCTCGCCAGGGGGATGCCGTATGTCATACTCAACGGCGCATCCAAAGGATTCGACGCGACCGGCTTCAGGATAGGCTTCTTCCTGATTCCAGGGGACGATAGGGCTTCCGTAGCCGTCAGGGAGAAGCTCGCTGATTTCGCGATGCTGAGGCTCTCGCCAAACACACCCGCGCAGTACGCCTTCGCGGCGGGGCTGAACAACGTCGCGGAGCACAAGAGGGCGATGGGCGCGATGTTGAGGCAGATAGCGAGCAGGGTCAACTTCGCCACGAAACTGGTCAACGAGAGCAGGTATCTTGAGACGGTCAGGCCGAGCGGCGCGTTCTACCTCTTCCCGAAGGTTGACTGGAGCGCCATCAGGATAAGGACCGACAGGGAGTTCGTAGACAGGCTGCTCAAGGAGGAGTATGTCCAGCTCACGCGCGGGTCAGGCTTCGGCTGCGCCGGCCACATAAGGATCGTCGCGCTCCCAACGAAAGACATATTAGAATCGGCAATAGATAAGATAAACAAATTCTGCAGGAAGCACAAGAGATAGGAGGTGGAGGCATCGTCTAATGGTAGGACAACACCCTTACACGGTGTGAGTCTGGGTTCGATTCCCTGTGCCTCCAATTACATTTACCGTCGAAGGCGCTGGGTTCAGAAATCCTAAGCCTCCACATCATCAAGGCCAGGATGTAATCTATAAAAAGACTAATTACTATTGCTATATCATGTCCTTGACAGACGAATTCAAAGACTTCATTATGAAGGGAGACGTGATTAATCTCGCAGTCGCAGTGATAATAGGCGTCGCCTTCAATGCCATCATAACGGCATTCGTGACAGACATCATAACGCCGTTGATAGGCATTCCCGGCCATGTCGATTTCTCTTCGCTGACCTATACGATTAATGGCAGCGTGTTCATGATAGGCTCGTTCGTCAATGCAATAATAAATTTCATCACTATAGCGCTAGTAGTCTTCTTCTTCATAGTAAAACCAGTCTCCAGAATGAAAGAAATGACTTCGAAGAAGACCCCCGCTTCCCCGACCACGAAGCAATGCCCAGAATGCCTTTCTAATATACCTATAGGAGCAAAGCGCTGTGCTTTCTGCGCATCTAAAGTGTAGCGGTTGCGGACCAGCGTGCTGGCAAAGGCAATAGCCTTTAACTTTTTCCATTGAATATAAATCAGGCGATTGCGTGGGAGACGTTAGGGTTGCTGTGATAGTGCCACCGAATTTCAAGGACGAGACCGTATCTGCGCTTGGCCTTCTTCTGGCCAAGAACGGCATGATCGAGGAGGTCTCCGGATTCAGCTCTAAGGAGTGCAAAGGATGCCACGGCGCCACGGTAAAACCCGAAAAGACCCTCGCGGACGTGGATCCCGCGAACGTTTCCGCTTTAATCATGGTGGACGGGCCTGGGCTGGACGCCCTTAGGCTCTACGATTACCGGCCGCTGCTCAATCTCCTGAGGGCGTTCAGCGAGCGCAATCGGCTGATAGCGGGCATCGGTAACGGGATAAAGGCCATAGCGAGGGCGAACGTCATAAGGGACGCCAACGTTGCGCGCGTCGAAGAGGATGTCGCCAACCTGGTCAGGCTTTACCACGGCAAGGTCACCGATGACTACCTCGTGTTCGACAAGAACATCCTCACGCTATCGAATTCGGACAAGGTAGGGGAGCTCGTTGCGCGGATGGCCAAGGAGCTCGGCACGCTCTGAGCTACTGCGCCTTCGGCTTGTAGTGGATGTGCGTCTCCCCGCCGCATTCGCAGACATATGCGACATAGCCGTGCGCGCTTGCGACCCTCACCCTGCAGTTGATTCCCGGCACCAGGAAGCTGCCGCACTTCTTGCATATTCTGTATTTCAGCTCCCTCGGAATCTTTACCTTGTAATGCGCGCTTATCTTCCTCGCGATGCTTATGTATCTCCTGGCGAGCCTCCTGGAAGCCTCGGTATCCTTCAGCGTCTTCTCCTCGGCAAGCCCGAAGAGGATGCCGATTCTGCACTTGGCGATCCGCTTCACAAGGGCCTCGTTTTTCATGGTATCAGAATCTACGTGAATCTATTTATAGGTCTAGAAGCACATATTAATCGGTGAAGTGGTGCGGCTTTCTTACAGGTATGGGTCCGATGAATCTGATCACGCAACATTTAGATTAGAGAATGTGGCTGTAGTCGAGCTGAAGACTTCCTTTAACCAGACCTGGACGCCAGCGAGGATTACCGATGCGGACCTGTCTTTGAAGATAAATGGCGATGTTGAGAAGATACATCTGTTCCAGAATAAGAAATACTTGGCTGGAGAAGCAATTGAGAATATGGAATTTAACCAATTCATTGAGTATTTGGGTAAATTGCAGACAATTGGAATACTGGATATGCGCTTCGAGCTCCTAGACAATTTGCGCAGTCAACTAGTCAATCTGAAGAGAAAATCCATCAGAGTCTCCCGCTCTGCTGCGGAGCAGCAACAGGAAGAACTGAAATTCTTGCTGCAATCGAAGTTGAGGTTCCGTAACTTGCGGTTCAGGTCCTGCGACGAGGATTTCGGGGCTCGCTTTGAGGTATATACTCCGAAGGAAGAGAGAAGCAAAACCGCCGTGCGGGCTCCGGTCTGCGACATTGGGATTAAAGGAGGCACGCCAAAGTTGCATGCTTGAGCGCGCTGATGGTGGGCCCGGTGAGATTTGAACTCACGACCTACGGCTTATAAGACCGCCGCTCTGACCAGGCTGAGCTACGAGCCCATGCGCATATATATTCCTTAAGACCTTTATTTATTCTTACTCTTTGCGGGTTTGCTCATGGATCTGGGAGAAGGACTTAGGCAGGCGATCGCCAAGCTGACCAACGCTACGCTTATCGACGCCAAGACGATAAGGGAGTTCAACAAGGGGCTGCAGAGGGCGCTCATATCCGCGGACGTCGATGTCGCCCTCGCCCTGTCCATCACCAAGAAGATAGAGGACCTCGCGCTTAAGGAGGAGCTGCCTACAGGAATCAGCCCACGGGACTACATAACGAACATCGTGTACGACGAGCTCGTGAAGCTGATGGGCGAGAGCCACGAGCCGGAGATAAGGCCGAAGAGGATAATGCTGCTCGGCCTCTATGGCTCGGGCAAGACGACCACCGCAGCGAAGCTCGCGAAGTTCTACCAGGACCGCGGCCTGGGGAGCGCGCTGATCGCCTGCGACGTCTCTCGTCCCGCGGCCTACGAGCAGCTCGAGACCCTCGCGCGCCAGGCGGGCGTGGGCTTCTTCGGCATCAAGGACGAGCGTGACGTAAGAAAGATCGTGCGCGAGGCAGCGAAGGCCCTCAAGGACAAGAAGGTGCTCATCTGCGACACGAGCGGCAGGAACGCCCTCGACCCCGAGCTGATATCCGAGCTCAAGGCGATAACCGGAGAGTTCAGGCCGGACGAGAAGCTGCTGGTCATAAACGCGGACACGGGCCAGGTCGCAGGCAGGCAGGCCAGGGAGTTCGACGAGGCAGTGAAGCTCACCGGCGTCGTGGTCACCAAGCTCGACGGCTCGGGCAAGGGCGGGGGCGCGCTCAGCGCAGTGAGCGCGGCGCACGTGAACATAGAGTTCATAGGCACGGGCGAGAAGCTCGGCGCGCTCGAGCTCTACGACCCGAAGAGGTTCGTCGGGAGGCTGCTGGGCATACCCGACATAGCGTCGCTCATAACGAACGTGCAGCAGGCGATAAAGGAGGCGAACCTGAAGCCCGAGGAGGTCGAGCCCCAGGAGCTGAACTTCGCGACTTTCTACACCCAGCTCAAGGCGCTCAACAAGATGGGCCCGATGAAGAACGTGATGGGCATGCTAGGCATGGTCGACGTGCCGAAGGACATGTCGGAGCAGGGCGAGGAGAAGATCAAGAGGTACAAGGCGATAATAGACTCGATGACGAAGGAGGAGAGGGAGAACGGAGCCCTGCTCAACAGCACCAGCCGGATCAAGCGGATAGCCGCCGGAAGCGGATCGACCGAGAAGGAGGTCAGGGGCCTCATAAGCGATTTCAACAAGATGAAGAAGCTCCTCAGCAAGTTCAAGAACGACCGGAACCTGATGAAGCAGTTCTCCAAGCTCGGCGCGGGCGCGCTGGGCAAAGCTTAAAATCCTGAAGCGCGCATAACAGCGCATGGCGATAAAGTACTGGGAGTTCGAGGACGCCCCCCTCAAGGAGAAGCTAAAGAGCCCGAACGTGAGGGAGCTCGCGAAGATATACTTCGAGAACGAGACGAGGGCCTACAGGTTCGCGAAGGCACTGCTCGAGGTCAAGAAGAGGGGCTCGCTGAGGCTCAAGGACTGCGGAGACTCGCTGCCCACGGCCACGTGGAAGAGGTACCTGGACTTCGGGGTCGGCGTCGGAATACTCAAGCACGAGGGCGGCGCGTACAGCTTCACTGACAGGTACTCGAAGCCCTTCAAGAACATAGCCACCTACATAAAAGCGTGGATCGAAACGACCAGCCCAGAGGACGCGGATATCTTCTTCGCGAACGCGAAGGTCGCAAGGCAGCGAAAGAGGGGCGGCAGGCCGGGACAGGGGCCTCGGAACGAAGGCGCGCCTGGAGCTGCGATCCCTGCGGTCGCGGCCGAAGCGAAATCCGAGCCGGGCCCGCAGTGATCCCTTCCGCTTCCGGCTAGTGGGTAGTGAAGTTTATCGAGGCTATGCCTGGCGTCGAAACCGCGGACGTTCCCAGATAGAAGTCTCCCGCGGCTATGTAGTCCAGGTTCTGCACCGGGCCGACAGCGTCGGCGTAGAGTCGCACGCTCACGTTCTGGCATAGGAGGGTCGTTAGCGGTATGCTAGCGTTCGCGAAAGCGTTCGTTGCGTTCGCGATAACGTACGTGTTGTAGTGCACGACTATCGCTGGCTTGCCGTGGTTCAGTATCTCGACATACAGGAGGTCGCTCTGGGGGGACAGCACCCTGAAGTTCAGGTACGGCTCCGTCACCTCGAAGGTGTTCGAGGTCAGGTTGCCCGGCTGCAGCGACAGCCCGCCGTGGAAGGTGGTGGCGAAGAACGTGCCCGAATAGTCGCTCCACGGAGATCCGTAGTAGCCGTTTATCGTATTGTTGTTTGCGTATATTATGTTGAACGGCACGCTCCCGAAGCCCGCTCCGCTCACGTTCCATCCTGCATATGTGCCCGTGGAGAAGTTTCCGTTAGGGATCTTCGCCGTCGCGTTCTTGGACTGACAGCTGCTCAGGTATATCGAGGTGGTAGGAAGGCTTATCGTCGTCGACGCGCTTACGGTCGTAGTAGCGCCCTTCACGACCTGAGGCGCCGTCGTCGTGCTGCTGCTCTGCAGCGTCGTGATGACGGTTATCGGCTTGGTGGCCGGCTTGAAGAACCCGACTCCCGCAAGGAACAATGACGCTATCACCATCAGCACAAGTATCACAAGATAGGCGACAATTGCCTTTTGCATCCAAACACTCCTCGACTAGAACATTAATATAAAGGTGCAATTAATTAAGATTAGCATAGCAAATCAGCATATTAAACTTAATTGGTGCCTACTTGGGAAGCATACCTAGAAAGTGGAAGAAGAAGGGAAAGATGCGCTGGAAATGGGTAAAGAAGCGAAGGAAGAGGATGAAGAGATCGCAGAAGAGAAGGGTCGGCGAACTGTAGCGGACCCGCATCTGCGCGGATTGTAGGGCTCGATCTTGCTGGCAGAGGCCGGCGCATCGCCGGTCTCGGCCTGATGGACTCGCACCCGAGATGCCAGGTCGAAGCGGACCTAAAGCTGGGTCAGCGTCCGCACCTGGTACCGCCCCCTTTTCTCGACTTCGGCAAGCCTTCCGAGCGTTCCCCTCGATCCGGTCCCTTCCTTTGCATACGACTTCTCGAAGGCCAGGTATTCCTTCTCCGGCACCGACCTCTTCATCAGCAGCAGGTCTATCGCCTTCTCTTCCTCGCTGCCACTATCCCCGGCAAGCCCGAAGTCTATCACGTAGGGCCTTCCTCCGCAGAGCATTATGTTCGCGGGAGTGAAGTCGCCGTGGATTATTCCTGCATTATGCATCCTCGCCAGCAGGCCGCCTATCTCCCTGTAATCAGTCGCGCTTGGACTGCAGTCCTTCAGCAGTCTCCCATGCAGCCTCTCCATGAATATAGAGAACTTCCCAAGCGCGATTATCCTCGGGGTCCGCACTCCGCACACGAACGCCTTGTGCATGAGCCTGGCCTCGCTCCTGGTCCTGGCTTTCCTTAGCGCGACATCAAGCTCCGCGATCCGGTACTTCTTCTCCTGCCTGACCTTCACCACCGCGCTCTTTCCGAAGACCACGGTCTCGAATATCTTCGCCTCCGCGCCCTCGCTGAGCTTTCTCATAGCACCACCGCGCCGTCGATCCTGTACCTCTGCCGTATGCCGCACTCTCCAAGCTTCGCGCCGCGGCCCCTGCTCAACGCCCTCTCGGCCACAACCGCTATCATGGCGCCGTTGTCAGCGTTGAGTTCATTGCTCGCACATCCGAATCTCGTCCCGTGCTCTTCGCACACCCGCATGAGCATCTCCCTAAGGCGTTTGCTCTGCGCGACTCCGCCGCAGATGCAGAGCTCCCTGCTGCCGGTGAGGAGCAGCGCCCTCTCGGTGGCCTCGCAGAGCATGGCGAACGCGGTCTCCTGCAGGGAGTAGCAAACATCCCCTATCCTTTCGCTCTGCGCGAGCTCCGCCGCCCTGGTGAGCAGCCCCGTGAACGCGAAGTCCATCCCCTTTACCGTGTACGGCATCTCCACGTAGCTCCCGCCCTCCGCGAACTTCGCGACCGTCGAGCCCCACGCCGGCTTCAGCCCAGCGGACCTCGCGAATGAATCGAGCATGTTGCCGATTCCTATGTCGAAAGTCTCGCCGAGAATGCGGTAGTGCCTGTACGGCGTATCGGTCAGCTTGAGTATCTGGGAGTTTCCGCCGCTAACGTAGAGCGCGAGGGGATCCTTCAGTCCAGCTGCAATCTTGGCTATCTCGACGTGCGCGACCGCGTGGTTCACGGGGGCTATGCCCACGCCGAGCCTGGCAGCGAGCGTCTTCGCGGCGAGCTGGCCGACCTGGAGGCATGGGCCTAGCCCGGGACCCATCGCATAACCAACGCCCTGCACGTCGGAGAGCCTTATTCCCGCGCTCTCGACCGCGCGCTCTAGAACATCGCCTGCGTTCTTCGCATGGAATTCCGCAACCTTCGCGGGAATCATGCCCCTCTTCCCTACGTCATACATCGCCTTCTCGTTAGCGAGCATGCGGCCTCCTGAGACTACGCCGACCCCGAACGTGTGGGCTGTGCTTTCTATCCCGATTACGAGCATACAAACATCTCCTTCACTTTTCCTTCCGACCCAAATAATTTATCCAAACATCCCCATTCTCATCCTTATCCAGATAACCCCTGATTTTTCTGAATCCAGCATTTCTCAGGAGCCCTTCCAATTCCCCTTTAGCGTAATATGCAAAGAATCTTTTCGTTCCATTGGGATAGATTTTAATCTTCTCCCCAATTCCCTTCTTCACGGTAATAAACAAGATGCCCTCTCTTTTTAGCACTTTCTTGAATCCCTTGAGCACTTTCGCGATTCCCGATTTGCGCACATGCAATACGCTTGCGCAAGCCCACACGCAATCAAAGGTATTCTTTTCAAATCTGAGCTTTTCAATATCCATCTTCAGGAAGGTCCCCTCAGGCGCTCTTTTTTTCGCTTCCCTGATCATGCCCTCAGACGCATCCACTCCGATTACTCTGTACCCTTTATTGAGAAAATACAAAACATCCCTTCCAGGGCCGCACCCCGCATCAAGTATCAAGGAGCCTTTTTTCAGGATTTTAAGCACTTCGCCGTAATATCTTTCAAACCGTTTCCCCATGTTCCAGTGGTTTTCGGCGTACCATTCCGCCGCAAGGTCATATGTCTTGATGGTGGTCGAATTAGACATAGGAAGTCCCGAATCAATCGCTTACGATGCAAGTTTTCAATTTTTCCCTGAACCTTTCCCTCTTCTTCCTGTGCTCAACTAGGAACCTGTTGATCCTGTCGTTGAGGTCCGCCTTGTGCTCGCCCGCGAGCAGGGTGCCGTTCCTCTCGGATTCGAATATCTTCTCGAGCTTCCTGTCGTCCGGCTCGAACAGGAAGCGGTAATACTGGCAGACCGCGCACTTGTCTGGGTTCCCACCGAGCTTGCGCTGCAGCTCGGCGGTCGGCTGCTGGCCGGTTATCGCGCGGTAGACCTTCTTCTTCACGACGTCCGGAGCGTCGTCCAGGTATATCGTGTTGTTAGGGTCGCTCGCCGACATCTTCGGCCTGCCGTCCAGGCCCGGCAGGAACTTCGCGTGCACTATCGCGGGCTTGTAGTAGCCGAGCTTCGGGAGCACGTCGCGCGCTACCCTGAAGTGCACGTCCTGGTCTATCGCGAGCGGTATCAGGCACGGGACGTTCTTGCCCTCCTCCACTGATTTCAGGAATGCCGGCACCGCCTGCATGCTCGTGTAGAACAGCGAGCCCACGTTCGTCTCGTTGGTGAACCCGAACGCATCCTTTATCATAGAGAAGGTTATGTGCTTCGCGGTGCGCACGGCGTGCTTGTACAGCGTCTTCGCATAGTCCGTGTTGAAGAATATCCTGGTCTTCTTCGGGTCGTAGCCCAGCGCCATTATGTTCAGCGCGTCCTCGTAGGCCAGCTTGTGCACCTCTTCGAGGCTCAGCCCCTTCTTAGCCAGGAACTTCTCCTCGTCAGGTATCTGGATGTAGACCTCCGCACCGAACTTCTCCTGCAGCCACTGCGTGAACATGAAGGGTATGAGGTGGCCGAGGGTCATGGAGCCGCTGGGCGCTATGCCTGTGTACAGGTAGAACTTGTTGCCCTTCTCGTACTCGTCAAGCAGCCAGCCGAGGTCCCTGTGCGCGTAGAAGATCCGCCTCCTAAGCAGGTGGTGCGTCCCGCCCGCGATCTTCCTGATCCTGTCCTCGAGCTTCTTGTCTATCAGGCTTATGCCGAAGTCCTTCGCGAATATGTCGTAGTCGACATTGCCTTCGACGTCGTAGGGCGTAACCCTCCATTCCTTTGCCATGTAGCTCTGCCAATTGCTTGGAAACCAATGTATTTAACCGATTCGCTCGGAAAAATCCGATGCTGCTCCGAATGGGTTTGATGAACAAAGCCGCGGGTTCGCGTTTCGATACCGTTTTATCCTTTCCTTCAGATAGTCCTATGAGCCCATGCTGGATTCGGAACTCCATAAGAGCATCAGGTCGCAGTCCGCGATGGAGTACCTGATGACCTACGGATGGTCGATCCTCATAATCACGGTGATCCTCGGCGCGCTCTACAGCGTCGGCGCGTTCGGATCGTCGAACATCGGCCCCCGCGCGCCTCCGGGGAACTGCAAGATATTCCGGTCGTCGGGCGAGGCCAACCTCGAGGGCACGTGCGGCGGTGTCCTGCCGCAGCAGGTCGCGCAGTTCAACGGCCAGAGCTATGTGTATGTGGGCAGCAATGCGTTGCAGATGAACAACCTTGCGACCGCTTTGACGGTGTCCATATGGGCGGATCCGCAGAGCCTAGGCCCCAACAGCCAGTACCTGTTCTCCAATTCGAGAGATAGCGGTGGCACTTACAACGGTTACAATCTGTATGTGTCCAACACCGGAGTGCCTATCTTCCTAGTATGGAACCTGGCCTCCAACAGCGTATCGGGGGGCACGCTAAGCATGAACGCGTGGTACCAGGTGGCAGGCGTCTATGACGGATCGTACCTTTACATATACGTGAATGGTGCGCTTAAAAACAAAATCGCGTATTCTGGAGGGGTAGGCGTACCTTCGTCCTACGGCGCGCTGATAGGCGTGCTCGCATATAATTATCCTACGTATTACAAATTCGTAGGAGACCTTGCGAATCTGCAGATTTACAACACCTCCCTCGACGCCAATCAGATACAGACGCTCTACATCAAGGGCATAGGCGCCGCTCCGGTGGATCCGTATCACATTATAGGATGGTGGCCGCTGAACGGCAACGCCACTGACTACAGCGGAAACAACAACGGCGGAGCAGCGACCAACGTCATCTACACGGGCTCGTGGCTTTCGGGGTACACTCCTCCTTGAGTGAATCTCAGCGGATGCCGATCGCATTCGATTCCGCCTCCTGAAGGAAAAGGTTGAAAAGCACCAAGCGAGCATCCTTAGATGGCCCGGAAGCTCGGGCCTGACGATGATCTTATGGCAACGCTTGCCGGAATGGACGAGATAGAGAAGCACCTGGAGAGGCTGCAGGAGCGGAGGGACAGCGTCATGGCGGCGTCCCGGGAGATAGTCAGGCTCTCAGGGAAGGCGATAACGCTGATGCACGCGCAGAGGAAGGCGGAGGCGGCCGCGCTCATGAGGCAGCTCAGGTCGAGGGTGGCGCAGCTCAAGAAGATCGAGAAGGGGCTGGAGTACCACTCGCTGCAGGCGCACCAGGAGTACGTCGAGGCGGGCGCGTTCTACACCGTGTTGGGCGAGAGCAGGCTGCCGTCCCAGGGGGAGCTGCGAGAGTCCGAGGTGGCATACCTGCTCGGCATGATGGACCTCGTCGGGGAGCTGAAGAGGGAGGCGATAGACGCGATGCGCAACAGGGAGCTCGACCGCGCGGGCGAGTACTACGAGTTCATGAAGGAGATATACGACTCGACTAGGTCCATGAGGTTCGCAAGCTCGATAGTTCCTGATTTCAGGCGCAAGCAGGACACCGCGAGGATACAGATAGAGAGCACCGCAGGAGAGCTGCTTTCCTTTGAAGGCAAAAAGTAAAGCTTTAAATTGGTTTAGATTGAATTGAGTGAATGTTGGAAGGTGTAGCGATGAATAAAAGGAGACTCAAAGCGCAGAGCGCAATGGAATACCTGATGACCTACGGATGGGCCATACTTATCATCTCAGTGGTCCTCGGGGCCCTGTTCAGCATAGGCGTCTTCAGCGGCGGCGCGCTGCTGGGCACGTCGTGCATCGCAGCATCAGGATTCTACTGCAGCGGTCTGTCACTCTCGCACACCACTGGGCAGATAACGGTGACCGTGGGGCAGAACACGGGCACGAACTGGCCGGCCTATGGAATCGCTTACGTGCCGCAGGGATGGAGCGTTGACACTTCGGGAATACCGAAAGTGCCCGCAGTAGGCCAGCAGGTGGGCACTTCGTTGCCTAGCGGGGGTCAGTTGACCTACACAAACCTCGCAGTTGTGCCTCCAGGAGGCAGCTCTGTGTGGGGTGCGTCGAACGCGCTTGTAGGTACGACGACCGCAGGCTCCATATGGATGTGCTACGGGGCTGCGTCTGCAACGGGAGCGACTTTCGGGGCAGTATGCACGGGCTCCCCGTCAGGATGGATGCAGATAGCAACATTAACTGTAAAGTCGACCTGAAGGCCGGCTTTGCCTTTTTTTTCTTTTTTTGCACAGGCTTAGCGCATAGCTTACTCGCAGAGCAGTTGACTTAAAGCCCTTTTTGTAGTCCGCGCATAAAAGCAGCCGCGGAGGCCTGACTTTTGAAAAAGTAAAGCTTTAAATTGGTTTAGATTGAATTGGAAACAGTTGAAAGGTGTATTGATGAATCAAAGACTCCTAAAAGCGCAGAGCGCAATGGAATACCTGATGACCTATGGGTGGGCCATACTCATTATCTCAGTCGTCCTCGGCGCGCTGTTCAGCATAGGCGTCTTCAGCGGCGGCGCGCTGCTGGGCACGTCGTGCATCGCGGCGTCCGGATTCTACTGCAGCAGCGTATCCCTTTCGCACACGTCAGGACTGGTGACTGCGACGATCGGACAGGACACCGGAACGAACTGGGGAGCCTATCAGTTCGTATTCGTGCCGCAGGGATGGACGACCATAAACGGCATACCTCTGGTACCCATAAACTCCTTCCTAAGTTCGACGGCGTCCATCAACGGCATCTCGTTTCCCAATGGGGCGCAGGTAACGTTGAGCTTCAACGTACTACAGCCAGGCGCAATCAGCGCATGGCCGGCTACGTCATATCCGGTCGGGGCTACCTTGGCAGGGTCCATCTGGGCGTGTTATGGCAGCGGCTCGACGGGACCGGCCTATTATATTAGCGGGAATGCTGTGACCTTCAACGGCATAGCCGCATGCACAAGCTACTTGCAGGTGGCGACGCTGACGGTGAAGGCGACCTGAAGGCTGCCTTTGCCTTTTTTTCTATTTCTCTCTCATTTCCAATGAGATGATCAGCTCGTCCGGGTTGAGCAGCGGTTTCCTAAGCCTTTCCCCGTCGTCGGTCGCGATCCGGGGGCACGCCGTGCTCACGAAGGCATCGACCTCAGACAGGTTCCCGAGGGATTCGAAATCAAAGGCATTCGAGACCAGTATTGCTGCAGAGAGCCCCGCGACCTCTATCCGCTTTTTCAGCGACCTTGCGAGGTCCATTCTGAACTGGCCGCTCTTGGTGCTCACCAGTATACCGAAGTTCTTTGCACCCAACGAAGCGACTACCCTGCCTTTGCTCCTCTTGTGGTAAACGTCCCTGAGCCCGTCTATGCGCTCGACCCTGTTCAGGAAGGGGTCTACAACGAAGAACGGCTTGGTCGTCTGCATAAGCGCGCCAAGGGGGTGGAAGTTCCCGCCGCCGAAATATACGAATGCATCGACGCTGCCGTCAATCGCCGAGACGTTGCCTGCATCGCAGCCGAGAACCTGTCCGGGGACTCTCGTGCGTCCGGTCGGCGCGTTCAGGACCACCTTCCTGCCTTCGGCCTCGTAGAATCTCGCTATCTCAGGCAACTGGTGGACGTGCTGTATCGTGGTCATCAGGCAGATCGCGGCGAAGCCGCTGAGCGGCCCGACCGAGTCCTTCAGGACCCCGAGCGGCGCGTCGGACGCGCAGTCCACATACTCGACGTCGAAATCCGCGCTCTGGAACTCGGCGTGGCCGAAATGCACCAGCTTGTCCGCGCTCACGCTCCTGGCCTCGTCGATGGCAAGGTCGCAGGCCCCGAAGCAGGGGGATGCGGATATGATGACCTCGTCCCCGCTCGCCTCGCGCTCCCTGGCGTAGGAGAGAGCTTTGGGCTTAAGGCCCTCTGGAAACTGCAGGAGTATCCGCAAATGCAACACCCAATAGCTTACTGAAGAATCTGTCTTCTGACGTATATAAAGATTGGCGTGAGACTGGGAAAAATGAGACGGCTGGCGCAGGTAAAGCGCGGGCTGGCGGTCACTTGCCGACTGCCGGAGCTTCCTTCTCGGACTCGACCGTAACTATGCTGAACGTGCCTGAAAGCTTCGACGACGCCCTCTTCAGCGCCTCCTTGGCAATCGCCCTGTTATCGGCATTGGCCTTGACCTCCAGGACCGTCTTCCCGGCGCGCACCCTCGCCGCCACTGACGACGGCCTGCCGAACGACAGGGTCATTCCCTGCGATATCCTGTCGGCTCCGGCCCCGGTCGCGAACTTCTTCTCGCGTATCACGTTGTGTGGGTACGTGACCACGCGCATCGAGTAGTTGTTCGGTATCTCGCGCTCGAGGTACTTGTTCGCAGCCTGCCTCGCCGCCTCGAGGGCATTGGACCTCAGCTGAACGTCGCTCTTCGCGTTGAGGTTGAAAACGAGGTCGAAGGCCTTGCCCCTCGCGCCCATGTTGAATATGAGCAGGCTCGTCCTAGGCAGCGCCTTGATGAAGTTCTTCCTCGGCTTCTTGAGCGAGTAGCGGCTCCACGCCTGGCTGTTTATCTTCCTTACGCACCTTCCCGGTCTAAGCTTCATGCTGAAACACCAAAATTACACTATAATTATGATATAAAGATTTATAACTGTCTAGTAAGGTAGCAATTTGAGAACGCTGACTGATTGAAAAACCAGTTCATTGCGGGCTCGCTGTAGTGAATACGTTTCCTTCCACACTCGAGGAAGGCGGAATTATCTGCCTGTCATCCTTCTGCAAATCGCCATTGATTTCGTTTCTCAGCAACATAATCACGACGTATGCAGGCACTCTGTCGTGATTGGTGAAGAAGAAACGTGGGTGCTTTTCTTCTCTTTTCAATCCCCTAAACTGCTCGACAGCCTCACCAATTTTTGGATCTTTGGAAACAGTCTCGAAGGTTAGAGTTTTACCACAGTCAAGCCTGTACAGGTTCGTGCAAATAGATAGGGAACCTGCCTTCTTTTGACAGGAGATATTTGTTAGCCATCCGCTCTCCCTAAACACGTTCAAGCGTGCGATGTCATCTGCATTATTGAAAGATTGTATAAGTGTTGGGACCGTTCCAGCCAAAAGTACTATTCCGTCCTGCTGCGGTACTACACTATTTCCAATTTTAAAATTTTCGATCATGCAAACACCTTACCTATTCCTGCTAAAACATTAGACAAATGTACCAAAGGTAATGGCACTAGCGGTTTAAATTTCTTTCTGGTGAAAGTGTCCCGAAAGCTATCCCGCGAATCCTGCAGAAGAAATGCAAAAACTACAGTGACAGCATCCAAAAGCAAAACAATAAATAAAGCGGCTGCGAAAGTTTCGCAGGTGAGAATGTGGGAAACGCTGATGCGAATCATGCCGTGAAACCGATGCCTTTCGCTTATGACAAGGTAAAGGACGTGATGGACGAGGAGACGTACAAGTGGCACCACGACACGCACTACGCCGGGTACGTCAGCAAGAGGAACGAGGTCGAGGCCGGGCTGAAGGCCGCTGACCTCACGAAGGCGAACGCGAATTACAGCGCGTACCGGGCCTTGAAGCTCGAGGAGACTTGGAACGCGAACGGCGGGATACTCCACGAACTCTATTGGGATTCTATGGGAGGCGACGGAAAGGCCGACGCGAACGGCGAGCTTGCCAGGAAGGTCATCGAGGACTTCGGCTCGTTCGACGCCTGGAAGGCCGACTTCGTTGCCTGCGGGAAGGTAAGCAGAGGATGGGCGGTGCTCAAGCTCGACGCCGCTACTGACTGGAAGTTAAGGAATGTGCTGTTCGACCTGCACAACGTCGGAGGGCTAACGGGCGCGCTTCCGCTGCTGGTCGTCGACGTGTATGAGCACGCCTACTACCACAAGTTCGGCCCAGACAGGGCGGCGTACCTGAATGCATTCGTGGACAACATAAACTGGGGAAACGCCGAGAAGAGATACCTGACCTACAAGAAGCTGATCTGAGGTGCGGAGGCCTAGCGCGTAAGCCTCCTCCAGTTCCTCCTGTAGCAGGCGTATTTCCTGTCGAACTCCTTCTCAGGGGTGCGGGCTATGTCCAGCTGCGAGAGCCTGGTTTCCAATAACCGCAATGCCGCGTCTTTCTCCTTCTTGCTGCAGATTTTCTCCAGCTCGATTATGTTCCCGTATCCCCTCGACCTGTCGAGCATGACGCTTATGCCCTTCCACCTGAACGTGTGCCTAAGCCGGAACCACTTCGTCCTTGCCGGGAAGCCCATTTCCGAGAGCATCTCCTCGAGCCGGGGGAAGTCGCCCCTTCCGAACCTCACCTCGAGTTCCTCATGAACCGCATCATGGAGCCTTCCCTTCTTAAGCCAGAGCTTCGCGAAGGAGTCGTTCCTCTGGATCCTCAGGCTGCCCGCGTCGTCCAGGTAGTGCGTGACCTGGTTTTCCCTGCTGACGAGCCGGCCCTCACTCTTGAAGAACCCCATGAGCCTAGCGTATTCCGCAGGCGATATCAGGCTCCGAATCTCGACTTCAACTTTTGGCATGGTAACGAAGCGTATCGGAAATACAAGAATAAAGATTTTTGCATAATGACTTATCTAGCGGGGAGTCGCGCTCCCAATTCGACATAGCCGTCATCGCGTCATCTAGGCGCGCTTTTGATCAGGCATTGCCACAGTTGCCAATTTAGTATTTATATGTATTATTCATTATCATATTTGATAATAAAATAGACATAAGATTTAAATATCTGAACCTTCACAATACGTCTGATGAAAACGTCAGAATTCAACGAATATCTTTCCAGTAACGGCATCCACCTAGTTACGATAGCTGACACTGCGAGAATAATCGGGAAGTCAAAGGCATACGCTTCGCTCTTTCTGTTCAGGGACAAGGCTCTGAAGCTGGCTGAGAGGGGGCTCTACTATACGAGGGATGCGACCGAGTACGAGATAGCGTCGAACATAATCTACCCGTCCTACGTGAGCCTCATATCATCGCTCAGGTTCCATAACCTCACCGAGCAGATCCCGAACACAATCTACATCGTTACAACAAAGAGGCATGCGCCCATCGCGGACATAAACGGATACAGGGTGGAGTTCAGGAATGTCAAGAAAGGGATGATGTTCGGCTACAGGAAGGTGGACGGCGCATTCGTCGCGGACCCTGAGAAAGCCATAATAGACATGATATACTTCAATATCTTCTACGAATATGCCGATGAGATGCTAGAGAAAAACAAGGTTGACCTCAGCACGCTATCGAGATACCTTGCGATGGCTGGCGTGGGCACGATCAGGAGGCGCATCGAGCGGGTGTTAAATGGACTGGTGGTCGCATGATGACAAAAGAGGAGCTCGAGGGGTACACAACGTACAAGGACAAGTACCAGATGGAGAAGGATTACCTTCAGGACCTTCTCCTGTCCTCGGTATACTCGAACACCACAGATGAATTCGTCTTCAAGGGCGGCACCGCGATATCGAAATTCTACAATTCCGACAGGTTCTCGGAGGACCTGGATTTCACATCCCGAAGGATAGACGCGGCTGGAGCCAGGAAGCTGATTGATTCCGCACTGAAGTCTATTCAGTATACGGCAAGATACGTGGACGAGCCGGCCGTAAACACGTTCGGCACGATCGAGGCAGCCATAGATATCGAAGGCCCGAGGTACAACGGGAAGCGAAGCACCCTGCAGAGGATAATTTTTGAGATAAATACCACGGCGGTCCTTATCGAAAAGGCCGTCCCGATGCCGAGAACTCCCGTGTATGCTGATGCGAGGAACTACGTCGCGCTCGTGATGGACAAGCAAGAGATACTCTCCGAAAAATTCAGGGCGCTGATGAGCGCAGGCAGGAAGCACAAGGAACGCGACCTGTATGACATCTATTACCTGATCGGAAAGGGGACGTCCATAAGTAAGGGACTGGTCTTAAGAAAGCTTAAGGAGTCGAAAATCGATTTTTCGGGAAAATGGCTCGGAGAATGCATAGATAAAGTTCAGGCCACGTGGACGACCCTCCAGCCGTTCGTGCAGCATACTTTGGAGGGGTATGAATACGTGAGCGGAACAGTCATAAGCGCTGTAAAAAGGGACGGGCTTCTGTGACCGCACAAGCATCACCAACCCTTCCTCTTGAAGAACACATGAGCCTGGCGTATTCCGCAGGCGATATCGGGCTTCTGATCTCGACCTCGACCTTCCGCATACAACGAAATAGCGTCGCGTCGGGCATATTTATGCCTACTGCTAAGGAATTAAATAAGAATAAGAAACTGCCGTAAGAGAATATCAATCATAGACTCCTTTTCTGTGCTCAAATCGAAGTAAGTATATCTTATTTCCAGTTACTGAATAAATTAATCTGAAAGGTTTGACATAGATCGTACGTTCACTTTTCATATCAAATCTCAGAGGTTTGCCTCGGTCTGGATCGTCAACGATTTTCGCTATTTGTTTCTTTACTCTTTCTTTGAGCAATCCATCTCTGATTTTCTGGACTTCCTCTCTAAAGTCATCAGTCCAGATAACTTCTACCATGTGTCCAGCTCCTTGAGAAATGCTTCTTTGCTCGCTTTGTGGAACCTCCCATGCTCTATGGCATCCCACGCCGCTTTCACGCGCTTCAATGTTTCTAAATCCTCCTTAAGAGCTAGATTGTCTATCTTCCTCAATAAAATCACCTTGCCTTTTGCCTGCAAGCTAAATACGGTGCCCTTTTTGATATGCAATCTTGTTCTAATATCCTTCGGCAATACTATCTGGCCTTTTGAGCTCGTTTTGGTCATCTCTATGGTCGTTTCCATAATAGTAAGATAGTCTTACTTATATTTAAATCTTGTGAATCCGGTTAGCCTTTAAACCAATCACCTTCACAGGAGCTTATATCTATATGAATCCAAATGCTTATATATTTATCTAAGTAAATATAATTTACTTAGGTATAATGGTGGGAATATGAATATAAAAGAGGCATATTTGCGTCCGACAGTCATTCTCAAGAAATACGTCAAGTTCGCCTTGCTGGCGCTGCTTCTGATGACGGGAAAAACGTACGCGTCCGGATTTTCGCTGGACATCATATCTACGCTCAATTACATCCAAGACCTGCTTTCGCACATCGGCCCGATGCTGAGCGCCGTCCTGTTCATCGTCGCAGGAATCTTTTATGCGGTC
The DNA here is from genome assembly GCA_963704435.1 of uncultured archaeon. GTDB lineage: Archaea > Micrarchaeota > Micrarchaeia > Micrarchaeales > CABMGC01 > CABMGC01. Next base: position 290,859 of record OY969902.1, on the reverse strand, counting down.
GGGCAGCTGCTCCCTCCAAGCAAGAGGGCGATGTTCCATGCCACGACAATAGATGTCATAATGGGGGCGGTCATCGTTGCAGTGCTATCCGTTGCGTCAAACGGGCTTGCAATAGCATCAACGCACCTCCTGACGAATATCACCGTGAATTCGATGGTGTAGGCCAATGCAGACCACGCCGTTCGGCACGTACGGCCTGAACATAGCCATAGCGCTCGTGAGCATTATGCTCGCGATAGGGGGCATCGCGCTCGGAACGGGATATGCGGCAAACGTCAAGAAGCTCAAGGAGTTCGGGAGGGACGAGATAATCCAATCGGTGATAAACGGTGCATTGGTCGGAGGGCTTTTGCTCCTGTTCGTGAACAACGGGGTGATGGATTCACTCATGAACTCCATTGTGATGGGGAATGGGACACAGGCGAGCTGCAGCAATTTCATGTCGTACAACTCCGCAATATGCTTTGCCTACAACTATCTTGTGGGTTCAAGCCAGTACTATTTCCTTGGAACCCCCTACAATTCGATATTGACGAACATCATGGGCCTGATAATGGTCCTGCTGCCGCTCTACGCGGCGTTGGGGCTGTTCAAGGTCTTTCTGAGCCCCATACTGAGCCAAATACAGAGCGCGGTCCAGGCGCTCGGTGCTGCCGCAGTAAGCGTCACTGTGCAAGCCTCGGTCCTTGCGTTCATAGCAGTAAGCGCCCTCACCCTAATCCTTCCGCTCGGCCTGATCCTGAGGTCTTTCTATCCTACAAGGAAGACTGGCGGATTCCTGATCGCTTTGGCAATATGCCTATATGTAGTGTTCCCCCTGACCTATGTGATGAATGCTACAATATCAAACTCATACACGTTGGCGACGAATGAGACTGGATCAAGCGCGGTGACCCTTACTTCTGAAGGTATAACTAACAGCGCGACGTCCATCGCAGACAAGGGCCTGGACAACGTGAGCCTGTTGTCATGGATAGGCGGAATCGGATCCTGGATAGCGAGCCTGCTCAACGGCATTTTCACTGAGGTGGGACATTTCATAGTATACGCCTTCGTGATGCCTGCGTTCAGCCTTGCGATTACCGGAATATCGGTGAGCGAGCTATCAAGACTTCTTGGATCTGAAGTGCCCCTCAAGAGATTGAACCTTCTGTGATGTGATGCGAGAAAGGGAGTTCTATAGGATATATTCGTATGCCTTCTATTCGGCAGCAATAGCCATGTTCCTTGCCAGCATGCTGACCCTGAACGTTTATATCCTTGCCTTTGCAATCGCAAGCCTCCTTCTTGCCGCGCTCTTCTTCAGCTCAGGCCACCTGATAAATGACCTGGTGCTGAAGCGCGCCGGACCCGTTGGGCCATATTGCGGCTTCAAGTTGAGCAGAAGCCTGTACTCAGCAACAAAAGATATGGGGAGCAGGCACCTGGCGGTCTCTATTGCGCTGATGAAACCTGCTGGCGATACTGGTATGAACGGCGAACTCATGGAAACGCTCATCTCCAACGTAGACTTCCCTTTCGAGTTTAGCCTAGGGATCAAGAGCGTGGACAGGATTAGAGTAATTGATGGGCTTGAGACGAAAAGGAGGATGAAAGAGATTGAGATATCCCGGTCAGATCCGCAGAAGTACGACAGGATGAACGCGCTCAAGAGGGAGCTGAGTGTGATCGAGGGGGAGCTGAGAAACCTCAGAGAGCAGAAACCGCTATCGATAGAGGCCAAATTGAAGACGTTTGGCCTAAGCAAAAGCGAGATTGAGGCCTCCTTGGAATCCGAGAAAAACATCGGAAGGATCGCGAGCGCGTTCGCATCGGTGCTTGGGTTCGAATGCGAGACCCTAAGGGGTGAGGCGCTGCTTGAAGAGGCCTCTCTGCAGCGGGTGGTCGTCTGAACCGGCAGTCATACATATCCAGCCCGCGCGGAATCGCGCAACTAGTCAGGTTCCCGAAGACGTACGCGCAGAGCCTTGGCGAGGTGCTCAAGAACTCCAAGGCAGGGGTATTCGTAGGGAACGCGCACTTTCTCCCTTGCTTCCTGAATTTTGAGCAGCTGATGAACCCACACATATTCATATGCGGGGTGACTGGGAGCGGAAAGACCTACCTGATGAAGAGCCTCATGCTCCGGCTCTCTGTAATGATGGACTCGCTGGTGGTTGTCATAGACTTTACGGGGGAGTATAGGGGTTTCGTTGAACTTGTCGGGCTGCGAAGCGCTGCTCCGGAAGACTTCCCAAAAGAGATTGGAGACCGCTCGAAAGGCATCATCCATTTTGATCTGGGCGGAATGAAACGTGAGAGAGACAAGGTCGACGCGGCAGACAAGATTCTTGGAAGGATATCGGAGGAGATGCGTGATTTCAGCAAGGCCGGAGGCAGGAGAGTGTTCATAGTGCTAGATGAAGCATGGAAACTGCTTGGGAGCAGTAGGCCTCTGGAGGCCGTACTCAGAGAGGGTAGAAAATACGGACACGGACTGATCTTCTCATCGCAGTTAATCGAAGATGTGGACATGTCGATGCTGTCCAATGCGGCTACGCTGTTCGCGTTCAGGCTGCAGAACATGCAGAGCCTTGAAGGCCTCGCCAGGAACTACGGTATTACTGGAAAGGAGATTGAGAGGATACAGAACCAGAATGTCGGAAGCTGCGCAATCGTTCAGACAAATGCGTCAAACAGGCGCAGCCTTTTCTTCATAGAAAAGGTGGTTGGCATAGTGCCTGAAAGGTTCCTGAGGATACGAGCAGGTGATTTGATGGATATGGAGGTATCTAGAAAAAAGTTTGAATCGGAGATGGGTAAAATCTGCGACTCCGCGCACGCATCAAGGATATCGCGCAGAGCGGAAGAGTCAGGATACGTGGAGCTTTCAGAGCTCATTAGGGAATTGATAGAAAGCGGAGTGGACCGAAGGCGGATCCTTGTCTCGGCTAGGGGATTGGGCATAAAGGACGAAGATATTGCAGACGCATTTGCCTTTGCGGTTTCAAGCGTAGGAGAGATCAATGAAGTGGGAAAGGAAGAGCGATAATTACTTGATAAGCAAGCTCGAGGTGGGGGCTAGGCTGCTTACCTGCATGAACGCAATGCAGCGAAAGCTAAGCGTTTACCCTAACCTGAAGCAGGTCAGGCATGGTGCTACGCTGGGCTATGTGCTGGAAGAGGGGGAGCAGGGCAGTCGCTTCTATTCCATAGAGCTAGACAAAACCCGCGCGTCAATCTCCATATATTCCAAAACTACGCCGCTTTATTTCCTGGACGAGGCAATCATGAGATTCCTCAGCGTCATGCAGGTCATAAGCAAGGACTATGATATCTCGCTCGCGGGACTGTACCCCTACCTGGCCATCGCGCTTTCATGGCAGAGGGTGGGATGCGCATTCAAGGAAGATGCGCCGATTCGGCCCGATAATTCGGACATAATACTCTCGAAGAGAATCATCGGGCTCACGAAAGAGAACCGGAGACTGAATGAAATGCATAATGCCGTGCTCAATAAGAACAGGAGACTGCTCCACAGGCTGATAATCCTTGAGAGCGCAAACAACCAGAGCATAGAAGCGATATCCAAGATTGTGAATGTGGAACGCGATGATATAGAGAGCGCGCTGCGCGACATCAACGAAAGCGGATACAAGGCCATACGCCTGAGTGCCGATAGATTCAGCTTGGTGAGGCTATGATCAGCGCTTTCTCGCAGATAGCTCTTCAGATACTGCCTATACCCCTCGGCGTACTTCTCATGCTGATGATGAAAGAGGTGAGGCTTCCGGAAGCCAAGGTAAAGATACGGTGCGCTGAAGAAATTGGCTGCGCAGACAGCGTCGCGCATGGAGATATCTCGGATGCCCGCCAACTAGCGTATAACCTACCAATCAGCTGCGCTGAGAACTACGGCGCAGGAGAGCTCGGCAGTATTCGCGCAGCATGTGCCCTTGGAGGAAGCGGGCTTGAGCTATGGCGAGGCTACGTTGGGAAGGCACAGGACATGCATGGAGCGGTGTTCAGGAGAATCGCATATGACCTACTCCTTACGAACGGCTCTTGGAATGGCTGTGCCCGCGTAAAGCCAATGGAGGAAAGGGCATTCGCAGAGCTTGGATTAATCGATGCTGAAAGGCTGGACGCGCTTGGCGCATACCTCAGGAAGCAGGGAAGGGGAAAAATCGAGATTTTTGCTGCAGACAAGCGCGCGCTGATCGCGCGGTTGCTGTCTTTCGAGAGCGAACCGGGGGGCCTGCTCATGGCGTATATGATGGGATACTGCTTGGATGTGAAAGTGGTTTAGATGGATATCCTTCTAGAGTTTGTCAGAATTGCGATAGGATTCAGTGGGTTGGCCTCAAGCATCCTATTCTCCTGTCTGATAGTGAGCGACGCGGGGTTCGGAAAGAGGAAGGAGACGCTGATGAGGCAGGCGGAGAGTTTTCTGGCGCTATTTGCAGTTTCAGTCATAGTCTATTTGGTGCTCTGATGGCCGGATTTAAAGAAATGTATGCGCGTATGTCGCACGGAGAATGCCGCCTGGTGCGCCTGGTCTTGGCGGCAGGCCTGGCCTCGACAATATCGATAGCGTGCGTGCTGTTTGGTATGGCGTGGTGCGTCTTTCCCATAATGGCCGCGGCCATGGCGACCTCTCTTATATTGCACTCGAAGGGCAGCCAAAAACCAGCGATAAGGGGCAGGTTCGGAAGGTCCGTTGCATGCGCAACAATCAACCTGCTGATACTCGCGGTCTTCATCTTCATCTTAAGGTGATGTGTTATGACGAACAATAATCTTAAGATTGCGAAGATACTCTCGCTACCCTGTGAAATGGACAGAAAGCTACTCGTGGAGTCTCTTCTCGGTGCGCAGTTTGCCATGTACCACGACCTTAAAAGGCGGGAAACCTTCCTGGCAACCGAGAATGAAGATGGAGTAGAAACAGTCAAGAAAGCACTGCCTGGTGCAGAGTTTGCTATCTCAGAAAAGGAGCTATCATGGCCTGGCAGGAAAAGGTGCATCATAGCATTTCCCGCAAGCGAGAGTGAAGGCACCTTTGATGTCATGTATCGAATTTTTGGGGGAGCTGCTTCCGCGCTACTTGTGTCTTTTGCACCAGTAAACAAGAAGTACATTAGTGAGGTGAAAGGAAAGGTGGAGGAGAGAATCAGCCAGAAGGACATACGGCTCACAAAAAGCCTCAGTACCCGATTAAATTCATATTCGGAGACTGATGCACTACAACGGGATCTTTATTATGAGTCGGATGAAAGAAAAGCGCTCATTGGAATTCTAGAATCACTGGACGGGGCAATGCTTGCGAATGGCACTGCATACAAAACAACAATTCTAATAGATTATGGAGATATGCCCCTATACGCATACCTAAAGTCCAGGCTGCTGATTCTTGATGAATTCGAAACCGAAGGGGGTCCCCTATCGGAAATACTTGATAGACTTAGGGGAATAGACGCGATTCCGAACGATGCCAAGCACGTGTCAATGATGCTTGGATTCTCAGACAGGACAAGAATGCTTAGGACAATAAATACTGTTAGCGGATTACAGGTCGGAGGCATAGTTATAGGCAACTACCTCGAAGGCTCTGTAAGAGAGACCGAACAGGAAATAGGAATAAGTGAGAAAACGTTGAATTTAGGGACTCTCGTAACTGGAGTTCCTGGGACAGGAAAGACCTTTGCTGCTAGGCGCATTGTGGAAGAGGTAATGAAGGAAAGAAATTCAAAGTCAATCGTGATATCTCCAACCGAGGAATGGAACGCGGTTGGTCGCACGAATAGATCTTATGTGATCAGCCCTTACCTTTCAAAAGTGCCCATAAACTTCTTCAAATGCGACGCGAGCATAAACCTAGAGAGGTTCTATGAGAACTTAGCCATGCTGCTGGCATCTGCGTCAAACGCAGGGCCGTATCAAGATTCCTTGGAGAAGTGCCTGCTCGCAGCGTTTCATAAAGTCTATAGGAACACACGCGCACCAGATCCTGTCGAAGTATACAACGCGATAGAGGCAGCAATCATAGAGCAGCATTCGACGAAGACGAATGCGAGCGTGAAATATACAAAACACGGAGAAAACGTAAAGGCGTCATTGGAAAATCTGAGGCTGATGTTGAACAGGCCCGAGTTTGCGTTCGCAGATGGAATCGACTTCGGCGCGATTCTTGAAAAGGGTGTCGTATTCGACCTTTCAAACGTAAGCAATAAGATGAAGCCCTTCTTTTATGCGCTGATACTTGGACAGACTTATGGTTTTTCCGATTCGTTAGACATATTGGGGGATAACGCCCTTAGGATGCTGATCTGCTTGGAAGAGGCGCAACTGATATTCGGAAGGGAAGAAAAGTCGGCCGCAACGGCAGACCTGAAACAGAGGATACAGGATTTCCGGAAGAAGGGCGTAGGACTTATCCTCATTACGCACAACGTTACTGACATCGAGCCAAGCATAAGGCGCCTCTGCCAAACGAAGCTCTATTTCAGGCAGAGTTCGGACGTAGCCAAGTTTGCAGCCGACGACCTGCCTTTCAATGAAACTGAGCGGGAGGCCGTAATCGAGAGGCTCAAGACGCTTGAGCACAGGATATGCGCACTGAGCCGCATTGAGAATTCGGCAACAGGAAAGAACATGGTAGATTCCGTATTCGTGAAGATTTCGCAGCAAAGTACAGAGAGCCCAGCTAAAGTGGATGAAGTAACGCTCGAAGTGGGATGTAGAGAACTTGTAAGAAGCCCTATGAAGATAAGATTCACTGGTGTGGGTGGAGAATCGAAGAGTCACGCCAAGGCGGAGGTGTTCTATGTTGGGGAAAAGATTTTTGAAGGGGAATCGGATAACAACGGATTTATCTTAGTAGAAGGCGTCATCTCAGGTAAAAAATACAGGGTAGCTATCCTTGGAGAAAAGAAGCGGGACACAAAAGCCTTCGATATAATCGCAGGAAAGGATAAAGTCATTGTGATCTGAAGCATCACCTAGGTTATAGTATAATATAACTTTGGTTATGAAAACAAAAGATTTATATATATTGATTTACCTAAGTTATATTATAATATGAACTTTGGTTATTTAAATGAACATACCGCTCATGAATAGGCTGCGAAAGCGAGCGCACAGGGACGTCGCCTTGCTTGAAGACGTGATGGTCAAAATCATTTATGGAATGGATAGCACAGTTGAGATACATGGTGGCACGGCCATATGGCGATGCTATGGAGGAAGAAGATTCTCGAAGGATATTGATATTTACGTGGCGTCGCAGACGAAATGGCAGGAGCTGAAGGAGAGAATAAGAGACACTGCGAAAGACTACGGTGCTGAGGTAATAAAGCTCAAGGACACGGGAAATCTCATCTATATGGAATTACTTATGGATGGGATATACTCGGAGATAGACATCAACTACAAGGCGTATTACAAGAATCCGGTAATAAGGCAGTATGAGAATCTGGATGGCACCTTCGGAGAGGTTTTGACCTTGCCTCCCGAAGCCTTAGTACTAGAAAAGATAAGCGCATACAATGGCCGCAGATCGATAACTGACTTATATGACCTGCGCATTTTGGTAGATTTCGCAGATATTGGCGAGGTAAGGCCGCAATTGAAGGCATTCGTATCTGCGATAGATGTGGAGAAGGGCATGCGAAAAGAGGAAGAGAGATTGAAGGACCTCATATATGAAGGGCCCGTGCCTTCGTTCGCGAGCCTGGTGGAATACATAAGAGATAGGATCCAATGACCAAATATGTAAGCCTGCTGAGGGAGAGGTTCTGCAGCGCGGACTATCCCATATTCACACTCAGCGATGCGAGGGTCCTACTGGGCAGCTTGGGCATAAGCCAGAGATACCTAAAGCTGCTCATTAACCACCTGATGAAGACGGGAGAGATACACAGGATAAGTAGGGGCACATACACTTTTCACGATGATCTCGCGATTGTTGGCTTCGCGTTTAGGCCTTTTTATTACGGGCTCGAGGACGCGCTCTCATATAGGAACTTCTGGACCCAGGCGACGAACCCTGTGGTGATGACCACAAATGGCGTCAGGGAGGGCCTGAGGGAGTTCATAGGAGCGAACTATATTGTGAAGCGAGTGAAGCCAAAACTGTTCTTTGGATTCGGTTTCGTCAAGCATTATGACATGTGGCTCCCTGTGTCGGATCCTGAGAAGACGCTTATTGACCTGGTGTATTACAAGCATGGCATCAGGGACGATGCGATGGATAATTTGGCTAAGGAGATTGACAAGGACAAGCTTGAACTATACCTAAAAAAATACAGCAAAAGACTTAGGAAGGAAGTCTGTATGGAACTGAACGCTGCCAGAAAGGATAACGCAGACAAGGTTCTCTAAAGTAGCTTTAACAAGCATCAGCGGATTAGATACTTCTCCAATCATCTTGTAGCGATCATATTAGGTTGTCATCATGCGCTCGGGCGGGCTAAGTCGCGCCCGAAGGATAAGAGACAATGGCAACATTCATAGGTATCGATCCTGATAGAGAGTCCTAAGGGATATTCCGCATAATGATTAATAAACATTCGTCAGAAATCATTGCGCGCTGAGCAGCCTCTGGTGGAGCACGTACCTCAGCACTGTGCTGTTCCTCACCCACGCGCTCAGCGGTATCTCCATCTTGCTTGCGATGTGGTCTAACGCGCTCCGCGTCGAGTCGAATGTCGTAGGAGGGTTTCGCAGGGCCGCCCTGACATGCTCCCTGACGTTCCACACGCCGACTGGCATTATGTAGCCTGAATGCGTCTCCCTCAGGATAACGACCCGTGCCTGCGCCTTGACCTTGTCGAGAAGCTCCGAGACCGCAAGCCTCGCGGCGTAGTAGCAGCCGCCTATCTCAGCATAGGTCTTCCTGCCCTCGAAGAACTCGCTCGACGAGTATATGGCTATGTCCTTGCTCTCCATGTTCCACGTGGTGTTCGGGTACCACGCCTCCACCAGCTCGTAGCTCCATGAGCCCGGGAACATGAGCACGAGCCACCTGTTGTCGAGCCCTATCGTCTCGAACGCGAGCGGCGAGGCAATGCTCTCGTACTCCTTTACGCTCTCGAGCCTCTGCTTGCCCAGGGTGTCGTCCACGGCGGTTATGCTCCACCGGGTCGGGACGAACTTCCTCGCGCCCTTGCGCCCGAGCGTGCCCGCGGAGAGGGCCTTCTGCAGCTGCGAGACAGGCAGGCCTTTGAAGTAGAGCTCGGCCATGGCGTCCTTGGCTGCTAGGTCGGTGTCGAAGAACGCCTTCTCCAGGTCCCTGTTAGCCCTCGTGTTCCCCACTGCGAGGTCCTTCAGCTGCGCGCTGGGGCCGAACGGCTCGCTGTTCTCGTCGAGCTTCATCCTCAGCGACGGCCTGCTCCTGAGCGACATGTCCACGCCGGTGTACCTGTCCGCGAGCGCGAGCTCCTGAAGCATGTCCCCCACCTTGCTGCTGGCCGCGACCTTGACGTTCTCGCGCTGCATCCCGCGCACCAGCATCGACCTGTACTCCACGATCTCAGGTATCGTCTTCCCGACCCAGCTCTCGGGGCTCGAGAGTATCGTGGTGTCACCGTAGACAGGAGGCACCATGGGACCGATGTAGACATTAGGATAGCCGAACCGCCCTACGAAGATGTCGGGGGGCGACGAGCCGCTGATGCTCTCCTTCTGCATCAGGTCTATGGTCTTGAACTTGTAGTAGTACTTGAGAAGATGGGGGTCACGCATGTTAAGATATACTGAGGGTGAGCGCGTTATCGACGGGCCCGTTTCGTACATCGCAACGACCGTCTATTATAATGGTTTTTCCGAGATAAATATCTATGCTTCGCGCGGGAGAAAAACAGTATAGGCGGGCTAGACATGACGGGATAACCGCGATAATAGTCAGCAGGGGCAGGCTGCTGCTAGTCAAGCGCAGGTCTTTCCCCTTCATCACGGACCCCGGAGCGTGGACGTTCGTGGCGGGAGGGAAGCGAGCCGAAGAGGGCTACGACGAGACCGCCTACAGAGAGATACGTGAGGAGACGGGAATCTGCAGGGATAATCTAAGACTGCTGACCAAGCGGAAGAACGTCATGAAGTTCGAGTCGCGGAGGAGGGAGAGATACAGCAACAGCCTGTACGTGCTGCGTTCTAAGACAAGGAAAGTCAGGCTGAACATAGAGAATTCGGATTACAAGTGGGCGCCGTTCGATGACATAATGAGACAAAGGAGCTACACAAACGTTTTTCTAAATGAGCGTTCCATCCTTGAACTGATAAAAAGGGTTTTGGATGGAAAAGCGGCTTAGGGAGAAAATCGACAGGATATTCGGCTCCTGCAAGGGAGTGGACAAGATAGTCCTGTTGAACTCATCGGAGAAGGACCCGAACTTCACCTACTTGACGGGCTTCAAGGGAGGAATATTCGAGAGCGACATCCTGATAGTCGAGAGGAAGGGGCTGACCCTTTACGTGAGCACGCTGGAGTACGAGACCGCGTTCGAGCAGAGGTTCAGCGGACTTAGGATAATAAAGATGGAGGATGCCGAGGTCGTCAGGGCCCTGCTCTCGGCTGCGCTGAAGGGCAAGCGGATAGGGATAAACGGGTCCTTCGTGCCCTATGAGACGTACGTGTGGCTTAAGAAAAGGTTCATGCCGAAGGGCATAGTAGACGTGAACAGCTCGTTCCTGAAGGCAAGGATTGTGAAAGATGCTGAGGAGCTGAAGAACATCAGAGAAGCTGCGAGGATAACCCGGACGGCGATGGAAAAGATACGCAGGGACCTAAGGCCAGGAGTGACCGAACGGGACATCGCAATGAGGTTCGACGACATTTCAGAGAGGCTGGGCTCGGAGGGCCCGTCATTTGACACGATAATGGACTTCGGCAAGAACGCGGCGCTGCCGCATCACAAGCCGGACAAGACGAAGCTCAGGACAGGCGATTTCGTGCTGATTGACGCGGGCGCGAGGGTGAACAACTACTGCAGCGACATAACAAGGACCTTCATCTTCGGTGGCGCGGGTGGAAAGGGCTACGCGAGAAAGGCGGAGATGCTCAATGTAGTCAAGGAGGCGCAAAAGAGGGCAATCGAGGGAATAAAACCAGGGATGAAGTGCGATGAGGTGGATGGAATCGCAAGGTCGTATATCGATGCTTTCGGCAAAGGAAGATACAAAGGCAAGTTCATAACCGCTTTGGGGCACTCCGTCGGAATAGAGGTCCATGACATAGGAGGGGTCCTATCCCCCGGGGCGAAACTAGAACTAAAGGAGAACATGGTCTTCGCAGTCGAGCCGGGAGTGTACATTCCTGGCTTGGGCGGGGCGAGGATTGAAGACGACATACTTATAACGAAGAAGGGATGTAAGATTATCTGAGAGGGGGAGTTCTGCTAGCTTGGTTAGGCTACCAGCCTCGGGCGCTGGTGACCCGCGTTCAAATCGCGGACTCCCCGTAATGTTCAATCGCTATTTCATCAGGTTCCTTTGTTTCAGAAAGTCGAACAGCAATTTTCCCGCGGCGGAGATTTTATCCCTGTCGGAGTAGGAAAGCCATGCCGCCTCCGCTATCTCCGACGCCGGCTTGATTGTGCCTTTGAAATCGCCACTGTAGCACTGCAGCTTGACCATCGTGCCTTCAGGTTTTCCGTGCGCCTGGGCCTCGAAAATTCCCACCCGCTTCATTGAATCGGGCAAGAGGTCGATGGTAAGCTCTTCTTTGAGCTCCCTCGCCAGCGCCTGCGCGTCGGTCTCTCCCTTTTCCCTCTTTCCGCCAGGCATGTAGAACATGTCCTTTCCCTTAGATCTCGTGCAGAGTATCTTGCCTCCCTTCAGGCAGACCCACGCGAGCTTGTCGATTTTCTCTCCCGCTATGAAACCGCACCAATGCTGATGCTTGCCCTAGCTATTTAAACATTGCGCGGACGATGCCCGGCGCAGAATCAGGAATGCTGCTCGGTGTGGCGCGGACGCTCGTAGCACTGGAAGAAACCCTGTCCCTCTCCGCGCCGGTCCCTCCTGCCTGAGTTCCTTCCGCCGAAGCCCCTCCTGCCTCCGAATCCTCTGCCTCCGCCCCTGCTCGAGTCTCGGCCCCTTCCATGGAATGGACGCTGGTCAGGCCCGTCCCTAGACTCCCTCACCGGAAGCTGAAGGTTGTTGAAAGGCTCAAGGTTGAGCTCTATCTTCTGCATCGTTATGTTGGCGTAGTCCTCTATGTCCCTTATCTCGTTGCGCTGCTCCGAGCTCGCTATCGTCACCGCCCTTCCGTCCTTGCCCATCCTGGCGGACCTTCCGACCCTGTGGACATACGAATTCGGCTCCTTCGGGACCCCGAAGTTTATTATGTCGGTTATATCGGCAATGTCGAGACCCCTTGCCGCGACGTTCGTAGCGACCATGAACTGCGCGCCCTTCCTGAAGTGGCTGAGAGACCTCTCCCTCGCCGCCTGTGTCAGGCCCCCGTGCATGAGTATCGCGTCATGGCCCTGGCTGACGAGCACCCTGTGCACTGCGTTCGCCTCGAACTTCGTCCTTGCGAAGATTATCGCCTTCTTGGGCGCGTACTCCTTTATGTAGGCAAGCAGTGCTGAGAAGCGCAGCCTGTTGGGAACCATCACGTACATGTGCCTTATCGTGCTGACGGTCAGGTCTTCCTCCTCACCTATCGATATCCTGGCGATCTTTCCGTTCGAATATCTCTCTGCCATCCTTGTTATCTCGCTGGGGAGGGTGGCCGAGAACAGCATCGTCTGCTTATCGAACGGCGTCTTCGAGATGATCTTCTCGACGTCAACTATGAAACCCATGTCGAGCATGAGGTCGGCCTCGTCGAGCACGAGGAATCTCACACCGCTAAGGTCAAGCGCACCGCGCTCATACAGGTCGAGCAGCCTCCCAGGAGTGCCTACGACTATGTTGGGCCTCGCGCGGAGCGCCTGCATCTGGACGTTTATCGACGCGCCCCCGTAAATCGTGACCGTGCGTATGCGCAGAAGGTTGCCGAGCCGCTGGGCGAACGCGGATACCTGCAGCGCCAGCTCCCTCGTGGGCACTACGACCAGGGCCTCGACGTCCCCAGATCCGCTGATGCGCTGCATTATGGGGATCATGAAGGCAGCGGTCTTGCCGGTGCCAGTCTTGGCCCTAACGAGCAGGTTCTTGCCCGTGAGGAGCTCGGGGATGCTCTTCTCCTGCACTTCCGTGGCCGATACGAAGCCCATCCTCTTCAAGGATTCCACAAGCTCTGGCTTCAGAGCGATATTACCGAATTCAGTCAACTTCAACACCGAAAAATAAGGAAAATTAGCTTTTCCATTCTATTCCATTGCTTCTATTAGAAAGCCCTCCTATATAGGGTTTTCTATACCCTCGGACTGGCCAGGCCCACACGGCTTTGTCCGTCAAGTATCCACAAAGTCCTACTTTTCAGACAGAATCAAGACTTTCTGGACAGATTTAATTAATAAGGTGAGTTGAACGACCAACAAAGAAGATTATAAGAAACCTACTATTCCATATTCCGATATGAGAAATGATTGGGAGCATAACTTCGTAATAGGAAGGATGCACATAGCTTCTCAACGGACAATTAATTATGAAAAGGAAAAGAGTTTTGAAGAAAAGATATTCGACTTTATATCAAAGAGTGAGGGGTATATTGAGAAAAATAGAAAAGGTATAGAAAAAGCCATATGGGTATTTGGAAATGTTTCTAAACAGAATATGGATGGAGAAGAAGTATTTTACGGAAGATTCGGCAAATTAAAAGGAACAGCAAAAGAAACTTTATATGATAAAAAGGCAAGAAATTTTATTGAAGAGAATCTCATAAAACAGCTTGCACAATCTTACTCCAACTTCGGCTTTGTTTAGAAAGTAGCACTTTTTAAACAGAACTAAGACTTTTTAAACAGAGTAGCTTCTTTTATCTTTTCCTATTCTATTTCAATCGAGCTTTATGGATGATTTCAAAGAGAGCTATATGAAGGCCAGAGAAGAAGCAATCAAACATCCAGAAACTCTCATAAACTTGGAAAAACAGTATAGCACGAAGCTTGTTGATTTATGTCTAAATGCGGCACCCAAACTCAAATCAGAATTCGACGAAGCCGTATATCTTAAACCTTTCTGGTGGAATTATGCTCCACGTCCAAGAGGGCGAAAGCCACGTGAAGATTCTATACCGTGGGGAGAGGTCGGAGAAAAATCCATTAGCCAGAATCTGATTATGGGATTAGACGATACCTTCCCAGATTTAGAATTTGTAGGGCTGCCCTTTGGTGGAGATGTCAGATTCATGACTAATACTGCAGTGATTCATTTCGACATTAAACTCACTGGTCCAAATGATAATCCAGATGAAGTCGTAGTAAGTCCTAACCAGATCTCAGGAGATGGGCATATCTGGAATTCGACTGGTTACCTGAACTCAAAAATAAAAGTTAATGGGCCTCGACGTTCGATGGAGTTTCAACCAGAGTTGCCTCCGATCTATGTTACAAAAGACGGAAAACTGAAATACTGTCTGACATTTTTCCTGAAAGTAGTCTATTCTGTTAAAAGCAAGGGCACGCAACCATTGGAGTACATGGAAGTCATTTCAGTTCCTAATGGACTATTGATGTTTGATGGCCCGTTCTATTCAAAAGTTTCTGGAATTATGACCCCTGGCAAAGATGAATTGGCTTTCAAACACAAGCGCACAAGAATAAAACTGAATCCGCTCTCAAAGATTGATTCGTGGCGCTGTGTTAGGATATCCCCTTCTAAAGATGGCTGGCTATCAGTTCCAAGATTTGGCAAGACGGCTCTGCTTTAAAGATTGGTCTCTCTTTTTAATCGCATCCTTGATGTTCTTGTTGGATAGGGCTACATATTTGGCAAATAACTCTATGCCCACATATTGCCTGTTGTTTTTAAGTGCGGCTATGGCCGTTGTTCCGCTCCCCATAAAACAGTCCAATACTATGTCGCCAGGATCGGTCAATAGGCGTATAACTCTGGAGGGCAACTCTTCTGGAAATTTCGCTTCGTGGTCGTAATTTGATCTGACTGATGGAATCTTCCACACGCCTCTGTAGCCCCAGTCAGCCCATTCATCGTTTGTGAGTCTTTCTCTTTTTATTTCTGTGACGCCTGGCTTCCAGAAGAAATACAGGTATTCAAATTCATCTACTGATCTATATGAAAGCGTCGAGAACTTTGAATTTGCCCACGCTGGATCCTTTACCCATATTCTCCTATCGTAAGGGTACAGCCCTGCTTCTAAAGCAAATGATTCTATCAAACCCCCGACAACCTTAACTCTCGTTTGGTCCGAGTATTTACCGCCACGTATATTGTTGCCGTGTAATCGCCTGTCTATTGTTTGCTCGCTGCAACCCAGCAACAATGCAAGTTGATCTCGGTTGAAATCAGGGTGATTGGACATGGCCTTTAATATGTCAGTTTTAGTAACTTGACTGCGCTGCCTGTTTAGATTCAAAGCCTGGATTCTGGGCATGGACTTATCTTTAAAGCACAAAATGTCAGCTATGTTTATTACAAGGAAACCTCCTGGCACAAGTATCTCGTAGTGCTCCTTTATTACTTCCCGAAGCAATGAAACCCAATCCTCATATGACATGCCTTTTTCATACTCCTTTCCAACATGATAAGGTGGTGACCACACACTCAATTTTATGGAATTCGGCTGGACTTTTTTCAGCAGAATCCTCGCATCGCCCTTATGCACTTGGTTAACGTCAAGGAACTCACCAGTTTTTGAATCGGTTCTAATCATATTTGACACCAATTTGCACTGGCTTCGCTAACAACGAAAGATCACCCAAAAGCAGATGGCCTCTTGTATAGCGTTGCCAGAACGCATTTTGCGTAACCCTGCTTTGAATACTTAAGAATAAATTACTTACCTTCATGTGGTTTCACCCTTCAAGAAATCAGGTTCGATCCCCAGCTCAAACATCTGCTGGATTAACACACAGATATTATGGCATAAAACCTTTAAAAGCACCTCATTTATCTGTGCGGTTTCATCCTTGCTCCTTATCAAATCCGTGAACTTTGCCTTTATCATAAAGAACGTGCTTTCGATGTTGCTCCTCTTATGGTAATGCTCCAGAAATTCCTCCTGATTTAGCTGGAAGTAATGAAACATCCTTCTCCACAATTTTCCTCGAGTTCCTTTGCTGTAACTCGATAATGCAGTTGTATTGCTTTTGAACGGAATGTATGCCTGTCCGCCAACATCTTGTACCACATTATAATTGGCTACTGAACTGTAGGCCTTGTCTGCAGATACTTCTTTTATCCCGAACCCCATCTTTGCCGTTGCGCTTACGAGAGGCGCAAATTGCGGACTGTCCGCAGTATGGTTGTCAAATCCGAGCTCCACTGCCGTTATGATGTTGGTTTTTACTCCACAGATTGCATGGACCTTTACCCATAGATGGGACTGGCTCATGTGGTGCTTCTCTCTGCAGTAGTCGCTAAATTTTGTTGTTCTCAGGCCAGAGCTGTCCACTGCAAATTGAGTTTCTACTGTTTTCAACGGCATTGCAGATAGCATTATCAGATCTTTCAGTATTACTGTTAGTTTTTCACTCCTCATATAGTTGCTAACTGTGCTATATGAGCATCGATTTTTGAGGTATCCTTCTTTCAAAGCAGTTTCCATGTCGGTCATGAAACGCCTAAGCGAAAAGGTAGTGTATACCTTCAAGGCAGAGCTGAATACCATGTCTCCACGAAGCTTTTTCGGCCTGCCAAAAACATACATTGGCTCTTCTATCTCATTGCAAAGTTCATGCAATAGGCGCATGAAAAGAGTTTTCTCCTGGATCTGGGCCTTGTTGTAAGCTGGCCAGTCCTGGCTATAGGTTAGCTTCCCACCCACCGTTTGCAGAACCTCCATTTTTTCCATATCCGTGCCTCAAACACATAGCTGTATGTGTGTATATATGATTGAAAAGGAATATAAATGTATGTGTGTATAAATGTTTTTGTGTAGAAATGGGTAGGATGCAGATCGTAATTTCCGATGCTCTCGAGGAAAAACTTCGCAGGAAGGCTGCGGAGAAGTTCGGTTTCAAAAAGGGGAGCATAAGCACTGCTGTAGAAGAAGCTATCTTAAATTGGCTGAAGACAACCTGATTATTCACCTTCTTTTCAGTAGCATGCCAATACTGCGGAGGAGCTCTGCATTATTGGAAATGGCATCGTATATGTATTTGAATTCCTCAAGATTTCTTGCAGACTCGTATGCGATGAGCACTGTTGCAGACTTGAATATGTGGTAGACTACGCCAGATAGTCTCATCTTAGTTTTGGCAAACCCATAAGACGGGCTTCTGGAATTTATTATCAAAATTCCATTTTCTTTATCGAAAAGAGCTTCGCCATCAGTCAACTTCATCTCTTGTATCTCAATCTTTAGTTTGCCCTTTTTGATGAGGGTCTGTAGGTCTGGGAGTTCTCTGCTTCTGGTTTTGGTCTCTTTTTGTTTGTGTTGTGGTCGTGCTTTTTCTTCCCTCTCACTGTACTTGCTTATTCCTGATTGGGGCACTACATTAGCAATATTGCTATATGCGTCTGATATTGCCTGCGGAAGCTCGACCTTCTCGAGGTTCTCTCTAATTTCGCCCCACTTGTCGTACTCGGAATCCGTAAGTCTTCGTACATATTTTTGGAGCCATGCACGGAATGACACGTATTGCTCACTTTTCTCCATGAATCCAGCGCGATTCGTAAGAAGGACGTCGTTGAGGCCGTCGGCGTTCACTTCCACCCTGATCTTATTTGCGAACATCTGAGGGTGATTTAACGCATTCATGTTCAATATGCCTTGAGTATTTTCAGAATTGACCAGCCTGCCCAAGACTCTTATGAAAACGCCCTGACTTGGCTGATCCTCGTGCTTGAAGAAGAGCACTCTGCCAGTTACTGATCCAACATCAGGAACATCCGCTTTTATGTCATATTTAGCCGCCATCCTGATATCAAGGTTTTCCGATTTTATCTCCATAGGCCCGATTTGGCTATCACTGAGCAATACCTTGAAGTTCTCAGTCAATGGCATTGTCCTCTCGAGTCGGCGTTTGATGTCACGCAGTGTTATCTCCTTCACGGAACCTTTCAGGTTGAACAGGTTTATGACAGTCCCGTGGCCTTTTCGGTCGGTTTTCTTGGAATTAACCGTCAAATTGAAGGAATCTATGAAATCCGCCTTTTCAAATTTCTCAAAATCGAAAACAGCCGAAGATTCTATGCCATCACGCCAAGTAACTATCTCAAAATCCTTGCACACTTGATACAGAGAGATCTTGCCTATGCCAAACTTGCCTATTATGTAACGCTTCACATTCTTGAAGGACCTGACGGGAACGGACTCCTTCTCTGTATGCGAAATATAGAAGAAGTGGACGAGGCCTTCGTGAGTCATTCCTTCTCCATCGTCTTCTATCGTTATCCAGCCCCTCCCGATGTGGATTTTTACCGTTTCAGCCAGTGCGTCATTTGCATTGGAAACCAGTTCATCAAAGATTATGAGAGGATTTGGATAAAAAGCCGAGCTCAGCTGCTTTATTATCTGAGTTCCAACTCGGATTTTCTCTGTATGTTGCTTTTCATTTTCTTCCGTTTCTGCTATTTCGACCACCTTACCAGGCAAAAGGGTACCTTTAAATCATATGAAGGACACAATAGTACCAACAGATGCGGTCCTGACAGGGGAGGCGTTCCGTCTATGAGGAAGGAGACGCCTCCACTACACATCTGTTTTAACCGCACCTGCATAATTCTCTTACACAATCTACTATATATACCTTATCTTGCCTGGATGTGAGGCGGAATCCTCCAGGCATAGTTTCCAGGCAGTAGTGGCAAATAGATATATATACTTTTCGGTGAACCGCAGAGTTAACTGCTGCCTTTAGCTCATTGTTTTCGCCAACAAAAGGCAAATTTGCTTCAGAAAGAGTGGCGGCACGGCATTTCCGACCTGCGTGTACTGAGGGACGCTCATCCTCCTCAACGTGCCGCCTGTGGTCCTTGGGCCAAGGAAGAGGTATGAATCTCTAAAGGACTGCAATCTTGCCATCTCTCTCACCGTGAGCGTCCTCGGTAGTGCATAATGAACATAGTCGTCTGGCATAGTTGTCATTGTGGGTGATAGCTCTCCACCCTGAAGCTTGACGGTGTATATCTTCCTTGTCCTGCTTCGCGGGAGCGCAGTACGCATCACCTCTCCCTCCCTCAAGATTGAAAATCTTCTCGCCACCTTTCTCGAATGCCTTGCTGTTTCGTGGTTCCATAACTCCTTTTGGCTTCCACGCATTTTTTTCTGATAAAGTGTCCTTGGAAGTTTAAGATATTCTGCTGCAATGCCGTGGTCCAGGAAATCGAGGTCGCCGATAGCCCCCATTACTGATACAACCTCTGGACTTTTCCAGCTAAAAGATTCCAGTGTTACATCTTTATCCTGAGATGCCAATATCAGAATCCGCCTCCTTCTCTGCGGAACCCCGAATTCCGATGTGTCGAACAATCTGTGTGAGACGGTGTACCCCGTCCGCTTCATGCCCGCTTCAATCAGACCGAGAAAAGGTCGATTTCTCTGCGCAAGCAACCCAGCTACGTTCTCGATGAGGACAAAGGGTGGCTTTATTTCACGTGCCAGCCTTATGACTTCACGAAAGAGATAGTTTCTGCGGTCGTGCGTGTCTTTCCTGCCTGCGTTCGAGAACCCTTGGCATGGAATCCCTGCAAAGAGCAAATCAATCCTATTTACTGTCCTGAGCAGCTCTTTCGAAGTGAGTTTCCTCACATCTTTCTGTATCAGCTCGGTGTCTGGATGGTTGAACTTGTAGGTAAGTGCGGCATGTGCATTTATCTCGTTGGCGGCAGCCACTTCAAAACCTGCCTGCTCAATCCCCTCGCTTGCACCCCCTGCCCCAGAAAAGAGATCTACAGCAGTACCCTTGGAGTGCATAGCTCACACAGTTGGTTGTAGAAGTCAAGATATTTAAATCCCTGGATTGGCTCAATCCTTAGACTCAAGCGCAGTTATAGAATGCTCCCATATTCTGATGACTCTCCATCCTTCCACCCTCAGCACATACGAGACTTTCCTATCGTGCTTGATGTTCGTGCTCACTTTTCTTTTCCAGAAATCCACGTTGCTCGTAGGAGTCTTGTAGTGTATCTGACATCCGTGCCAAAAGCACCCGTCGATGAACACCGCTATTTTCTCCTTCCTGTTTGCGAAGTCAGGCTTTCCATAGATGCCTTTTGGCTGGTAGCGAAAGTTTAACGCCTGCATCAGCTTCTTGATGCGCAACTCTGGGGCCGTGTTCCTGCTTCTTATGGTTGACATCACATGGCTCCTTTGCGACTTTGTAAGGTTATCCATAGAAGTATCGCTTTGACTATGCTCTCAAAATATTAATCTTTTAGCTATTAGTAAAATGGGAATGCTATGGAATGCACAAACGAAACCAAGGAGAGAGTTCTGGAAAGCTACCGCAGCACCTTAGCCAGAGAGGGTTCTACTACTGCATTTAAAGTTCATGAATGGGTAGAATTAACGGGCTCCTCAGGGAGCCGTAAAGTCTTAGCATTCATAGACACTGGAGCACAGATATCCCTTATTCCAGAAGAGTTAGCTAAAGAGATTGGTTTGTGCCCAACAGATGATAGAGCTGAGACTTGGTTTGTTGATGACCGTGTGAAACGCAATTGTAAACCGAATAACTTCTATGGCAAAATCAGAATTCTCTCGAAGGAAATTTATTTCATATGTACGGTATGCGATAAGGCAGATCAGTGCGATGCTGCTGGAGAGGATGGGAAAACCATAACTCAGAATCACCCAATAATAGGCATGTCTATTTTGAGGGAATTAGGAATTAAGATAGATACTGCAAAGAGCATGGGCGCATTGTCAATTTGAGAACTAACTGAAGGCTGACTTTTTAAACAGAATCCAGAACATATCAAACAGATTTTGACTTGTTAAACAAAGCCTCCAACTTCATAATACATCCAAAAACGCAGACCATCATATTTGAAGAGAGAAGGCCAGATATAAAGATAGAGAAGTTCGTTAAGATATTTGAAAATTCTTATCTCTCTTATTTTCCTGATTTAACTGCAATGAAAATACGTCTCATGGTGGAAGAAGGCAGAGTATTCACTATGCTCAAAGATAAAAAAGTAGTCAGAGTAACTTTTCAGCTCATACCCTCAAATCCTGATGATAAAGAAATATTCAAAAAATTAGATGAAATGTTTCATAAATCTGGAATAGAAGATGGCAAAATGCAATTTGACAATCCAGAAGGATTAAATGTCCAAGCAGAAGGTGGAATTGTAAGAGAAGCTATTGGTTTAAGTGATGCGGGTTATGGAGCTTATAAGGCAAGAGTGGAAGGAGAAGGAACACAGACCATCTCTTCAAAAGATAATATTATACGAGAGACAATCCCACTTAAAAAATCAGACAATTTAATCAAGATATTGCTAACCAGATTTAAGAAATATCTCAAAGGGGAGGAAAAGAAATGAGATACGAAGATACGACTTTCTTTGCTATGCTTAGGAAATATAAGCTAACAAAGTTAATTACTTCTGTTGATTTTCTTTTAGCATTGGCACTTGCCATTATTTTTACCAGTATAAGTTATCAGTCAGGATTGGTAATAACTTTACTCAAAGTTATATCACCAATATACGCTACAATAGCTTCGGGTATGATAGCAATTGTTATTGCATCTTTGACAATACTCGTATCAATGTCAGATAATGATTTCGTTTCATTATTAAGAGAGAACAAGATTTACGATAGCTTATTATTCATTTTTTGGTATTCATCAATTTTAGCAGGAGTGAGCATTTCTATAGATATAGTCTCTTCTATTTTTGTAAATGTTTCATCAAATCTCATAGAAAATATTCTGCTATTCTTTTTCTCTACCTTCTTTACTTCCTATGCAGTATTTGCTGTATTGCTAACTATCGGGACAATTATGAGATATGGTCTATATAGAGCTGAGTTTATAAAAAGACAGAGTCAAAAGAAAGTTTAAGTTAATTTTATGTTGTTAATTTCGTTATTTACGACTACAATATTATGGCACAGAATCTTTAGCAACAACTCATTCATCTGTGCCGTTCTCGTTTTGCTTTTCAGCAAATCATTGAACTTCGCCTTTATCATAAAGAACGTCGTTTCCACGTTGCTTCTCTTATGGTAATGCTCCAAGAACTCATCTTGGTTAAGCTGGAAGTAGTGGAACATCTTGCGCCACAACCTTGCCTTATTGCCATTGGTTCTGTTGGACTGCCCAGTCGCATTGCTCTTGAAAGGTATGTATGCAATTCCGCCTACTGCCTGAACTGCGTTGTAGTTCTCTATCGAGTTGTAGGCTTTATCAGCAGACACTTCTTCCATATCAAAACCCACATTGGCAGTTGCATTTACAAGAGGTATAAACTTAGGGCTGTCTGCATCATTCTCAAAACCCACTTCTACGGCAGTTATGATGTTGGTCTTAACGCCTGTCATTACGTGGCACTTAATCCATTCATGGTGCTGTTTCGTGTTGTGCTTTTCTCTGCAATATTCACTAAACTTCGTAGTCCTAAATCCGCTACTGTCTACTGCAAAGTCCTTCTCTACGCTCCTTAAAGGCAACGCCGATAGCTGTATCAATCTGCTAAGAATTGGAGTTGTTTCCTCGCTCTGCATGAACTCGCTTATCGCAGACCTTGAAGGCAATTGCCCTATCAATTGCTTCTCTTTTGCTATTCCCAAATCGGACTTAAATCTCCTCAAAGAGAATTGAGAATAGACCTTTAAGGTTGAAGAAAACAGCAAATCCCTTATGGCTATGGTAGGTCTTCCGAATACGTATGGCGGTTCTGGCACTTCTTGGCATAGGTCTTTCAGCAGTTCCATAAACTTGCCTTTCTCCTGTTCCTGATTTATGTTATACTGATGCCAATCCTGCGAATAGACTTTCTTCTTTATTGTCATTGTAGTTTCGTTTCCCTGCTTGTCTAACCACTTTAGGACTATCTCCATGACTGCGTAGACATGCTTGCATGGCTGTTGCCTTAGCTCGTAG
Organism: uncultured archaeon; assembly: GCA_963704435.1. Taxonomy (GTDB): domain Archaea; phylum Micrarchaeota; class Micrarchaeia; order Micrarchaeales; family CABMGC01; genus CABMGC01. Next base: position 267,754 of record OY969902.1, on the reverse strand, counting down.
TCAGGGCAGTTGCACTTGAAGTCCTTTCCATAGTGGCTTACCCTATAACTACTTCTCCCCGACTGGCTCGGCACTATCCAATTGTATTCGTCTTTCTTCTGTATCTGACAAGTCTGCGCTATCTGTTGTCCCTTTATCCTTCTCATATCCATACATCGCACCTTACTTATTACACTTATAATACGTATTACGAATGAATAGGTATATATAGCTTTGCGTATAATACGTATAACATGGGAAAACAAAGAAAACCAATAGAAAGGGCGATACCCAAGACTATTACTTTATTGCCTAAGCATCAGCGATTTATCGAGGCAAAAAGCATTAACCTATCTCGTTTTGTGCAGAAAGCATTAGACGATGAGATAGAAGCGCAAGGCTGGAAAGAACCAGAGGAATAGCATGGCCATTCAAATTTTTATTTCGCATAGTTCAGATGATTTAGATATAACTGCTTTAGTTTCACAAATTGAAAATGGAAATATCTTTCCATATCTTGCTGAACTACAACCAGCAGAGCCGAGTCCATTACACGAAAAACTCATAGGAGCTATCTATAATTCACATAGTGCATTTATTTTTATAACGAAAAATGTAATAGAAAATAAAAATACACGTGATATGGTAATGTGGGAATTAGGAGTAATACATGCTTTTAATCGTCCTGCCTATGTGTTTACAGAAAGAGGAATAGATGTTCCTAAACCAGCAAGATTTAAATCCACATCATATGAATTTAATAGAACGAATATTCCTGAATTAATTAATGTATTAACTCAGTTGAAAAGTTTATCTTCTGAAATAGCGAATGAAGTAAAACAAAAAGAAACTGATGATAGAAATAAGAAAATTGCAATAGGCATAGCTGGAATTTTGGCAATTGGACTTGGGGCATATCTCTTAACACGAAGGGATTAGACTATGGATAAAGAACTTCTGAAGAAGAATCTAATTAAGAAAATTCGGGACTTTGATAGCAAAGACCATAGTGAAGAATCAGAAAGAGATATCTGTAGAGCATATGTTGAACCCCTTTTTGGTTATCTTGGTTGGCGCATGGATGATACTGATGAAGTTAAAGAACAAAAGAATCAACCACAAGGAAGACCTGATTATATTTTTTATTTAAACAATAGCATAGCCTTTTTCTTAGAAACAAAAAAGGTCAAAAGCATCGAAGAAGGAGACATAATTCAGGCATTGAACTATGGAAGAAATAAAAATAAAAGGTGGGCAGTATTATCTAACTTCGAAGAGACTATAATTTTAATCTGCGATACAAAAGAAGCATCACTCATAAACCATATCTTTAGGCGCATAAATTACAAAAAACTTATTGAAAAATTAGATGACATATTACTTCTATCAAGAGAAAGTTTTGAAACAGGACGGATAGATAAAATAGCCGAAGAGGAAGGAAGAATAAAAAAGACTATTAGAATAGATGAAGAACTTCTTAATGATATTCTATCATGGCGTAAAAAGATAATCTCTTCCATCAAGAAGAATAATAAAAAACCACATTCAGATGAAGCGTTGGAAGAAATCGCACAGATTTTACTTAATAGAATAATATTTATTAGGACTGTAGAGGATAGAAAACTTGAAGCAAAGTCTGATGAAACTTTAAAGGAAATTTTAAATCAGTATGATAATAATAGATATATCATAATAAAAGATAAAGTTAACAAATTATTTGAAGAATATGATAAAGTTTACGATAGTAAACTTTTTACTTATAACGAATCAGATTTTTCTGAGAGACATGAAGCAGAACTTGTTAATATAGATAACAAAACATATTATAAAATACTTAAAGAAACCTATGATAAAAACGATATTTATCAATATAAATTCAATGAAATTGATGCAAATGTATTAGGCTCTATGTATGAAAAATATATAGGAAATATTCAAGTATTCAGAAGAAATCAAGGAATATATTATACGCCTACATATATAGTCAATTATATTGTTGAAAATACTATAGGAAATGCAATAAAAAATAAAAAGCCCAATCATATTGAAAATATAAAAGTTTTAGATATGGCTTGCGGTTCTGGTTCTTTCCTTTTAGGTGCATTTGATTTTCTTGATGAATGTTATAAACAGAAGAATAAAAATTATTCTCAAACAGAATTAGATGTCAATAAGGAAGACATCTTAAGGAGACTTACAAATAAAACCAAGGTTTTAAGGAATAACATATTTGGCGTTGACCTTGATAGAAAAGCAGTAGAAATAACCGAACTTAATTTATTATTGAGGATTGCAGAGACAAAACACAGGCTACCAGATTTAAAACAGAATATCAAAAATGGTAATTCTTTAATAGATGATGAAACTGTCGCAAAAGAAAATGCATTTGAATGGCGGTCAAAATTTAAAGAGATACTTGACAATGGCGGATTTGACATTATAATAGGAAATCCACCATACGATGTCATATATTCAAATGAGAACCCAGATGAATATGAATTTTACAAATCTGACAAAGGTTATGTATCTGCCGAATCTAATCCCAACCTTTTTGCATTATTTATAGAAAGGGCAATATCCTTGCTTAAAGATGGTGGAATTTTAGGATTCATCATACCTAACAGCATAATAAACAACAAATATTTTTGTAATCTTAGAAAACTCATACTTGATAAAACCATAATCTTACAAATATACGATTTGAAAAAAGACGTCTTTAAATCAGCAAATGTAGATACCTGTATACTTATACTCCAAAAAGAATCCGATGAAAAAGTTAGATTAAAGAATAAGCTTACATTTTATTCTGGAGACAGCAATTCTGCTCAGTTGAAAATCAAAGATAAAAAGAAAATATATCAAAAATCCTTTTTGAAATCTAACTTTTACTCCTTTAATGTAGTTGTAGATGACCGCTTTGATAGTATAAAGAAGAAGATAGAAAGAGGTTCAATACCTCTTGGAGAGATAGGAGAAGTTTATAGAGGTATGGTAACTCGTAATAATAAAGAATGTATTTTTGATACTCAGAAAAATAGCAAATATAAACCCCTCTTAAGTGGTAGAGATATTGGAAGATACTGGCTGAGATTTAATAACAAATATATTTATTTTGATAAAAGTAGTGCAGGCGGAGGCTGTTGGGATGAGAGAGTATATCTAAATGAGCAGAAATTATTAGTTCAACTCATAAGAAATCTGAAATTACCAAGAAGGCTTATTGTAGCCTATGATAATCAAAAATACTATACTCTTCAAAACCTAAATAATATAATAATTGACGAAAGCTTAGGCTATTCAACTAAATATGTTCTCGGAATAATAAATTCCAACCTGATTAATTATTGGTTTAGAAAACTTTTTGTCGATATTAACATTAAACGAATTTACTTAAAACAGATACCTATCAAAAAAGATAAAACCAAACAGAATCAAATTATAAAATTAGTAGATAGGATTATTTCGCTAAATAATGAACTCATGGAAACAAAGGATAAAACAAATAGGGCTATCGAGCTGAAAGATGAGATTCAAAGAATAGATAAAGAAATCAATGAACAAGTATACAACATTTATGGAATATCTGATAAAAAAGAAATAGAACTAATAGAAGAAACTGTGTGACGACTTTATGGACAAGATTGACACTTTATGGACAAGAGGGACTTTATGGACAAAGCTGGCCCACACGCAAGGCATAAATATGTGGCCATGCAAAGGAATAGTTACGTGAGTTGCATGACAGAGGAGCAGTACACCACTCTAAAGCCCTGTAATGTCTAGTCCTACTGAAGTCAGCGTGCTCGTCGAGCACAAGTCGCCCGTACAGATATTCACTGAGCTGAAGCGCTCAGCATACGAAAGCGCGCGCTATGGCACTGCGCCAGAAGCAACTCTCGGAATCGATATAAATTCGAGTTTCATACCGTGGTATGTTGAAAGCCTTAGCAGGAGCCTGTCTGAGCTTTCCGGAATAAAGACGAACTTGCGCGTCTACTTCATAGATGGAAGCGAACGCTCTGACGCAACCTTTTCCTATCCTAGCCACATCGGGATAGGAGTGGATGGTAAAATAGAACTGCAGCGGATCATGAAAAGATCCTCGCACCACGCATCGGAGAGGAAGCTCGATGCCGAGAGATTGAACGAAATCTATGCGAATTTCCTGCGCACGCTTGGAAGCAGGTATCCCGCACACTTGGCTGAACTCGGGGAGCTCAATGAAATAATCGCAGTGCTCGTGGACTCCGCCGAAAAAAGGGGCAGGGAAAGAGACGACAGGGGAACCGCTTTCAGCATGCAGACGGAATTTGGTCGCGAGATCATAGGACGCCTGACAAAGCAGCACAGCAACGTCAGTGTCACTTACGTGGAGAATAAGTGGATACCTGAAAAGAAGAGCGCAGAGCACGGGGTCCCGCACAAATATGAACGCAGGGTCTTCATACCTGCGCAGAAAGACAAAGGGGAACACATGAATGGCCAGATCGTAGACGGGATGGCGCAGGGCCTGCTTCTAAAGGAGTCGGAATACGAATTCGTCATGCTCGAAAAGCCCGCGACAGATCTTAACGTTCCACTGTCTGATGCGGTAAAGAACCTTGTGCGGTGATCGCTCAAGCAGATTGCCGTTTTAGGCCGAATCACGCAGAGGCTTCCTTAACCCTGCCTGACGCAAACAGCCTGGGAACCGCCTTCCTTATCAGGAATACCTCGTCACCCTTCTCCACAGGCATCGGTGCGCTCAGTTCGACCTCGATATCGTTTCCGTGGATCCCGGTCACTATGCAATCGCTCGAGGAAAAGTTCTGAGCAATCCTGTACGACGACCCTTCCGAGACGGATTCCTTCGCGACCGCGCTCTGCTTCGCATCGATCACGATCTTCCTCGACTTCCTTACTGGAGCGATCGATGTCAGCAAGTCGCCCTTGCTTATCTCATCGTCACCGATGTCCTTGAGTGAGATGCCCACGCGGGTGCCTACGCCTGCGGAGGTCACGTCTTCGTCGTGGCTCTGCAGAGACCGCACAGCCACCTGCTTTCCTGAAGAGTGGTAGAGCTTCTCGTGCTGCTTCACGACTCCGCGGGTCACTATGCCCAGCGCAACGGTGCCTATGCCCCTCACAGGGAACGCCTTGTCTATGTCCACCCTGACATCGCTCCCGTCCACTTCGGGGGCCAGGTCCGAGCCTTCGCGTATCGCCTCGAAAAGCCCCTCCTTGGGCACGATCCTGCAGTTCGAGATCCCCGAACCCTTGAGTATGGCCTCAACGTCGTTGTCGTTCGTGAGTATGATTGGCTTCTCGAGCAGCGACGCTGCGATGAGCGCCTCCCCGAACCTCTTGTCGACTGCGGCCGTGCTGATCACGATCTTGTGCGCCACCAGCAGCGACTGGGCAAGCGCGTGCACTTTCTCGTCCTCCTGGCCGGGGAACAGCGCGACTATCATGTCGCCCTCCTGCTTCCGGTTGTAGAACGTGATGCTGTTTGCGGAGCCCTTCTTGCCTATGAATGCCGCGAAGTTCTCGTCCACCGGAACCGCGATGACAATGTTCATTTTACTCCCTATCCTCTATGGCAAAACAGGTTATTAAGGAATTGCCCTCGCAAGACGAAGATATAAAAGTCTCGGCGAGGCAATATGTCTTAGCCTGATTTTGGTTTTGTGATTGGATGCAGCAGTTCCTGATGCCTGCAAGGAGGGCCAAGCTACTCGAAGACCGCGCGCTCCTGGACTCGATAAGCGAGCGCCTAGCGTGCGGCATAGAGGTTCGAGACGGCAACGAAGTAGTGATAACCGGAGAGGCGTACGATGAGTACAATGCGAAGAACGTCCTGCTTGCGTTCGGCAGGGGGTTCGACATACACAAGGCCTACAAGCTCCTGTCCGAGGACTACTTCTTCGAGTCCGTGGACCTGAAGACGATGTTCAAGAACGATGACCACGTGAGGAGGATAAAGGCGAGGATAATAGGGAGCGAGGGACGGACCAAGAGCTACATGCAGGCGGTCAGCGGGGCGGACATGGTGGTCTACGGGGACACTGTGAGCATGATAGGCACGATCGAGGAGCTCAGGATAATGCGCTCTGCACTGGACGTGCTGCTGGATGGCGGAACGCACAAAAAGGCATACACCATAATGGAGAAGATGAAGAAACGGGAGAACGGAAGGTGACGGATTGGCGCAAGAGGAGGTAAAGTCTTCAGAGGAGATATTCAAGGAGTTCAGGGAGCACTCCATAACCGAGTTCTTCCGGAAGAACAGCCAGATGCTCGGCTACTCCGGGAAGGTCAGGTCGCTGACGACCGTGGTGCACGAGTACGTCACGAACTCGCTCGATGCCTGCGAGGAGGCGAACATACTGCCGAGCATAGACGTCGTCGTGAAGGAAATCTCGGAGAACAAGTACGGCATCGGCGTCACGGACAACGGCCCTGGGATACCCAAGGGCATAGTAGGCAAGGCGCTAGCGTCAGTCCTTTCCGGAACGAAGTTCCACAGGTACATGCAGCAGAGGGGGCAGCAGGGCATAGGGGCCGGGGGCTGCACGCTTTTCGCGCTCATAACAACAGGCAAGGGCATACACGTCAAGTCGGGCACGGGGAAGGATCAGTTCGAGTGCAACCTCAGCGTGGACATAAGGTCCAACAAGCCCATAATCAGCGAGGTGACCCCGGTGCCGCGAGAGTTCCGCGGGCTGTCGGTCTACGGCGAGTTCGGCGACGTGAAGTACGAGAAGAGCGACCACGGAGTCTACGAGTACATAAGGAGGACGGCGCTCTCCAACCCGCACATCAGCATAAGGCTTGTGGAGCCCGACGGGAATGAGGTTGCCTTCCCGAGATCCGTAGAGGAGATGCCCAAGAGGGCGAAGCTGATAAAGCCCCATCCACTCGGCATAGGGGCGAGCGACCTTCTCGATTTCGCGAGGATGAGCAGCAGCAGGAAGGTTTCCTCGCTGCTCGTGGAGACGTTCTCTAGGGTGTCGCAGGAGAAGGTGAAGGAGCTCGCGGCCATCGCGAAGGACGTCGACTTCGAGAAGGAGCCGAGGGCGCTGACCTGGGCGGAGGCCGAGCGCATAGTGAACGCGTTTGGGCAGGTGAAGTGGATCGCTCCGGAACTCGACTCGCTTTCGACGATAGGGGAGAGCCAGATAGAGATCGCGATGAAGAACATACTCGACCCGACGTTCCTGAGCGTGGTGGAGCGCAAGCCGAAGGTATTCAAGGGAGGGATACCCTTCGTGGTCGAGGTGGGCATAGCCTACGGCGGAAAGGCGGGCAAGGCGAACGGCCAGATGGTCTCTGGCAACGTGCTACGGTTCGCGAACAAGGTGCCGCTGCTGTTCGACACGGGCAGCTGCGCGATAACCGAGGCGATTGGGGGGGTGGACTGGAAGCGCTACTCGATAGCGAAGTTCGACGAGGAGCCGGTCAGCGTGCTCGTCAACGTGTCATCGGTGTACATACCCTACTCGGGCGTCGGGAAGCAGGCGATAGCGCAGAACGAGGAGATCGTCGAGGAGATAAAGCTCGCGGTGATGGACGCAGGCAGGAAGCTCGAGAGGTACCTCAGTGGAGAGAGGCACAGGAACCTGCAGGAGAGCAGCTACAGCATGATAGTCAGGTACGTCAGCCAGCTGTCCGGGGACCTCAGCGACATAACCGGGGACGACAGGAAAAAGATAGAGGTAGAACTCAAGGCGCTGGTGGACAAGAAGTACAAGGACCTGCTTAAGGCCAAGGAGGAGAAGGAACAGCAGTCCTGAGAGGTAGAGTCGCCATCTAAGAACAATCCCTAGAGTTCCAGCTGGTCCAGGTGATCGCAGTCGACCAGCCTTATGTAGTTGTACTCTATGCCCAGCTTCAGCATCTCCGCCTCCTTGCCCAGCGACGTGTACAGGCTCTTTACGAAATCCTGCCTCGCGGCGTCGTCCAGGAAGACCAGGAAGCTCTTCGAGTCGTTCGAGAGCGGGATGCTCTTCGTCTTCGACCCGGGCGCGGATATGAAGACGCCGCTCCGCCTGCCGTCCTTGGTCACGAGCATGTCCTCCGTCTTGTCGGAGTCCAGGTCCGTGAACAGTATGGCGTGCGAGACGCAGTAGTCCCTCAGCTTCCTGAATATTACCAGGTAGTCTATGCTGTGCTTCGACGAGTCCACCCACGCCTTCGGCGCATAGTACTCCCCGGAGCTCACGAGCTTGCCGTCCATGACGAGCTTAGCCAGCACTATGTTGGCGTTCTGCGTAGTCACGGCCACGGGCATGTTATTGGCCCTTATGTTGTTGTTTATCCCCAGCCTTATCTCACCGACGGTGAGCGGCATGTAGGTCCAGCGGTAGTAGTAGTTCACCTTGTCGAAGACGCCGAGCACCGATCCCGACTGCACGCCGACCTTCTCTGCCTTGGATGGCGGGAACTCGGGAACGTCTATGTAGTACTCGTCCCTCAGGGGCGGCCTGAGGATGAGGTTCAGGAGCACCACGACGATTATCGCGATTGCGAACTCGATGTATATCGGTGGGATGTGGAGTATGTTCTGCTGGTACTGCTCGGATACGGTGTAGTTGGTGTTGAACATCATTATGCGGAACACCTCGTTGCCGTAGTTGACTATCGTCCCCTTCGGGAGCGAATAGTCGAACGTCCCGTTCCTGACTATGCCGGAGCTGCTGTACGCCCCGTTTATGCTTATGGAGTAGGTAGTGTTGGTTATCGGAAGGCCATTGCTGAACGCGCTGAACGAGAAGGTGGCGTTCTTGAAGTCCAGCGAGGTGGCGTTCAAGGTCACGTTCGTGAGATAGAAGAGCGCCTCGGAGTAGAGGTTGTTGCTGAAGTCCTTGAGCTCCATCAGGTAGTAGCCGCTGGGGAAGGCGAACGACCTGTACTGCACGACCTCGCTGCCCACGAGCACGAACGCGAGCGGTATCGTGCCCACGTAGCTCATGTTCTTGTCGTACATGTCGAGATGCAGAAGGACGCTGGTGTTGGCGTTCGGATTTCCGTTCACCAAGACGGTCAGCGGGATGTTCTGACGCTCCCCTGCCACGGACTGCACGCCCACGAGGCCCTTCCACGCGTACTGGTTCCGGAAGGCAAACTCCTCCATCGCGGTGCCGCCGGGGCCCCTTGCGGCCACCGACACCAAGGAGTAAGTTCCGTTCGCGATCCTGCCGATGCTCGTGCTGTTCACGACGCTGGAAAGGATCGCGACCGCGCCTACGTTGCCTATGCCGTTCGCGCCGACCGCGAATGACGTCCCGCCGCGCCCGGGGTTCGGGATCCAGAACCTCGAATTCACGGCGCTGGAGATGTCGTTCGCCATATCCTGGGCGCTGTTCCATCCGGACGTGGGATAGTTCGTGAAAGTTATTACCGTTCCGTTTGCCGAGTTGATGAAGGTCGCGTTCCCGTACTGCCTCCCTCCGACCAGCACCGTGGTCTGGCCTCGGAAGCTCATGTTCGCGGGTATGAATGACTTGTTGACCGCGTTCGTGAACGGGGCCTCGGCTATGCCGAATGAGAGGAACTGCGAGATGACGCTCGCTGAATCAACGTACACCAGGCTGTTGAGGTCTATCGACCTGCTCGAGAAGTTCCTGCCTGCGAAGATTATCGTATCTCCCCTGTTCAGCATCGCGAAGACGCTAGCGTTTGAGCTCCCGATGAGCGGGCGGGGCAGTACGCCGGATGGCACTATCACGATCGAGTTCCGGGGTATGCTGCCCGCGTTGGTGACATTGACGTAGCTGAAGCTGGTTGCGTTCTTTATGATCCCGTACTGCGCCAGGTCCGAGCGGAGGATCGAACTTAGGTAGTCCGAGCTGAAGCATGACAGGCAGTACGCGCTGACGTTGAGCAGGTATATCCGCGGCATTGGGTTCCGAGTGTAGGCGGCCAGCGTCACGATCGCGTTCGTCGCGTTCCTCAGCGAGTATGACACGAGCGCGTAGTCCGCGAGGTTGTGGGTGTCGTTGTAGGTTATCATCCTGCTCGTGTTGACGTGCGCCTGCAGCGATACCGGGCCGGGCGCGGCGGGAGTGACGTAGGGGACGAAGCTGCTCGCGAGGGACCTTATGTAGAGCACGAGCGCGGAGAACAGCACTGCGAAGACGACGACGGCGATTATCGCGGTCCTTAGTCTCATCATCCCGACCTCTTGGACCTTGAGCTCACGAACCTGTCGACCAGGGAGGCGAAAGCCGCGGAGAGCGGGTTGGTGCTCTCGTTGAGCCGCTTTACGATGCGGTACACCTTCACGTGCCTGTACTTCTTGTTCACGGTCACGTTGTATCTCATGCGCCCAGCCTCAACCCTTGAGCTCTATGTAGCCCGCGGCGACCATCTTGTCGAGTATCTGCTCGATCCTGGGCTCCGGGACCTTGTAGGTCTTGGAGAACTCCCCGACGTCTATCGCGCTGCTGTGCACCTCTATCCAGTCCTCCACCATGCCCATCAGCGCGTCGTCCGAGTAGGTCTGCAGCGACATGAGCTGCTCGTTGAGCGTCTTGTTCTCCTCGCTCAGCTGGCTGGTCTGGGTCGTTAGGTTCTTGTTGGACATCGCGAGGTCGTTGGCCAGCTTCTTCAGCTCCGCGTACTCCCCGGCGACCGCGTCGTACTTGTTGAACAGCGTGCTGTACCCCTGCGACATGCCGTTTATCAGGCTATCGAGCACCGAATCGACGTACTGGAAGAACTTGCCCTCCTCTATGGCGAAGCTGTCCGATATCACCGACAGTATCGAGGCAAGGTTCTTTATCACGACCGCCCTCCTGAGCCTGTCGCTGCTCCCAGGCACTATGGAATAGGTGAGCGTGAGCGCGTCAGGCTTGACCGTTATTATGTAGAAGAGGAAGGGCTTCTTGCGCACGTTCCTGCTCTCGACCCTGACTATGTCTATGCCGCCCTCCGCCTCGCGGAAGTTGTAGAAGGGCATCTGCGCGACCTTGTCCTTCACGGCAGAGACCGTACCGTTGAGCTTGCCCGGAAACTCCACCCTCTCGATCTTGGGCTCCACCTCGGTCTCTTCTTCGGGCAACTAACTCACGTCCTTCTATCTCTATCAACGTATTTATTGATTGCGCTGCTGCGGTCTTTGAGATACCCTGGGCACGTAGCTCATCAGCGAAAAGAGGTACAGGAGCGCGCAGACCCCGATGGATACGGCGACAGTGGTCGCCCTCGGGAACATCGCCACGCTCACGACGAAGAAAAGCACGCCGAGCACCGCGTAGACGACCTGCCTGGACTCGTACCTCTTCCTCTCCTTCTTGTACTGCGCGTAGCAGTCCCTGCACACGACCAGACGGTTCCCCTTCTCGTTCCTGGTGACGTTGCTCTTGAACCACCTTATCGCGCCGAGGACGTAGTCCTCCTCGACGGCTATCCCGCCCTTCTCCTTCCCGCAGATCATGCAGTATGTCTTCGCCATGCACACGCCTATTGAATGTATATCTCGACGACCCTCCCGTAAGCGCTCTTTATCCTCTCCTCGTCCACGACGTTGAAGATGCTGGATATAGTTATGTCGTCTATGCCTATCCTCCTGAGCACGTTTACGATGTCCTCCTGCTTGAGCCCCAGCCTCTGCAGGGAGCCCGCGAACGCCACCGCGTTGGCGTGCCTGTGCGTCTTGTTTAGCTCCGCGAGCAGCTCGTCCACGCTCTTCTCGCTCATGCCGAGCGCAATGAGCGTCCGCTTCAGCATTATCCTGCCGATGGTGAAAGTGGATCCCAAGGCGACACCTATGATATGTACATGAAGACCCTGGTTATTATGGCGTCGGAGAGCCCGAAGCTCCTGAGGAGCTCGACCGCGGTGTCCTTGCTGACCTTCTTGCTCAGCATCACCTGCACGAGGCCCCTTATGTCGATGCTCCTGTTCCTCGCGTCCAGCTCCCTGAAGATCTCGTCTATCGCGACAGAGTTCACGTTCGACTGTATGAACTTCGAGTTCAGGTCTATCCTCTCTAAGTAGTACTCCTTCTGCAGGCTCGTGTCCTCGAGCTCGGCCTGGTTGAGCACGCCCGTGACGCCCACGGTGTAGACGTCGAGGGGTATCTCGCCCACCACCCTGTCTATCAGGAACACCTCGGGGAACTGCACCGATGTCTGGAACGACATGTCCACCGCGGCCTGCCCTACGCCGAACTTGCTGATCTCGCTCCTCATGAAGTTAGAGAAGTTGAGCGAGCCCTGCAGGTAGTCGAGGAACTTCTCGAACCTTATCCTGAGCATTATGGATGTGCCCACGTTGGAGAATATCGCCTCGTTGATGTCCGTCGGGTTCTGCGACGCGACAATCAGCCCGAACTGGTACTTCCTGCCCTCCCTGACTATGGTGATCGCGTCGCTCCTCTCGTCGCTCGCGACCTTCCACGCCTCGTCGAGGACGACGAATGCCTTAAGCCCCTTCGAAGCGCTCCAGCCCTCCATCCTCATCTTCTCCTTCAGCGTCTGCAGCATGAACAGCGCGGCAAGCGCCCTGAACCTCTCGTCCGGGAGGCTGGACAGGTCTATGTCCACCAGCCCCGAGGTTATCAGCTTGTCGAGGTCTATGGTGCTCTTCCTCGCGAAGTAGTCCTCCCCCTCGCGGGCGAACTGCCTGAGCCTGTAGACCGCGTTCTCGAGCTCCGCCGGATACTCGTAGGTGCCCTCCTGCAGCTTCTCCTCCAGGAGGTTTATCACGTCCTTGAACGTGGGCGCCTCCTTGTTAGGAGGGGGCGTCTCGGCGGGGTTGAACCCGAAGTTCGTGTACGCCTGCTCTATGGCCTCCTCTGTGAGCCTCTTCTGCTCGGGATATTCCGAGAGGTCCGTGAGTATCTCGAGCGACGTGAGTATCTGCTTGGACCTGTCGAGGGGCTTCATGCCCGATAGGTCCATGATGTTGATGTAGTCGCCCTTCCCCAGTGAGACGGTGACCCCGCCGCTCTGGTTGACCCACGCCTTGTACTCCCCTGCCCAGTCTATTATTATCGCGTTGGTGTTCCAGATGTAGCTGGCCCTTATGAGGAACGTCTTCACGAAGAAGCTCTTCCCGGCTCCGGTTATTCCGACCACGGATATGTGGGGATTGGTCAGGCCGGCGAACGTCCACGTGAAGGGCACGCTGAAGAGCTTGGTTATGCCTATGAATATCGAGTTCGTGGGATCGTTGAGCAGGTATTCCTGTGGCGGCTCGGGCGGCCTGCTGAAGATGGTCCTCTTCGCGAGCTCGTTGCTCATCACGTTCTGGACCTTGATGAGTCCCATGGACTAGAATCCGCTGAATAGGTTTATATCCCTGAGGGAGGGGACTTTCCTAGGGAGTTGACATTTACATTCAGTCACCTCGTCAAATACAAACCCCTTCACATCACGTATTCGATCAGGTTTGCGAGGAGGCAGGAAAACACGTGAATCCTGACCTTCTTTATGCCAACGAACCTGTTCTTTGCAAGCCCGAACAGCTCCTTCAACCTTGCAAAGAGGTGTTCGACGGCCCACCTCTTCCCATACTCCGGATCCTTCGGGTTCTCTGTTTTCAGATACTTGTTGCCGCTTCTCGGGATTACTGGAGTTAGGCCATCGTCGCGCAACTGCATCCTTATCGCTGATGCGTGGTACTGTGCATCCGCAATGTATTTTGACTGATACTGCAGTTGAAAGGTCTTCTTTACTCTGTCGTACAGCGGCCAGAACATCTTCTTGTCGTTTGTGTTCGCAGGTATGACCTCAATTGCAAGTGGCGTTTCCGTCTCGGCTTCTACGATTACATGTGGTTTATAACCGAAGAACAGTTCTTTCCCATTGCCGAGGTTTTGCATCAGTTGTTCTTTCCTTGACGGAGTTCTGTGCCCCCACCTCGCATCGCCGTCCTTGCGCGAATATGCGAAGACGTCGGTACTGTCCTGCACGATAAGTCGCAGTTGCCTTGATTTCATCCGGTCCTGCACTATCCAGTTGTGCAGTTCCGCAAACATCTCCGCATCCGACCGTTCCCGCACCTTCGAGAAGGTCGACGGATGCGGCTTCCTCGTGTAACCAAGGATCTTTCCTATCGGGTCCCTGACTAGGAACTCCGCGAGTCTTACGTCGGTAAGATTCTCATGTTGCCTTATCGCAAAGGCGACAAGATGCTTCGCAAACTTCCTCGTATGCCCGAACTTCTGCACGATCACCTTAGCCGCAGCCCAAACTTCTATTATTTTATTCTTTAGTTCATAGATTTCCATTGTCTTCAACTCCTGGCAAGGCGGTCGATACACTGACGTATCGGCCGTCCAGGAGACTCACGACCTTATTTTCCCGACGATAAAAAGAGAAGAGAAAACCCCCGAAATCATATTGGGTGCAAAGACTTAAAATTTGTCAAGTCCCTACCTTTCCTCTTCTATCCCGATTCCTGACTTCGGGTTTTTAGTCCGCTTAAGGAGGGGTATATCCCGAAAGCCACGAGCCCGTGTAGATGACGTTGGTCGCTGCTCCGCCGTTGTTGTTTCCGCTGTAGTCAGTGGCGTTGCCGTTCAGCGGCCACCATCCTATAATGTGATACGGATCCACCGGAGCGGCGCCTATGCCCTTGATGTAGAGCGTCTGTATCTGATTGGCGTCGAGGGAGGTGTTGTAAATCTGCAGATTCGCAAGGTCTCCTACGAATTTGTAATACGTAGGATAATTATATGCGAGCACGCCTATCAGCGCGCCGTAGGACGAAGGTACGCCTACCCCTCCAGAATACGCGATTTTGTTTTTAAGCGCACCATTCACGTATATGTAAAGGTACGATCCGTCATAGACGCCTGCCACCTGGTACCACGCGTTCATGCTTAGCGTGCCCCCCGATACGCTGTTGGAGGCCAGGTTCCATACTAGGAAGATAGGCACTCCGGTGTTGGACACATACAGATTGTAACCGTTGTAAGTGCCACCGCTATCTCTCGAATTGGAGAACAGGTACTGGCTGTTGGGGCCTAGGCTCTGCGGATCCGCCCATATGGACACCGTCAAAGCGGTCGCAAGGTTGTTCATCTGCAACGCATTGCTGCCCACATACACATAGCTCTGGCCGTTGAACTGCGCGACCTGCTGCGGCAGGACACCGCCGCACGTGCCCTCGAGGTTGGCCTCGCCCGACGACCGGAATATCTTGCAGTTCCCCGGAGGCGCGCGGGGGCCGATGTTCGACGATCCGAACGCGCCGACGCTGTAGAGCGCGCCCAGGATCACCGTGATTATGAGGATCGACCATCCGTAGGTCATCAGGTACTCCATCGCGGACTGCGACCTGAAATGCCTGTTGCATCTTGAATCCGGCATAGGCTCGCAATACTATCTGATAGAAAGGATAAAACACTATCGAAACGCGTAGCTGCGGCGTTATTCGTAAATGGCATTCAGGAACCTCACTTCGACTTTCCGACAGCAGTCGACCTGCCGTGCCAGAACAGGTACTGCTGGGCGTAGCCCGCGTACGGTCCCCACTTTCCGTCGGCGAACGCGTGTATCTCGGGCACGCTCTTCTTCTTTCCATCGAAATAGGTGTGCTCGACGGTCCTCTTTATCCATGTATCCACCGGGAAGGCCCCGAGCTTGCCGTAGCCGAAGAGGAGGATGCAGTCCGCGACCTTGTCCCCGATGCCGTGGATACCCAGCAGCTCCCTCTTCGCGCTGTCGTAGTCCTTCTCGTAAAGCTGCTCTAGGCCGGAATCCTCCGCGAAACATTTCGCCACGCTCTTTAGGTACGCCGCCCTGTATCCGGCGCCGCAGCGCATCAGTTCGCGGGCGTCAGCGCCGGCTATCGCCGCAGGGTTCGGGAAGAGGCGGAACTTCCTGCCGCCTCCCTCGCGGGCCTCGCCGAACCTGTCGATCAGGCGCCCCATTATGCCCCGTATCCTCTTTATGTTGTTGAACTGCGAGACCGTGAAGCAGAGCGCGGCCTCCCAGGGCTCGCTCTTGGTTATGCGCAGCCCGTAGTGGGCCCTGATCGCCTTCTCCACGAACGCGTCCGTGCTTATGGCGGAGTATATCCTGCCCATGTCCTGGCCCATCCCGAGCCTCCAGAAGGCGTCCTCGCGTGCGGAGTCGTCGGTATAGTCGCCGGAGTGCCTGCAGCTTATCCGGGAATATCCGCCGGAGTTGCTGCAGCGCACCTCTATGAGCCCGCGCCGCGTCACGTAGGACAATGTTTCATCTTTGCCCTTCGAGGAATAGTCGCCGTAGAAGGCCAGAGGCTGGCCGCTCTCGAAAGTCAGCCTGAGGCTGAAGTCCTTTACGTTGAACACCGGATTCGCGTCTTTCCGCGCGCGGACCACTTTTCCCTTTTTGGAAGGCACACGATCACCTGCGTTTCGCCATCATCGCGGCTTCGCTTATCCTTTTCGCGGCGGCTTCCTTGTCCTCGACCTCGAATATTATCTTTGTGTAGAACTCGTTCTGGGTGCTTACCGTGACGCAGTTGTCAAGGTTGTGCATGTCGTAGAACAGGAACCCTTCCTTGCCCAGCCATCGCCCTGCCTTTATGACTCCGGGCAGACCCGTTCCGCCCATCTTCAGCTGCTTGAACAGTGCCCAGTCCTGCTTTTCCGTCGAAACGTCCTTGACATGGGACAGTGGGATCTTCAGTTCGTTCTTGAGCGCCCACACCTTGTCGAGTCCATGGGGCCGGAATATGACAAAGTTTTCCTCTATCGTTATTGTTCCTGCCATTCAATCACATTCTTTCTTCATGCTTCATAAGTCGAGAATCTTCTTCTCGATCAGGTATGCCTTCACAATCTCGAAAATCTCCTTGTGCCCCTCGCTATTCGGGTGCCAGCCTTCTTCAAGCAGGGCATTGTAATCTGTTTTTGCGAATCGTTGAAAAAGGTCTATAAAATGTACGTTTTCTCCTTCGCATACTGATCTTATTAACTCATTGTATTCTTTGATATTCTTGTTTTTGTAATGTTTCTGGGCATCCCAGAAAACGGGAGTAGTTCTTGACTCATCCACAGGAGTGAGCCCAACAAAAACTATTGTTTGTGTGTATCGCTCCGCCGTATCGATCACGGAGCGCAGGTTTTCGACAAATTTCTCTTGACTTACCGCATTTGCATTCTGAGTTGTTACGAAACAAGAGTCGTTCACACCCACTGCAAACATCAATATCAGAGGGCTACCTCCCTGAATCCTGTGTTTTATTTCAGAATCGATGCACTTTAGCAATAATTCAGTGTCCGCGCCATCAATGCTAAGATTGTATACGAGATAAAACTGATCGGGATTCGATAGGGTTTTAACGTCAAGAATCTTCCTGAGCCGCTGCACCCATCCGCCTTCCTTGTCCCAAGCCCCGTAGGCTATGCTGTCCCCGAAAACTATGATTTCCATGGTTTTCCAAACCTTTTGTCCATCTACTGCGGGTAAGGCTCCAGGCTTTGAGGGTTTATCCGGTCTCCTATAAATTCCGCAAGTTTGTCTATCTTTATCCTCTCCTGCGTTTTCGTGTCCCTGTCCCTCACGGTTACTGTATCGTAATCTTTGGAACTCTCGGTCACGGTGTCGAAGTCCACAGTTATGCAGAACGGGGTGCCTATCTCGTCCATCCTGGCATATCTCCTGCCTATGGAGCCCGAGTCGTCGACGAAGACCCTGAATTTCTGTTTAAGGGAGTCCGATACGCTCCTCACCTTTTCATTTATCTTCTCGTCCTTCTGCAGCGCGAATATTGCTGCGTTGAAAGGAGCTAGCCAAGGCTTCAAGGCCAGGACCTTCCTCTCCCCTTCCTTCTTGTAGAAGACGTCTATGAGCATCCAGACGTTCCTGTCCACCCCGAAGCTGAGTTCAAGGACCTGCGGCACTATCTTCTTCCCGTTTATCGTAACGGAGAGGTCCGTGTTCGAGCCCTTCGTGTGGGAGCTTAGGTCGTAATCTCCCCTATAGTGCAGCCCTCCGACCTCCTTGAATCCGCCCCAGCTCTCCACATCGACCTCTATGTCCATGTGAAGCTTGTTGTAGAACGCCTTCTCGTCCCCTCCCTTCTCCAGGAACCTGAGCTTCTCGTCCGGGAGGCCTATTACTTTTTGGTAAAAGAGCCTTATCGCAGCCATGTGGTAGGCGTAGAACTCTGGAATCTCGTAATCCCTCACCAATTCCTCCGCGGTTATGGTGACCTGCTTCTTCGTCTTGTAGGGTACGACCGTCATCTCGACATTCTTCAGCTTGTCGAAATCCGCCTCGAATTCTTCTGGGTCGAAGAAAATCTGGAGTTCTGCCTGGGTCAGCTCCCTCATCCTGTAAAGGCCCTGGCGCGGCGATATCTCGTTCCGGTAGGCCTTCCCGATCACCGCAAGGCCCATCGGCAGGCTCCTGCGCAGAACGTTGAACTCCCTGAAGAAGTTGAGGTATGCCGATTGCGCGGTCTCCGGCCTCAGGTAGCCCTTGTCCGACTTCTCGGGCCCGAGATGCACGTCAAGCATCATGTTGAACTCTTTCGAGGGCAGGAACTTCCCCTGGCATTTGGGGCACGCGACGCCGTTTTTGCTTATCAGCCCGTCGATCTCGGCGGGGCTCGCGCCCTCAGACACCTTTATCTTGAAGTCGGACAGCATGACGTCCGCCCGGTAGTAGGTGTGGCACTTCGAGCACCCCACGAGGATGTCGTTGAATCGCGCGGCGTGCCCCGAGGCGACCAGCGGCTTCTCGGGCAGTATGGTGGAGCAGTCTATCAGGTAGTAATCCGCTTTCGTCTCCACGAAATAGGATAGCCAGAGCTGCTCGAACCGCCTCTTCAGGAGCGCGCCCAGGTGGCCGTAGTCGTACATCCCCGCGAATCCGCCGTATATCTCCGCGCTAGGCCAGAAGAAGCCCTTGCTCTTGGTGAAAGCAAGCAGATCGTCCATGTTCATGTGCTCAGACCCTACGATATAAGTATAGTATTATCAGTAAGCAAAAATTATAATGGTTGGCTGGCTCCGCCTTTTGCGCGCTCTGCCTCGGTCGGTAACATATTTATAGGTGCGATTCCAATTAATCCTGGTGCTTATTTTGGCTGAGACGCCCGAGGAGAAGAGGAAGAGGATACTGTCGCTCGCGAAGGAGGCGGTGAGCGAAGCCTATTCCACGGGGGAGCACGCGCTCGCCCAGGCCATCAACTCCTACAACGAGGTGGAGCGCAACAGGAACCTGCTCCACGAGAGGCTCGAGGAGTGGTACGGTATATACTTCCCCGAGCTCGACCTCGGCAGCGCGGAGGCGTACGCGAAATTCGTCATGGAGGCGGGGTCCGACAAGAGGGGCGCCAGCGCTGATTCGCTAAGGAAGGTGGCCAAGGACCGGGCCGATGACATACTCGAGCTGATAAAGAACAGCATAGGCAACGAGCCGAAGGAGGACGAGTACCTCGTCATGAAGAGCATGGCCGAGACCGAGCTGGGCCTCTTCGCGCTCGAGAAGGAGCTCGACGAGTTCCTGAAGGAGAACGTGCCGAAGTCGATGCCGAACATAGCCTACCTGGTCGATTACAAGGTCGCGGCGGAGCTGCTGGCCAAGGCGGGCTCGCTCTCCAAGCTTGCCGACATGCCGGCGAGCACGATACAGCTGCTCGGCGCGGAGAAGGCGCTCTTCAGGCACCTGCGCTCCGGGAGCAAGCCGCCCAAGTACGGGATACTGTTCAAGCTGAAGGAGGTCGCGAGCGCGGACCGCGGCAACAAGGGCAAGATAGCGAGGATCTTCGCGACGAAGATCAGCATAGCCGCGCGGGCGGACTCGATCTCGAAGAGGTTCATAGGCGAGACGCTGAAGGAGTCGCTCGACAAGGGCATCGCGCGCATAAACGCGTCGCCTCCTAGGGAGCGCGGTCCCGAGCAGCCGCAGCAGTACCAGAGGCAGAGGCAGGAGTGGAAGCCCAGGACGGTGATGCGCGCTCAAGGTCAGGCCAGCCGGCCATACCGGCCGCAAGGGGAGAAGGCCTATCCGAGGGAAGGCGCTCCGCAGTACAGGAAATATTCGCAGGAGGGCGAGAGGGCGGGCGGCTTCAGGAAGAGCTATGACAGCAGCAGGCGCGAAGAGGGATTCCCGCAGAGGAGGCCCTACCAGAACCGCGAAGGAGGCAGCTTCCAGGAGAGAAGGCCCTACCAAAACAGGGAGAGCGGCAGTTTCCCGCGGAGGCCCTACCAGAATCGCGAAGGAGGCAGCTTCCAGGAGAGAAGGCCCTACCAGAACCGCGAAGGCGGAAGTTTTCCGCGCAGACCATACCAGAATCGCGAAGGGAATTTCCAGCGCAGGCCATACCAGAACCGCGAGGGAGGCGGCTTCCAGGAGAGGAGACCCTACCAGAACCGCGAAGGAAGCGGCTTCCCGCGAAGGCCATACTCCGATCGCGAGGGCGGTTTCCCGCAGAGGAGGCCCTACCAGAACCGCGAAGGAAGCAGCTTCTCGGAGAGGAGACCCTACCAGAACCGCGAAGGCGGTGGCTTCCCTCAGAGGAGGTCATACTCAAACCGCGAGGGAGGTTTCCCGCGCAAGCCTTATCCGAGCCGCGAAGGCGGCTTCAGGAGCGGCGCCAAGACCGGGTTCAAGGGGAAGAAGAAGCGCAAGCCAGAGTGACCCTCAGGTATAAATAACAGTTTTTCATAACTCAGTAATAATATCATTTTTATGTCGTAGGTGCAGGTATGATTTCCGGCCATGGCGATGCCAAATCCACGGATGCGCACGTGCATGCGAGCGGCAGTGAGGCGCACGATCCTCTTACCGCGCCCTACTACAGGACCGCCGAGGAGATGGAGCGGATGCCCGTCGTCGACAGGACGAAGACGATCTGCCCGGAGTGCAAGCTGATCATCGACGGTATTCTGTACCGCGACGGGGACTTCGTCATGATAAGGAAGCGCTGCCCGGAGCACGGCCTGACCGTCGAGAAGTACTGGGAGGACTATGACATGTACGCGAAGATGAAGAAGTACAACTATGACGGAAGGGGGCTCGACAATCCCGATTACGTCAACGAGGGCAAGAACTGCCCGTTCGACTGCGGCATATGCGAGAGGCACAAGTCGCACAGCGGCCTGATAAACGTCGTGGTGACGAACCGCTGCCACCTCTCCTGCAGCTACTGCTTCTTCGGCACCATGGATCAGCGCAACGAGCCGATATATGAGCCCACGCTCGACGAGCTGGACCGCATGTTCAGGAAGCTCAGGGCGCAGAAGCCCGTGGCCTCCAACGCGATACAGCTCACCGGCGGGGAGCCGACCATGAGGGCCGACCTGCCCGAGATAGTGAGGAAGGCGAAGGAGGCGGGCTTCGACCAGATACAGCTGAACACAACCGCGATACGGCTCGGCTTCGACCCGGACCTCATGGTGCGGCTGAGGCACGAGGGGGTCAGCACGCTATACATGAGCTTCGACGGAGTGAGCAAGAGGGCGAACCCGAAGAACCACTGGGAGATACCGCTCATACTCAGCGCGGCAAGGAAGGCGGGGATAGGGATCGTGCTGACTCCGACCGTGATAAGGACGTCGAACGACAACGAGCTCGGCGCGATGGTGAACTTCGCGCTCAACAACCTCGACATCGTGAGGGCGATCAACTTCCAGCCGGTATCGCTGGTCGGGAGGATGCCGACCGGCCAGAGGGAGAGGCAGAGGATAACGATCCCCGGCGCGATAAAGCTCATAGAGGAGCAGACCCATGGCGTGGTCGCGAGGGAGGACTGGTTCTCGGTGCCGTACACGGGCGGGATAAACAAGTTCCTCGAGGCGCTCACCGGGGAGTACAAGTACGACCTGTCCACGCACTTCGCGTGCGGTGCGGGCACCTACCTGTTCCTCGACAGCGACAACAGGGTGATACCGATAACCAGGTTCGTCGACGCCGCGGGGCTGGTCGAACACCTCCAGAATGCGACAGGCGAGATGGAGGGCAAGAGCATGATAGAGCGCAAGCTCATCGCGGCCAAGACCCTCGCGGGCGCGCTCAAGTTCATAGACAAGGAAAAGCAGCCCAAGTCGGTGAACTTCGCGAAGCTGCTCACCGGCATACTGACCAAGCACGACTTCAAGAGCATGGCCGACCTGCAGATGAAGACTCTGTTCCTCGGCATGATGCATTTCCAGGACGAGTACAACTATGACATAAAGAGGGTCGAGAAGTGCGAGGTCCATTACACGCTCCCGGACGGGAGGACCGTGCCGTTCTGCACGTTCAACGTAATGCCCGAGCTGTACAGGGACAAGGTGCAGAGGGCTTACGCGATACCGAGCAAGGAGTGGGCGGCGCTGCATCCTGGATGGAGCTACGCGGCCGACAAGTACAGGAGAGACGTGCAGGAGCTTGAGTCGAGGGAGGAGTACAAGCGGACCTACGGCAGCATCGTAGACCTGTTCTCTCTGCCCGTGAATTCGCGGCCTGCACAAGCGGGGAATGACGCATAGGGGAATTTGATGGACAAGCGCGAGAGGGATTACAGAAGCTTCTACGCCAAGAACAGCGGCGCAGAACTGAGCGCGAGCAGCGAGTACATCGAGGACAACGGCGGGAAGTACATGGTCCCGTACAAGAAGGTGAGGGAGGTCGTCTTCAAGAACGCGAGCGGGGACGGGCTCAAGGATGCGGAGCGCGCGGCGAGGCTGCAGTACCGGCTGATCCTGATGGAGCCGGTGCTCATGGCGTCCGTCGATTTCGAAGGACGGACCATACGGGTGCTGTACAATCCAGAGGACGCCGCGAACAGGAACGAGAAGATAAGCCTGAAGGGCATCGTGGATTTCCTCGCTAACGAGGGCGTGCACGCCGACGCCGCGAAGGCGGAGTCGAGGGAGATCGACTACTACAGAGAGGTCTACGGTCGCTACTACAGCCCGAAGACGATACGAGAGAGGCCGCCTTACGGATTCACGCTCGAGGAGTGGGAGAGGGGGATGAAGGCGAAGTACGAGAAGAAAATGGGCGCCGCCGAGAAGAAGAAGCTCGCGGAGTTCCGCGAATGGCAGGCGGAGTTCGAGGCGGAGCATCCCGAGCTGGGCAAGGCGTAGTCCGCAAGGCAGGTTTCGCTATTCAGCATGAGATAAGATGCCTCAGAGGTATTTTTCTATGTCTGCCTTAGAAAGACCTGTTTGCCTCAGTATCGATTGGTAGTTATGCCTGTTCACTTGCTCGTTTGTCGCAAGGATTGTGACCCTGTGACCCGATGCGTCAGCCATCTAAACATGGCTGCCCTTCCTGCTCTTCGCGGCATAGCCGTAGTACTTAGTCAGCACCTTCGCTATGTCCGGGTACCAGGCTTCTACGCCCTCTCCTTGAGCTTGTCGACGACCGCCTTTATTATCTCCTTCTTGCTCGAATCACCCCTCAGCTTTATGCTCGCGGCGTTGCTGTGCCCGCCGCTCGAGTCGACGTCGTCAGGATGCTCCTCCCCCACCTTCGCGAGCACCTCCAGCAGGCCCACGCTGTCCGATAGCCGCTTGCTCATCCTTATCGATATGAATGACTTGAAGTGCAGCAGGAGTATGCACGGGGCCGTGTTCAGCTCCTCTATCCTGTCAAGCAGCTTCGATGCGAACCTTCCAGGAAGCGGATACCTGTGCCCCTCCTCACCCCTCAAGGTCTCGAAGTCCGCGACGTATATCTTCGCCTCGCTCCCGCTGTAGACTTTCACGGAGCGCAGTGCGGTGTCGAGCATCTCTGCGACCCTGTTCTCCGCGAACGCGATGAGGTCAGCGCTCCTCTTCCCGTCGTTCAGCATCGCCTCTATCTGCGCCGGGTCTAGGCTGTCGCCCCCGGATCCGTTCACCAGCTTCGTGTCGCTCGTTATCAGGTCGAGCAGCGCGGCCAGCCTCCTGCTTCCCTCATCAGGGCGCGCGTATGTGCTGTAGTCCCCGATGAACGACGCGTTCTCTATGTCGCGCGAATCCACGTCCGCGAACGTCTTCGAGAATGCGCACGTCAGGAACCCCGCCGTGTAGTTGGAGTCGCCGCCGAAGAGCCACGGATTGACGTAGTGGCTGAGCTCCCTTCCCTGGAACCCGTCGACCATCGGATGGTGGTCCAGCCATATGATGTCGAACCTGTCCCTGACGAGATCCACGCCCGGGTTGCTCTCCTTCGCGGTCCCGAAGTCTAGTATCACGAGCAGCGGCTTCTCGATGCACTCGTAGTTGTTCATCACGAGCGTGTCGCTCGTCGCCTCTATCCTTCCGTACGACACCCCGCCGTGCATCCGCCAGTGGATGTTGGGCGAGTAGCCGTCCTTACCCGTCTTGGAGACGGCATCCGCCATCGCCTTGTTCAGGCAGAAGGCCCCGCATGCCCCGTCGATGTCGTTGTGGAACCTGACCGTGATCGGGGCCGCGACCGCCAGCTTCCGCAGCAGCAGGGAAGCGGCCCTGGAGAGCGGCTCCCACATGCGCGACGTGATCCCGTCAACCTCGTCGATCCCTGTCCGGTACCTGTCGGAGCGCAGGTCCTCCTCCCGCTCGTCTATTATGGCGCGTATCCTTGCGAGGTCCTTCCCGTCCTCGGCTGGCCATGCGCCTTTCACAGCTCCCTCCTCGACTGAGAATTTCATGAACTCTCCGATGTTCAGTAGCGTCCCGCTCTTCAGCGGCAGCGTAGATAGCGCCCCGCCCTCCTCCGCCACGATGAAGTAGTCGTCGCCCGAAAGGCCCGCGCGGTGCCTTATGCAGGTGACGATTCCCTTGATTTCCTTCGCCAATCCATCAACTCGACGCGTTGCCCTCGCACGAGACCCTATCGGTGGCGTTCGTGATGTATCCGCAGTAGCTGGAATTCTGGTAAGCCTTTGCGAGGGCGGAGTAGCAGCCGGTGTAGAAGACGCCGTTGAGCGTTCCGCACAGGCTGGCGTTCCTGGTCACTACCGCCTGCTCGAGCGCGGTCGCCTGTTCGCACACCTGCGCCTCAGACCCGGGCATCTCCGCGCAGTCAGCGAGCGATTGCGTGTAGTTGAACGTCGTGTTGGCCGTAGCCCGCAACCCCGCGTTCGAGTCGCATATGGCCCTGGCGTTGCTGTCTCCGATGTTCAGGCAGAGCGCCTCCTCGGACAGGCGCGACGCTGCAAGGGCATAGCAGAAGTCCCTCGCGCTGAAGTAGGAGTTCGGCACCAGCGCCAGCGCCTCCAGCCCGACCGTCAGGTTCGCGTAGGCGCCCCCTGACGAGTAGCTGAAGTTCGATATCACCTGGCCGGTGATGTTATTGTCGTCGACTCCGGCCACTCCGGCGCAGCGCGACACGTTCCCCGAGCTCAGCATCCCGCTTATCCCGATCTCCGAGACGCAGACGTCGGTGTCGGTCTCGTTGCCTATGCCGCCGCACATCGACTGGTTGCCGAGCTTCTCGGCTATCGCCTCCCTGCACATGCCCGAATACGGCTGGCCGATTCCGCCGCACGCGGAATAGTCGCCCTTCGCGACGTATATCCCCTCGGCGCAGGAGTAGGACTCCGCAGGGCTGCTCAGCTTCGCGCACAGCGAGCTGTCGTTCCTGGCCTGCGCGATCTGCAGGTAGCACGGGTCGGAATACGCGCTCGGCATGCCTGCGCACGCGCTGGCGTTCAGCGCGGAGACCGCGTAGGCCTCGGTGCAGGAGTACCTGCTGTTCTGCAGGAGGAGTCGGCCGCACGCGCCGATCCCGCTTCCGCTCGGGACCAGCAGGTACGAAAGGGCGGCTACGAGCAGGAGCGCGAGCGCGGCTCCCACGTATAGCTTCATCCTGTCCGGCGTGACGGCCTCCCCGGCCCTGCCTTCGCCCGAATCCATCAAATCATATCGTCGCTAGACCATCCCTTCCGCGGCTATCACGTTGAAGCCGTTGGGCGTTATCTCGTAAGGCGTGGTGACGAAGCTGTGCTTGGAGCCCCGCATCTTTATGATCTCCATCGCGGTTATCCTCCTCGCCTCCTCGCCGGTCTCGTAAAGTATCATTATGCCGTCGAAGATGAAGAACTCCGTCCTGAACTCCAGCTTGTCCCTCTCAGGCGTCGGCATCTCGCTCGTGAGTATCGAGGTCACACCCAGCCTCCTGAGGTTGTTCGACAGCGCGAGCATCGACTTCCTGTATATCGAGGGCTCGCTTATCAGCATCTCGAGCACCGAGAGCGAGTCCACGACGACCCTGGTCGCTCCGGTGGACACCACGAGCGACTCCATGTCGGCTATGACCTTCCCGAACTCGTACGGCGACGACTCGCCCGCGCCCGCGTGCAGCAGCAGCGACGGGTCCTGGCCGTCTATTATCAGCTTCTTGCTGTTCAGCAGGCTGTCCACGTCCTTCAGCTCGGTGAATGCCGACTTGAAGTTGTCGACGATCCTCTTCGGGTCCTCCTCGAGCGCGAAGAAGAGCGACGTATTGCCCGCCTTGGCGTTCCTGTACAGGTACTCGAACGACAGCAGGGTCTTGCCCGTGCCAGGCCCCCCTGCCAGCAGCACCTGGTTCTTCTCCGGTATGCCGCCGTACAGCATGGCGTCGAGGCCCGTCACGCCCGTTTTGATGTAGTTGGTCAAGCGATCACAGCGTTATAATGACTCATCACAATTTAAATATTCGCATATGCAAGATTATGCGATGGCATGAGGAAGAAGCTGCTCTACATAGGCCTTATCGTATTCGTCGTCGGACTGGTTCTCGCCCTGGTCGCCGTGCAGACGGCCATACCTGCGGGAGTGGTCCCGGTCACCAACACCGTCTCGCTCGGGGCGGGGTCTCCCCTGAGCTATGTCAGGATATTCCTCAACCAGTCGGGCATGGTCATCCTCTCGTACAACGCCACCAGCAGCGTGAACTTCTATTTCGCGAACCAGAGCGCGTTCAGCGCGATAAGCGCGGCGAGCGCGTCCGGCAAGGGCGCCGGGACCGCGGCAGCGGGCCTGGAGGGAAACGGAGTCTACGCCATATATAGCAACATCACCAAGGGCACCTTCCCGTTCTCTTCGTCGCAGGTCCCCTACCTCGCTAACTCGACCATGCTGTCCGGGGGCGACTACTACGCCCTGTTCGGCGCCAGCGCTAGCGGGCCGAGCCAGGTCGCGGTCAGCTACCTCAGCGTCACCCAGTCGCAGCTCAGCTCGACCTACATCTCGGTCATCCTCGGCGGCGCGTCCGTCCTGCTGATGATCTCCGGGATAATAATAGCGATCGTCTCGCTCTTCCTGAAGCCCAAGGACGGAGCGGCGAGGGAGCAGGCCGTCACGAAGGCGGACGAGGCCGCGAAGAAGGAGTACGCCGAGCTGGAGAAGAGGCAGAAGGCCAAGCCGAAGGCGAAGAGGAAGGATTCCGGCTAGGTCTCATCTGACATCGTTGTCGTATATGATCCTGCTTTCCGCGCCGAGCCTTATCAGGACTATCTCGCACGGGGCCCCGCCGCCCTCGTACGCCCTGAACATCTCCTTCGCTTCTTCGACGCTGCCCGCCCATATCAGCAGCGCGCCCATCCGCTCCTCATGCTCCCCGGTGTCCACAGATTCCACAATCTCGTCGGGCTCATTGAACGCCCTATCCGAATATCTTTTGCACTCGTACAGGCCCATCGCCACGCCATCACCAACCTGATACTGTCGACGCATGATTTTTTATAGCATTCATACCAAAATTTGTAGTGCCGGGACGGGCCATTTGGGCATGCGCCGATAGAGGAAGGTATGCGCCGGAACTGCCGTATGGCAGTTCGTCAGATATCTTATTAAACCTCCCGCTGCAATATTGGTTCCATGGAGAACCTGCAGGAAAGGATAGCGGGAGAGATAGCGATGTCCGACAGCCCTGGCAGCGCGATGAAGAAATGGAGGGAGCTCTTCGGCGTGTCGCAGGTCGAGCTGTCCAAGCACCTCAAGATATCCGCATCCACCATAAGCGACTACGAGGGCAACAGGAGGGCGAGCCCCGGCGTCGGCATCATAAAGCGGTTCGTGACCGCGCTGATCTCGATGGACGAGCAGAAGGGCAGCGAGGTCCTCAGGAACCTGGTCAAGTTCAACGCTCCGAGCGAGGCCGCGCCGTACACGATACACGACTTCTCCACGCCGATCAGCGGCATAGACTTCTCCAGGCAGATAGACGCGAAGATAGCGGCGAACCCCAACTATCTCGATTCGATAAAGCTGTTCGGCTACACGCTCCTCAACAGCCTCGGGGTCATACTCGACATGTCTCCGGCCGAGTACCCCCGGCTCTTCGGCACCACGACCGAGCGCGCCTTCATCTTCGACCAGGTCGAGACCGGAAGGTCCCCTATGGTCGTGATAAGGGTGGCGCCCATAAAGCCGAAGCTCGTCGTCATACAGAACGTCGACGTGGTGGACAAGCTCGCCATAAAGATTGCGCAGGTGGAGAGGATACCGATACTCACGACTAAGCTCAGCGGCGAGGAGCTGAAGCTCAGGCTGAACAACATCTAGCGGGGAACTCCTCCTATCTCTTCCTTGTCCTTATGCCCTTGTAGTACTCGTCGCTGGTTATCCCGCCGAGCGCCTTGCCTATCAGCCAGATGGCCGCGCTGGAGACGCAGAACACGAAAATGAGCACCACCGCCAGGCCCAGGGCCTCTATGCCCAGCTGGCAGAGGGCGGCGCTACCTCCCCCGAACAGCAGTCCGTTCGGCAGGTTCGCGTTGCCGGATGCTGCGGCGAACGGCTGCTGCACGAAGAACGCTATCATGAGCACGCCGAAGATTCCCCCGACAAGATGGCCGGGGAACAGCCCGATCGGGTCCGTGAACCATTTAGCCCTAGAGATGTACCTCTCGGCGACAAGGAAGAGCGGACCGCCAATCAGGCCCAGTATCATCGCGCTCGCGGGGCTGACGAACCCGGCGAGCGGGGTTATTATGATCAGGCCCATCAGTATCCCGTTCGTGCCGTAGACTATGCTGGGCTTGGTCTTCGTCACCAGGTACCTGAAGAACATTATCGACACGAAGGACGACGATGCGGCGAGGAACGTCGTCAATACGACGGTCAGGGTGCTGCTGTCGAACGCGAGCACGCTTCCCGGATTGAATCCGAACCAGCCCATCCAGAGGAGCAGGATCGAGATGGCGAGCCATCCCTTGCTGGCCCTTATTGGGGTCTTCGGGCTTTCCTTGAGGCCCCTCCTGCGCTCCTCCCTCCATATCTGAAGGGCTATCGCGAGACCGGCGACGCCGGCCGCGGCGTGCACGACGAGCCCTCCCGCGAAATCCCTCATGCCCATGACGTAGAGCCAGCCCGTGGGGTTCCACACCCATGCCGCGGGCACGTTCCATATGAGTATGAAATAGATTACGGCAAATATGAGCACCGCCTCCAGCTTGACCTTCTTGAGGGCGATGACGCACACGAGCGCGAGCGTCACCGCCGCGAACGCCGCCTCGAAGAGGAAGTACGATCCCGTAGACAGGCCCGTGTTGAAGTAGCTGGCAGCCATCGACCACCAGGTTCCGGAAAGCAGGCCCTGCGCCGATGCCGAAAATCCACCGAGGAGCAGCCCAGGCCCGTAAAGCGGATTGCCGATCAGGCCGCCTATCGTGGGCGCGAATGCCGTGTTGAAGCCTATCGCGGCCATCACGAACACCGCGACGCACGCGATCAGCATCGTCTTCATCAGGCTGACGTCGAAGTCCTCGCCCAGCTCGCCGATCTCGAGGAGCCCGACCGCAAAGGTCATGGCGAAGACCAGCAGCGCAGCTATGGCTATCCAGAGGTTGTTGACGGAGGAGTCGAGAAGAAGGAGGGGTCCGTATAGCGGTGCAAACATGCGCTCATCCACCACGTAATCTTTCATGTCACTTTTTTATTCGTTTCTGTCGGTCGGGATTCACCGGTCCAAATAAGATGTGCGATCGCCGGGATTTGAACCCGGCTCTTTGCCTTGGAGGGGCAAAGTCCTAACCAGGCTAGACTACGATCGCACGGTGAGTATATGCGCCGGAAAAGGCTAAAAAGCATCGCCTGCCGTCACTTGACCTGAGGCCGATTTTTGCAAGATGTCAGATACAGTTAAATAAGGCAAAATCCAAAATCAGCAATATGCAGTTCAAGGAGATAAGGGCAAGGAGCGTCCTCGTCAAGTCCCGGTTGCCCGATACCGACTATGTCGTGAACCCCTACACCGGGTGCGAGTTCGGCTGCCTCTACTGCTATGCGAGCTTCATGGGAAAGTTCGTCAACGAGCCCATAGAGAACTGGGGAAACTACGTCTTCGTGAAGACGAACGCGGTCTCCGTCTTCGAGAGGGAGCTGAGACTGCTGAAGGACAGGAAGTCCTCGATATTCATCAGCTCGGTCACCGACCCCTACCAGGGGGCCGAATCCAAGTACCTGCTGACGAGAGGGATACTGGATGCGATCGCGAGGAGCGGGTACCCCGGGCCGGTCAGCATACAGACCAAATCCTCGCTGGTGCTGCGGGACATGGACATCATCAAGCGCATCCCGGACGCCGAGGTGGGCATGACCATAACGACCACCGACGACAGGCTCAGCCGGTTCCTGGAGGTAAGGGCGACCGCATCGAGCGCGAGGCTGCAGGCGCTGAAGCGCCTGAACGAGGAGGGGATACGCACATACGCGTTCGTGGGTCCGCTCCTTCCCCACTTCAGGGACGAGCCGGAGCTCCTCGACGACCTGTTCGCAAGCATCGCCGGAGCGGGGGTTTCCGAAGTGTACGTCGAGCACATAAACCTCGGCAGCTACATCAGGAAGAGGCTGTCCGACTACCTGTCAGGGAACCCGGAACTGCAGCGGGCCTATGCCGAGGCGGCTACGGCCGCGCACAGGGAGGCGCTGGACAGGATCGTGAAGGAGAAGCTGGACAAGTACGGGCTGAGGATAAGGCTCAACGGCGTGATCTACCATCCGGAGTGGCATTAGCCCGCCGCCTGCGCACGCTGCTCGACGGGCAGATGTCGTTGAGGACGCAGCGCTCGCAGTGCTTCCGCCTCGCCGTGCACGCGTCTCTCCCAAGCTCTATGAGCAGCCCGTTCACGTCGCCCCAATATTTCTTCGGTATCCCCCTCATCAGGTCGGCCTCTATCTTTGCGGGGTCCTTGTTCCCAGTGAGCCCGAGCCGCCTCGATGTCACGGCGACGTGGGTGTCGACAGCTATGCCCTCGTTTATGCCGTACCCCTCGCTCAGGATGACGTTGGCAACCTTCCTTCCCACGCCGTCGAGCTCCATCAGCTCTGCGAGAGTGCGCGGGACCCTGCCGCCGAACCCCTCCACGATTTCCTTCGACGCAGACCTCAGGTGCTTCGCCTTCGTCCTGTAGAAATTGACGCCCTTGAGGTACCTCCTCAGGCTGGAGGGTTCGGCTTTCGCATAGTCCCCGAATGTCCTGAACCTCTTGAACAGCGCGGACGTGGCCTCGTTAACCTGCCTGTCCGTGCACTGCGGCGAGAGGAGCGCGGCCACGAACAGTTCCGTGATGTCCGCGTGCCTCAGCTGCGTGTGGAGCCTGCAGCCGTACCTCTTCGACAGCCTTTCCAATACCCGTACCGCATAATCGGACATGTGCGTTCCTTGACCCAGAATGCATAAAAGTGTTTCCATGGTAAGGAAGTCATAAAAGGTGGAAATCGAATGGGCAAGGCGCGCATCCTGTTTATCGCGGTTTTAGCTGCATTTGTCCTTTTGCGCCCATGCGCGGCCGGGGCCCTCCCCCGTGGCTATTACTACTCCTTCAATTCCACGGCGAACACAAACTCGCAGGTCGCGGTCGCGCTGAATACGACCGGCAACGTCGCCCTCATGCTGATGACGAGCAGCCAGTACCAGCTCTTCAGGAGCAACCGCTACACCCCGATGATATACAACCGGTCGGTGGGCAGCGGAGACTACGTCTTTAACGTCTCCCCCGGCACCTATCGCGTCGTGGTGGATGCGCTCTACGGGGAGGTCATGGCGCAGGCAAGCAGCCTGACTGTCCCGAGCGGAGCGGGGAGCCTGGTGGAGATAAATACGAGATACTCGGTCCCGATATCCCTCGCGAACTACAGCGACGTGAGCATGACGCTGCTCGGCGCCTCCCCCGTAATCGGGAGGATCTTCGGGTACAACCTGACTTTCGACGAGAACTCGACCTACTCCTCGTGGTACTTCTACCTGAACTCCGGCAACTACTACCTCAACCTGTCCTCGTTCGCGCCGACCCAGGCGTTCCTGTATCTCAACCTCACACCCGCCCTGGCGAATCCGCTCTACGGCCACAACTCATCGAGGGCGCAATCCGTGGGCGTGGTGAGCTATGGCCTGTATAACGTCTCGGGCAGGCTGATCCCGCAGCCGATCGAGACGAATCTCGTGGAGGGTAGCGCGATGATATATTCGCTGCTCTCGTACAACGCGTCCCCGCCGGACAGCGCGTCGGCCTACGGGGCGAGCCTGCAGCTGAACGTGCTCATGAAGGTCTTTTCCGGAGGCAGGAATTACACCTACTGGCTCCAGGAGATCAGGGCCTTCGACACGCGCAACAGGACGGATTTCATCTACGACAACATATGGAACAACACGGTCTTCGGGGCAAACATGTCATCGAGCACCGTCAGCGGACCCGGCAAGATCCACTCCGGCGAGCCGGACAAGTACTTCTCCTATTCGAGATCATACTACTTCTACTCTCCGAGCGCGAAAGTCCCCTACTCAATGCCCCTGAACGTGTCTCCGGTCATCAAGGTCAGCATCCAGAACGGGAACCCCGTGGTCTCCTTCGGAACGTCCACGGCCAGCGGCGATTCGTACTACGAGAGCGTGACCTTGCAGATTCCCGCGAGCAGCGCGTACATCCTCGTGACGCCGTTCTACAACACGCCAAACAGCGCAGGCAAGTCGGGAGTTCGCTATGACGCGGAGTTCGTCTTCGCGGGGGAGGAGAGCGACGAGATATCCTATTTCTCAAGGCTCAACTCGAGCATCTGGATCTACTACGCGGGCAGCAACGGGAGGCTCCTGCCCTTCCCGTCGGCATACACGTTCGGCTCGGACACGGGGGAGGCGTCGCAGAACCTGTCCGTGAGCGCGGCCGCGCACGGCGCCTGGGTCGGGACCGGAACGCTCAACCCGGCAACGGACATAATCCTTGCCGGCGCGCTCAACAACCTCACGACGAGCACGGTCGCCACCACGACCAGCACAGTAATCGCCACGACCAGCACGGCCATCGCCACGAGCACGGTACCGCCCGTGACCGCGCAGACCACGGCGCGCACGACCCTGCCGACGACCGTTCCGGCGACGAGCGCATACACCACGGTCGCGGCGTACAACGCCTCGAACGTCACCGCCCCGGCCGGGCAGAGCGGCGGCCAGGGCTCATCTTCAGGGATAGGCACGGACGTGATAGTGATAGTGTTCGCGCTCGCTGTGCTTTACTTCCTGTCCCGCAAGGTGGCTAAAGGGAAGGCGCCGTCCAGGTAGCATTCCCCTCGCGACGGACGAAGGTGGTCACATGATAAGGAAGCCCGCTGTCGCAGGGACATTCTATCCTTCGGGCGCGAACGAGCTCGCGACGGTCATCTCGGAGTTCGTTGAGAAGGCGAAGCTCGATGCCGCCAGCGTGTCAGGTGCCGTGTCGTTTGTCGCTCCGCACGCGGGCTACGCGTACTCGGGTGCGACCGCAGCCTACACTTTCAAGGCGATGCTCGAGGCCCGCAGGAAGAGGAAGTTCGACACAATAGTGATTATAGGGCCGAACCATACGGGATACGGGCAGCCCATTGCGGTCTCGCTCCAGGACTGGGAGACGCCATTCGGTGTGGTTAGGAACGACACGGAGCTGTCAGAGGCCATCATAGAAAGGTCCGGCTACATACGCGAGGACGAGGACGCGCATTCCTATGAGCACTCTGTGGAGGTGGAGCTGCCGTTCATCCAGCGGCTGCTTGGCGATGTCGGCTGCGTATTCATATGCATGGGGGACCAGTCCCGTGAGGCGTGCATTCTGCTCGACGAAGCCGTGCGCGGCGCAGGAAAGGGGCTCGGCCGGAGGATAGCGGTGCTGGCGAGTTCCGACTTCGACCACTACGAGCCGGCGAGCGTGGCGAAGGAGAAGGACATGCGCGCGATACGCGCGATAGAGAAGCTAGACGTAGAGGGCTTTGAGGATGCGCTATCGAAGAGCGGGGACAGCGCCTGCGGCCACGGTCCGGTCGCGGTCGCAGCACTATTTGCGAGGAGCGAAGGCGCGAAGGCCGGGCACCTGCTGAAATACACAAACTCAGGAGAGGCGACGAAGGAATACGGATCTGTCGTTGCGTATGCCAGCATCGCCTTTGCATGATGCACCAGTCAATACTGCCAAATAACTTATTAAAGTTCCAAATCATAGAATGAGTGCGCAGACTGCGCGCCCTGGTAGCTCAGTGGTAGAGCGACTGTCTTGTAAGCAGTAGGTCGGGGGTTCAATTCCCTCTCAGGGCTGGACAGCCAGAAGTGCGACTCCCTTGACCAGCGCGCCTATAAAGGGGGCGAAACAGACATAAAATCTATGAAAAGGGACTACCTGCACAAGGGCGAGTACATACTGGCCATGCAGGTCAGGAAGGTAGAGGAGGAGCTCTCCGAGCCCAACAGGGGCTACGTTCTCGCGTTCGGCGCGAAGCTGGGCCTGCTAAACAGGAAGCCCCAGACCGTCGCCAGGGTGATAAGGGAGCTGCGCGCCGTCTTCCCCTACCTAGGCAAGGACGCCAAGAAGGCCACGAAGGAAGACATAGAGCGCCTTGTCCTGTACCTCAACAAGAGCGGCAAGGCCGTGAACAGCCTGAGGAAGATAAAGCAGACCCTGAAGA
The DNA here is from genome assembly GCA_963704435.1 of uncultured archaeon. Classification (GTDB taxonomy): domain Archaea; phylum Micrarchaeota; class Micrarchaeia; order Micrarchaeales; family CABMGC01; genus CABMGC01. Next base: position 233,040 of record OY969902.1, on the reverse strand, counting down.
GCTTCTACAAGTGGCTCTATTCGGCAGAAGACTATCCTTCCATAGTCAAGTGGATCAAAGTCGGCCAGATGGAGTCCATGAAGCTGCCCGAGGAGCTCCTGACTGAGGACGAGGTGGCCGGGCTCATAAACGCGTGCAGGAGCCAGAGGGACAGGGCCATAATATCGCTCCTGTACGACACAGGGATGCGCGTAGGGGAGCTGTTGAACCTGAAGGTAAGGGACATCGTCCTGAACGCGGAAAGCCCAAGCTACGCGATGGTGGACGGCAAGACGGGCAAGAGGCGGGTGACGCTCGTCTTCTCGGTTCCGTACCTGTCCAACTACCTCAACGAGCGCGGCAGGGGCCTGCCGCCGGAATCAGCCCTGTTACTCACGTCCCACGGGAATCCCTTCGACTACCCTAATGTGAGGAAGCTGCTCGGGGACCTGAAGGAGAGGACGGGCATAAGGAAGCGCATACACCCGCACCTCTTCAGGCACAGCAGGGCGAGCCTATATGCGAACAGCATGACCGAGCAGCAGCTCAAGATGTACTTCGGCTGGACCGGGGCGAGCCAGATGGCGGCGGTCTACGTGCACCTGAGCGGAAAGGACGTGGACGACGCCGTGATGAAGGCGAACGGCATAACGATCGGCAGGGGAGAGCCTGTGAAGCCGAGGCTCACGGTGAAGGTCTGCTACAAGTGCCAGGAGGTAAATGAGATGACGGCCAAGTACTGCAGCAAGTGCCACAGCCCCTTGGACGTTAGCCCAGTGGAGGAGGCCAGCGAGCTGGAGTCGGTGAGGCAGAAACTGGACGACATGATGAAGGCGGTCAACCTGCTGATGGAGAAGCTCGATCCGAAGAGCAGGGATGCGGTTCATGGGGTGTTGGAAAATAGACGATGAAGACTGATAATTACCATATGTTCAGGATACGGCGAGCTTTAGCTTGGCTTTTTATCTTGCGTAAAGCTCCATGAATTTGTTGTGCGGGCGATACTTGATTTCATTACATCCTTTGCCGTAAAAGGTAGCACAAGCCTCATATATTTGTTTAAGCTTTAATCTATAATGGTTGAGCTGATGGAAGCGCTGCTTGTCTTGGACATGGTGAAAGACTACGTCTATGGAGAAAGGCCGCTGGTAGCCGTGGACGAAAGGGAAAGGCTGATTGGGAATATAAAACAAGTGATAGAGGCAGCGCACAAAAAGGGAATTCCAGTAATCTACGTAAACAGCGCGTTTACCGAAAACGACCCAATTTTCAAGTTTATAGGACACAGTGCCCATAGACGCCAGTCGATGAAGGGCACAGACGGCGCGCTGACCATCGAAGAGCTGGCACCGGAAAAGAGCGACCACATCCTTGAGAAGCATGGATACAGTGGTTTCTGTGGAAGCGGGCTGGATGGGTTACTAAAGGAACTGAAAATAACCGATATTTATCTGGTAGGTGAACAGACTGACTGCTGTGTGAGGGAGACTGGCGTCGATGCCGTGCATCGGGGGTACAACGTTTTCATGATAAAGGATTGCTGTTCAACCAGCAGACCGCTGGGCCAAGAAAGCTCAATCATATTTGTGGAGCGCTGCGTGGGCAGAATCGTGGATGCCAGCGATTTTGTGGCGTTGGAAAAGAATGCGCATTCAAGGGAGAAGTCTAAGGCTTAAATCGAGCAGGGGGATTTCTTGCATTCTTGCTTGCTATAGCCACTATCTGTTGTATAAAATCAGCAGCATCACTTTTACCTTCTCTTTGCAATTTTTGGGCAGCATCGAATAGCTCATTCCTGCATTCTTCAATTACTTTAACGGAGTACTTTTGTGCATAGTAAGACCTAATGCGACTAAGCAGCTCTGGCTTACATTGTTCGGCATCTTGCACTAATCTGTCCACTATGATAGGATCGTTATAGTGCCCTAGGATAAAAAACAGGTATTCCACGGTTGGTTTCTTGTAAGTATTCGGCTCGTATTCCTTGAGTAGCGCATGCAATTTTTTACATAATTTTTGTTCATTGACTTTTCTAAAGATTTTGGGATTTTCTTCCATTACTCCGAATATAGTTCGCAGGATATCGTACCTGAGTTCGACATCTTTAATGTGAGGTATCAGCAAATCAATTTGCGTCTCGTTAGGAGTGCAACCATAATTTTTCATATAGTTGTCTATGCTCCTTAATGCTACACGCATATCGGAGATTTTCTTTGATTTAAAGACCGAAAACATATTTTCAAATTCTTTTTTGACTTCCATCTGCTTCTTCTTGCTCAGTCTGAATACCTTTGGGCTGTCTATAGACTTTTTCGCATCGTATTCATTCTTCCAATTATAGATGGTTTTGCGAGTAGGTTTACCTTCTTCTCTGTTGGGTGTGTTTTGTATGTTATATTTGGTGATAATTTCAGCAGCATTAGAACCTCTATCAAAATCTGCAATAACTTGTTTTTTGAACTTTTGTTGTTCCGAATTTGACATGGTCTGCCTCTGCTTTTGTGTAATTACACAAAAATACATTGTAATATTATTAGGGGGTGTGGGGTCAAGGTATACCACGGGCTTTAGCCCGCGGACAGGAATTGACCCCACTTTGAGTGTTCCTGCTCTATTTTTAACAAATTCTGAGAAGGATTAGCGACGGCAGTGTGGCCCCAGAATTTTTGCGGTCCTGAAGTTTCTGCCGCCGAAGTGTTATTGTGAATAGTGTAAACAATGTAAGGGATATAAAGGAAAGCGCGACGGCATGCATCCACAGGTACAACTGGCAGCACATGGTTTTTGTGTCGAAATATCGATACAGGATGTTCAAAAATCCAGAGACCTGCCGAATAATACACGATGCGATTTATGACGCCGCGCGTAGACATGGAATCGGAATTAAAGAATTCGCTGTCGGAGAAGACTTTCAACACGTGCATCTTGAGATTGACGTACCAAATACTATGTCAGTTTCAACCGCGGTGCAACTGCTGAAGGGATATTCGGCGTACGTGGTCTTCAAAGAAATGCCAAACCATCGACTTAGGTATTGGAGAGGGCATTTCTGGAGTGAAGGATACAGTAACGGAAGCGTAGGCCCTCAGAACGAGGAGACGATACAAAATTACATCAGAAAGCAGGATCAGTACGGACAAATGAGACTTGCCGCCTAGAGCGCAGGGGATACCCCCGACTTTAGTCGGGGGAGGAGGTCATTGTTAACTGGACTTTTTGCTGGGGCATCTGATACGATTTTGTATGGCATAAAAGAAGAAATAGATAACAATCAAAGTAAAGAATTCCCTCTTGCAGAAATAAAGGCGCGAGCGATCAAAAATAATAAAAACCTAAATCTAACGGAGGAATTCCTAAATAATATAGAGTATAATGATAAAAGTAGCTATTTGGTGCTCAACCTTATTTATAGTAGCATAAATTATAATCCAAGTTCAAAAAATAATTTGCCGGAACAGGACCATATCTTTTCAAGAAGTGAATTAACTGATGCAAATGTTCCCGAAGAGAATATAGATAGGATATTCAATATAAGATATATCTCATCAATAGGAAACAAACGAAAGACAGGAACACCTTATAAAGAATGGATAACGACTTTGAGCGAGGAAGAAAAGAAAGAACATCTAATTCCACCAGGTGACTGGGGTATTGACACTTATTATAAATTTTTAGAGGAAAGAAAGAAACTTATAATGGACAAAATAAACACTTCACTGAAGAGTTTAGGGAGTTAAATATTATCTTATTTACTTGACTAGAATGCGAACTCAAACCTAATCAAGTGGAATATGATCTCCATGCTGCTTCTGCTGTGCCCTCCACTTCGCATATTTCTCGTTGAACGCCTTTCTCTCCGCCTCTGCGCGCTCCTTGAGAACATCCACTACTGCTTCTTGCGCTATCTCCCAGGCCCAATTGTCTGCCCGAGGGACTTGTGAGTCGTGGCCGGAGTATTTCTGCGGCCTCTGCGGTAAGGCTTGCCGAAGCGGTGTTTGCGGTGCTCTGGATTGCGCCTCGATCTGCTGCTTTCCAGTTATCGCAGCCTCTTCCGCTACTTTTTGGGGTTGCCGGTACGTCACTCCCCTGTGGTAACGACACTTGTGAACTCTGTAGGACGCTCCGCTGCTGAAATAGCGCAGCTCATCGCAGTATGGACATCGGATCATAATAGCACCATGATAACGTTATCTGTCTACTATAACGCTTATGACTTATCCCCTTATTTTAACGCAGTGGTCAACTCACCTGAGTTCGGTGCGAGTACCTCAGGGGCTGATTTGCGGGCAGAAGTTTGCGATTTAAGCGCAAATCTCGTACTCCTTGATTGAGTGCAGGGCTTCTAAGGACGTAAACTTTGACAAGTCAAGGCGTGGGCTTTTATTCCTTTATTCCTTATTTTAAGAAATAAACTGGCCCCGACTAGGGCATCTTTTATTGATGAGGTGACGAAATTCCAAATCCGGCATATAGTGCAATGAGTCCAGAAACAAAAATTTATGTTGGACATAAGTTCGTTACTGGTTCCATAACCCTGCAGCTGCAAGATGTTGGTAAACCTGATGCTAGGGGAATAAGTTATGCGACAATAGCAATTTATTACAAAGAGGTCTTGACAAATATTACTTCAATCGCTCCAGGCGTAGTGATGAGGTTTAATGTAAAGGGTTCTATTTTGTATGTTAATTTGATTCAGACAGCATATGGAATATACGCATATGAGAAATGGGCAATTTTACAGTTGGGTTCAGAAAATAATAGAACAAAGTCAAAACTTATAGTCAGCCAGAGCGTATATGATTTATCACTATTACACCCAAGAATCAAAAAAGCATCTGAAAAGCTATTTAATAATGAACATTATCCGGAGGCGATATTCGCTGCATTTAAAGAAATAGAAATTCTGGTGCGCGCTAAAAGTCAAATCAATCAAATAGGGAAAACTCTTATGATGACTGCCTTCAAAGAAGACGCTCCTTTGCTAAGAATAAAATACTCTTCTAAAAACTCTGAAAAAGAAGAACAGGAAGGATTTAAGTTTATATTTGCTGGTGCAATGCTAGCAGTAAAAGACCCAAAGAGTCATAGTAGAATAGTACAAAAAGACCCAAAGAAAGCGTATGAATATTTAGTTTTTGCAAGTTTGCTAGCTAGAAAGATTGATGAAGCTAAGGTAAAATAAGGGGTTATTTCTCATTCTAAGTCATAAAGAATAGGTCCTGCTCTCAGGCTACCTTTAGGATTTAAATAGTTTTAGTGCAACAATTAAGCATTCGCAGATAGCTCTGTCTTATCCTTGTATACTCTGGTTCAAGCTGCATACCGAAAAATTGAAAGATTTTGCTTGCGGAATGTCAGGCATAATCTCTTAGGGATTCAAACAGCGCCAAACACGATTGGGGTGGGGTCGTATTTGGTAGGCGATGCCGTTTAGTATCTAAGAAAGGGCGAGCATAATGTCCGGAAACGGGTCTGTAATGGACGAAATAGCGGCTTCTTGGGTAGACGCACGTTTCCACCCCATCGATCAATGCCTAAGGAAGTTCATATGGCCTGTGGAGAAGCTTGGCGAGCCTCTAACCCACAATCCTTGCCGATACGCCCCCGCTCCGGGAGTCGTGGCGCGTCTTCAGGACATGGTGAAGAGAGATGGAAGCATAGATACACCCATGCTCAAGGAGCTAAGAGCCATCGGAATCCACGATAAGCTAGAGTACCATGGTTGCAATGTTCTTTTGTCCTCCATCGCCAGGAACAGAGTCATAGCGTGTGTGTCGTGGAAGAAGCATGCAAATATCATAAACGACATTAAGCCTGACTACTACCTTACGCCAGACGGAGAGACATATAACGATGAAGACTGTGATGGTGATCTGGAAAAGATGCTGAGGGGAGCCGTTTATCTCAAGAAGGCCTGCCCTAACAGCATTCCTATCGGGCTCGTCAAGGGAAACAACTATGAAAGGCTCGGTTGGTATATCGAATGCCTGAAACAGTTGGGCATTGGTCTATTCGCTTTCCATGCCGGGGATTACTTGTACAAAGGGTCAGCGCGCGAACTAACGCAGGCGATAGGTTTCGCCAGAGAGATATCGAGAAGAGTGCCCTGGCTGCTGATTTGCGGTGGAGGGTCACTCAAGACGTTTAAAGACTTTGGTTTTGCCAATGGCTATATGGTGGAGAGCCACTTTGTTGCTGCATTCAAGGGACGCATATTCAAAGGTGGAAAAGAGAAAACTCTCAAATGGACCCGAAGATATCAGGGTCAGCCTGTGAGTCCATCTACTTCATCACCTCTTAGTAATCCGGTCAAACTGCCTCAGAGATACCGCAGCAAGCCGACAATAGAGTGCGTAATGAAGAATCTGAAAGACCAGCACATAGCTCTAGCGCTGCTCGAAGCTCACAGGAAGCTTTCGGACTGCTTTCCGGACTATGAGAAGAAGGACATTTTGCTAGCAAAGGTGTAGACATGGGTGGCGGAAACAGAGGTAAAGGAGAGAAATCATATTCAGGAGGAGGTGGAGGTGGTGGCGGATTCGGTGGAGGTGATGATGATTCGGAAGAAAGCCGCAGGGTTAAGGCTCATTTACCTAAAGGCGTGAAGAAATTAGCTGATTTTACAACACAAAGTGCATCCGTTTCGTTTAGGGGACACGAGACTTCTGTCTCATATGTCAAAAGAGCCACTTCATGGAGTCCTAAAACTAACACAATGACTGAAGAGGTCCCTGTTAACGCCTTCTTCAGGAATGTAGCGCTTAGCGTGGCAAAGAAAGTTCTTCTACAGGCTTTAGCGGTGGCCTTCCCGGGTCCTATGCTCATCTTCACAGTGGCCTGCGCTGCCTACGAGTTCGGAAAGATTGCATTCGAGGCGATGAAGCTTAAGGAGGAGTATGAGAAAGGCACACTCAAGGAGAAGGATGCCATTAATCTTGCCAAAGAGGCTACTAAAACTATCGCCGGATATGTGATGGACAAAGAAATAAGCGGATTCGTAACTAACAATCAGACTCCGGCGCCTTACATTTCAGGAAGAGAAGTGACTGGTGATGCCATATCTTCAGTAGGTGCCGAAGCTGCTGGAGAAGGAATAGTAGCAATAGAGAGATTCCTCTGGAGCCTGTCGAACCAAACGCTACCTAGTTAGTTTTCCAAAGAGCATATCTCTTCTTCGCATTAACTATGTCCCTACTTATGGGCGAGGAGTCCTGCATTTGAACCAGCACCTCTTCATGCATCGTCCAGGCCCTGCACGACTTCCAAGATAACCCTTCCGGGTCCGGCATCGGACCATTTGAGCAGCGTGCCCTTGCCTATGTGCTTCCATCTGGTGATCTCCCTTGGCACGGTCACCAGGAACTGGCCGTTCGACAGCCGCATGACCCTGCTGCAATCCCTGGCGACCGGCTTGTGGGTCCGCCTCGACCGGTAGCTTACGGGCTCGTTTTCCATCGTCATCTATATATAGATAGCCATTATATATAGACAACGGTGAAATGTATGGCAAACCACGTAGGGCATCGTACATTCGCTCCGGCAGCCCTCTCAGTCCAGACCTGATTTTCGAGAGATTTTTAAGATAGTCCTTCAAGGAAATTAAACTTGGAGAGATCCTGCATATTAGAATTTCCACAAGCTCGATATTTTAAAATCGAGCACATATTCTTTGTTGCTTCTTTTATCATCGTATGAATAGATCCCCAACGTACGCCCGCATACGTATGCAGCTAAAAAGAGCAAATAACTCTTTATATTCTTGTTAGCTGAGATTTCATAGAATTCGTGAAAGGACTTATGGGCCCTGCCTCTTTCGCTGTCTATCAGCATCTTAAATACTCTAATATCCAGACCCAACTTATTAGTTACATATCTGCACTCTCTATCAGATACTTTATAGCCGACGTTCTCCCGGTTATTCACCCATTTTCTGATATTTTTGATATCATTTCTGATTGTCAATATGCGTATGCCTTCACTTTTTGCCCTTGCTAATCTTTCCCAGTCCTCGGCCGAATTTAGATCGCGCCAAGGCAGTGCCCTGTTTGTTTTAGCGGTGCTAAGACCATTAAAAAGATTGTACATTTCATTGTCTTTAATCTGCTTAATTCGCTTTGACAGTATTTTTATGAAACCGGGCTCGAAAATCACGTCAAAGTCTATGTACATTACGGGGTCTTCGGGATTCGCTTCGCTAAGCAGCATTTTCAATGCCACGTCCCTGCCTTTTCCTCTTGAGCATTTTAGCCTCTTTATATTCACTTCCTTATGTCTCCTAAGTATTTCGTATGTTTTATCTGTAGAATAATTGTCAACTACATAGAGCCGGTATGGCTTTAATTTTGAAATGGACCTCAGACATTTTTCGGCTAAATCGGCATTATCATAAACGGTGCCGTATATCCTTAGCATAAATATCTAGCCTAATTGTGTGATATCTGTCGTTTAAGGGTTATGCCTGGCAGTAGTTTCAGGGCATAAAATTGTTCGAAGGGGATTGCTACCAATTCTACGTCTTCTATTACCACGGCTCTCTCATAGTCATTATATCGAATCATAGGATTGTAGTCTATTGGAGCTAGTATTAAACTGTGTTTGATTAATTGTGGGTTTTCACTGTTCCTTTTCGCTATACTATTAGCGCACACTCCATTATCAGGATTTGGAGAGAGTCTGTATTCAACTCCGTTAAGGGCAGGATGCCCTGCCCGCCCAAATGTTCTTTCTTCGTTAGGCGTTATAGGTACATCTTCTTTTCCAGCTAGACCATGGAATTGGGCTAAGGCTCTTCCGCGATTTACTATTTGGCCAGTATCATCAGTAAAGTGAGGATGAAATAAGAAGGAGGGACTAAGGTCAGAGTGCTTTAATATTTCCACATATGACTCCACTATAGGCAGTATATCCTTTTCGATGTGATTTCTGTGAAGTATATCGTAGTTGCCAGCAGCTACTGCTTTTTTAGTTAGCCTTTCCACTACCGAATTAACATCGGCCCACGTTGCATCTGGAAATTCATCACGTCTCGAAATTCCCTTTTCCTTTTTAAAATCGAGTATGGTATTCAGAAAGGTGCGTTCCGCATTATTGTATCCGCTCACCCTCCGCCTTTCTGTCTGAGCATAGAAGTGTAGAGCTTCAAAATGGCCCCCTTCTTTGAAAGTCGGATCTGCAGCATAGTATATGCCTTCCTCGTTTTCACATTTGTAGACTTGCTTTGTTCTTATGGGCATATCTTTTCTCCCTTTGAGAAGCCCTTCATCGTATTTTGTAATGAGTTCCAAAACAGCGGCATGCCATGTTCTTGTGTTAAGCTGGTTGTCTGAAGTGACTAAGACATAGGGTTGGGGCAGATTGTTGAACAAAGGTATTCTGCCTTCCACACCTATGACTTCAGAAGGTTCCAAGTTTACATTCCTTGCAATACTGAAGAGGAGATGCGGTCCCGAATGGATAAAGTGGTGGCCTTTCACATGACCTTCATCAAGTTGCCTGCTTTCTGCAGACACTTCTGGTTTAAACCGGAGAGATACACAGAAGGTCTTCCTACTCGCACCTAGCCTCTCGATTAGAGGCGCGTACGTTTTTATAGCATTAGCCATATCTTGATTGAAATCTGACCTGCTGTATTTGCCGGATTTTTCCGCCGCTTTTGTCCAACCATAGGTATATGGTGTTATTGAAAATGCCAGACTAGCTATGGCTTGTGGAAATTCCTTTATTATTTTTTCATGCATTCTCTGTAGCTGTTTATTGTATCTGGAATATCCGACTGTGGATATCGAGATTGATACACCTAAATCTTCATTGAGATACTTTACATAATCGTAAAGGTCAGAATAAGAACAGATGTCCGTATCTAAAAAGGGGTACACCCTGCTCTCTCCTCCATCTAGACGGTTGCCAATCAAACCCTTCTCCGGAAGCTTAAACGCCTTGTTGAGGCTCCCATCGTCATTTACCAATGAGCCTATACTCGCGCCCTCTCTTCTAGCCAACGCTTCAATCGCAGCGGTTTTGAGCGCCGAAATGAGGTTTCTTAGGCCCCTATCCGAGATTTTTATGATCGTTTTGCCAGAACTTTGTGAGCAAAAAGAGCACCTATTAGGGCAACCGACTTGGGGCATGAAGTTTCTTATGTGTAGTACGGCTTCATCAGGAAGTTTGTGCAGTTGAAAAAGCAAACTTTGCCTTGTTTTGATATCCCCTGGGGAAACGGCACTAAGATTGCCTTCACTCTTTAGAACAGCAATCTTAACGACCTTCTTAGGTATAGGATGCTTCTGGCGTCCTTGCCTATCCGCCCCATATTTCATACCCCTCACTAGATGACCTATATCTTATAATTCGTAAGAACCATCTCTGAATATTCTTCTTTTTTCATTTTTAATTTATTGCCTTTTAATATAGGGTGCTCTGCCTTGAATCTGAAAACTTTTTTGTACATCTTTTCATCTATAGTGTACAGGCTTTCCGCTTCGGAATCTGCCCTATAGCAAAGCATGAATTTAATCTCGTTAAACCTGTCTCTAAGTAAGGTTGCAAGTTTTGTGTGTCCTTTCCTTCCGAATTTGTTTAGGTATTTTTTAGCTTTAGAGGGGGAGTTGTGCAGGGAGTATGGAGGGTCTATAAATAGAAATGCACCTTCCGGTGCTTCTTTTATTGTATGAGCAAAATCCATTACAGTCAGATCGACATGCTGCAGCTTTCTGGAAGCCCTATGCAGCTCTTCTGTAAGTCTGCGCATATTTGTGTGAGTGGTATCGTCAAATTTTAAGAATTTAGGCACTAGATTTATCGTATCTGGATAAGAATTTAGGTCCAAGTATAGCCATCTTAGGGCTCTTTCAAGATCGTTTCTAGGCTTAAAATCCATCTTGAAATGGCGATAATTCTCCTTGGAGATTTCCGCGCCATTTATAGCTTCAATCAATCCATCTGGATTGTCCCTCAATACTTTGTATGTGGTTATTAGCTCTGCATCTATGTCATTTAACCAATTACTCTTTGCTTTGGGCTTTGCGAAGAATATTGAAGCTCCTCCGCAAAAGGGCTCTATGAAAACTGCATGTGGCGGCAGGATTTGCAAGACGTGTTTGATTACGTAATAATTCTTTGATCCGGGATATTTAATCGGAGTGCGCATCAAACCGCGCATCCACTCACCTATTTGTTCTGCGCTATCTTGCGGCCAGACTTTGCCAGGTCTCTCCACATTAGCATATCTTTCTTTGAATCAAGCATCCTCTCCGGCAAATTTGAGACTTCAAACCACTCGTACCTATCCGATTCGCTATTCAATTTAATCTTTCGGCTCTCATCCATTGTGGTGGTGTAGACGAAATGCACTGCCTGTATGTGTGGAATGAAATTCAGCGTCTCTTTGATGTAAATGAGACTCAGGTCCGATGGCTTCAGATTTATCCCTATTTCCTCAATAACCTCCCTTATAGCAGCCTGTACCGTCGTTTCTCCAAGCTCGACTACGCCTCCGACATTTCCCCAATCCGCGCCCCAGCGCGCCCTTTTTTCAGCGTTTCTGAACAATAACAGGGTTTTTGAATAGTCTTTGTTAAAGAAGCACACGAAAACCCCAAGGCCGAACCTATCATTTTCTTCCATATCGCATCACCAAATTCTATTCTCATCCTAATTTATTAATAGTCATAACCAAGTAAAAACCTTTTGTTCTTGATTCTTTTCGAGCTCTTGGAAATGTCCTCGAATAGGTCATTTTCATAGATACATGCGCAGTCCGTGCAGCCCTTTCCGAACAGTTTCGACTTTTTCCTCAATCCAGTTAACGTTTCCGAAGAGAATTTTCCTTTCTCAACTATTGAATGGGTATAACAGGGATAAAATTTGTCTTTGTATAAAACTCTCCTGAATCGCGAAAAATAGCAGTTGCTCGAATTATCATACTCATCGCTTATAGCGAATTTTTCATTAAAAACCGTGTTAAGGTTCTTCGGGAGCAAGACCTTGAACGTCTTTGACTGGAAGCCCAGCAGGTTGTGAATCCTGTCCTTCTGGCTTTCCGGAAAGGATGCTTGCCTTGATCCTACGAGCCTCTTGGACACGTGGATAAAGTCGAAGCCCAGTCTTTTGGCCTCTTTGGCTGAAGAAGTAAAGTCATTGCTATCGCTTGACAGATACACTCTTATTCCAGACAGGAGCCTCTTATTAGGTATGCCTTTTAACCTGGACAGGTCCTGATTAGCTGAGTTTATCCTCACTATAAGAAAGTCTATGCACGATAAGGTCTCTAGGTTGCTGGGGTTTATTTCTTCCAGATCGCATATGACGGACACCTTGTGGCCCGACTTTAGGGCGAAATCGATCAGGTCGGGTTTCAAACCCTCAAAATGGACCTTTGAGCCTTTCAATTTCTTAATTGCCTCTATCGCTGCCGTACGACTTGAATCTATAATCCTCAGCTCTCTCCGATTGTTATTTAAGAAATCCAGTACACTGAAGGGATAGAAGTAGAACGGCTGCGTATTTGGCCAGCTATGGAGTAGGACATTCCCGGAGGCAAGCCATAGCGTAGGGCTGCTGAAAACCCTCATCTTATCTGCTGGCATCTCTTCGAAGAGTTCCTGCTTTTTCCCCAGTTCTTTAAGTTTGACCATTTTGCGACCTTTTAGTAAGATATGACCTCATAAAATGATAGCGGTCCTTTGGCTTGGCGGGCGAGCTTGACCATCTTGTCAAAGAGCAGGTTGTCGAATATGTTTCCACAGGTGTAGCATGACGCAGGCACGTTCTTGGTCACTTTGTCAACATTCTTCTTGCTGAGAAACTGCTCTATCTCGCCCTTTTTGCCCTTGAAGCTGCCAAAAAGGTATTCTTTGGAGTACATGACCTCGCTTTTTGTGCATACGAAGAGCCCGTTGCCTGTCAGGACTGGCTGAATTCTAGAACTGTAGCACACGTCCGTGAAGTTACTCCTGTCCTTTATGTATCTCGCATAGTACAGGTAGTCTAGCACATTAGGCATGGCTACGCAGAAGTGCTCATCAGACAGCGTCTTGAGCTTTTCCAGCTGGCGTATCGCAGTGGCAGAAATTGGGAAATTCCGGCATTTCAGGCCATTTGGAACCAGAATTTTCACCAGTTGTACGCAATCCACTCCGATCTTCTTCATAAGCTTGCCGAAGTCGTAGTACAGGAGCTCCTCCTCGGGCCTAAGCGCAACCCGGGCCCCTATTAGCAATTCCTGTTCACGCCCCGCCTCGGCCCTCATCTTGATCAATTTCTTCAGCCGTGCGATAGAATCGTTGAAAGTGTATTTCTTCTGGTTGGAGTATAGTGCGTACGTTCGCGGATCTATTCCAGGGAAGCTTATTCGTATGAACGCCGCATTATCTACGAGAGACTCGGCCAGTTCCTCGCTCATCTGGCTTCCTGTCGTCACATACACCGTCTGCATGTTATGGCGCTTCTTAGCTTCTTTTATGAGTTTTGGGCGGAGCGCATAGAGGTCCGGGTTTCCCTCTCCGGACTGCTCAAATCTTACCGAATCTACGCCTCTCCGCTTCGAGTATTCAGCTATCTCGGAAAGTATGTGTATGTAGCTCTTCAGTGCTGGGCTGAAGCCTTTGTTTATGCCTGATTTCGCGACGAGCAGTCCGCCGCCGGAGAGGCAATCCTGGCAGCAAAAATCGCAGCCTATTACATCGTGCGAATCTACTGACACTATGGGCAGCGGCTTGTTAGACTTGGTATATTCGTATGCCAATTTCGCAAAATCCCTGATAAGTATGGGAAAGAAGTGCTGCAGGTGCGAGTTGTCTTCTTGGTAGACTATCTTGTTGCCTGAATCCAAAATAGCCAATCCTCTTGATCTTAGCCCGATCTCTTTGTGGGTTAGCGAATTTACCTGCAGTCCTGTCTTTTTGGAGACGCAGTGGACCCTGCCGCCTTCGTCAAGTTCTTTTATATCGCGTTCCCCCACTAGCAGAGTTCTACGCTTATCTATTTTTTGATTGTCCTCCACTTTCCCACATCCCAGGACGAATTCAATCGCGTTCCGCTCATCAAACATGAAGCAAGCTCCTGAAATCGGCGACCGTTCTTTTCATATCTACGTTTTCTATAACATAGACAGGCGTATCATAAAGCTTGCCTATTCTCTTTGCCTCACCAATCTCTCCATCCTGTTCCGTCTTTATCAGTCCAATATCCAGATTCCGTCCGCAATCTTCGTCGTTGAGCCTTCTTTCAAGTATCATTTCTGGCGGCGCAGTCACAACTATGTGAGCGGATAATAGCCCAGAGTAATCAGCAAGGTCAGTCCGGTAGATTGGCGTCATAGATTTACCATCCTGGCTCAGATAATGGCCGTCTAGCAGGGCGACCTGGGCAGGCGATGTCTTCACCCGCTTTATGATCTCGATCTGTATGCTTTGTGCAAGCGGGGCCTCTGCATTGATCTCCCCTATTGTTTTGTTGTACCGGTCTCGCCCAATCTGCGACAAGACGCTATACATCGGCACTATCTCGATTTCCGTTCCTGATGCTCGCGCTGAAGCCTTCAATTCGCTCAAAACTGCGCTTTTTCCGGATGCCCTTGGCCCACCAACAAAGACCACCATAGCGCCGGAGTTCTCGGGCATCTTATGCACTAGATTGTATTATGGTTTTCCGCCTTAATAAGCATATTCGCAGACTATTTCCTAGCCGTAATTCAGAGTCCCTAGAATGCGCGTTTTCTTGATTTGTAGCTCATACGCTCGTTTTCCATCAGAAGCTATATATAGATAGCTTTTATATATAGACGTCGGTGACTGCATGGAAAAATATGTAGGGCATCGCACATTCAGTCAGGTATCACTCTCAGGGCTGAATTGGGGAACTGTACTTTTGCTGTAGATGCCCCTCAGGCCGCTTCAAAGAGACGGATGGAATCTCGTATCCCCATACCGTGCTTCAGGGATTTTCACCAATCCACTTCCAGACGGGCCTGACGGCTATCCGTTTTCCCCGTACTTTCAGCGAATCCTCTTGGTTGCGGGTCAGCAGCAGGCCCTCTTCCAGCCCGAACTTTTCCATGGCTTCCACCATCCCTTCCAGTTCCCTGTCCTTGTTGTCGGAGTTCAACTCGTATGTGACTTGCACGGCCATCGTTATCTTTCCTTTCTCCTTGACCAGGAAATCGCACTCCTTTTTCCCTGCGAAATAGAATATGTCCTTGTGCTTCCTCCTCAGGGCGAGGAATACGGCATTCTCCAGCATCCTGCCCGCATCCGAGGAGAACGACACGGAGTTGGCGCCCGATAGCCCGTTGTCTATGGAATAGACCTTCTTCTGGCCCGTGACCCTCTTCTTCGGCGAAAAGTCAATCCGCGGCACCGTGAACAGCAGGTAACTGTCCTCCAGATAGGAGACGAAGGATATTGCTGTGTTTACCGAGCCAAGCCCGAACGTCTTCGCTAGGCCGTTGTACGAGAACTCTTTTCCGATGTTGGTCAGCAGATAGAGGGCCAGCTCCTCTAGGGTCTTCGCGTCCCTTATGCCGTGCCTGGCCACTATGTCCCTCTGGATTATGTCCGTGAACAGCCTTTGGGGTATTTCCTGCCTTTCGTGCCTCAGGTATTCCGGAAAGCCGCCATTCACGAGATACTCGTCGAAAGAGTCAAGATTCGCGCGCCTCTTCTTCAGCAGGAGCATCTCGCCGAACGAAAACGGGAAGAGCTCGATGTTGAGATGCCTCCCTGTAAGGCGGGTGCCGAGCTCCCTGCTGAGCAGCGAGGCGTTGGAGCCGGTTATGAGGAACTTCTTGCCCGCGTCCAGCCTCGACCTGACGAAAACCTCCCAGCTCTTGACGTTCTGGACCTCGTCGAGAAGGTAGTACTCCCGATCTCCGTATTCCTCGCGGAACACGTCGTCGAGCTTCCCGAAGTCCTCAGGTTCGAAGGCCGAGAGCAGCGGATCCTCGAAATGGAGGTAATAGTATCTGGGAAGCCTTTTCGTGAGCTGGCGCAGGAGGGTGCTCTTGCCGCATCTCCTGACGCCCGATATCACCAGGGCGTAGGGAAGACCGAGCTCCACCTTGCCCGCCAGCTCCCTCTCAACCCCGTACTCGGAGGACTCCAAGCTCGCCCTCTGCCTCTTAACTATCTCCCTGAGCGCATCCTTTAGTATCATAGTTAGGGAATAAACGGCAAGGTATATATATCTTCTCATTAGTAATGAACAACATTGTTCATTAATACTGAAAGAATATACGGCTAAGTTGAGCCGGTAGGAAATAACGTTAAGAATTATTACAGTGCATTATTTTCGTAGGGGCGTACGCCATGGCGTGGAAGGAAGACAAACGCGAATTTGCCAGTCTTTGGAACAGTGCAACGTTCAAGGTCGTGCGCGCCATGGGAAAGGATGACCTTAACGCGGCCATCAGCCTTTTCCAGTATGAGTTCTCGGGGTTGCTGAAGGCTCCAAGCATCGTAGAGGACGATGCCGAGTCGATGTTTATCGCCTGGCTCGTGCCGTCCTTCATGGTGGAGAACATGCCATTGGTGCAGTGGTATCTCAAGCATCACCCCAGAGAGCTAACGAAGGACGAGGAAGAAGTCCTGCTGGAGGGCTGCAAAAGCAAGTTCGGATATTTCAGGGTCGAGGCGCAGGCCGAGGATCGCGTCACGCTGATCGATACGAGGAACCGGCGCTATGACCTGGAGACGATCGAGCTCCCGAAGCTGGATCTGCACAGCACGCTGATCGCAAGGATAAACTCAAGGGGAAATGGCCCGTATTTCTTCTCCGGCAAGTTCATGGTGCAGGATTACGACGGCAGGTGTTTCGAGGGCCTTGCCAGGGCCGCGAAGTTTCAGGATTCGTGGAGCGGCTATCTCGTCAGCTTCGAAAAGTACCTGATCTCAAAGGAAGGACTGAAGGAGCGGACTGCGGGGCAGCACGAAAGTAACCTCGAACTGTTCATGATGTACCTGGAAGGCACTCTCGCGGGGTCTTTTGAGGAAGTGACTAAATCCATGTTGAAATCAGAGTTCAAGGCCTTTACGCGAAGCAACATACTTCAGAAGGTTGATTTGGATAAGGTCTACTACTCGCTTTACAAGTTCTTCAGCTACCTCTCGGAAGAGAGGAATATCCAAAATAGCGATGTCCTGGACTGGCTAAGGGCCAGAGTATGAAAGAACCGAGAAACGAAGAAAGATTTTGGTGGGATTCTATGCGTAACTAGCTATATAAATTCAGCCAGTTCATATAGACGTCGGTGACTGCATGGAAAAACACGTGGGGCATCGCACATTCACTCAGGTAGCACTCTCAGCGTAGTAAACCGAATTGTTCAACTCCCCATTAAGGCTTATGCCCGCCATTAGAAGCCCTTAAACAAGAGGTGTGAATAGGGACTTGACAAATTTTAAGTCTTTGCACCCAATATGATTTCGGGGGTTTTCTCTTCTCTTTTTATCGTCGGGAAAATAAGGTCGTGAGTCTCCTGGACGGCCGATACGTCAGTGTATCGACCGCCTTGCCAGGAGTTGAAGACAATGGAAATCTATGAACTAAAGAATAAAATAATAGAAGTTTGGGCTGCGGCTAAGGTGATCGTGCAGAAGTTCGGGCATACGAGGAAGTTTGCGAAGCATCTTGTCGCCTTTGCGATAAGGCAACATGAGAATCTTACCGACGTAAGACTCGCGGAGTTCCTAGTCAGGGACCCGATAGGAAAGATCCTTGGTTACACGAGGAAGCCGCATCCGTCGACCTTCTCGAAGGTGCGGGAACGGTCGGATGCGGAGATGTTTGCGGAACTGCACAACTGGATAGTGCAGGACCGGATGAAATCAAGGCAACTGCGACTTATCGTGCAGGACAGTACCGACGTCTTCGCATATTCGCGCAAGGACGGCGATGCGAGGTGGGGGCACAGAACTCCGTCAAGGAAAGAACAACTGATGCAAAACCTCGGCAATGGGAAAGAACTGTTCTTCGGTTATAAACCACATGTAATCGTAGAAGCCGAGACGGAAACGCCACTTGCAATTGAGGTCATACCTGCGAACACAAACGACAAGAAGATGTTCTGGCCGCTGTACGACAGAGTAAAGAAGACCTTTCAACTGCAGTATCAGTCAAAATACATTGCGGATGCACAGTACCACGCATCAGCGATAAGGATGCAGTTGCGCGACGATGGCCTAACTCCAGTAATCCCGAGAAGCGGCAACAAGTATCTGAAAACAGAGAACCCGAAGGATCCGGAGTATGGGAAGAGGTGGGCCGTCGAACACCTCTTTGCAAGGTTGAAGGAGCTGTTCGGGCTTGCAAAGAACAGGTTCGTTGGCATAAAGAAGGTCAGGATTCACGTGTTTTCCTGCCTCCTCGCAAACCTGATCGAATACGTGATGTGAAGGGGTTTGTATTTGACGAGGTGACTGAATGTAAATGTCAACTCCCTAGTGTGAATCCCTCCACATCTTTAATATGTCGTTAGGTGATAGTTATAGCAACGTGGCTAGATGCATACTTTAGAATTAAAAGGCGTCGATTCCGGCTACGACGGGAAACCGGTGCTTCATGGAATCAGCTTTACGGCGAAGGAATCGTCGGTATACGTTGTCCTGGGGCCCAACGGGGCGGGCAAGACAACGCTGTTCAGGACAATCGCTGGAATATTGGAGCCGATGTCAGGCAAGATCCTGCTGGACGGCAAGGAGATAGGGTCCACGAAGGAGCTGCGCAGCAGCATAAACTACCTCTCGCACTACAACGCGCTGCCGGAGGAGATGACCGTATACGATGCGCTCAGGTTTTACGCGGGCATGGAGGGCGGAGACCCCGAACTCGCGATAGGCACGCTTGGCCTCCAGGAGCTCAGGGACAGGAGGGTATCAGACCTTTCGCAGGGGCAGAAGAAGAGGGTGTCGATAGCGAAGGTCTTCCTCAAGGAGAGGGACGTCTACCTTCTCGACGAGCCCACCGCAAACCTCGACCCTAGGCTTTCAAAGGAGATAAGGGATGCGGTGCTCAAGCTGAGCAGGGACAAGCTCGTGCTCTATTCGTCGCACAACCTGTACGAGGCGACCGACATAGGAAGGAACCTGATACTCATCAAGGGCGGGAGGCTCACGATGTTCGACAAGATAGAGAACGTGCGCTCCAAGAGCTACAGGATCGGCATAAGGGCCTCGAAAGACATAACCGGAATAGTTGACGCAAAGAAGGGAGAAGGGGGATACTACGTCCTCACGGTCTCGAACCCCAAGGAGGCGGGGCTCGCGCTGAAGAGGATCGTACAGAAGGGCATACTCGTCACCGAGATGCGCGAGCTTGACAACCCCCTGCAGGAACTGTTCGACAAGGATGTGAAATGACATGGCAGAGAACAAGAACCAGGAAGTCAGGGAGAACAGCGTAGTGGTCACCGCCAGGAGGGCGCTCGGGCTGAGCAAGATGTACATCTTCATCGCGGTCTTCATCACGGTCCTCCGCCTCACGGTCATAAACCCATCATTTTTGGGCGCGATAGGCAGCCTGAAGGGCGCTTCGTCCGCGGTCCCAGAGCTGTCCCTGTTTACGATCCCGTTCGACGTCCTGCCAGCGCTCATGCTCATAACGTCCATAGTGATCCTGTTCGTCTACGACAAGAACAACGGCGTGCTCGAGTACCTGCTTTCTCTCGGGATGACCCAGCGCGACATCTACCTCAGATACCTGTACGCTGCGCTGCTGATGGCATGCGCATACCTGGTAATCTTAATCGGAGGCTGCACGCTCTACACCTACGCCTCATCGGGAATGGGCTCCGCGATGGCGTCGCTCCCGATATTCGCCATAGGCGTGATAATAGCGCTCTCGACTGTCGCTTTCGCGATAACCGTCATGATGGCGTTCAGCGTGCTGCAGAAGAGCAGGGCAGGCGGAAACCAGCCCCTTGCGATGACCATAGCCGTTTTATTGGTCGTACCGGATTACTTCATACCGTTCGCATTCCCGTTCAACACCGCGATCCTCCTGGAGATTGCGCAGGCCGCTATACTGGCGCTTATCGCGCTGGCCATGATCTTGCTGTCATCAAGGCTTATCAGTAGGGAGAAGCTGCTGCCTTAGCGAGGTAATTCATTTAAAATGATTAAGATAAAAGCGAGGCGCGTGGATGGCTCGTGATAGTCCCTAAGAGTTTAAGGGTCATGAGATGATGGAAGGCATATAAAAGGAGAATCATACAAGATAATCCGATACGGAAGGGACGGGCAGAAGTACGAACTTTCAATCAGCACGGGGTGTCAAGATGGCGGGGCTGAACAGGGTAAGAACAAAAGCGGAGGCAAAGGGCCCTCTCCTCTCAGTAAGAGAGAATTTGGCAAGAGGGCTCGAAGAGTTCAATAGGATCGCGATGATTGGGCTACTCCTGCTGCTTCTTTCATTCTCATTGGGACTTCTGACTCGCAATTCCGCCTACATCACGAACACGGCCCCGACAAAATTCCCCTCCTGCGACAACTATGGCACTTGGCTCTGCATCCCCACGCTGTATGTCACGATACCGCTATTCTTCCCTTTCTCACTCATCCTTAACCTGACATCGTTCATATCATCCGCAGTGCTGTTCGTTCTCGGCATCTTGCTGGTGAGGAGCAGGGACGGAAAGAAGAGCAAGTGAGATTGATAGTCAGCGGATAAAATACTGGTTCCCATTTTTTGAGGTCCGCGTCCACCGCATGGGCGAATCAACGTTAAGGATTGAAAACCATTCCTGCATGCTAGCTCACTGGCAATGCCATTGCCATCACATACGGCCATTGAAGCCCTCTTGGGGCCAGATGATTGCACTTATCTGCGGTTTGCCCAAGCAAAGATATTTAAACATCATCAGTTGATTGTTAAAAAGGGTTGTGAAATGAATAATAAAACAGTAGGGCTAATCGCATTTGCATCAATCTTCTTGTTTACTGTGATGGGACTGTCCGCCACTGTATCCGCGAGCAACATGGCTTTCCAGAATGGCAAGGTCGTGGCGCTGAATTCTACCCCATCACCCCTATGCACGTCGACCATCAGTGCGCTCTATATGGGTTATCCGCAGGCGGTAAACGCCTCGGCGGTGACCAACTGCGAAGTGGGCGTTGGCATCAGCAACACCATTGGGATGTCCCCGCTGTACACCCTCGTTCCCGCATTCGCGGGATTATCTATTTATGGCATAACCGCCTGGAATGCGACCGCGCAGGGCTATGCGGTATATAACGGAATGGTTTTGATGACAAACTGTCCCGCAGGCGGGACTTCAGTTAGGGACTTGACAAATTTTAAGTCTTTGCACCCAATATGATTTCGGGGGTTTTCTCTTCTCTTTTTATCGTCGGGAAAATAAGGTCGTGAGTCTCCTGGACGGCCGATACGTCAGTGTATCGACCGCCTTGCCAGGAGTTGAAGACAATGGAAATCTATGAACTAAAGAATAAAATAATAGAAGTTTGGGCTGCGGCTAAGGTGATCGTGCAGAAGTTCGGGCATACGAGGAAGTTTGCGAAGCATCTTGTCGCCTTTGCGATAAGGCAACATGAGAATCTTACCGACGTAAGACTCGCGGAGTTCCTAGTCAGGGACCCGATAGGAAAGATCCTTGGTTACACGAGGAAGCCGCATCCGTCGACCTTCTCGAAGGTGCGGGAACGGTCGGATGCGGAGATGTTTGCGGAACTGCACAACTGGATAGTGCAGGACCGGATGAAATCAAGGCAACTGCGACTTATCGTGCAGGACAGTACCGACGTCTTCGCATATTCGCGCAAGGACGGCGATGCGAGGTGGGGGCACAGAACTCCGTCAAGGAAAGAACAACTGATGCAAAACCTCGGCAATGGGAAAGAACTGTTCTTCGGTTATAAACCACATGTAATCGTAGAAGCCGAGACGGAAACGCCACTTGCAATTGAGGTCATACCTGCGAACACAAACGACAAGAAGATGTTCTGGCCGCTGTACGACAGAGTAAAGAAGACCTTTCAACTGCAGTATCAGTCAAAATACATTGCGGATGCACAGTACCACGCATCAGCGATAAGGATGCAGTTGCGCGACGATGGCCTAACTCCAGTAATCCCGAGAAGCGGCAACAAGTATCTGAAAACAGAGAACCCGAAGGATCCGGAGTATGGGAAGAGGTGGGCCGTCGAACACCTCTTTGCAAGGTTGAAGGAGCTGTTCGGGCTTGCAAAGAACAGGTTCGTTGGCATAAAGAAGGTCAGGATTCACGTGTTTTCCTGCCTCCTCGCAAACCTGATCGAATACGTGATGTGAAGGGGTTTGTATTTGACGAGGTGACTGAATGTAAATGTCAACTCCCTAACTTCAGTGGCCTGCAATCAATCCATTAAAATAAACTACTATTCTCCGGGCCATAGCGCTATTGAGACCCAGCTAGGGATAACGAATGGCGTAAACGGGCTGCTGCAAGGGGTATTGCCGAATACCGCCCGCGACAGTCTGCTTCCAAATAACGTAGGAAATGTGCTTACCACGACTTATTTGGTGAGGATTGGCGTATACGACCCGAACATATTCCCGAGTGTAACCACTGGCAGGTGCACGCAAGTTGTCGCATCAAACCGGTCCAACCCCCTGAACAACTGCCTCAACAACACCGCGGCTCTTGCTAGGGCGCTTAATACGACGGACTCGGCGGTTACCGCGGCGAACCAGAATAACATCATCTACAAAACGAAATCCCAGGTGCCGTATCAAGCGACGTTGACCTTGTACAACGTTACGCAGACAAGGTCCATCCTGAATGGCACATACCTGACCGCGGCCAACTCTTATACGACTAAGAATGTCAACGCGAGCAACACGAATGTGGTAAAGCTGATATTGCTGGCTTCTACGCAGCCTGCAACCACGGTCGCAACGACAATTCCGACCACCGTTCCGACAACGGTTCCGACAACTGCGCCCACAACGGTCGCAAGCACGGCGCCCGTAACGATGTTTAGCGGCTCCGCCGTGATGTATTCCACGATAATCGTAGTGGTGCTGATAATCGTGGTCGTGGTCGCGTACGCCGCGATGAAGGGAAAGAAGCCGGCAAAGGAAGAAAAGAAGCCGGCAAAGGGAAAGAAGTGAAGAGGATCCGCTTATCGCGATTTCTGCGATAGCGTTCCTGCCTGGACCTGCCTTGGGGCCATCGCTCGCGCCCCGAGGCATGTTGGGTTTTGATCCTGCGGTCAGGCTTTCCCAATGCTAAATGATTCTTTCGTCAGCGTTTTTGCCTTGCGCAAAGATATTTAAACATCCGCAGCGAATTGCTGAAAAGGGTATGACATGAGCAAGTCCGCAGGACTAATGGCGTTTGCATCTGTTTTCTTGTTTGCCGTGATGGCGATGTCCGCCACAGCATATGCGAGCAATACGGCTTTCCAGAACGGCAGGGTCGTGACACTGAGCTCCACTCCGGCATCCGCTTGCACATCGACTCTCAGTGCGCTTTATCTGGGATATCCCCCTGCGGTGAACGCCTCGGCGGTGACCAACTGCGAGGTAGGAGCGGGCATCAGCAACACGGTAGGGCTGCATCCGATGTACCAGCTCGTCCCGTCATTCGCGGGACCGTCCATTTATGGCTTTACCTACTGGAACTCGACCGCGCAGGGCTATCCATCGTATAACGGAATGACTGTGGTGACCAGCTGCGGGGCGGACGGGACGCCGGCGGCCTGCAATTTATCAATCAACAGGGGTTATTACTCCCCCAGCCACAGCGCCTTCGAGGCCGCGCTCGGGATAACGAAAGGCGTATTCGGACTGCCGCAGGGGGTGCTGCCGCATGCCGCCCGCGACACCCTGCTCCCAAACAACGAAGGGAATATTCCCAACCTGGCGTACGTGGTGAGGATCGGCGTGTACGACCCGAACCTGCTGCCGAACACGACCACTGGCAGGTGCACGCAAGTCGTCGCGTCAAACCTGTCCAACCCCCTGAACAACTGCCTCAACAACACGGCCGCTCTCGCCAGGGCGCTCAACACGACCGATTCGGCAGTCGTCGCCGCGAACAGGAACAACGTTCTATACCTGGTGCAGAATACTATGCCCTACCAGGCAACGCTGGCATTGGATAATGTCACGCAGACGAAATCCATCCTGAACCACACCTATATCACCATAGTCACTCCCCAGACAACGAAGAAGGTCAACGCGAGCAACACGAACGTAGAGAAGTGGGCGCTGCTGACTTCCGCGACCACAGTGTCGAACAGCACCACAGCTTTCCAGAACGGCAACCTCGTCGAGTACGCCTTCACGGATACCGCATGCGCTTCAATTCCCTACAACACGACCGAAGCCAGAAACGCGTCCGGCGTCACTACGTGTGAGATCGGGAGCGCTTCCGGAGCCAATATACTGGCGGGAGCCCTTCCAATATGGATAATAGTCCCTGCCTTCGCTGGGCCTTCGATATACGGACTCCCCAACTATACCACATCCAAGGGATACCCGATCTACAACGGCACGATAATAACCACCGATTGCGGAATCGGAAATTCGTCGAGCGCGTGCCCCGGAAAGCCGATCTATTACTATTCGCCGGTGTTCGGAATAATCGAGCGGGCTCTCGGGATAACGAAGGGAGTGGCCGGACTCCCCGAGGGAGTAGTCGCAAACCCCGCCCGCAGCTACATAGCGTCCCCCCTTAAGAACAGCACCTATTCCCCCTCCTACCTGGTCAGGGTGGTGGTCTTTGATCCGAACATCTTCCCGAACGCGACTACTGGCAAATGCCGCGTCATTGCTCCGTCAAGCCTTTCCAACCCTACTGCGGATTGCTTGACTTCCGCCTCCGCATTGGCCGCTGCGCTAAGCACCACCGACAACGCCATTGCCGTAATAAACGCGAACAACCCGCTTTGGACGGCTACCGGAATGCCCCTGAAACAGGCAGCATTGGCGGTCATAACGCAGAATCCCAAGAATCTGTCCAACCCCTATGCGCCGCAGACATATGCTGTGAAATACGCAACAAACGCCCTGACGCCTAACACCGACCAGACAAGCTGGTCCTTCGTCGGCGCCGTATCGCAACCGACGACGGTGTCGACCACGGTCGCGACGACAATTCCGACCACTGTCGCAACAACGGTTCCGACAACGGCGTCCACAACGGTCGCAAGCGCGGCGCAGGTAATGATGCCCAGCGGCTCCGCAATGACATACGCGGCGGTAATCGTGGTGGCGCTGATAGTCATAATAGTCGTCGCTTACGCGATGATGAGGAAAAAGGTGCCTGCGGCGGAACAACCTCCCCCTGAGGGGCAGAACCCTCGATAGGGCCGGGCGTTAAGCTGCTTCCCGTGCGCTCCGCCTTCCGCCGACCGACCGCACGAGCCTGGCGTATGCGCCAAGCATGCGCCCCTCGCCGTACCTCCTGGCCAGCGCGCCCGATACCGCCCGCATGCGCCTTCTCATCTGCGCGCTCCCGTATGCCAGCTCCATCCTTTCCGCAAGGCTTCCGGGGTCCCCCGTCTTGAAGGTCACGAGCCCCCTGCCTACGCGGTACTCCGCGCAATCCACCCTCTCGGATATTATTATCGGGAGCGAATGCGCAGCCGCCTCCAGCATCGTCAGCGAGAAGCCCTCCCAGTTCGAGGGGAGCACGTACAGGTCGGAGATGCCGTAGGCGTAAGGCACCAGGCGGTCGTCCAGCATCCCGGCGAATACGATGCGGGGGTCGCCATCGGCCATCTCCTCGTACTCTCCGCGCGACGGGCCGTCGCCAACTATCAGCAGGCGCATGTCGCTGTGCCCGAGCGTGGAGAAGGCCCTTATCAGCGTGCTGACGCTCTTCTGCCGCTCGAACAGCCGGCCGATGTAGAGCACGACGAAATCGCCCTTTCCTATCCCGAACCTCTTCCTTAGCCTTCCCTTGAGCCTTGCGTCATTTCCCGCGGCCGCGGCTATCCCATTGGGGATGTATGCCACCCTCCTCGTGAACTTGGATATGTCAGCGAGCTGCTTCCTGCTGAGCGCCACGGTCATGTCGAAGAACCCGAAGAACTTCCTCAGCGCGCCTTCCGTGCTGAGCGAGTTCACTCCGGCTCCGAAGACGAGGGGTATGGACTCCTTCGAGAGGTATCCCCCCGCGGTGCCGGATATGCTGGCGTGGTCGACGTATACCGCCTTGAAGGATATGCCGCGCTTCCTGAGGTAGATCAGCAGCGGCAGGTCGCTGACCGAGCTGGCTATGACGACGTCCGGCCCGATTCGCCTCACGCGCTCGAGCAGCTCGGCCTTGTCGATCCCCAGCCCGATGAGGTTGCGCGCCACCAGGACGTTGTAGCCCATCCTCATGATGGCGTGCTCGCTTGCCCCGCTCCTCTTCAGGCCGAGCCCGAGCACCCCCCTCTTCAGCATTATGGTGTTCCTGCCGCCGCCCAGGTACTCGGTCGGGTAGCCGAGATAGTATGCATTGAACCTCTTCCCCAGGCCCCTGAAGAGCGACGCGGCTACGCGCGCCTGCCCGCCCATGGCGTTCATCTTCGATCCAAGGTCGACGACGAGTACGTTCATGCCCTCTTTTGGCTTTCGAACTGAACGTTTATGTGCCTTTTGCCGGACTCGCCACCGAAGAGACCTATTTTATTTATTGCCTTTCCAATTATTGCCAATAGGCAAGGGATCCGATGCGTATACTTCAGCTTGACGTTGACAACATAACCTATGAGCTGGTTAAGCCAGAGGCGAGCGTGCACGAGGAGGGCGGGGAGAAGAGGGTCTCCGTGGACGACGCGCTGGTGCTCCTCGTCAGCGTCGAGAAGGGAGACGAGGAGGGGACCGCCAGGGAGGCGATGGAGGATGTTTCGGCGTTCATGAGGAAGCAGGGGAGGAAGGAGCTGGTCATATACCCGTTCGCGCACCTCAGCGCTGACCTGGCGCCGCCGAAGGACGCGCTTAGCGTGCTCGAATCGATGCGCGAGCGCGTACCGGAGGGCGTCAGCCTCCACAACGCGCCGTTCGGCTGGAACAAGAGGCTGAGCTTCTCGATCAAGGGCCATCCGCTCGCGGAGATGTCCCGCAGCTACGGGAGCAATGAAAGGTCGGCCCGCTTAGAGAAGGATAATGTTACCGGAGATGATGCGATGACTGACCTTCGAGAAAAGGCAAATGAAGCAGAAAGCGAGTCAAAGGCGATGGCGGAGGAGACCAAGGTCATATCTACCTGGTACATCTTGGATGCCGATGGAAAATTGACGCCCGTCGATGGGTTTGCGTTCCAAAAGGATTCAAACCTGAAGAAATTTGCAGATTACGAGATAAAAAAGACAAGAGTCTACGATCAAGTGCCCGAGCACATTAAGCTGATGCGCAAGCTGCAACTAGTGGACTACGAGCCAGGGTCCGACTCTGGAAATATGCGATATTATCCCAATGGAAGGCTGATCAAGAGCCTGCTTGAAAGTTATGTAACGGAGAAAACCATCGAGTACGGCGCGGTGGAAGTGGAAACTCCCATAATGTATGATTATGAGCATCCTGCGCTCAAGGACTATCTGGCCAGATTCCCGGCCAGGCATTACGTGGTGCGCTCGGACGACAAGGAACTGTTCCTGAGATTCTCCGCATGTTTCGGCCAGTTCCTGATGATGCACGATGCGACGATATCCTACAAACAGCTGCCCCTGAAAATATATGAACTTACGAGATACAGTTTCAGGAGGGAAAAGAGCGGAGAAGTTGTAGGGCTAAAAAGGCTGCGCGCATTCACTATGCCGGATATGCACACCATCTGCAATGGCCTGGAACAGGCCAAGGAAGAGTTCGGAAAGCAGTTCGGATTTTGCCAAATGATGCTTGCGTCCCTCGGAATAGAAGCGTTCGAGTACGAGGCCGCAATCAGGATGACCGAAGAATTCTGGTCAAAAAATAAAGAATTCATAGCGGACCTGGTCAAAAACAAGCTCAAAAAACCAGCATTGATAGAGATGTGGAACTTCAGGTACGCATATTTTGACCCGAAGTTTGAATTCAACATCGTCGATTCGATGAACAAGGCCACGGCGCTGTCGACCGTGCAGATAGACCACGAAAACAGCAAGAGGTACGGCATTACTTACGTCGACTCGCAGAGCAAAAAGGAAAATGCGATAATACTTCACTGCTCGCCAAGCGGGGCCGTGGAAAGGGTCATCTACGCCCTGCTGGAACTGGCGTCAATAAGGCAGAGCAAGGGGCAGGTTCCCAAGCTGCCGCTCTGGCTAATCCCTACGCAGGTAAGATTCGTTCCGGTATCCGATAAACATGTGGAACAGTGCGTGAAATTCGCCGAGGAGATGAAGCAAAAGGGCATACGGGCGGACGTGGACGATAGCGAAACGACGATGGACAAGAAGATAAGGGGCGCGGAGCAGGATTGGGTGCCTTATATCTGCGTTATCGGAGACAGGGAAATCCAGTCCGGCTTGCTGATGGTCAGGATAAGGGAGGACAAGAAGCAGGAGAAAATCATGTTTGCGGATCTGGCGCAAACGATACTGAGCAAAACGGAAGGAATGCCGAAAACTAGCCTGTCCCTGCCCATGCTGATTTCGAAAAGGCCAATATTCTTCGGGTAACTGCGGGCTTCCGCATGCAATTGACTTAGATAATACGATAGGTTTATATATAATACTATCGTATTATAGGTTATGCTATTGGAAGAATGGAGAAAGTTCAAGGGATGGGCTGTTCTGGAGTACTTTCTATCCGAAGGCGATAGGACATACCTGAAAGAGCTGTCGAGAACGCTGGGAATAAGTCCGAGAACGGCGCAGACGTATCTCCAACTGTACGAGACCGCAGGTCTGCTGGAGAAGGAGAAAGCAGGCAACGCGATATTCTACTCACTCGCGTCCAATGCAGTGACGAAGGAGTTGAAGAAGGCATACCTTCTCCTGAAAATCTCCCCTTGCATCAACAGGTTCGTCGCCGAAAATCCGCAACTGAGCAACGTGACCCTGTACGGGAGCGCAGCAAGGGGCGAACAGGACAGGAGCAGCGACATCGACCTGCTCGTCATCTCGCCTTCGAAGGGAATGAATCTCTCGGGATTGAGCCAGCTCGAAAAGGAACTGGGCCTGGAAGTGAAGCTGGAAATAATGACTATCGGGGAATGGCGGAAGATCTCTGAAAAGAAAGATAAGTTTTACTCTTCCATCATCAAGAGCAACATAGTGCTGTATGGGGCGCTGCCTTGAAACTCGAGGAGCTTTTGCGGAAGGGACTGATAAAGAAACAGTCCGTGGACAAAGATGAGATAGAGGGATCCATATCGATCGCAAAGCACTTCCTAAAAAGGGCCAAGGGCAACCAGACTCTGGGCTTCTCTGACATCGTATTCCTGTTGGCATATGATGCAATGTTCCATGCCGCAAGGTCGCTGCTCTTCAGGAAGGGCTATAAGGAACGCGGACATTTCGCAATGATAGAGGCGCTAAGGGAGCTCTACCGGGACGACTCCGAGGTGCAGGACTATCTCAGGCTCATCGATTCGTACAGGATGACAAGGCACTCCATACAATACGGCGGCGCAATAAGCAGTGAGTTGGACGCGATTGCGATCGTGAAGGATGCCGATAGGTTCATCAAGTTTGTAGTGGGATTGGTCTGAGATGCTACTTCTTACCGAGCGCTTACGCTCAGATTTTATTTTTTGGTCTCTCCAATCAGCCTGTTCAGCTTCGGCCTGTTCTTCGCCATGACCTTCTCGAAACTCAGTCCGTAGTGCCCGTATATCTTGTGTATGGATAGATTACCGACGAACCTGCCGCTTATGCCCAGCCGCTTGTACGCCCTCTTCACCTCTGCCATGGAGGGCGCCTCTATCTCGACGAATGCGGGTATCTTCGGCCACTTGTCAATCGTCACCTGCGCGTTGCCGAGCCTGTACGCGTCACGATCATTCTCGAAATAGACCACGATCCTAGAGCCCACGAGCTTCGTCATGATCCTTGCCGCCTCCTCGAAGTTGTCCGCCTTAACCTCGTATTCCTTCATCGAAGCAAAGCCGCCCTTGCCCTTGGTTTCTTTGAGTGTTATCGTGGTCTCGTCGCCGTTGGTTCGGACCCTGCCCCAGGAGTGGCCGCCCCCGACGTCTCCCCTGACCAGGAACTCCACCCTCCTGAACTTGTGGCTGCCGGTGTGCTTCGCCTTCAGCTTCCTCAGGCGAGCCAGCACTTCGCTGCGCTTAACGTCAAGTATGGTTATCTCGTGCTCGTCTCCCATGGAATACCCCGAGTTCCAATTTGCGATTGCGAATTTATAAACGTTGTTTCAGATATCTACAGACCGGACAGCTGGGTTCAGATCCAGCTATGGTCAGGGGAAAGTGGTGAAAATCCACTGCTGTGCCGCAACTGTGATCCCATTGCGAGGGGTAAGCCAGTCTGCCTGAGTCCGATATAGTGCCACGAGCATGGGTAGAGATGTACAAACAGCAGCTATTCTTCCGGACAGAGTATGTAAAACCCTCAACCGCAGAGACTCGCAACCTTGAGGCGCGCGTGGATGCAGCATCCTGCGCCTGCGAGAAGATGGCCCCCAAGGAAAGGGAAGCCTACCTCGCGACGAATGGGGTGTCGGCGCAGGCAAAGGACTATTCCACGAAGTACACGGATGCGATAATCAAGAGTGCCGCCCCCGGCATCGAAAAGAAAGAGCTGGAGATGATAAAGGGCGCCATGCCGCTCGACCCGCTAGTTCGCGTCGGACTCCTCTTCGCGCTCAACAAGGACAATTTCAACGAGCTTACCCGCAACGAATTCCTCGACTCCATACGCAGTAAGGACCCCGCCATCGCAGGCGCCCACCTATACGCGATAAGGCTAACCGGAAATGCAGTCGCGCTTACGGATCCGAAGCTCCTTTCGGACGGCATATCGCACTTCCTCAGCGGCATGGGCGCGGGCGGTGCCAGCAACTTATTTTTCTCCGTCGGCACGACTGGGAGCGTCGACGCGTTGACGGACAGGAAGCTCATTCAGAACCAGCATGCGCGAAATATGTCAAAGGACGCGAGGTTCGCGAGCGAGCTGTTCTACCTAATAGCGCAGAATCCGGATAAGATCGGTGCGGTTTTGGATAGCATGGAGTGGCTAAACGGCCTAGGCATTCAAAAGGCATCCCGGGCCCTGTCCGAAGCGTGGGTTACAAGAAATTTTGACAACCTGACCAGCCACAAGTTCAACGACACCGGCGTATTGTCTGGCGTCGTAAGGGGGAACGACGGGAACGTGGCGGAAAAGCCCACTTTGTTAATCGTGAAAACCGGGGACGACGGCCACAATCGCGCCCCACTTCTTATCGCGCAGTCTGGAGTCGCCGCGGGGTGCAGGGTAATCTTCATGGAGGATCCGCGAAGCCACGAGGACATCGCCAATGCAGCCATAAGCAGCCGCGCTGTCGCGGTGATATTCAGCCTGTCGGATCATTTGCACCAGCAGATGGTCGCCTCAACGCTGAGCCTCATGGACGCGAGGGGCTTCGGCAGCACCCAATTCATCGGGGGCGGCGCGATCAGGCCGATGACCGGAGTGAAGGTCCTCTCGCAGGTCGGGGACGTGGTCCCGTTCCTGAATCTCTCCATGATGAGCAGGCAGCAGCCGCTGGCACTCGTAACCGCGCGCGGAGGCGGCCTGACGCTTAAGGCTGCACCCATAGGAGTGCACGGCGGCGCCGGGATGCCAGCTTCCGTTTCGATTGGTCCGAATGTCACTCCTTCGCGCGTCGGGCAGGGCTTCGCATCAATCTCCTCGCCTTACTCGGAGGAGAAACGGAAGAAGAAAAAGCCTCTTGCAAGCGTAGGCGCGGAGAGGCGCACACCCAAGCGAATGATCGACCCTGAGAAAGTTGCCGCAATTGCTAATGTGCAGGAAAAGGCAAGAGCAACCACGAGCAACCGCGCAGATAGTGTACGAACTTCCGTGGAGGCAGCAATCGGAATTCGCGCTGCAACGGTCAGGGCTCCGCTCCAGGTCGCGATCCTGAGCTCCTATGGTGCAGGGCTAAGCTTTGGGACTGTGGACATGGGTGGGACCGTCCTGCTAATCCTGCCTTCAGGGCCTGCGGCTACCCGGCCGATTGAGCCAGGCACGCGCGCACGGGCGGGGGCGGGTGGCAGCATAGGCGTCTCAACCGATGCCAAGGCAGGAATCGCGGTCTTTGCGCCGCAGGCGCGCTATATGAAGGAGTCCAATAGAATTTCACAATCGGCAGTTCCCGTTCCAATGCTCTCTTCGGCAGCGCCGGCCGAGGCGCATGCGAATGCCATGGCTCATTTGAGCATCAGGTCAACGCAGTTCAGCTATCCCGGGCCGTTTTCTTCAAAGAAGGAGCATGCCAAGACGATAAGGGGCGGCTCGGGAGGCATTCCCGCCCCGCTTCTGCCCTCGCGCGGGCAGTCGGCGGCAACCTGGCAGCAGCACTCCGCAAGACCGGGTACGCTCAGAGAGAAAAGATTAAATCCATCCTCGCCCCTAATTCAGTTCATGGGCATTCTAGGGAACGTGGCCGAAAGTTTCAGGCGCTTCAACGCCGCCAGGAAAGAGAGGAGCCTAGAGAGGCTGCTGGTCAGGAGCAGGGACTTCGGGGCAAGGCTCGAGGGCGAGGCGAAGAGGCTGGGCATAGACCTCGGCGGGATCAAGACGGGAAGCTACTACGAGGTCCTCGGCATAAAGTACACCGAGGACCCGAAGGAGATAAGGGACGCGTACGTGGAGCTGGTGAAGAAGTACCATCCCGACGTGAGCAGGGAGATAGATGCTGCCGAGATGACCAAGAGGATAAACGAGGTCTACGCAGTGCTGAAGGACGAGAGGCTGAAGTCCGAGTACGACCAGAGCTCCCGCAAGGGCAGCAGCGTAATGGGCGCGGACATGGCGAAGGGCGTGTCAAGGGAGCTGGTGAGGAGGTACATGGAGGTACGCGCCGGGGACTTCAAGGAGTTCGAGAGGACGGTCTCGGTGCCTCTGCAGGCCGACGCGCTCAGCGCGGCCGTGGAGGAGGTGTGCGACTGG
Source organism: uncultured archaeon (assembly GCA_963704435.1). GTDB lineage: Archaea > Micrarchaeota > Micrarchaeia > Micrarchaeales > CABMGC01 > CABMGC01. Next base: position 200,041 of record OY969902.1, on the reverse strand, counting down.
AACAACAGGTTCAACAGGGTCACGAACGCGACCTTCGGCAACTTCAGGACCTACGGAAAGCGGGTCAGGAAGCTGGGCTCGGTCAACAGGAGGCTGCTGCAGAGGGAGGCGGGCGAAGTCACGCTCAACAGGCTCAGGGAGAACGGCAGGAGGCTCGACGCGCTGCTCGTCGCGTACGACGAGATCGGCGGAGGCATAGCGATCGTGACGGACAACGTAAGGAAGGAGATAGGCGCTCAGGAGGGCGAGATCGCCAGGAAACTTCGCGCATCTGTCAGATGATGCCGAGCTCTTGTGCAATCAGATGGCACAGTCCGCCAGGGCCTGCCGCACGCGCAAGTAAGCCTGCCGGAGCCTACTATTTATAAATCTATTCAGAGTCTCTTTACCGTAAAAAGTTTCAAGCCGGTGACTCGTTGAACAATACCATAAAGTGGGTGACAGCCCTCTTGTTCCTGTACAACCTGATACTCGGCTATGTCGTGACGAATGCCACGATAAGCGCGTACAAGCTCGTCATCCTGGCGGTGGTGGGCGTGGACTGCCTGATACTGTTCTATTTCATCGCCTACGTGTTCGACCTGGGAAGCATGCGGATAATGCGGCTGAGCAAGCTGGCCGGGAAGGGGACGGAGAAGGTTGCCGGACTCGGCCTCATGAAGAGCAGGGTCAACCTCATCATCGGGATAATACTGGTCTACAACCTGCTGCTGGGACTCCTTCTCGCGGAGTTCACGGCAAATCCCGTGATCATGGTGCTGTTCATCGGCGCCGACATCTTCTTCATATTCTACTACGTGGGGCTGATAGCCGCGGAAAGGATGAGGGAGCACAGGTTCAAGGTGGCGCATGCGGCCCTGATAAGGCAGGCGATACTTGAGATAAGGGCGCAGCAGGCGGCAGCCGCCCGCAGGAAGCGGAGCAGAACTTCAGCTAGCTGACTCCTCGCAGCCGAGAAGGGAGCGCGATGTCATAGGGTAGCGCGCAATAAGCCTCTCTTGCTGCTTAGGATAAGGGAGGAGACCATGGAAGCGGGTCATTTAATGACGGCATCCTCCATCTGTATAAAGCTTATTAATTAGGGGGTGTGGGGTCAAGGTATACCACGGGCTTTAGCCCGCGGACAGGAATTGACCCCACTTTGAGTGTTCCTGCTCTATTTTTAACAAATTCTGAGAAGGATTAGCGACGGCAGTGTGGCCCCAGAATTTTTGCGGTCCTGAAGTTTCTGCCGCCGAAGTGTTATTGTGAATAGTGTAAACAATGTAAGGGATATAAAGGAAAGCGCGACGGCATGCATCCACAGGTACAACTGGCAGCACATGGTTTTTGTGTCGAAATATCGATACAGGATGTTCAAAAATCCAGAGACCTGCCGAATAATACACGATGCGATTTATGACGCCGCGCGTAGACATGGAATCGGAATTAAAGAATTCGCTGTCGGAGAAGACTTTCAACACGTGCATCTTGAGATTGACGTACCAAATACTATGTCAGTTTCAACCGCGGTGCAACTGCTGAAGGGATATTCGGCGTACGTGGTCTTCAAAGAAATGCCAAACCATCGACTTAGGTATTGGAGAGGGCATTTCTGGAGTGAAGGATACAGTAACGGAAGCGTAGGCCCTCAGAACGAGGAGACGATACAAAATTACATCAGAAAGCAGGATCAGTACGGACAAATGAGACTTGCCGCCTAGAGCGCAGGGGATACCCCCGACTTTAGTCGGGGGAGGAGGTCATTTTATTGGATTTTCGCAAAGCAGGAGCATCTCGCTTGGTCAGCCCCAGGAGGCGTTTATGTAATAAGTTCAGTTACCTTTACATACGCATGTATATACCACAATATTCTGGAGCGTCGCATTTGTTGTAAAGTGTTAATAACTTCGCATTCGATAAAGTAGGTGTTTGGTTATATGGTAAACACCAAGAAATTAGATGGATTGATCAAGTCTGGAAATTCCTCTTTCCAGAAAGGGGACTACGACAAAGCGATTTCGTATTATTCCAAGACCGTAAAGAACTGCGAAAACAAGCCAGATAACAAGAATAGATTGGCTCTTGCCGACGCTTATAACGGGATGGGGCATACGTTGAGATCCATGGGACAGTTTGCAAAATCCTATGCCTTCCAGGTCAAGGCCCTGAAACTGTATGAGAGGCTGGCAAAAGGCGATAAAAACCTCGACAGCAGGATGGTGCTGGCGTTGCACTACACAGCCGACGTTCTAGCAGATCTCAACCACATAGATAAGGCACTTGCCTTATCAAAGAAGGAACTTGCGATAGCCAGAAAACTGTACTCCAAAAGCGCCAACAACCTCCCATATTTCGTATATGGGCTCAACGGAACTTCGTGTAGGCTTGCCGACAAGAAGAGGTTTGCAGCTGCCGTTTCGCTACTGAAGGAATCTCTGAAAGTTCAGACAAAAGTCGCCAAATCGAACAACTTCAAAGGCAGAGAGAAGGAGAAGGGCTATCCCAATCTCTCATGGACTTACCACATCCTGGGCGCAACTCAGCTGAAAATGGGAGACGCAGAAGCGTCGATACCAAATCTGAAGAAGGCCCTGACGATGCGGTTGATCATAGCAAACAAGAACAAGAGGTACATCGGGGCGCTGAGGAACACGTTGAATACACTCTCTGAGGCTTATGCTAGCGGGAACACGACCTCTGCAAAAAGCAAGCGTGGAATACTATAAAATGGGACATCGTTGAGGGGTTACTTGAATTTCCTCGAAATAAATATAAGCCCCGAAAGGGAATTGAACCCTCGACCTACTGCTTACGAGACAGTCGCTCTACCACTGAGCTACCGGGGCGTCACACAAGCTATAAATAAGTAGGATATTAACATAAATTACTTTCTTGAGCATCTCGGATGGGTTTAAATGAGCGACAACGACTGGCCCCAGCAGGGAGGTGCGGGACAATCCACGACTGGAGGCGCTCCGCCGCAGGCGGTCCCTCCGGCCCCTTCCACTACCTATCCTCCGCAGCCTCCGCCACCTCCGCCTCCCTCTCCGCCACCTCCGCCTCCCTCTCCGCCACCCGCTCAGCCTCCGCAATCCGCTCCGGAGGCGGCTCTACCTCAGCCCGCCCCTGCTCCGCAGCCCGCGCCCCAGGAGGCCCAACCAGTCCAGCAGCCTCCTGTCCCTAAGCCCCCGATGCGTATTCCGATAAAGCTCATCGTCTCGATAATCGCGATTGTGGTGATAGCTGCGATCGCGTTCATGCTTCTCCGCGGCATTGGGACATCCCATGTGACCACCACCATGACCACCCTTGCCACGACCACGGTCGCCGCGACCACGACGGTCTCGCAGGCCAACGTAGCGAACATCAGGAACTGCACGACGATAAGCAAGTCCGGAACGTATTTCATCGCGAGCAACATCAATACGAGCGCGCAGAGCGGCGCCTGCATAGCGATCACCGCTAGCAATGTCAAGCTGGTAGGAAACCTGAACACGTTAACCGGGAACGGACCCTACGTCGGCCTGCCCCCCTTTTCGTACGGCATAGCGGTGTACAACGCCTCGAACGTGACGATAACCGGTGTGAGGGTGCTGCAGTTCTCCTATGACGTCTACTTCGCCAACGTGACGTCGTCCACGATCACGAACGACAACCTGACCAAGCCGGTCATGTCTGGGATTTACCTGAGCAACTCTCATAACGACAACATACTGAACAACCAGGTCTCGTGGTCCAACAGCGTGCAAGGGGCGATCTACCTGCAGGGAGGGGTCAATCTCGTGGTCAACAACACCATAACGAACAACGCATATTACGGCATAGTGGTGAACTCCACGGGCAACACATTCTCCGGGGACAAGCTGTTCAGGAACACTGTAGATCTAGTGTGCAACTACACTTCGGCGTTCAGGTACTCCAACTCGTTCTCGAACTCGACCTGCTCGCTCAACGACTACTGCGCGTTCGCGCAGTGCTCCAGGAACGTGCCGTTCAACCTCTCCGGCACGAGACTCTCTCCGGGAAGAGTGAGCTCGTGCGGAACGATCTCCTCGCCAGGGACCTATTCTCTTGGCGCCAGCCTCAGCGCACCGAACTTCCTCAACACCTCCAATTCGGTATCCCAGGGTGAGCCGTGCATAAAGGTGACCGCGCCCAACGTCAACTTCGCGTGCGGGGGCATGAGCATAAGCGGGTTCGGCTACGGGGTCTACGTCGGGTCGTTCAACGATAACGTCTCCAACTGCGTCCTCTCGAACAACACCTACGGCCTCTATGTGGCGAACTCCTTCAACGCCCACTTGCGCAACATAACCTCCACCGGCTCCACCTACGGCATATACTTCCAGAACTCCACGACCGGGACCCTCACCGGCGCCAGCCTTACCAATGACACCTATGGCGTGTACATGAACAAGACGAACGGGATAACGCTGAGCTCCGTTGGCGCGAGGAACAACACCTACGGAATCTACGCGAACAGCGGCGGCACTAACATATTCAGCGGCGGCACGGCCACGAACGACACGAAGGCCGACCTGTACTGCACCGCGGGCACGTACACCAACTCGACGGACGACCTCCTGCAAGGCATGTCCTGCGGGGTCACCGACTGCCTGTGGGCAGGATCATGCAGACAGCACGTGCTACCGGTGCTCTCTTCGTACCCGCTCACCAGCTGCCAGCCCATAGTCGCCCCCGGCAACTACGTCGTCACGTCCAACGTCATAGCCCCGAGCTCAGGCACCTGCTTCAACATAAGGGCGTCCAACGTGCAGCTGACCTGCACCGGCGGCTACGGGCTCACGGGCGCCTTTGTCAGCGGCGCCACGAACGGCGCATTCTCGGCGAGCGGCGTGTCCAACGTCACCATCTCCGGATGCAACACCTACCAGTTCGCCACCGGAGTCAACGTGAGCAATTCAAGGCGCATTAGCCTGATGAACCTCACTCTAGGGAACGTGCGCCAGGGGGTCATAATGAGGAACGTCTCGTCAAGCACGGTGAACGGCATCGCAGTGTCGACGTACACGGTCTCCGGCTTCAACTTCTCAAAGCTCGTCTCCAGCACGGTCACGCTGGACACGGCCACGACCGGTCTCAATGCGTCCAGCGGCTTCGTGTTCAGGAACGCGACCAATGACATCGTCTCGTTCAACAACGCGCAGCACAGTACCGGCAACGGGTACATGTTCGTCAATACGCTCGGTAACGCCATCTTCAACAACACCGCGTCCCAGAGCGGTGTTCTCGACTATTACTGCTCGCCGTCGTCCGGCGGGCTCTACTCGGACGGAATAGGGGTCAACTTCGGTATTTCGAAGAACACGTGCAGGTGGCTCCTGGTGGTGCCTCCGATATCGTTCAGCCCGCCGTGCGCCGCGATTGTCTCGCCCCAGACCATAACCCTGACCGAGGACATGCTCTACCCGTACGGCAACACCTGCTTCAGCGCGTACAATACCGCCAACACAACGGCGAACGCCTCCGTGATAAACTGCAACGGCCACACCGTCTATTCCAGCAAGGGAGGGACTTTCGTCAACATAGTCAACTCCAGCAACGTGAAAGTGGAGAACTGCTTCATAAGGAACTTCACCACAGGCATAGCAGTCGGTGGGCAGCATGACACCGTGATCAACAACACGATCACGAACGCGAACGCGTCGATACTGGTATCCAGCGCGCAGTTCCCGAACATCCTCAATAATAAGATATCGAACAGCACCTATGGCCTGGTCGCCTTGAATGTGAACTACGCCACGATAACGAACAACACGTTCTACAATGTGAGCACCGGACTGAGATTCGTCGGCGGCTCCTCGTCGAGCGTGTCGACCACCAATGCGGGGCATGGCTCCACAGGCATGTCGATGGTGAACGCCACCGCCTTCATACTCAAGGGCAACTCGTTCCTCAACATGAGCGCCAGGGGCATAGTGTGCAACGGGACCTCCACGTCGAGGGTCGAAGAGGACCTCGGAGGGAACTCGTGCTCATCCAACAAGGGCTGCACCTGGATGACGTCGCCCAAGTGCCTCGCGTCCTGAATTCCGGCGTCCCCTAGTCCAGAAGCGCCTTCAGCCTGTTGAAGCCCTCGGAGACCACCGCGAAGCTGCCTACCATGGTCACTATCGCCGGCAGCGGGTTCAGCGTGAGTATGGATGCCACTAGCCCCGAAGCCACCAGCGTCTTCGTTATCGGGGAGTTCAGGACCTCGCCGATCCTGCGCTTCGTCGAGATGCTCAGCTGGGTGTCCTTGTCTACGTCTGCGACCAGCGCACCGTTCTCGAACACCCTCACGTGGCCGTCCTCCTCGCTCGCCAGCACGCACACGATGCCCTTCACCGCCCTGCTCGTCCCGAGCGCGAAGGCGTGGCGCTTCCCGTGACCTATCATCTTCTCCGAGTTGAGCAGCGTCGCGCCGTAGTGGAGCATGTCCCCGTTCCTGCCTATTACGACGGCGCCGTCTATGCCCGCTAGCCTGTGTATCAGCTGGCGGTCCCTCTTGTCGAAGGCCGAGAATCTCTTCCCGTTCTTCTTGTACGGGTCGACGTTGTAGTCCTTGTAGTACTTCTCCCTGGTTCTCCTGGACTCTATCACGAAGAGGCAGCCGTCCTTCTGGCCGTTCGCCAAGCTAAGGCAGGCTACTGCCGCTCTGTCCAGTTCCATACTGATCGCCAATACTATCCAGTCACAACCTTTATATGCGGTTCGTGCGCACGGGTCAATTCCGCTACTCGCGGAGCCCGCTGGATTCTCCGCCTTCGGGCTGCAGAAAGGAATAAAAAGGGCTGCTGCTAATGTCCCGCATGGCTACGCTGACCCAGAAGGACCTTCAGGGGATATTCATCCTGCTAGCAGTTGCATTCCTTCTGGAATCGCTCCCGAGAGGCCTACTGCCTTTCGGGGTGTTCGGGTTCCTGGTATTGGGCGCCCTTGTGTGGCTGAGCAGCAGCGAATACAGGAAGCAGATCGAGGACGCGCTCTCGGGTCTGCCCTATGAGCTGGTGCTGAGGATCTCGGTCGCGATAGTCCTTCTTGGCCTGTTGGTCAACCTATTTTCCCTCGTGTGTCTTGGGCTCATTGCCGGTGCGGCGCTCCTATTCTATCCGGGCGAGACAATGGATGTCGGGTTCTTCGGGCTCACGCTGAACGGACCTGCGGCCACCGCAGGCAAAGGCGCCGCCGCTTCAAGGGCCAACGCGGCAGGCACCGGGAGGCATGCGGCGGTTGCGCCTAAGCCAGCAGGCAGAGGAGCCCTGCCGTCCTGCATCAAGCGGGTGACCGCGAAGTTCGCGGATCCGGCCGTGCGCGCGTCGCTGAAGGGCTTCACAAAGACCGTACAGATCACGCTCACTGACCTGAATGAGGACTACGCCTTCATAATCAACGACGGCAGACTGTCCAAGATGGAAAGGAAGAGGCTTCCCGATGCCGACGTGGTGATGAATGTCACAAGCGCCACGTTCGATGCCATCCTGAACAAGACCGTGAACCTCATGATGGCAACCCTTACCGGGAAGCTGAAGGTGAAGGGGTCCCAGGCGGACCTGGTGCGCCTTCAAGTGTTGATGAAGTAGGTTCCGGATCCTGCCGCTTACTATCCCAACTTCCGCGCCTCACCCGACGAGCCTGAAGCGCGGCGTGTCCTTTAGCGGCTTCTCCAGCCAGATGTCCAGGTCCCTGACGAAGATGAGGTTCTCGTCGGCCGCATCCCGGTATATGACGCACAGCTTTTCGGTGGCCTCCTGTATTCCTATCGCTATGACTCTGACCCTGTGCTCCGGATTCTTGTAGTGAGAGTAGACCCCGCCTATCTTGACTTTTTCTTTTGCCATCTCAAGTTCCCTTTCCAGGGTTTGGTGGTCCTTGTGCTCCATGTAAAAACCGATAATAAAACTACAAAGGGATTAATAAAACCGCGAGCGGCGCCCTGCGCACGCTTTATATTCTGGAATGTCTGCAACACAATATGGCCGAGGTCACAACTGCCGGGGTAGTAAAGGCCCTGAGGGGCGCGCTCGACCCCGAGCTCGGGATCAATGTAGTGGACATGGGTCTCGTGTACGGCATCCGCGTTTCCGGGAAGGATGACATAGACGTGGCTGTAACCATGACGAGCCCGATGTGCCCTGTGGCGGGCGTAATACTTGAGGACATCCAGCTAAGGCTCGAGCGCATTCCTGGCGCAGGCAAGGTGACTGTCGACCTCGTATGGGAACCCGCGTGGAACCCCGGCATGATGAGCGAGGAGTCAAGGGAGTCGCTGGGCGCGTAGGCTCATGCTCGCGCTAGCCGCACGTACTCGAGCGTCATCGAGCCGTCCGCGAGCATCCAGTTCAGCTCGTCGTTGGTGCGCAGTATGTTCTTCGCCTTCTCCATCCTGAGTTTCAAATCCCTTTTGTCATCCCCCGCCTGCTCCAGGAAGTGCAGGTGCCTTATGCCCATGACCTTCGTGGCGAGCAGCATGTCCGGCAGGATTTCCGAACCGTAGCCCAGCGCCACATAGCAATCAGAAACGTCCTTCCCAACCGCCCTGGCCATGGCGGAGAACTTGCGCTTTGAGGGATTCGCTATTATGAGCGAGTGATCGCCGCCGCCTGCGGGGATGCTTATCTTCTTCAGGTCTATCAGTTCCGAACTTATCCGCCTCACGCCGGGGAATAGCCTCTTTGCCGCCTCCAGCTGGACGTGGGGGTTCATTTCATCGAGATCAGAATTGTCCTCGAACGCCCTTTTCTCAAAGGGCTTCACGTGTGTGTCGTAGAACACCTTGCCAAGGCGCATCTCATTCCTTCCGATCTCGAGTGCGATCTCTTTGTTGTTGCCGCAGTCGCTGTGCGTGAGGAGGATGATCTCATTCACGCCAAAATGCTGGATGGCCTGCGTTATGGTGCCTTTCACGCCAAGCACGCTCGCCCCTGCATTGCTCACGAAGACGGTATTGCCGTCGTTGAGCGCCTTGTCGCAGTGGGCATTGAGCCTTCCGTCCATGCATCTTACAACTAGCTTATTCACGATATCATCTCGCATTACCCGAACATCGCAGACTCGTCAGCCCGCCTATACTCCCGCATCTCTCCCTTCTCAAACCAGATCCCGATCTCCTTCTCGGCCGTTTCGGGGCTGTCCGAAGTGTGGATAAGGTTTCGCACGGGCCTCTTCCTCTCGTCTGCGAGCTGGTACGAGTCGCTCGCGTACATGCCCCTTATCGTGGATGGATCCGCCTTCGAAGGCGCGGTGCTTCCAACGATCTTCCGCACGATCGATACGGCATCGTTTCCCTCCATGACCATCGCAACCACCGGCCCCGAGGTCAGGTAGTCCATCAGGTAGCCCCTGATCTTGCGGCCGATCTCAGCAGGCGTTCCGTCCATCTTGATTCCCTTCGCTTCGTATGAGGCTATCGATTTCTTCCCCAAGTCTTCCAGCCAGGCAACGTCATCCACATAGTGGCGGCCCACCAGCTCCTTGTCGGCCATGACCATCTTCATCGCAACGATCTTCAGCCCAGCATCCTCGAACCTGCCGATTATCCTTCCCATCAGCGCCCTCTGCACCCCGTCCGGCTTTATCAAAACAAACGTTCTCTCCATATTCACACCTATCGTTAAATCTGCCTCTCGACCGTATCCGCCGATACCCTTCCGCCTTGCCACTGTCCGCCATATGCCCTGTGAAGATCACCTACCACCTGCATGAACACGAGGTTCGCTATCCGCGCGCCCAACTCCAGCTCGAATCTGGATTTTCCCATGTTTGCCAGTCCGAAAGTGAGCTCTCCCGAGTATCCAGGGTCGATTTTGGTCGCCATCAGGTGAATGCCGCACCTCTGCAGGGTGCTCCGCGGATAGACGTGAATCGTGAGGAGCGTAGGTTTATATCCTTCCTCCACAACTATCTTCTCCGAAGGCAGGCTCACGCTCTCCATGGTCTTGACGAGCACGAACTCCCCCGGCAGCAATACGAACTTCTTGTCCCCGTTCTTTACGTCCGCCACCTTTTCTACGCCAGGGGTCTTCCTGTCCTCAACCCCGAGATATCCGTCGCCCTTTATCAGGTATATCTCGCCTGCGCGTATGTCAAAACCTGCGCCCTCCGGCGAGTATTCCCTCTCCGCCAAGTTGGAAATCAACTTGTACCTTTCGTTTAGCTCCAAGACAGTCTTGGCTGAGACGATCAAATTAAGACACCATTAAATGGAATATGTTCTGGCATCTTTAATACCTTTTTGCTGCGAATGACATTCTTCCGACTGCTTATCGCATCTACCTCGCGATATAAATACCTTCAAGCCCTTCTTAATCCATTGTGCAAGCAGCGGATTAACCCGCTAGCCAAAAGATGGTTCTGATGATCAGGCAGCCGATAATCTGCGTCATGGGGCACGTCGATCACGGGAAGACGAGCCTTCTTGACCGGATACGCAACACGACGATGGCGAGCAAGGAGGCCGGCGCGATAACGCAGCACATAGGCGCGAGCGAGGTCCCTATAAGCGTCATAGAGGACACCGTCGGAGACGTACTGAAGTCGTTCAAGGCGCAGATCACGATTCCAGGCCTGCTCTTCATAGACACGCCGGGGCACGAGGTCTTCACCAACCTCAGGAAGCGGGGCGGCGCGGTCGCCGACCTCGCCATCCTCGTCGTCGACGTGGCAAAGAGCTTCGAGCCGCAGACATACGAGGCGATAGACATACTGAAGGAGTACAAGACCCCCTTCATAGTCGCGGCCAACAAGATAGACCTGGTCACCGGCTGGAGGGACCAGAAGACCAACAGCTTCAAGGAGTCGATCGCCAAGCAAAACCAGGATGTCGTCGAGTCTCTCGACGCCAAGATATACGGGCTCGTGGGCAAGCTGAGCGAGCTGGGGTTCGCCAGCGAGAGGTTCGACAGGGTCACCGACTTCAGGAAGGAGATAGTCATACTCCCGGTCAGCGCGAAGACGGGAGAGGGCATAGCCGAGCTGCTGGTGTTCGCGGCCGGCATATCGCAGAAGTTCCTGGAGCTGAGGCTCAACGTGCAGGTGGAGGGCCCCGGCAGGGGCAGCATACTCGAGAAGAAGGAGGAGAAGGGCCTCGGTACCACGATAGACGTGATGCTCTACAACGGCACGCTCAAGGTCAACGACACCATCGCCTTCGCAACCACCACTGGCACGGGCATTGCGAGGATAAAGGCGCTGCTGAAGCCCAAGCCGCTGCAGGAGATGCGCGACTCCGCCAGCAAGTACTATTATGTGGACTCGGTCGCGGCCGCATCCGGTGTGAAGATAAGCGGAGTGGGCCTGGACGACGCGCTGCCAGGGTCGCTAGTCCTATCCACGGAGGACAAGGACTACGAGACCGAGATAACAACGGAGATCAAGGACATATTCGCGACCGGGCAGATGGGCATAGTTCTCAAGGCGGACACGATAGGGAGCATCGAGGCGCTGTCTAGGCTGCTGGACAACGAGGGCATAAAGGTGAGCAAGAAGGGTATAGGCAACGTCTCCAGGAGGGACGTGCTCGATGCCTTCGCGATGCGAGCGATAGACCCCTACAGCGCCGTGGTGCTCGCGTTCAACGTGAAGATCGAGGATGACGCGCGCTCGGAGAGCGAGGCCACGTCCGTCAATGTGATAAACGAGAACGTCATCTACAAGATAATCGACGACTACCAGGAGTGGCTCGCGGCTGAGAAGAAGAGAGAACGCGATACGGCGGGCAAGACGCTCACGTTCCCGTGCACGGTCAAGTCGCTGCCGAACCACGTGTTCAGGATATCGCACCCGGCGGTCTTCGGAGTCGACGTTACCGCAGGCAGGTTGAAGTCGTCAATACTGCTGATGAACGCGCAGGGCGAGGTCGTGGGCAGGGTGAGGGAGATACAGGACTCGGGCACGAGCCTGCTTGAGGCCAAGAAGGGGGACAGCGTCGCGATCTCGATAGACGGCGTCACGTTCGGCAGGCAGATAAGGGAGGGTGACGTGCTCTACGCACACATCAACGACGATGAGGAGCGCCTGCTCAGATCGAAGTTCGCCTACATGCTGTCGGATGAGGAGAAGGACCTGCTCGACGAGATATCAAGGATAAAGAGAACCAAGAAATGAAGCGTGCCTGCCTATTTCCCACGGCCTTTTAGCAGCGCGTTGAGCTCCTCCCCGTCGACGTTTAGCCTGTGCTTCTGCATCAGCTCACGCACCACTTCCTCCCTGCTCTTCTTCCCTGAATTCTTGATGAGCCCTTCGAGTTTGGTGCCGCTAAGTCTTTCAAGCCCGCCTTCCTTTATGGCTTTATCGACGCTCCTCGCGTCCACTGGCGCGCCCTTGAGCAGTTCCGCTATGGCCGCCTTCGTTATCCCTCCTTTCTTGTATATCTCGAATATGTGCGTGAAGGCCTCTGCGCTTATCCTGTCCACGTCAACACCGCCCCTCCTAACCTCCTTCGTCTTCTCGAGGAGTATCGGCGCGACCACAGACCCGCTAACCCCTGTTTTCTCGACTATCTCCCTGAACAGTGGCATGTACGGAGACCACAGCATCTGCTCGGACAGCTGCCTGTTCCCTATCTTCTCATCGAGCCACTTGGCGATCCTGTCGGGATCCGCAGCGTTCTTTTTAAGCAGATTGAAATTCCTTTTGTCTACTGGAATAGACCGTACGTCGGTCTCGGGGTACATTCGCGACCCTCCAGGCAGCGGTCTCATGAAAACGGTTATTAGCTGCTTGCTGTCCGCGCCGCGGGTCTCTTTCGGCACTCCCTCCATCGCGTGCTCCGCCCTCTTTATCGCGAAACCTATCGCGGAGATGCATGTCTCCCTCGGCCCGACTATGAGCATGAAGGCGTCGCCCTTCTCCACGCCTAGAGCCTTCCGCAGTGATGAGAGTTCCGCATCGCTGAATCCGTAGCGGTCGAGATTCTCGTCGCTGTGTATGAGCCCGCCGACCCCGGCGAGCTTCGCGTAGTCGCTTATCTCGCTCCCGAGCCTCCTGTTCGGGTTTATCTCGGTGCCGAGAGCGCCCTCGAACCCCTCGAGCCTCGCCGCGAATACGGACGCTTCGCCTTCCGTCTGCTTCATTATCTTCGCGCCCGATCCCTTGAATAGGTTTGTGACGTCCTTCGCGGCGTGGACTTTCGCCTTCCTCTTTAGCAGCAGCTTCTTCAGTTCGACGAGCTTGAGCTGCCTCTCGACCTCCCTCTCTATTATGGTGTCCATGGTGTCCAGCTCCTGGAAGCCCTTCACCTCCACCCTCGCGCCGTCGCGTATGGACACGTTGACGTCCTGCCTTATCGAGCCTATGCCCCTCTGGACCTTCCCGGTTATCCTGAGCATGAGCCCTATCCTCTTAGCGACCGCCTTGGCCTCGGCCGGCGTCCTTATGTCCGGAGTCGTGTCAAGCTCCACGAGCGGCACTCCGAGCCGGTCTACGTTGTAGATGACCGCATCCCTGTCGCTGTGCTCTATCCCACTAGATTCCTCCTCTAGGAACAGGTCAGGTATGACCACCTCCCTGCCGTCAACGCGGAGCCTGCCATCGTAACCTACAAGGAGCGTCCTCTGGAACGCACTAGGGTCGCTCCCGTCGACGACGCCCTTCCTCATGACCTCCAGTTCTGAAGGGGCCTTCATCCCAAGAGATGCGGCGATCTGCAGCGCGGTGTCCAGCGCCTCCCTGTTGAGCTCGTGGGGCGGCTCTTCATCGATGTCCACGAGGCAGGACGATCTCTTGAACGCATTGTAGATGAACTTCCTCTTCCTAGCGCTCTCGAACATCGCGGAGGGATCGATCTTCCCGAGCTCTCCTGAGACCGCCCTCTGGGTCCGCTCCACCTCTCCAACCGAGACGTCCTCCGATATGCTGGCGTCGCACGAGCAGAAGAGCTTGCACCGGGTGGCGAGCCTCTGGTGTATCTCGAGCCCGCACTTGAACCCTATGGCCTCGTAGTCGGTCATCTCTTCACACCATGAAAGTGTCAACTTCAGTCCTCTCAGTTATCTCGCCGGCGATGTTCTTGTTTAGAAGTTCAGAGGCCTTTTTCCTATCATAATTTCCAAGCAGGAAGCTTAGCTTCACCAGCGCGACCTCGGGCAGCATGTCCTCGCAGTAGATCACGCCCGTCTTTGAAAGCAACCTTCCCGTGGTGTAGACGGCAGAGTGCACCCTACCATTCAGGCACTGAGGCGTCATGCCCACAATGATGCCTGAATCGATTGCCTTTTCAATGCTCTTCAGCCATGGACGCTTGCCCTCTCCCTGCGTGACGGCGACGTGCCCGAGTCCCGTGCCCTCTATTATGATGCCCTTGTAGCCTCTGTCCGCATACCAATCAATGATATCTGGATCTGCATGCGGATAGAACTTCACCAGCGCGACCTTCGGCTCGAAGCCGGTGATTGCCTTGACCTTGCCTTTGCTATCGCGTGCCTTCCTGTAATCGCTCAGGTACTCTATGCCTCCGTCTACCGCCACGCGCGCGATTGGCCTGTTGTTTATCGGCCTGAATGCATCCCTCCTTGAGGTGTGCATCTTCCTTACCTTCGTGCCCCTTGTGAAGTTGCAGAACTCGTCCGAGGAGCTTGCATGCATGCATATCCCAACTTCAGCGATGTCGCTCCCCGCAGCTATGCGGACCGCAGAGACCAGGTTGGTGAACGCGTCGCTGGAGCCCCTGTCGCTGCTTCTTTGCGCCCCGGTTATCACGACAGGAGCGTTAAGGCCGCTGAGCATGAAGCTCAGCGCGGCCGACGTGTAATGCATCGTGTCCGTACCTTGCAGTATCACGACGCCCCGCGATCCGTTGTTGAGCGCGTTCGCCGTTTCGGTGGCCAACTTCTGCCACTCCCTATACGTCATGTCCTCGCTCCAGACGCTCATGAGACCTTCTATCTTGATGTCCGCCATGTCTGAGAGCTCGGGTACCAGATACAGAAGCTCCTCTGGCTTTGTTAGCGTGTACACGCCTCCTGTCTTGTAGTCCACCTTGCTGCCTATCGTGCCTCCGGTCGTCATCATCGTGACTTTCGGAAGGTTCCTGTTCTCCTTTAGCTTCACTTTAGGAAATGAAAATGTTTCTCTGGACTTGCTTGCAGACTTCTCCACCTTCGTCTTCTCGTCAAGCAGCACTCCTATATTGTAGCCGTTCTTTAGCTTGATTATTACTATCTCGTTGTTTCCTGAGTCGGGCCTCGGTATGAGAATGCCTTCAATTGTTCCGTCTGCTGACGACAGCCTGACATCGTCTCCAGCGCCTATGCTCTTGGCCTTCAGCAGCTTTTCTATCCTCTCCGAATACATGGGAAGGAATAGGTTTCCCTATTTTAAATCCCTTTGCTACGCGCCGGAGGTGACGCCATCTCGCGCAGTTGCTTTTACGTCTCCTATACGCACATACGCTTCCATTCCTTTAGCTGTTCTGGTTTCCTTCCAGCCGCCCTCTTTGAGCAAGTCGCGTGCTCTGGCTTGCGCCGCATCTGCCTTGTCAGGCATGCCCCGCTCTTGGAATAGTCCGCTCATCTCGCGCGCCGCCATTGCGGCCGATTTGAATGTCTTGTCACCTATGCATTTTTGTATTTGCATTTCATAGAGTGCGACCGCATTATCGTAGTACTTTCCTGCTTCTTCACTATTGTTTTTTATAGTGGCTGCGCGCCCTGCCTTGAGTGCAGCGTGTGCGGCAAGTAAGGGATCTCCCTCATTCTCAAAAATGCTGGCGGCCCTTCCGAAATTCCCTGCCTTGACTAAATCTGTCGCCACAAGGAGAGGGCTACGCGCCTTCTCATCTGGCGTAAGTTCTACTTCTGGAGTGATGCGTGGCGCCATTTCTGGCGTAGATTCATTTCTGCGGGACATTACGGCCATTCAATCACAAATACACTATCCTTTTCCTATATTATAAAAGTATCCTTGTGTTTCGTAACGTGCGCCTTAAGAGGGAATCGCATCTGCGATGAGGCAGAATGTGGTGTTTCCGGATACCTTGGCGCGCGCGAATTCTCCAGGTTCGTGGATTCCTCCGGAAAGCGCCACAGATACGTAGCTTTCGTTCCTGCCCATGAGCGATTTCTCGCTCCTTTCGGTTACTAGGACATCACATACAGTTCCAACGAACTTCCTCCTTTCCTCGCTTAGCACCTCCTTCATGGCGTGTGCCATCCTTGCGCTTCTTTTCTTGATCTCTCCATTCGGCAGTTGCGGGAGCTTGGACGCCTCCGCGTGTGGCCTCGGCCCGAACCTTGAAATGTTGACCATCATCGGTCTCATTCTCCTTAACCAGCTGACGGATTCCTCGAAATCGTTATCTGTCTCGGTGGGGTAGCCCACCATGATGTCCGTCTCTATGCTGATCCCGCGCACCTTGCTCCTGAACTCGCCCGCATAGCCGTCGTACTCATCCACTGTGTAGCGTCTGCCCATGTCCTTCAGCACCCTGTCGCTGCCCGACTGTATCGGGAGGTGCAGGAACTTGTAGACCTTCTCGGACCTGAGAGATTCTATCAGCGCATCGATGTACCTATTCAAGTGCTCGGGGTTCAGCATGCCGATTCTTATTCTAAAATCTCCAGGTATCTCGCTTGCTCTTGCCACGAGTTCCGCTATGTTGGTCTTCCTGTCGAGGCCGTAGGCTCCCGCATCCTGCGAGGTTAGGTCTATCTCCCGCGCTCCATTCGCGATGCTGGCCTCTATTGCCTTCAGTATGAGCTGCTCAGAGAAGCTGTTCAGCGGCCCGCGCGCGAACCTGCTCTCGCAGAAGGAGCAGCTGCTGAGGCAGCCCTCGCTGATAGGGATTCTCGCTATCACGGAACCGCGCCTGCCCGTGCAGGCGCATCCGGATAGCTTGTCTGAGCGGGCGTATGAGGTGTAGGAGACTTGCCTTCCCCTCCCAATCTCGGCTATCGCGTCAGCTATCCTGGAGATATTGCTCGTCCCTATCAGGCTAGCTTCCGGCACGATCCTCTCTATCGCGCCCCTGTTGGCGCTCGCCATGCAGCCCGAGACGACGAGCCGCTTCCCGAGTCTTCTTTGGATGGCAAGCCTGTCGAGTATCCTCTGCTCGGTCGGCGCCTTCACAGTGCATGTGTTAACAACAAGGTAGTCGAAGTCATTGCGCCCTGCAGGGCTGCCGTAGTCGACGCTGTGGCCCGCGCGCTCCAGCAGCGAGCCCATGATCTCACTGTCCGCCTGATTGAGGGCGCAGCCGTACGTCTCGATAAGAATCCTGGCCATAATGGACACTTCGCACGTGTTTTAATATCTTTACCTACATATTCTTCTATACTTTTAACCCAGACCATGGTGTTTCAATGATATGCGAAAGGTGCAGCAGGGACATTCACAAGTTCGAGACCTGTGACTACTGCAAGAGAAAGGTGTGCTTCGACTGCGTCAAGAGCTCCAAGAGGTACACGAAGGTCGTCAGGATGGTGATCTGCAAGGACTGCTGGAGCAAGATGCCCAGCAGGAAGACCTACAAGAGCACGATCATGGTGAGGGCCGAGCAGGAGCAGCCGCGGGAGCGCTACTGAGCCTTCTCGATCTCCAGCAGAATCTTCTCCTCTTCAAGGTCGAACTCCTTTGACTTTGCGGAATCCTTTATGGAATCGTGCATCGCCTTCGCGTTCACGTATCTCTTTATCTCGCTGGAGTTGCGCTTTACTATCCCGGCGAGCGATGCGCCTACCTGGTAGTGCAGCGTTATCCTGTCCGACTTCTTCAGTCCCGCCTCCTTCCTCGCGAGCTGGACCCTGCGCTCGAACTCCCTGACCATCGCCTCCTCCATCAGCGCCTCGCTGACCTGCTTGTCGACGTACGCCATTCCGTGCTTGAAGGGCACGGCGTCCGGGTTCTCGAGCTTCTCGGACACCGTGAAGTGCTCGGCCTTTATGTCAAAGAGTCCGCGGTCCGTGTGCAATGAGTAGTGGCCGCTGGCAGCGACCTCCCTTTCGACCTTGTCCGCGTCCTCTTTCCTGAGCGCCTCGGCAACCGTTTGTGCGTCCGCCTTGAACTCGGGCCCGATCTTCGTGAAGACCGGCTTCAGCTCCCTGCCGAGCGCCTCCACCATCTTGAAATCCAAGCGCTTCACGTTCGCGTACTCGCAGATCATGTCGGAGAACTTCTCGAGCGATCTCTGAAGTACTGGGTCGTTGACCTCTATCGTCGCGCTCGGGAGCGGCCACCTTAGCTTGACATTCGCCTTCTCCCTGCTGTTCAGCAGCGCGGTTATCGCCTCCTTTGCCATCCCGAACTCCCGTTCCAGCTCCTTGTCTGCTGCGCCCTTGCGCGCCTTCGGCCATGCGCTCATGAATACGCTCTCCCCGTTCGCGCTGAACAGCTGCTGGTATATCCCTTCTGAGGAGAACGGCACGACGACCGACGCGAGGATCACCGTGTTCCTCAGCACGTGCGCAGTGATGTTCGCGATACGCCTCATCTCCGCGCTTCCGCCCTCGGAGAACCTGCTCTTCGCCAGCCTCAGGTAGAACCTGCTGAAGTCCTCGATCACGAAGTTCCTTATCGCGTTGACGGCCTCGTCTATCGCGTAGGCGTCCAGCTCCCGGGTGGTCTCCTCTATCAACGAGTTCAGCCTGGAAAGTATCCAGGCGTCCTCCTTGCTCAGCCGGCCCCGCGCAGGCTGCTTCGCTACCCTAGTGTCGACTCCCGCCGTCTCCGCGAACTCTCCCACGAGCTCGGCCGTGTTGTACAGCGTGATGACCTCCCTGTCGGACGCGACTATCTCCTGCTTCTTTAGCTTCAGGTCCTGCCATCTCGGGTGGCTCAGGCACCACAGCCTGAATCCGTCTGCGCTCGTCATCGTCAGGAGCTCCTTCACGCTGACCGAGTTGCCGAGGTGCCTGTGCATCTCGTCCCCGAGCTCGTCCTTGAGCATCCCGCCTATGCTCACGCTCCTGAACGGGGCCTTGCCGTAGGCGGCCACGCCCGTCCTCATCAGCGTGCTGAACCAGCCCCTTATCTGGTCGAGGCTCTCGGTTATCCAGTCCGCCGGGAAGAGCTCCGCGAATTCGCCGTCCGTGAGGCTTGCGGTGTGAGCTATCCCCGAGTCGTACCAGACGTCGAAGATGTCAGGAATCCTCTTCATCGCGCCGCCGCACTTGCCGCACTTGAAGCCTATGGCGTCGACGGACGGCTTGTGCAGGTCAGCGGGCTCCTTCTCCAGCCCGGCGCGCGAGGCGAGCGCCTTGGCCGATCCGATGACCTCGACGTCCCCGCAGGATCCGCATATCCATATGGGCATCGGTATGCCCCAGTACCTCTGCCTGGACACGTTCCAGTCCGGCGAGCTCTCGACCGCGTCCTCGAACCAGGCGCCGCCCTGCGCGGGATGCCATGCGACCCTGCCGTTCGCGGCGATCATCCTGCGTTTTATCTTGCGTATGTTTATGAACCACTGCTCTGTGGACCTGTAGATCAGCTTGCTCGAGCAGCGCCAGCAGTGCGGGTAGCTGTGCCTTACCTCTCCCCTGAACAGCAGTGCGCCCAGCTGAGCGAGGTCGCCGAGGACCCTCTCGTTCGCCCCTTCGGGTATCGCCAGCCCCTCGTACTCGCCCGCGTCCTTGGTGTATCTCGCGTGCTCGTCCACAGGCGAGAAGAAGGGTATCCTGCGCTCCTTTCCGAGCTTTGCGTCCTCTATTCCGTGCCCTGGCGCGACATGGAGCAGTCCAGTCCCGTCAGAAACCGTGACGAAGGTCTCGCTGAGTATGACCTTGTGGTACTTCCTGAACCGCTTCTGCGCGGGTATCCGGCCCTCAAGCGGGCTCACGTACTTGACCCCGTCCAGCTCGCTCCCGTAGAACTCCTTCAGCACCGTCACGTTCATCCGCGCCGCGCCCGCGAAGTCCTCAAGCCTCTCCTTGGCCACCACATAGGTCGCGGAGTCGCCCTTGACCTCCACGTACAGCGCCTTCGGGTTCGCGGCTATCGCCATGTTGGCCGGCAGCGTCCACGGCGTCGTGGTCCATATCACCAGATGCGCGTCCGCTCCGAGGTCGACCTTGCTTCTCTTGCTCTTCACGATCCTGAAGGCGACGAATATCGACGGATCCGAATCGTCGGCGTACTCCACCTCGGGCCCCTGCGCGGACAGCACGGTCTCGCAGTGGGGGCAGTACGCGAGCGGCTGGAGGCTCCGGTACACCAGCCCCTTGTCGTAGATGGTCTTGAATATCTCCCAGCCCTTCGATATGTAGCCGTTCCTGAATGGCACGTAGACGTTCTCGAAGTCCAGCGACACCCCGAATTCCGTTAGCGTCTCAATCCCGTTCCTGATGTTCGCCTCCGCGAGCTTCCTGCAGTCGCCTATGAAGTTCGCCACGCCGATCTTGCTCTCGATGTCGGCCTTTGAGGATATCTTGAGGTTCCTCTCGACCTTGTTCTCGGTGGGCACCCCGTGGACGTCGAATCCGGGCCTGTCGTGCACCCTGAATCCCCTGTATCTCTTGTACCTGACTATCAGGTCCTTGACCGAATAGACCCAGAGGTGGTGCGACGCCAGCTCGGTGTACGCGTACGGCGGGCCGTCAAGGAAGTAGAAGGGCTTCCCGCCCTTGCCCCTCTCCCTCAGCGCGCCGTTGGTCCCGTGCGACTTCCAGTACTCCAGTATCTCCTTCTCCCGCTTTCTAAGGTCAAGCACCAAGACTCACCGAAATCGTAAGTAACTGCTGTTTCTATCATTATAAATGTTGTGTACCTCTTATATGTGATTTCGATGAGAAGCGCTGACCTCGCGACCGCCCTGCGGGTGGCCCTGGCTTTCGTCATAGGCTACCTCATAATAGTCAAGGCGAGCGCGCTCCTCGTCATCTTCCTGATACTGTTCATCGTCGCTCTCGACAACGTCGACGGCTATCTTGCCAGGAGCAGCGCGCCTTCGCTGCGTGGCTACCTCTCCTACAGCGGCAAGGAGGTGAGGGGCATCAGGGCGCCGAAGGACAGGAAGGCCAGCAAGCCCCCGAGGTACGGCGCCGCGCTGGACATAGCCGGGGACAGGATAACCGAGTACACCTTCTGGATAATCTTCGCGTATCTCGGCGTCATACCGCTGTTCGTCGTGTTCATATTCCTCACCCGCAACTCACTGTCGGACGCGCTCACGATGTCCGCGGGCAAGAGCTTCTCCAAGATGAAGACCAAGTTCGGACGCGTGGCGTCGTCGCGCGCGAGCCGCGGCCTCTACATGACCACCAAGACGCTGGCCTTCATCTATCTCTCGCTCGTGTACATATCTGGATGGCCCGCGTGGATAGGCTACGCGCTCACCGCGATAGTCGTCACGTATTCGCTCGTAAGGGGCGCCGCAGAGATATACGAGGCGCTGCCGGGCCCGAAGCATTAGGCTAATAAATCCGGCCATCATATCCACAGAGCATGAGGCTGCAGAGCGCTACAGAGTACATCACGACCTACGGCTGGACCTTCATACTGATAGCCCTTATCCTGGGTGTCCTGTACTCGTTCGGGCTGTTCAGCCCCAGCACGTACTACGCGCAGGAGTGCGCCTTCCCGTCGGGCTTCAGCTGCATCAGTTCCTTCATCGCGCCCAACGGCCTGCTCTCGCTGAACCTCAGGCAGTCCCTGCAGGACCCCATAAACGTGACGGCGCTCGGCTGCAACCAGAACGCCACAACGGCCAACGGCATGGTGGCCTTCACGGCCGGGAATCAGGTCTACCTGCCTATCGGAGCCAACTACACTTTCACCGTGCAGTGCTACCTGAACTCGAACTCACCGTTCACGGTCCCGATCGGGGCCAGCTACAGCGGCTACGTGATAATCAACTATACCGATGCTGTTACGCTGTTGCCGTTCAATTCCACGTTCGGAAAGGTCGTGGCGCGCGTGAGCTGAAGGCGCATTTCCCACCTTCGAGACTGGGCCTCAATGCAGCAGATTGGATCAGGATATGTGCATCGATATGGTTTTATCCTTTCCTTCACATAGTTTCGTGAGCCCATGCTGGATTCCAAATCCCCTAAGAGTCTCAGGTCGCAGTCCGCGATGGAGTACCTGATGACCTACGGATGGTCAATCCTCATAATCACAGTGATCCTGGGCGCGCTCTACAGCGTCGGCGCGTTCGGATCGTCGAACATTGGCCCCCGTGCACCGCCGGGGAACTGCAAGATATTCCGGTCGTCGGGCGAGGCGAACCTCGAGGGCACGTGCGGCGGTGTCCTGCCGCAGCAGGTCGCGCAGTTCAACGGCCAGAGCAGCTATGTCACGCTTACGGGAGGATCGTCAATCACTACTTTTCCCGCGAACACGATAACCATCTCTGCTTGGATTAATCCCACAACATTAAGCGGTACTCAGGACATAATCGACCAAAGATACGAGAGCTCCTATTCTGGCTATGAATTCGCGGTTAGTGGTTCTGATTTATATTATCGATACAACGCGAACTCAGTCGCATGGGCCAATATCGCATCGACTGCCGGGCTGCCTGCTGCAAACCAGTGGTATCAGGTGGCGGCGACCTACAATGGCTATTTTGTCAACTTCTACGAGAACGGCGCGCCTTTGGGCTCGACAGTAGCGGCTACGGGAAACATCTATTCTACCTCCGGCTATAACCCCTTTATAGGCACATATGCCTCAGCCGCCACCTATTTCTTCAGTGGCAGCATCGCAGACCTCCAGGTCTATAACACCACGCTTGACGCGAACCAGATGATGGCGCTCTACATCAAGGGGATAGGCGCGGCGCCGATTGACCCGTATCACATCGTCGGGTGGTGGCCGCTCAACGGCAACCCGAACGACTACAGCGGAAACAACGACGGCGGATCCGCCACGAACGTCCTCTACTCCGGCTCGTGGCTTACGGGATACACCCCTCCCTGAGCAGGCCTGAACAGCATAGGGACCGCTGCCGCTCCCCTTCTTCGCCTATGTAGTTAATAAATTATGTTTTTTTATATAGTCTGCTGGTTTGATGAACGCTGATGAACTCTTCAATCTTGAATCGCAGGTGTTCAGGCTGCTGGAGGGCAAGCTCAGCGAGCTCTCCACCACCGAGGAGAGGGACAAGTACATAGCGGACATCGCGAAGACCATGGCGCCCGACGTGAGCGCGGAGGACATTTCCAAGCTCACCTCGGAATCCCGCACGTTCGGGATCCTGAACAAGTACCTCTCGGATGAGACCTGCGAGGACATCATGATAAACAACACCTCGAACATCTTCTTCTACCAGTCCGGAAAGGGCTACGTGAAGGCGCCCGAGAAGTTCGGGGACAAGAGGGACCTGGACCTGCTCGTCAAGAAGCTAAAGATGTACGCCACTACTGCCGTCGCGAACAAGAAGATCTTCGACGTGCACCTCCCGAACGGCTCCAGGGTCAACATAGTCGACTCCCCGATAGGCGCCGACATAACGATCAGGAACTTCAAGAAGAGCGCGCTTAGCATCATAGACCTCATAAACCTGGGGGAGCTGACCTACAACATGGCCGGGAGGTTCTGGCTGTACGTAGAGGGGCTGAAGGTCAGGCCTGCCAACCTGCTGATAGGCGGAATGCCCGCCAGCGGCAAGACCTCCCTTCTCAATGCGATGTTCAGCCTCTTCAGGCCAGAGCAGCGGGTCGTGGTCATAGAGGAGACCTACGAGCTCAACACGGAGACGCAGGAGAACACCGTCAGGCTCGAGACGAGCCCCGACGTGCCCATGGAGGACCTGGTGAAGAACGCGCTCAGGATGAGGCCCGACCTCATAATCATAGGCGAGGTCAGGGGCGAGGAGGCGCACGACATGCTGACCGCCATGAACGTCGGCAAGATCGCGATGGGGACCATACACGCAAGCACCGCCAGGGACGTCATAGTCAGGCTGGAGCACGCGCCGATGAACGTGCCGAGGGACATAATACCGCAGATAGACGCGCTCATAATGGTCTCGCAGGTCAACGAGAGCAACAAGTTCGTCAGGAAAGTCACTCAGGTCTCTGAGATAGCGGGCGTCGAGACGCAGATACTTCTGTCGGACCTCTACTCCTACGACTACAAGATGCACAGGGGCTCTGAGATTCTCCCGAGCGTGATGTACAGGGACAGCCTCGCGAGGCTGACCGGCTACCCTCCAGCGGAGATAGTCGCGGAGGAGCAGAGGCGGGGGAAGATACTGGAGAGGCTCAACGCCATGGGGATAAGGGACATGAAGAGCATAAACGCGTTCGTGAAGGACTATTACGACAACCCGCAGAAGGCGCTGGAGAAGATAGGTGCGGGCAACCTTGGAGCACTCCCTTGGTAGGCATTTTCCGAGGCCATCGGGGCGCGGAATTTTTTAACGCAAATGCATATAAACGTCAAAATGCATAATTTACATATCGATTGCAGTGGGTGCTAAAATCAAAATAGGAGCCATCAAAAATAGGACTACTTTGGAGCTCATACATACGAAGCGCGGCCCTGACGAGCTCGGCCCGGGGGAGCAATTCGTACCCCTTTTAAAATTGACGCCAGCAAAAATGACTTCGGAAGTGCTGACGGAAAAGATTACAAGCGCGATGCGCGAGCCTTGCGTTTTACGCACCGTGGTAGTGCGCGGAATAGATGATGGCGTGTATATAAGGTACAGCGCAATTGACGGTTCGATCCCGGACAGAGCGTCCTCTTCCTAATACGTTCCGGTCATGGCAGGAACTCCTTCTTCGAGATCTTCTCCTTTATGTATTCTCCGACGAAGGTCAGCCTCTGGCCCTGCAGCGCGTCCTGCTCGAGCTTCTTCTTGCTCTTTATCATCCGCTCGAGCTCGACGACCCACTCCTTGTGCTGCTTTATCCATGTGTAATCTAGCATCTCCTGGGCCCGCTTGAGGTCCATCTCCGTGGCGTTTATCGTGAGCTTGTTCAGGAAATCGTACTTGTCAAGGTCGGACATCGTCACGCCTATGAATCTCGCCTCCGGCGTCGCGACGCTGCCCCCGATGTACGCGAGGTTTATGCTCCCTGTCTTTATCGTCCAGTAGATGTACCACCCCCACGCGTCCGAGTCGGTGAACACGTAGATGGGAAGCCCCTTGTCCGCGAGCTTGCGTATGAGCCTCCTGGTTCCCCTCGCGGCCTGTCCGCCCGGGGTCATGACGATCGCGTTCTCCTTCTTCCAGAACCTGTCCTCATTAAGCCTCTGCCACATCGCGTCCTTCTCCACGACGAGCACGTACTTCGCCTTTATGTCCACGAACTCTATCTCGCTGTCGACGTCGCTCGGTATGGCCCAGCCGCTCCTGCCCATCTTGCTGCAGTCTATCTCCGCCCTCTCTCCGCCGAACGTGTCTATGATCTTCATCGCCCCGGCGAGCACCCCCTTCCTCTGCGCGTAGAGGTTGAGGTCCTCCCTCTTGACCCCGAGCGAAACCTCGAGGTCCTCTATCAGCGGGTTCGACTCCGCCTGCTCGCTGAATACGTTCTCGTCCACGTCCTCGCCCAGGGTGAACTTGAGCTGGTAGAAGAGGCCCCTTATCGCCGTGTGGAGGTTCTGCTCCAGGAAGCTGTGGCACTTCGCGGCTATCGCGACGGTCTGCATGAACTTCTTGGCCTGGGCCACGTTCACGAACGTCCTCTCCTCCTTCGCCGTGCCGAGCTTGAGGTATCCGTTCTTCCTGTCGTAGATTATGTTGCTCCGGGTCCTGGAGGCAGCGACGAACTTGGGGTTCTTGCCCGACTTGATGTCTGAGACTATGCCCTTCCCCATCTCCTCCAGCTTCTTCCTGGCGTCGCTCATTCGACCACCCCCCCCTGCGCGTTGACTATTAGCGGCGCCTTCTCCCTGTAGTCCGTCGTCATGTAGTGCCTCAGCTCCCTTATTATCGCGCGGCCCCTGTTGCTCTTCTTCAGCGCGTACTCGAGGACGTCCGCGATGTTGTTGGCGTATAGCACCTTTATCCTCCTGAGCCTCTTCTTGTCTATGTAGACGTCGTCCTTGTTGCTCCTCGGTATGATCACGTACTTCATGCCCGCGTCGAGCGCGGCGTTGACCTTCGCGGTTATCCCCCCCACGGGCAGCACCGCTCCCCTGACTGACAGCGAGCCGGTCATCGCGACGTCCTGCCTTATCGGTATGCCCTCCATCGCCGAGATGACGCCCACCGCAACGGACACGCTGGCGCTGTCGCCCTCGACCCCGGAGTAGGTCTGTATGAACTGCACGTGCACGTCGTAGCTGGCCATGTCCCTGTGCATGTGCCTCTTTATTATCGCGCTTATGTTCTTGACCGCCTCCTGCGCTATCTTGCCCAGCTTGCCCGTCGCGATCAGCTTGCCCTCTGACCTCGAGCTCGCGGGCGTGACCTCCGCCGCGATGGGGGTTATTATTCCTGTGGACGTGGCGGCCGCCCCGAGCACCGCAAGCCCGTTCACCCTGCCTATCGCGAACCCGGTGTTGCTGAACACCTTGTAGTCCTTGGTGTACTCCAGCATCTGCTCCGCGTACTGCGCCTCTATGGGCTTGGCGAGCTCTAGCGCATCCAGCACGTCCTTGGCGGTAACGACCTTTCCGCCCCGCTCCACGGTTATGTCCCCTGCGGCCCTTATGACCCCGCCGAGGTCCCTGAGTATCAGCGTCAGGCTGTTCTTCTTTCCGCTCCTTCTCTTCGCCTCGTCGATGACTGCCATGCACGCGTCATATTCGAATGGCGGTATCCTGCCGTCCTTCTTCACCTCCTGAGCTATGAACTTTATTATCCTCTCCCTGTTCTCGGGAGTGTCTTTCATGGTGGACTCCATGTAGACCTCGTACCCGTAGCCCCTTATCCTGGACCTCAGCGCAGGATGCATCTTCTGTATGTCCATGAGGTTGCCTGCGGCGACGAGCAGGAAGTCGGCGGGCACCGGCTCCGTCCTGACGATCGCGCCTGAGCTGAGCTCGCTCTGCCCGGTTATCGCGCACTTCTTCTCCTGCATCGCAGTGAGCAGCTCCTGCTGCGACTTGGGCTCCAGGTCGGCTATTTCGTCTATGAACAGCACTCCCTTGTTGGCCCTGTGCACCGCCCCGCTCTCGACCCGCAGATGGGGCGGCGTCCCGAGCCCGCCGCTCTGCAGGGGATCGTGCTTGACGTCCCCGAAGAGGGATCCCGCCTTGGAGCCCGTCGCATCTATGAACGGCGCGTGCGTCATCCCCGTGTTGTCGACTATCAGCTTCGGCTCGCCGGACTCGAACAGCCCGGGCATCATCCCCCCTACGCGCCTGAATCCCCCCACGAACAGCATCGCGGCCCCGAATATCAGCACGCCGAGCATCAGGGCTGCGAGCACTATGGTCTCGTATCCCTTTACCAGGCTCGTGAGCGATACGAAGAACAGGATCACCACTATCGCGATCACTATCGGGAGCGCGCTCGGCCTGGACTGGTTGGCCTCGGTCCTGCCCCTGACCCTCTCCTTCTGCACGATCTGCCTGCCCTGGCCGTCTCCGAGCGGCTTGCTCGGGTCGTAGTTGGGATAGGTCTTCACGGTCTTGACGAGTGGCATGTTCTCGTTGTTCGGGTTCTTGTAGACGAGCACGTCCTCGAGGTCAGCTGGCGGCCTGAGCTCCGCCATGGCCTGCGCCAGCATCGTCTTTCCCGTTCCTGGATCGCCTATTAATAAGATATTGCGTCGCTGGTTGGCGGCCTTCTTGACCATCCTGACGGCGCGCTCCTGGCCGATGACCTGGTCTATGAGCTTGTCTGGGATTTTTATCTCTTCGGTGGTCTTGAATCTTCTCATAAAATCCGGTCCCATGCCGCCAGGCACTTTCCTGATGTATTACTCTCGCCAATTAATTATATAAGTTTACTCTGACGCTTCGCTCGCCGAGGAGGGGCACCCTGCTCTCCGCATCAGCGTCCTTTGCCCTTTCCCTGCGCCTTCGCATACCTGTCGAAGTGCTCGTGCCTCTTACCTAGCGCATAGCTGAGGACTATCATGGCCGCGAACGAGACTACGGCCAGCAGCGTGGCGCTGGCCAGAAGGTCGGGGAAGAACTTCGCCATTATGAGCTCGGGTATGGAGATGTACCATATCATCGAGAGGTATGGGTTGATGTACGTCTCCCAACCACTGTGGGTGGCCTTGTTGAAATTGTGCAGCCTTACCGCTGCGTTGTGCAGTTTCTTCATGTTCATCGTCTCCCGTTTTCCCCAATGCGCGGCGGATTATTGCCTCTGAGATCCCGTGTTCGGCCTAGGCCAAGACGATCTGCAGTCCAATCGCGCTCAGCAGCCGCCCGGAACAGACCTCAAAAGAAGCGCAAATCTTGGGCGCGCTGAATGGCGTAATTACACAGCGTTTAGAGGGTGGGGAATAACAGGTAAAATACGCTCTAAACGCCTATTAGGTATATTGTGAAACATTTATAATCTTTTCTACAGATCTGCGCCGATGGCGCGCCTGCGCTACGGCAGGAAATTCTCCCCAAGCTCAGCCAGCATGTCCTTGTTGCTCTCAAAATACGCCCTTGCCTTGTCAAAGCTGCTTATTAGGTGCTCGGTCACGGTCCTCTTGAGGTCCGCCGGATGCAGCTTCCTGTTCTTGAACTTCTCCTCCAGCTCCTCGTAAGATCCCAATTTCAGGTCTCCGCCGAATTTCGCGTCCCTCTTGATAAGCAGCGACGTCTTGGTGCCGAATATTAGGAACCGCGATATCTGCAGTATCGGATTGTCCTGGACCACTCCCTCTGGGCAGTAGGCCTTGTTTATCTTGCTCCTTATCGACTCCTCCGATTCATACACCTTTATGTGAGTGAGTGGAGCGGAGGCGCTCATCTTCGCGCCCGGCCCCTGCAGAGATACCATAATTGGAGTCATGATCTCGACCCTCTTGCTGTAACCGACGAGCTCCAGGTACTCCCTTGCGAAAGCCATTATGTGCCGCTGGTCGATCCCGCCAAGCTGCACGTCAACATTTAGGTACTGCTCGTCCAGCGCCTGCATTATCGGGTATATGAGCTCTCCGACCTTTGGTTCCTTCATCCGAGTGACCTCAGATGCTGCGCGAGTCGCCCTCTTGACCGTGGCCATCGATGCGATCTTCAACATGTCAGTCATGTACTCCTTGCTCAGCTGGAAGCTCGAACCCCTGATGAACACAGGCACGCGTTCCCAGTCGAAAGCCAGCTCCATGCACTTCTTGTAGTACTCAACCTTCCTGTCAAGCTCGTCCCACTTCGACTTCCGGTCGTCGAGCGCAGCGTGCAGGTCCGCAAGCAGGATCTTAGTATCCATGCCCGCCTTTCCGAAGTCGAAGACCTTGCTGAGCGGTATCAGGTAGCCAAGGTGGACCGGGCCAGTTGGCGCAGTACCGTAATAGGCCGAAAGGCGTTTATTGCTCGAGACCAGCCCCTCGAGCTCGTCTAGCGTGAGTATCTCCTCGGTGTTCCTCCTTATGAGGTCCAGCCTAGCTTGCTCGCTTTTCGCCATGGTTTTCATCGTTACCTATCTTTCTCCAAGCTTCTTAAATCCTTCTCACAATACAAGGCGGAATTTCGCGTTAACTGAAGCCTATCAGCACGGTCCCTACCGTTATGATCGCTATGCCGACCCATCTCAGCACAGGCACCTTCTCGCTGAGCAGGGAGACCGCAATTAGGCTCGCGAACACGTAGCTCAGCCCGGTGAACCCGTACGCCCAGCTAAGGTGCGACCTGCTGAGCACGTAGAAGTACACCAGCGTGGACACGCCGTAGCACACGAGCCCTAGCAGGACGAATTCGACCAGCGCCATGGCGCTGCCGACGACCCCGACCTTGAATAGCGCCTGCCCTACCGCGCCGAGGAACGTGCTGCCTAGGAGGAGGCAGGCGTATGCGATCTTGTTCTCTTTCATGCGATCACAGTCCGGGGTATGAGAGGGCCACCAGCGCTATGCCCAGCACTATCAGCGCGAGGCCGAGTATCCTGGCCGTGCTGAACCTCTCCTTCAGGGCGTACTTCGATATCAGCAGCACGAAGACGAACGAGCTCGCGAACACGGGGTAGACCAGCGAAAGTATGGGCGTGGCGTGCAGGGCGTACAGGTAGATGAGCAGGCTCACGAAGTACATGCCGAGCCCGAGCACCGTCTGCCTCCTCTCAAGTATGCTGATTATCCCCTTCACGGTGAACCTGAAAGTCCTGAGGTTCCTCTTGAAGAGGTACTGCGCGGCCGCGGCCATCAGCGCCGCGACAAGGGTGATCGCTATTACGAAGAGCCCGCCGTCCATAACGGTAGGGATTCGCACCTAAGCCTTTAAATCTTTAGCATTACAAGAGATTGTCCAGTGGTACGATGCAGTTCGCGTTCATCGACAACAAGCACGAGATGCAGGCGTTCACCTTCTCCATAGGCGTAGTGGTGCTGAGCATCATCGCGGTCGTATCCTTCGCGCTGCAGGTAATGGCGCTGTTCTACGCGTTCGCGGTGCTCGCGATAGCGCTGGGCTTCTACATGGCCTACCACCTTTCGAAGGCGCCGGCCCAGAGCGCTCGCGCGCGCCAGGCTGCCCCAGCGAGGAAGCCAAGGAAGAGAAGGCGAAGCTGATTCGAATGCGCAGTCTCATAATAGCCGAGAAGCCTAGCGTAGCGCTGAGGATAGCGCTCTCGCTCGGAGACTCGGGCCCCATGAGGAAGAGCCTCAACGGAGTGAGCTACTACGAGCTGAGCAGCAAAGGAGGCACGCTCGTGGTGGTGGCCGCGGTGGGCCACCTCTTCTCGCTGACCCAGAAAGGAGCGGGGGGGAAACTGCCTGTCTTCGACGTCGAGTGGGTGCCGTCGTTCGGCGTCAGCAAGGGATCCTATTTCACCAAGAAGTACCTCGACACCATAAAGGAGGCCGCAAAGGGCTGCGACGTCTACGTCAACGCGTGCGACTATGACACGGAGGGCACGGTCATAGGCACGAACATAATAAAGTACGTCAGGGACGGCAACGTCAATGAGGAGATAGCTGGGACGCAGACAGGAAGCATAAGGCGTATGCGATTCTCGACCACGACGAGGTCCGACCTGATTGCGTCGTACGACGCTGCTGGGCAGTTCGACAGCGGAAACTTCGACGCCGGAGAAACGCGTCACATAATCGATTGGATATGGGGCATAAACCTCAGCAGGGCCCTGATGCGCGCGATGTCCTCGGTGGGCGCCAGGAAGGTCATGAGCATAGGCAGAGTCCAGGGCCCCACGCTCGCGATACTCGCGGAGCGTGAGAAGGAGATAAGGGGCTTCAAGCCGCAGGACTACTGGAAGGCATTCGTCACTGTGAAGGGGACTAGCTTCGAGAGCGCGAAGGGCGCGATATTCGACCAGCGCGCTGCGGATGCGTTGGCAAAGTCAGCGGACGGAGCGACCGCGGTCGTCGAGAAGGTGGACGTGAAGGAGAACGCAATGAGGCCCTTCCCTCCGTTCGACTTGACCTCCATGCAGCTAGAGGCGAGCAGGGCGCTGGGCCTCGACCCGACGAAGACGCTGGCACTCGCGCAGTCGCTCTATGAGCGGTCCTTCATATCGTATCCGAGGACGGCGTCGCAGAAGCTGCCCCCCTCCCTGAACCTTCCCAAGATAATCAGCGAGATAGCGAAGAATCCGTCGTACAAGGCGCTGGCGGACCAGCTGATAGGCGCGTCGAGGTTCAGGCCAGCAGAAGGCATGAAAGAGGACGAGGCGCATCCGGCGATATATCCCACGGGCGAGCTCCCGTCGAAGCTAGCGCCGGACGAGGCCAAGCTCTACGACCTCATAGTGAGGAGGTTCCTCGCCGCGTTCGCGGACTACGCCAGCATCGAGAAGATCGACGTGGTCCTGGACATCAGGGGCGAGAAGTACGCGGCGCACGGCAGCAGGGTGACGAAGAGCGGCTGGCTCTCCTTCTACGGCTACTACAGGCCCGCGGAGGCCACCATACCTGCGTTCGAGAAGGGTGCGAGCGAGCCTGTGGAGAAGTCGCAGACGAAGAAGCAGACCACTAAGCCTCCGGACAGGTTCTCCAAAGCGACAATAATCGCGCTGCTAGAGAAGAAGAACCTGGGCACTAAGGCCACGCGCGCCGCGATAATAGACACGCTGTTCAATAGGGGCTACATACAGAACAAGAGGATCGAGGCCACTGAGTACGGGATGAGCGTCTACGGGGCGCTGAAGTCGTACTGCGAGCCCATACTGGACGAGTCGATGACCAAGAAGCTCGACGAGGACATGGACGAGATCGTGAAGGGCAAGACCACGAAGGCGGCCGTGATAAGCGAAGGCAAGGAGATGATAACAGGCATAATCGCGACATTCACAAAGAACCAGAGGGAGATAAGCCAGAGCCTGCAGAAGGGCCTTGAGCTGACGAGCGAATCCAACATCCTGGGCAAGTGCCTGAAGGACGGCGGGAACCTTGTCGTGAAGCACTCGCGCGCAGGCAAGCAGTTCGCCGCGTGCGCGAACTGGCCGAACTGCAACAACACCTATCCGCTTCCGCAGGGCGCGAAGATCGTACCGACAGGGAAGGTCTGCGAGTTCTGCAAGACTCCGATAGTCAAGGTATTCCGGCAGGGGAAGGTGTTCACCATGGACCTGGACCCGACGTGCGTCACGAAGAAGGACTGGGCCAAGAAGCCAGTTCCGGTCGCGAAGCCCGTGGAGGCGAAGCCGGCCTCGGAACTGAAGCAGACGGTGCAGAGTGTCCTGACTCCCGCACCCGCGGTAGCGAAGGAAATGAAGAAGCCAAAAGCAATTAAAGCGAAGAAGACTATTTTAAAAGCGGCAGCTAAGCCGAAGGCAGCCAAGAAGAAGTGATTGTTTGTTCATCTATCCCAAGACGTACAAGAAAATGAAAAGGGGGCCGCAGGTCATACTCCCGAAGGACATCGGGATAATAATCGCATACTCGGGAATCGACAAGAACAGCGTGTGCATAGACGCGGGCACAGGGAGCGGATGGCTCGCGGTCAGCCTGGCGCGGCTGTGCAGGCACGTCTACACCTATGACCTGCGCGATGACTTCCTTAGGATAGCCGACCAGAACGTGAAGCAGCTAGGCCTGGACAACGTGACGCTGAAAAAGGGGGACGTGTCCAAGAGGATCGACGAGACCGATGCCGACCTGGTCACGCTGGACCTCCCGAACTCGGAGAAGGCACTGAGGAACGCGAAGAAGGCGCTGAAGCAGGGCGGAACGGTCGTGGGCTACCTGCCGCACGTGGAGCAGGTGAAGAAGTACGTCATGAAGCTGGAGGCCCTAAAGTTCATAGAGATTCACACTGTCGAGGTCATCGTAAGGGATTTCCTAGTCAGAAAGGAAGGGATGAGGCCATCGAACACTGGCCTTTGGCACACAGCGTATCTGGTCTTTGCGAGAAAGGGATGACCTGTCTGCGTCAGTTTATCTTTCAGCTGCTCCGATAACTTTATAATGAAGTTGGATTTCATTCTTTGAAAGTTTTCTTGTTCCAACAAGTTTCAATTTAGTTGAAAAATTGGCTTCTGAAAAGAGCCGTACGCCTTTTCCAAACGCGATCGGCTCAATATCAAGATAAATCTCATTAATCAGACTTTCTTTCATGAAACTTGCATTCAATCCGCCGCCGCCGCAGACCATCAGAATTTTGAATTCTTTTAGGATGTTCAGCGCCTCCCTAGGAGATTTAGCCGTATGCACCGATTTTAGATCATGAGTTCTTATCGATCTGCTTGTCAAAACGACGGTTTTTATTCCGTTAAGATCTGATTTATTGAAATCGCCATTTCTTAGCATAATCTCATAGGTTCGCCTGCCAATAACCATGTTTCCATATCTCTTTATCATGCCACTAAAACTTTTCCACTCGTTTTCGCTGACCCAACTCGTGTCATCGTCTTCCGTGGCTATCATTCCGTTTGGCGTCATTGCCATGTACAAAATGACTTTCATAGCATAATCCTTAACTTTGGACTTTATAAGATTTTACTTAATGGCTGCCTACCTTTTTCTATATTCAAATATTCTATCGTATTCTTCATGGTCTATTATGTCGAGCACGTCAAGCCAGATCGAGAGTATTTCGACTTCTGTGTCTTCCCTTTGGGGTTGTTTCAGCGTGTAGCCAACTCCTCGTTTACCTGCTTCCTCAAACGTAGGTACGCGTCCTTTGCGTCTCCTATGAATTTTATCGACACGCGCTTCTCTGCCAAATGATCACATTTGCAGGCCTTCCGCCTCCGCCTTCTCCAGCTTCTTGCTGGCATTGAATGTCCAGACAAAACCCTTCTTGGTATCCAGCACCATTCCGCGCCTCTCCATGTAGTCAAGCGCGAAGTTGAGCGTGGAGCGCATAACCTTGGTCGGAAGCTTGCCAAGTATCTGGTTCCTGCTAAGCGGAGTGTTGGCCTTCTTGATGACTTCCTCTATGGCCAGCACGGTCTTGAGCGTCGGATAGTGCACTATCTCTTTCTGCATCTGCTGCATTCGCTACACCTAATAAGTATATACCCTCATAGATATATAAGTCTTTCCAGCAGAATGAGTTACTTTCCAGTCAGCGCTATAGAAGCCAGCATCGCCTCGAGCTGGATCCGCTCGTTTGCTCCCTCGACTATCCTGAAGTTGCACTCTCCTATCGACTTCACCAGCTGCAGCTTCCGCTCGTCAGCTATGTCCATGTTGAGCGCCTCCCTGTAGCACTGCATCAGTATGTCCTCCCCGCTCATGCCATAGGAGAACATCAGCGTGTTGAGTTCCACTCTCGCCTTCATGTAGTCTCCGGTGGCCGCGAACCTGAGCATCGACATTACTTCCTTCGGCCTCGCCCGAGAGGATAGGTCGTATATGATCTTGTCCGTCACCTTCCTGTCGAGCACTGCCGCGCTCTGGAGCGTGTTCGTGAGCTTCCTGAGGTCTCCCTCGCTCACGTAGACCAGCGCCTCCATCGCCTTTTCGTCTATCTCGAGGCCCTCGCCCTTCGCCACGCGCTTTATGTACGCCTTCACCTCGTCCTCGTTGAGAAGCTTGAACCTCAGGACTACGCACCTGCTCTGTATCGGCTCTATTATCTTGCTCGCGTAGTTCGCGCTGAATATGAATCTCGTGGTCGCGGAATACTTCTCCATGGTCCTTCGCAGCGCGTGCTGCGCCTCAGGCGTGAGCGCATCGGCCTCGTCGAGGAATATGGTCTTCACGAGCCCGTTGGTCATCGGCAGCGTCCTTGCGAACTCCTTGACCCTGCCCCTTATGACATCGATTCCCCTGGAGTCGCTGGCGTTGAGCTCCAGGAAGGCCTCGCCTATCTTGTCCTCGTACAGCTCGTTCGCCAGCGCTATGGCGGATGTCGTCTTCCCCACCCCGGCCGGCCCGGCGAATATCATGTTCGGGAAGCTCCTGCTTTTGGCGAACGCCCCGAGCCTCTCGGCTATCGCGTCCTGGCCTATGACGTCGCTTATCTTCTTCGGCCTGTACTTCTCAGTCCAGGCGAGGTCCGCTATGCTGGCCATTCGATGAACCCGATTAACGTAACTATTATGTTTGATAACTTATTTATGGGTTGGTCTGCACGACCACATGAGGCAGGAGCAGGTGCGCATTCCGCGTTCAGCGGCGCCTTACGAAACGCCTGTTGAGGCGCTCTATCGTGTGCCTTGACAGGTATATCGCGATACCGCCGAGCAGCGCGAGAATCCCGCCGATGACCATCAGCATGCCCATGACGTT
Organism: uncultured archaeon; assembly: GCA_963704435.1. Lineage (GTDB taxonomy): Archaea > Micrarchaeota > Micrarchaeia > Micrarchaeales > CABMGC01 > CABMGC01. The sequence continues at coordinate 164,432 of OY969902.1, read as the reverse complement.
GCACGCTACCAGATAAGTGCCGCCCGCCACGTTTACCGGGCATTGGTTTATCGGCACCGCCAACTCCAGCCAGGCGCCCATAATCGCTGTGAAAGCCCCTGTGGCGATCCAGCAGACGCTGGCAAATAGAATCCTCTTTCTTATCGCGTCCCCTTTCAAGAGATGGCCGAATCCTTTATTTTGTATATCTTTATATGCGTTGCTGCTAGTCCTCGGGCACGATGCTGTCGACCACGAATTTCGGGTCGTAGGGAATGAGGTCGCCATACTTCTCGCCCGTCCCGAAGTAGAGCACGGGCACCGTGGTCTCGCTGAGTATCGAGAGCGTATTGCCTCCCTTCGCGTCGCAGTCCAGCTTAGTCAGTATTATCCCATCGAGCTTCAGCGCCTCATTGAACTGCCTTACCTGATCGAGCAGCGCGTTTCCGGCTATGCCCTCCCCTACGAAGATGCACAGGTCCGGCTTGTTTACCCTGACCATCTTCCTGAGTTCCTCAATGAGGCTCCTGTTGGTCTCCTGCCTGCCCGCGGTGTCGATCAGCACCGCATCGGCGCCGTGCGCCTTTGCATAAGCTATCGCGTCGAAGGCCACGCTCGTTGGGTCCGCCCCGTAGCTCCCCTTCACTACGTCGACGCCAAGCTTCTTTGCGTGGAAGACTGCCTGCTCTATGGCTGCGGCCCTGAACGTGTCACTTGCCGAGACGACGCATCTCACGCCCCTTTCGCCCAGCATGCTCGCCATCTTCGCTATCGTCGTGGTCTTGCCCGCGCCGTTGGGGCCGATGAATAGGACCTTGAACGGAATCTCGTGCGCCGCCTTCCTCTCCACCGCGAGCTTCACGATGTCGGCGTCCCTGTTCTTGCTCATTATCTCCATTATCGCGCTGCGCATCTCGCCGCGTATCCCGCTGGCTATGCCCCTAGAGCTCATCCGCGACCCGACCATGTTGGCGCGCATCCTCTCGACTATCTTCTCAGCGACGTCATAGTTGACGTCGGTCTGCAGGAGCGCCATTCTGAGCTGCTCCAGGAAAGGGTCAACGTCCTTCTCGCTGATTTTGACCTCGACGAGGAACGCGCCCTTCAGCTTCGTGGCGAACGACACGTCGGGTTTCTTCTCCTTGGACTTGGCTTCTGCGGGCCTTTCCGCCCGCGCACGGACGTGCGGAACCTCATGCTCAGCCCGCGGAGCTTCAGCCTCCTGCTCGCGCTCAGGCTCTTTCTTCGGATGCTCTTCCCTTTTTGGCCGGGATTCCGCCTCGCGCTCCGTTTTGGCGGGAGGGACCGTCTCCTCCTCGCGGACTTCCTCTATCTTCTCCTTCTCCTTCCTGCCGAATGAGTCGGCGAACTCCGCGAACTTCTTCTTCAGTCCCTCGAACATCTCACTGACCCTTCTGCATTGCCTCGATCGAGTACTGGAGCTTCACAAGCTCGTCCTCGAGCTTCTTCCTGTCCGACATCATCCTCTTCATGGCCTCGTCGCCGGAGGCTATGCTCCTGCCGATGTACGCGATCGCGTCGTCCATCCCCTTCTCCACCAGGTAGCCCGCGCCCACGTACGTCATCACCTTGGATATCTCCTTCACGCTCGCCTCGATGTAAGTGCCGCCCTCCGCGTTTATCAGCACGCTGGCCTTCTTCATCTCGTCCTTCCGCTTGAGCAGGTCCAGGTTCCTCTGCAGAGCCGCCTGGGCCACGCTGAAGGCCCCGAGCTCGTTCATCACCGCCTCGTACTGCTGGTTGTACACGTTCTGCAGGTAGACGAGCCTGTTGAACTCCTCCTCACGCTCGTGGTCGTGCGCGTGCTCATGCCCGTGATCGTGGTCCGCCATGCTATCGGTAACTAAATGCCTCTCTTCATTTTTATACCTGTTGGGATTGGTGCCGCAGGCATACCAAGGCCGAAAACGCGTGTGGTATCCCGAATTAATGTCCTCTCTGTAAACTGAGTTCACATTCTCGCCTCTTATTCCTTTCGCATTTTCAGGGCAAATGCCTTCGCCGGAGACATCTCAAGGGACAGGTGGAACCTGTTGTTGTAGCAGGCCACGGACCTATCCAGATCACCGAAATGGCGCAAGAGCCTCTTCAGAGTTCCGAAGAATCTCTCAATCTTGCCGTTCGACTGCGGCCTCTTTACCTTCGCCATTATGTGTTCGATTCCGAGTCTTTTCAGTTCCTCGGTGAACTTGTATTCCTTCTCCTCATTGGCGCAGAACTGCGCACCATGGTCAGTCATTACCTGCTTCGGCGCCCCATACATCTTTACCGCTGCCCTGAGAACGAGAAGCGCATTGTCTGTCGTCGCATTATCGAATAATCCGTATCCTACGATGAGTCTCGATGCATCATCGATATACACGATGACCTGTTTGCCGTTTATCTCGCAGAAATCCGCGTGCCAAAGGCTGTTGCTGTGCCTTCTCTCATACCTGACCCAGCTCTTTCTGCGTATTTTCTTGTCCACGAATTCCACCTTTCCCGCTTCCGATAGTATTCGGTGAATCCTGTTATGAGGTATGTGTACTCCGTTCTCGTCTTCTATAACCCTTTCCATTATGGAAGCGCACATGGGTTCGGCAATGTACCTGTCCAGGACCATAAGCCGCTGTTCCTCCGTGATCGGGACCAGAACCCTGCCGCACGGTCTTCTGCGTTCCTTGCCTACGAGATACAGTTTAATGCCGTCGTATTTCCGTATTACCCTTCTGATGTGCCTTGGCGTCACTTTCAGGAGTATCGACAGTCTGTAGATGGACATTCCTTCCCTGGAATACTCGATAATCCACCGAATCTTCCTCTTAGTGAGTTTCCGCATAAAATAATTGCCCTCTCTCGTTTCTTTATTTTTTGACGAGAGGACATTATTGCGGGATATGACAAGGCCGAAAACGCGGGCAACGCTTAAATATGTGAAAAACGCATCACGTATCGGTGAATGCGTTGCTGAATAATGATCCAAACCGTGGCGCAGAAACGCGCAAGATGCCCAGCGTTCCGGCACTGGAGCGGGAATTGCTCAAAATTAACTCGGAGATGAGCTGCAACCCGCACAGCTGCATTCCCCTGCTTGCTGCCATCCGTTCAGGAGTCCAGAAGGAGCTCGCTGCAGCACTGGAAATCGAAAGAAGGGATCCCAATTCGGCGCGCCAACTGGCCGGGAAGGGCATCCTCGCTCCAAACGAACCCGCCCGCTGCTGAGCCGCTTATATCAATCTAGCTCTAGCGACTCGGCGATTCTCGCCAGCTCGTAGCCGCTGGTGGCCTCCCCGGCCATCATGCCCTTCGAGTTCGCGACGACGCACAGGCCTATGTTGACCGAGCCGGTGTTCGCGGTGGACTGCTCAACCTTCATCCCGAGGATTCCCTCGACCCTCTCCTTCTCCTCCTCGCTCGCCCTGTTGTTGAGAACGAAGCCCTTGTTCGTAAGTATGTTGTTGGCGCCGACCGTGTGGAAGCCGCCTATCGTAATCCTTATCGTCTCGACGTCGAGCACGTCGGCTATCCTTCCCTCTTCCTCCCTGCTGAAGTTCGGGTTGATTATCGCCATCCTGTCGTTCGCGAGTATGTTGTTCCTTAGCGCGTTCAGGTCGGTATCGAGTATCTCCACCGTCGCCCCGCCGAGCTCGTGCCTCAGGTGCTCCACCTCGCGCCTCTCGGCGAGGTTGGGCAGGAGCGCCCCCTTCGAGTTGGCCGCTATGTATATCCCAAGGAGGCTCGAGCCGCTCACCGCGGCCCTGACGACCTCGACGCCGAGCGCGTCGCGCGCCATCGCCTCGGCCCTCTTCTTCACGTCGTTCCCGACGATGAAGAACCTCTCGGTCGCGACCGCCCAGGCCCCGACGTAGTCGTTGCCGTGTATCTTTATCCTTTCTATCGACATCTGAATCAAGCTTCGCTCTCGGCAGGCTTCTTCGGCTTGGCTGCCTCGGCATGATGGGCAGGCTTCGCCTCCGCGGCCTCCTTCTTCGGTTCGGCGTGACGGGCCTCGGCCTTCTCATCCTTCTTGGCCTCGGCGCGCTGCGCGGCCGGCTTCGCCTCCTTGCCCTTCTCCGCCTTTGCCTCCGGCTTCGCGGCCTCCGCCTTCGGCGCGCCGTGCAGCCTCGCCATGACCTTGTCCTCCGTCTTCTCGAGCGTGACCTTGAAGGCCAGCGGCTTCCTCGCCACGTTGACTATGAGGTGCCTGTTCAGGTTCGCGTCTATCCTTATCTTGTCGACGTCGACCTTCGCGAACCTGGCTATCGCCTCCTTCGTGTACGTCGGCACCCTCATCCTCCGCTTGGTGAGGTGCACCTTGAGCAGCCTCTTCCTCAGGTTCAGCGTTATCGTAGTTGTTGCCATGCTCACACCTTCAGCTTCAGCTTCCTGTGCCTCCATTCCCTGTAGAACTTGTTGTACGTCTTCTTCCTGTGCGTCCTAAGGCTGGCGAGCACCGGGAGCGACCTGCGCTTCCTCCTCAGCCTCTTGCCTAGCATCATCTTCCTCTCAAGGCTTTTCTTTCCCATTGCATCACGTCTTTTCATTTCTTCTTGAACTCGATCCTTGACTCCGGCCTGTATGTCAGCTTCGTCAGGAGGCCCCTGAGCTGCTCCTCCGTGACCTTCCCGGACACCCTTCCGCTCCTCGCCATCGCGAAGAGCAGCTCGACGAGCTGCGCATACAGCTCGTTGTTCGAGATGCGCACGTTCATCAGCCGCTCATAGGCGTCCGGCTCCATCAGCCGCTTCAGCTGCGCGCGCCTCTCCTGCTCTACCTGCATCTCCTTCAGGCGCTTGTAGACCGCTTTCTTCAGCTTGGCCTGCTGGTCCTCGCCCTCCGCTTCTGGCAACTCAAGCACCGCGCGTAATGTCGTTAGCGACCTTGTCCAGGAAGGACTTCCCGGCCGGGGTTATCTCCCTGCCCTTCTTTCCCTTCTTGACGTATCCTGCCTTCTCGAGCGCAGTGAGCGCATCGGTTATGATGCTGCCACCGGCCCTCTGGTGGTGGTGCCTGCTCACGACGTGGACCTTCCTGTTGCCGAACCGGGTCCTTAGCCTGGAGACCCCCACGGGCCCGCTGACGTAGACCTGCCTGAGGATCGAGGAGCACCTGATGTACCAGAAGTCCTTCTGGCTGGGCAGCCTCTCGCGGCCCGGCCCGCTCTTCACGAAGTCGATGTACGCCGGCTTCTCGACGCCCTTCTCCTTCAGCTTCTCGGCGGCGCGGCTGACCAGCGCCCCGGAATCAACTTCAAACACGTTAGACATTGATAAAACCCTGCAGAACATCAGAAAGCATGCGAATCGGATGTCATAGATATTGCACAGTAGAGTATTAAAATGTGAACTGTCATTAGTATTCGTAGCTTATGAGTGTTATCGCAGACTGAATTTATAAGCCTTATTCATTTTCACGTTTGGTGTCTTCATGCACATAAAGATAATAGAGGATGAGACGAAGAGCTTCGTGGCCGAGTTCGACGGAGTGGATAGGAGCATAGTCGACCTGATACGCGAGAAGGTGCTTGCCAGCTCAGGCGTGGAGTTCGCCAGCGTGGAGAAGACCCATCCGGAGATTGGGGGCCCGCGGCTGGTCGTGAAATCCACGAAGAGCGCCAGGGCGGTGGTCCTCAAGGCGATCGAGGAGCTGCAGGACGAGGTCAAGGAGCTCGCGACGCAGATCCCGAAGAAGTAGTCGCGATGAAGAAGGGAATAAGGATACTCGCCATAGACGGGTCCGCCTACAGGAAGACGGACGCGGACTCGCTGATCATCGGAGTGATAGGGAGAGGGGAAGGGGTCGAGGGCGCCGTCTCGTTCCGTGTGGCCGTCGACGGATCCGATGCGACCAAAAAGATAATGGACAGCGTGAGCGGGTCAAGGTTCGCGGACCAGATAAGGCTAATGGCAGTGCATGGGATAACCCTTGCGGGGCTGAATCTCGTCGACATAGTAAAACTTAACCGGGGCCTGAAGATCCCGATCGTCAGCATCGTAAGGAAGAAGCCGCACGAGAAAGAGCTGGAGAAGGCGATACGCGCGTCGAAGAACGACGTCGGGCGCAAACTCTCCCTGCTGAAAGCCATCCACGCGAATTCGGAGACGTTCAGAAAGGACGGATTCTATTTCCAGTGCGCGGGGGCGTCTAAGAAGGACCTCGCGGAGGTCTCGGAAGGCGCGATAAGGTTCCTCAGGCTCGCGCACATCATCGCGAACGGCGTAGTGAGGGGCGAGTCGAAGGGCAGGATTTAACGGTCAGGCCCCGCTATCTAAAGATGCGTTTCTTCGCTTATTTCGCCTTGCCGTCCCGCGGGACCAGATCGTAGCGCTGCCTTATGTCGTCTGCGCGGGCAGCGTCTGCCTGCGTCTGAGTTTCCTCCAATCCTTCGCACGCCTTTCGCGCAGAGGCGATCATCAGCTTGCTCACGTTGCGCTGGATAGCGACATTCTGCTCGAACGCCAGCTTATCCGGGTCGGATTGGGAGGAGATGTACTGGAAGGTCCTAACGTATTCCTGCGCGGTGAACTCGGCCTTCCTGTCATCGCCGCTCCTTATCAGATCGGCGCACATCGCAATGACGTCCTTATGAATCTCGCTAACGCTTCCGTTTGCTGCAATCGATATTTGCTTTGGCATTGGAATCACAAAAAGAGGATTTGCTCCTGCCCCTATTTATCTGTTGGCTTTAATTTCCGCTTCTGAACAAATCCGATTCTTTTCGGCTGTCTATTTTTAAGCTTTAAGTCCCCTTTCCATGCATGAGAATCGGGATAATCGGATCCATGCAATTTATCGACAAAATGGTGGAAGTCCAAGATGAACTCAGAGCGATGGGCCACGATGCCTTTTTAACGGATTTGCACAAGCCGCTGATAGGTAAAAATTCGGAAGAGATAGAAAAAATAAAGCTGCACCAGAAATATAATATGGACGCCATCCGCGAATTCTGGAGGAAGATGCAGGGCGCCGACGCTGTGCTCGTCATGAACTTAGACAAGGACGGGATTCAGAACTACGTGGGCGGGAATACCCTGATGGAGATAGGCTTCGCGCACGTATTGGACCAGGCCATATTCCTGTGGAATCCAATCCCGGACATGCCTTACTGCAAAACCGAGATTGAAGCGGTCAGACCAGTCATAATTTATGGGGATCTGCACAAGATCAAAGCCTGAAATCCATGAAGGTAGCGCTGCCTCCGCTTGCGCTTTTCCCTCGTCTGCGGGTGCAATTTATAAATGTATCTCTACTAATTAGTTCTACCGACTGTATCATCTGATACGGACGGCTCGTGAAAATTGCAGCCGCAATTGGATTTAGTCTTGAGGAAATGCAAACGATATTATACACTCGCAGTTGCATCAGGGTTTCAACACCAGTCGATGCTGCTGGAGGACACTACTATCAGATTTCGACAGCCATGCAAGTCAGCTGAACGGCTTCGTTCGGCGGCGTACGGCTCAGTAACGCGTGGCTAATCTACCGCAGGGAGGAGGATAACCTTGGGAAACTAAGGCTAATACTCCATAGGCTAAGGATACTGGAATGTTCCATAGCTCAAAGGGGCGCGAATTGCAGCGCTTCTGCCCTGCGATGAGGCCGCGTCGGATCAGGTTGATGGCGGGGTAACGGCCCACCATGCCTTTGACCCGTAGGGGATGTGGGAGCAAGAGCCCCGAGAAGGACACTGAGACAAGGGTCCTAGCGCTACGGCGTGCAGCAGGCGCGAAAACTCCACAATGCGCGTAAGCGTGATGGGGGAAGTCTGAGTGGCGAACTTCGGTTCGCCTTTTGCCAAGTCCAAACAGCTTGGCGAATAAGTGCTGGGTAAGACCGGTGGCAGCCGCCACGGTAATACCGGCGGCACAAGCGGTGTCCGCGATTATTGGGCTTAAAGGGCCAGTAGCCTGCTGGAACAGTCCTGCGTGAAATGTTGGCGCTCAACGTCAACCCGTGCGTAGGATACCTTCCGGCTAGGGAGTGGGAGAGACCAAGGGTACTTTTGGGGTAGGGGTAAAATCCTGTAATCCTAAAAGGACCACCGGTGGCGAAGGCGCTTGGTCAGAACACATCCGACGGTGAGTGGCGAAGGCTAGGAGAACGAATCGGATTAGATACCCGAGTAGCCCTAGCAGTAAATTATGCAGACTCAGGTGTTGCACTGACCGCGTGTCAGCGCAGTACCGTAGGGAAACTGATAAGTCTGCCGCCTGGGGAGTACGGCCGCAAGGTTGAAACTTAAAGCAATTGGCGGGGGAGCACCACAAGGGGTGGATGCTGCGGTTTAATTGAATACAACGTCAGAAACATTACCTAGAGCGACGGCAGGATGAAGGTCAAGCTAAAGACTTTACCTTACGAGCCGAGAGGTGGTGCATGGCCATCGTCAGCTCGTGCTGTGAAGTGTCAGGTTAAGTCCTGTAACGAGCGAGAGCCCCGCTGACAGTTGCCACCGGTCCGGAGACGGGCCGAGCACTCTGTCGGGACCGCCTCCGTTTAAGGAGGAGGAAGGAGGGGGCGACGGTAGGTCAGTATGCCCCGAATCTCTAGGGCTACACGCGGCATACAGAGGCTGCTACAATGGGTCGCAACCCCGAGAGGGGAAGCCAATCCCCCAAAAGCAGTCAAAGTTTGGATTGAGGGCTGAAACTCGCCCTCATGAAACTGGAATCCCTAGTAATCGCTCGTCACTATCAAGCGGTGAATATGTCCCCGCTCCTTGCACACACCGCCCGTCAGATCACCCAAGTAGGGTTTTAGTGAGGCGGCGCCTACGGCGCCTTCGAACTAAAGCTTTGTGAGGGGGGTCAAGTCGTAACAAGGTATCCGTAGGGGAACCTGCGGATAGATCACCTCGTATATTTTTAACGAGACACAAGAGAATAAGTTTCTCGATTAGGTTTAGCCCGTGCAGCTGCGCATTTCGTTTGCATTTCCCTCAAGGCTTCTGCTTTTCTTCTGGACAAAAAACAAAGTCAATGCATTTATACCATCAGAAAGATAGTATACTCGGTGCATTGTTTTGAGAGCGGGTGACGAGGAGACCAGGCGAGTCGTCTGGGAAGCAGATATTTGTTGCAATATAGCAAAGTTTCTAAATATCGATAGCACGCTCGCTGTGAGGAAGTATCCCGCAGAAGGAAATGCTATTTTAGCCATAACCCTTCCCCAAGGTGAGGGGTATAAGCTTTATTTTATGCCGCAAGTGCACATCGAAGATAATCGTCCGCAATCTGGTCTTACTCAAGCAGTGTACAATCTTCCTCTCTTGAGTAGCAAAGTCAGAAAATTTGATGAAGTTATCGCGGATTATATGAAAGCTAAAAAATCCGAAGAGCTGGATAATTCGTCAGATATGCTCACAATAGCTGCAGTGGAAAACACCACCTGGCTGGTTAGGCTTCGCGATAACAGCCATTACCAAATGACCGTCGGCCGCGTAAAATCCTTCCTTCCAACTGCATCCTTTTACGAAAGCGGAGCGGCTATCGACTCGGTAACGCAATTTGGGGATGGCCTTCACGAAATTCTCAAATCCGCATACTACAGATATGTCACTAAAGTCGGAGATAGTAATGATCCTAACCTTAAAGTGTCATTCCATGATGCTATGAGAAGGCCCTCGCCATTATCTCTCGAAGATATTCGCCCTTTGGTCGGAGCGTATGAGCATGCAACAAAAGTGGGAGTCAAAATTAGCAGCAATTCCTAGCACGACCAGTGAATGTGTAGCCTTGCTACCTTGCTAAATCCTGAATATGTCAAGGATTATATTCGTGCGCACCCGATTACGTAGCGGGGGTGCGGGTTGACAAACCACGCGAAATCAGTTGAGATGCGCAAGTCCCTTCTGGACGACATACGGAGCGAAAACTTTGATTCCAAAGAGTCGGCATGTAAAATTCGCGTTACCCCTAGCAGGGTATGCCAAATACTCAATGAGCTCGTTGACGAAGGGAAGCTTCTGCGCGATGGCACTCCACACCATAGAAGATATCGAATCAACGAGAATGCCGACACAGCGGCAGAGCCTGCATTCCTACCAAGTCCGGGTAAAAGTGCATGGCTGTCGGACAAATCCTTGGACTTCCTTAGCGCCATCCAGGGCTCAGAGAAAGGTTCCCTTACTGGGCTGCAACTATCAGAAGTCCTCGCCCCGACGTTTAAGGATTCAGTAGTGAAGATAGGAACGCGCCTCGCCAAAAGGGGCTATGTCTCCCTGACGGAGGACTCCTACAAACTCACAGAGGCAGGCAAGACTGCGCTTAAGAGTGCCGAAGACACCAACGCGCTGCGGGTTACTATTCGAGAGGCCATCGGAAATGGCGATGGCATAGCTAAAATCGCCAAAGATTTAGGTGCAGACAGCGGAGAGGTGTGGAAGACTATTAGAGGGCTCCAGAAGGAGGGAAAAGTCTTACACGAAGGCAAAGGCGCATACCGCATCGACGAAAACCCAGATGGAGAAGTGGAGCTTGCACCTGCAATGGATTTAAAGCTGCCAGACAACGCCGTGAAATTTCTCAAGGCCGTCTATAATTCCGATCAAGGCAGTCTCTCCAGAACGCAGCTGACTGGCATCCTTGGCTTGCGTAGTAAATCATCAGCATGCAGGATTGGGACAAAGCTCATTAAGAACGGCTATGTCGTAAGGAAGAATGGCGTCTATGAACTCACAGAGGCAGGCAAGGAAGAAGCGCTAAGGCAATCCCAAGCGCCCTCTGGAAATTCGTCCAGAAGAAGGCTTTATGCTGTTCTTGCAGCCTTTCGGCAGAGCGATAGCCCGGCCAGGGTCGCCAACGCTATGCATATGACTGAAGCCTATGTACGCCAGATGCGCACGGAGCTCTGGAGGGAAGGGTTGATCGAGTGTACTGGATGGGGTAAATACCGCGTCGTTGATGAAGATAATGTAGCAGAAACAGACGCGCCGCCCACCATCAATGATGGATCTAGAAAAGTTATCGTTCCAGTTGCTGCCAAGACCAATCCAAAGCGCGCCCGCACAAGCCCGTTCGCTAAAAGAAAGGAGGCCCTTCATAAGAAAACACAACACATCATCGTTCCCACTGCTGGAACCGAGCGCGCCGACGCTAAGCCTGCGATGGCGGTTACTGTGGCGAATCCAATGCCTCTGGCTACAACAAGCGATACCCACTTCCTGGTTCCCACGCATCCCGCCATGGTGCCTGCGCGGATGGAGGACGTCAGGATCTCTCTGGCGTCTATGACTGAATTCTCAGGGGGCAGGAACGCAGCAAGCACCCCCCAAGACCTGGGATATCCTCCAATCCGGCGGATAGACTTCACAATGCCGAAGTATGTCATCGAGCTAGGTCCTGTGCAGACCACTTCGGCGGTCGTAGCGGTGCCGTCCACAGCGGCTGCTTTGGCAATCCTGGCTGAGCCGGTGCCTGCCTTCGCCGCAGACGTCGCGCTTGGGGCAAACCCGCAGCTTCAAGAGACGCTGGCCACCGGGAAGTTTGTTGATTTTGCCAACCTGTACCTCAATTCAGTCTATGCGGGTAGGCACCTCAATAAGGTTGCCGAGAGGAACGCTGAAATCCTGGCCATAATCGCCCTTGATGAGAGAAGGTTGCCGCTGTCCGTCCTAAGGAAGCGACTCGGTGCGAGAGCGTCTATGATGACTCGCTCATTGGATGAACTCGCGCGGGAAGGGCTAATAGAGTGCATTCCCTCCCCCAAGGCAAACCGATTCAGAATCAAGGACGGCGCTTTCGGAATTGCGGATGTCGCATCCGCAATCGCTAACAACAAGCAGATCCTTCAGGCCCGGGCTGGCCAGGCCGCTAAGGAGCAATCTGATGTGGAAGCTACGAAGATGGCCGCAGCGCAGGGTGTGGTCGTGGAGATCCTGAAGGAGAAGCGCTACATGCGTCCCAAAGAAATCGCAAACACCGAAAAGGCGATGGCGGCCAACCTATCCCTGCAAGATATCCGTGATGCGCTGAAGGAACTTATGAAGAATGGCGTGGCGGAGCTGTGGAGCAAGAACAGCGGCAAATATTACCTGAAGGGTCTCGACTCCGAGAAAATAATTCAGGACTCATCCGACTCCATCAATGTGGAACTTGTGCCGGCAGAGAGCATCACCCGGACGGAACTGAAGTCCAACAAGGGGAGTTCGGTCAATAAAAACAAGCCGTATGATGCGCAAACCTGCAATGCGATCCTCAATGTTCTCGGGAAGCTTGGGCTGGCAGACGTAGGTGCGATATCCAGCGCCATTGGGATGGACCAATCCAAGGTCGCCAACGCGCTGAGCGCGCTCAAATCGGCCAGTACGATCCAGTTCTGGAAAAAAGGATACTATGTTCCCGATCCGGCCACAGAGGTTCGCGCAGATATCTTGGAAAAGATAGGGAAGACGGGGTCTTGCACGCCTGAGGAGATAACGGAGATGACCGGAAGGAAGAAGCCGGATGTCGTGCACGCTATCGCTACTCTCGTCTCGGACGGTAAGCTTGCTCGCGGCGGGCAGGGATACCACATAATCAGCGACTCTCCACCACTGCCGCGCCTCCGTGACCTCGGAAGGACCGTCCGCGAAGCTGTCCCAGCAAATCCTATATCTTCCAAGCAGGCCTCGGCGCCTCCGAAGGTGCAATTGAAACTGCTTTTCAAGACTGAGTCAGGGAGCGCAGCCGTGCGGCCCGATCTTTGGTTCCCTGTGTTCAAGGACAGTAAGGACGGCCTCCCATTGAAGGACTTTGTGATGGCCACTTCCAAGGGAAAGATCAGGTTCCCGAGGATGTACTGTGAGGTCGTTGAGAAGGGTAGGGAAAAGAGCCTCGACAAGGTGATAATCACGTACGTATTTGTCAGCAACAAGGGCGCGATCTTTGGAGATCAGCGCCATGATTCCCTCAAGAAAAACGACGTTCACATGAAATTCGAGCTATACGCAGGAGATAACCGGGTCGCTTCCCTCACAAGGGCGTGCAGCCGCCGCAACGTTCCGGTGCGGGCTATGGAACTCAGGGGGATGGGCGATTTGTTCAGAGCCTTTGAGTCCGGCATCTCCAACGAGGTTCCTTTCGGGTTCTCCGAATGGGGGCAAGAGATTCCCATCGACAACCCTCTGGATGCCGCAGGTTCAACATATAATAAAAAAGAATTGGACGGCAACGAGCGGGTCGAGGGGGCAGGCACGATAGCCGTAGCCTCCGCGGAGCCGCTCATGGCCGTGCAGCGTTCATCGGAGCAGCCTTCCAACGCTTAAATCCTTATCCGTCCCATTCTTACCATGCGCTTCAGGACTACAAGGGAGCTGTGCTACCTCGCAGGAGTCATGGACAACTACAGGGTCCCCGACAAGAGCTACATCGGGGTCAGGACGCGCAATGACGAGCTAGTGGAGCGGTTCGTGAAGTTCGCCCTCGCGCTCGGCGCGGACCCTAAGAAGATACTTATCGAGGAGAGCGGCGAGGTCAAGCACGTCCATTTCTACCATTCTAGGATAGCCCGGATGATAAGGGAGATCCTCGAGCGGAAGGCCTCGCTCCCGAAGAGGAGCCGCGAGCTCGCGGCGTGCCTCGTGGCCGGCATGCTCGACTCGAAGGGATTCGTGAACGAGAGGGGGGTCTACTTCTCTAGGCTCGACCAGGCCGACGGACTCATGCTTGAGATGCTGGACATACACATGCGGAACGGGAAGGTCATGAACATCGGATCATTCCTGTCCCTTGTCGGGAAGGAGAGCCTGCTCGCCTCGGCCGTCGGAAAGATGCCATCCGCCCGAGAAAAAACAAGCCAACGTATTTAAATGTGCAGACAGAATTGAAATCGGTGCCTTTGTGCTCATGGGAATGAAGAGGGTCTACGAAAGGAGGGACCTCACGGACGGAAAGATGGTCCTCGTGGAGCGCCTCTGGCCACGCGGAGTGAAGAAGAGCTCGCAGAGCATAGACCTCTGGATGAAGGAGGTCGCGCCCAGCGACGCGCTGAGGAAGTGGTTCGCCCACGACCCCGCGAAATGGGACGAGTTCAGGAGGAAGTACGAGAAGGAGCTTGAGACCAACGGCGAGGTCGGAGAGCTCATAGCGATGGTGAAGCAGACCGACGTGACGCTCGTCTACTCGGCGAAGGACACCGAGCACAACAGCGCGATCGTGCTTGCCGATTTCATAAAGAAGAGGCTGTGAGATGCCGGGCAAGGGATGGAGGAAGGCATTGGAACCGGGCCAGGAGATCTTTTTAGCTACGAGTTCAAAATCCGGAAATCCACGCGTCATCGTCGTGATGTCGTGTGGTTTTTACAAAAAGAAGTTATTGATAGGCGCTTGCCAGATGAAGACAACTTTAGAGAACATCAGGAAAAACAAAAAGGTCTCAATTGTAGCAAAGCGCGGTGGAGAGTATTACCGGATAGATGACCGTGCTAAGGTTTATTCTTCTGGAGACTACCTTTCCTTAGCCATCAAGAGAAGCGTCCCTCCCTTGCCTCATCATGCATTGGCTATCGACCTAGAAGAGATATTTGATTTGGACAAACAGAAAAAGATACTGTGAAGAGTGGATGATTTGAAATCAAGAAAGAGAAAGGCTAAGGACGAGAGTCGCATCTATCTCGCAGCACTCTGTTTGGTGCTTATCTTTAGCGCAGGGTTGACCCTCGCATTCTTCTACGGGATAACTCCGCTCAACCAGTCCGACAACTACCTCTACAACCTGTTCGCACACCATGTCGCCGTTGTCGGGATAACTGGGTTCGTGGGGACGGGCGCTGACGGAATGAAATACATCGTAATAGGGAGCATGGCCGTGCTCTACTCGCTGTTCGGGTACAGTCCGTTCACGAGCGTGTTCTTCGACCTTTTGATGTTCCTAGGCACCGTCGCGGTGGTCTATCTCATCGGGAGCGAGCTCTACAACAGGAAGGCGGGGCTCGTTTCCGCGCTGCTGTACGGCGCTCTCCCGCTCGCGGTAATCCAGGCGTCCAGCGTCGGGGACGACGTGCAGATGGCATTCTTCGCGTCCCTCGCGGTACTGATGATGATACTCGCGACAAAGAATGAGAGGAAAAAGATTTTCTATGCCTTGTCCGCGTTCTTCGCAGTGATAGGCTTCCTTTCTGTGCCAGAGACGCTCATAATAATCCCCTTCCTGCTGCTAATCCTTCTTTTTGACACGGTAAAGCACATGAACCGGAAACAGCTGCTGAGAATCGCCTCATTTGCAGTAGGCATACTGTGCGCGGTCTCAATCATAGCGCTGCTTGGCTATCTCACCGCAGGGAACCCCCTCTACATATACACCACAGACTCCTCTTGGTACTCAAACTACTGCGGCCAGATGTCCTGCGGATACGGAATCTCCTCGCTGCGCACGTACGCGTCCGAGCTCCTTCCGTACAACGTCGCTTGGGTAGCGTCGCAGGCCATAGCCCACCCGTCGTTCGTATCCCTGCTGTCGGCATGGGATGCTTCGGTGTCCAACGCGAACGCGATATGGTTCGGCTACCTGATAGGAGCGTATTTCTACATCGCGCTATTGGCAGCAGCGTACCTCCTCCTGAAATTCGACAAGAGGGTCGCAGTTCCGGGGCTGTGGGTGTTCTCCACGCTCATTTACCTCGCGTACGGCCCCATGAGCCTGAAGAACTTCCTTCCTATCCAGCCCCAGTACCAGAGGTTTACGCTGATATTTGGCCCCGCTCTCGCCCTGCTGATAGGCTTCTTCATAGTGAGGCTCATGGAGAGCAGGAAGGGCGCGAAGAAGGGGATCGGCACAAGGGCAAAGCAGGTATTTGCTATGGCTCTGCTCCTTGCGCTGCTCGCGGAGTCGTGCATCTCGATAAGCTACATCGGATATTCCCAGTATGGTTATCTGTATCCCCTGCTGAAGGTGGCGAGCTTCGTGAATGCATTGCCTCCGAACACGACCGTGGTAAGGCCTAACCCGATACCCCTCGAGGAATACTCGAACTACAAGTTCAACCTGGTTAACGGGCCGTGGGACGGCTGCGACGGGATAGTCAATGACAGTTATGTCGTGAGCTTCGCAAACTCGATCCTCGAGCAGGACTGCGGCCTTTCCGTGGCCTACGTCCCTCCGGCGAGGCCCGTATGGCTGACCAAGTACGAGCCCTCGATCTATACCTTCTTCGGGAACTTCACCAATGTGACGGTGTATTACAAGAACTAGAAACAGGAATCTGTTTGTATCTGGCTTCAGAACTCGGCCTTCTTTATCTCGAACCTTGAGATCGGTACGATCTTCGCCAGCTTCTTCACTCCCTCCTGCTGGAATGCCCCTGATATGATCGCCTTGACGAACTCGCCCTTCCCGAGCTTCGGGACGTAGTCTGCGATGAACACGCTGACCGCCTTCCTCATGTCCGCCTGCGCCCTCCTGGCTATCTTGTTCCTCGTGGTTATGAGGAGTTTGAGCACCATCTCCTTGCCATCCTTGTCCTTCACCTTGTCGTAGGTGTAGATGACGTCTCCGCGCCTCTTGACGAACGAGTGCAGGTAGCTGTACTGCTGAGCCAGGTAGCTCACGTCGGTGTTTGCGGAGTTGCCGCTAACGCCGGTTACCTTGAGCCCGACCGTGATGAACGAGTGGTTGGGGTTGTTCGTTATCCATGACAGGTTGACCTTTACCTCCCTGCCCAGCATGTTCTTCTCGTCGCTGGATGGCACGCTGCCTATGATCTCGGTGGCAATGTCCTTCGGCGGGTATACGTCGAACCACTGCTTCTCCTTCCACTTGTCAACTCCCTTCTGAACAGCCATCCAACTAACCTCATGCCTTCTTTATCATAAGCGCAGCCTGCTCTGGGTCATACTTCCAATCGGCGGGTATCTTCCCCGAGCTCCTGTAGTACCTGCTCAGCCTCCATATCTTGGCTTCGACCCTTCCCAGCCTGATCCTGCCGTACACGTCCCCGTGGTTGCTGGCGAGGTGCTTCCTCATGCTCACGGCCTTCCTCATAAGCGCCATAATGTCGTCCGGCAGCTCCTTCTTGACTCCCTTCTCGGCGAGGAACTGGTTAAGCCTCTTGCCGAGCAGAGGCTTCAGGTATCCGACGCCGTGGGCGACCTTTACGCTCTGGCCTATCTCGCTGCTGCTCATGCCCTGCCTGGCATAGTCGAGTATGGCGCCCTCGACCTCCTTCCGGTCGGCCGTTATCTTGACGTCTTCCGCCACCGGCTTCCTTGACTTCGATTTGCCGTGCTTCCGCGTGTGCAGTCTTGCCATTAGATACCCTAAAAACTCAGAAAAGCAACTGTAATATGTTATTAATCAAGAACATTTATAAATTGAGCCCCGAACTGTTCGATTGGAGCGACGCCCTATTCTTCCCAGAGCGTTATGGGCACTTTCCTGAAGCACGTTTTTATACCGGAGAAGGCATAATAAAAGCATGGATACGGTGCAAAAAGCGGCAGCCGTTGCAGGCACGTTCAATGACTTGAAGAGGCCACCTTCCCTTCACAGGATAAGAGAGCTGTGGTCACTTCAGTTCGACCGCAGCAGGAGCGAAAGCGAGAGAGGCGAGGTGAGGTCGGAGCTCAGGCAGAGTTTCATGGAGCTTGCCGAGTGCGCAAGAGGAAGGACCTACGGCGAGTTCAGCATCGAAGCGATTGGCATGCGGCTGACTGACTGCGGCCGCGTCTCAAACGAAGACAAGTATGTGGATCATCTGCTGGGCAGATTCTGGGGCAGGGTCGCGCTCATACCCCTCATGCGCTCCGGGATATACCCGGCAGCGTACGTTGCGGGGCAGCTGCTGGAGCGCGGAAAGCCGTTCGAGTTCGTCCTCATCGAGTATCAGCGCGACAGCGGTCTGTGCGTGTCTGGAGAGGACATGAGACTCATTAAGGCGATGTCGAAGGCGGTCATGTTCGACGACTACATACGGACCGGCGGGACGCTTAGTAAAGCAGGCGAGAAGGTTGAGCGAATCGGTCCGTCCTGCCTTTACTACACCGAGGAGAGCGACATTGTGCAGGGCCTGGCCCCAAAGAGATTTGCGGGACTGGTGGCCAGGTGAAATCTACGGCAGGATTGTTTCAGTCCGGCCCTCCCGTGGGCGGAAGCCCCAACGAAAGGTTTAAATATCTATTTAATCACTAAATTAATTACTCTTTTTAGCAAAATTTAAAAGACTATCTTATATTTTAGACGAAAAACAAGGTTGATTAGAATGGCGAGTAAGGATCGTAAGAGAACTGCAAAGAAGGCCAAGAAGACTGTCGCTAAGAAAGCCGCGAGGAAGCCAGCCAAGGCGAAGGCCAGGAAGGCTGCGCATGCCAATGCGAGGCACACCCAGAACGTGTCCGCTGTGCGCACCATCAGGGCTCCCGCGGCAAGGGCGCCTGCCGCAGTACATGCGCCGATTTCCGGTCCGGCCGAGATAGCGGTCGAGAGGCACGCGCACGTGCTGGACAAGGAGGCCGGCGCTGACATAGGCATAGTCCACGGCGAGGAGGGGCCGAAGGTCATAGGGAGCGTGAAGCGCTGCCCGAGCTGCGGAAGCGGCGACATCATATTCGACGGCGAGAGGGGCGAATACATCTGCAACAACTGCGGCCTGGTCATAGAGGAGAACGTCACGGATACCGGGCCAGAGTGGAGGGCGTTCGACTCCGAGCAGAGGAATGCAAGGGCCAGGACCGGCGCTCCGATCAAGTACATGAAGCCGAACAAGGGCCTGGTCACAGAGATCGACATGTACAACAAGGACATAAGGGGCGCGAAACTGCCATCGAAGAGGCAGGCCCAGCTGTACAGGATAAGGAAGTGGCACAAGAGGGCGAGCATAGCGAGCTCCAGCGAGAGGAACTACCTCGTCGCGCTGCCCGAGCTCAACAGGGTCGCAAGCTACCTAGGCCTTCCTGACAACGTCAGGGAGAGCGCCGCACTGCTGTACAGGTCGTGCGTCAAGAACAACCTGATAAGGGGCAGGCCCATCGAGACCGTGGTCAACGCCGCGCTGTACGCGACGTGCAGGCAGGCGGGAATGCCGAGGACGCTGGACGAGATATCGCAGATATCCGGCGTTCCGAAGAAGGAGATAGGCAGGACCTACAGGGTCATAGCCCACGAGCTCCACCTGAAGATACCGCTGACCGACCCGATAAGCTACGTGCCCAGGTACGTGGCCGCGCTTAAGCTCAGCGGTGAGGCGCAGGAGAAGTCCACGCTGCTGCTGAAGCAGGCGATGAAGAGGGGCCTGGTGAGCGGGAGGAGCCCGACCGGAGTCTCCGCCGCGGCCGTCTACATCGCAAGCGCGCTCGTAGGCGAGCGCAGGACGCAGAAGGAGGTGGCCGAGGTCGCGGGAGTGACCGAGGTCACCATAAGGAACAGGTACAGGGAGCTCAAGAAGGAGCTCGCCATAGACGTGAACCTGTAGTGGTCCGATGAGGCCGCAGCCCTGGATACCCCTGCTCGCGATCGCGCTGCTTACGGCAGCCGCGGGAGCGCAGCAGTTCAACTCCACGGGCTACACCCCGTCCAGCGCCAACGGCATAATAAACGGGGCGCAGGCGTACGTCGACATGGTGAACCAGAGCGGCTACCTTATCTTCTATCCGAACTTGACGCAGGCTTACGGATACCTAAACCAGGCATCCGGGATTTACAACAAGTCGCCGGACGCGGCTGTGCTCTACGCCAACGAGGCGGTCGATTCCGCGCGCGTGCAGTATAATGACATCAGGAGCCATTGGACCGCGTCGTTCGCGGTGATGCTGGTTCTCGCCGTCGTCTCGGCAGCGGCCGTGATAATGAGCATGAGGAAGGTCAGGCAGCGCAAGAAGTAATTCGCCCTCCTCTGCTTTTATTCTGGGAGCCAGGGATAATCACTTAGATTAGGATAACGCCACCGCCGATTTTTATTGGATGCGCACTCCCCTGCTGGTCGCCCGTTCTCTGGGTTTCCTTAACTCCAAATGCCAAGTCAAGGTTCTTCAGATCCCAAGCTTTGTTAAGCGCATTTGCAGTTTCCACTTTAAGTGCTCCGACTTTAACATTTTCCGGTTGCAAGTCATCAAACAAGTTTTTGGTGCGTGTCTTTCCCAAGGATATTATGTCGAAAGTCAATATTGCCTGCGTCTTGCCATCCTGATCATAGAAGAGGGTTATTTCCACTTTCTTACCCTCTTCTGATACTTGAGACAGCGAGATTCTGGCTGCCGACACGTCATTTGCATTGCCTCTTGTGCTGTGATCACTGCCGTAAAGTACCTGTTCCACCGTTCCCGTAATGTTTGCTTTTGCCATTCTTACCCCCTTGATGGTATTGGCACCGAAAAACCTAATATTCCTTTCTTCCGCGCTTCCGAACTAGGCTTCCGCGGTGCGGAGGTCCCTGAATATCCTGTCGGTTATCGCGCCGACCGCCTTCGAGTGCCTGTCCCTCGGATAGCCCAGCCCGACCGTTATGGTGTCCACTATGCGGGACGGCGCCTTCGAAAGCACGATTATCCTGTCGGACATCTCGACCACCTCATCGACGTTGTGGCTCACGAGTATCACCGACTTCAGAGGCAGCCTCTTGTCCTTGAGTATGGACTTCACCTCTCCCCTGAGCTGCTCTGCCGTGAGCTCGTCCAGCGAACTGAACGGCTCGTCCATAAGCAGAAGCTCCGGATCGGACACGAGCGCCCTCGCGACTCCGACCCTCTGCCGCATCCCGCCGCTGAGCTCGCTAGGGTACGAGTCCTCGAACCCGCCCAGCCCGACGATCTTAAGCATCTCCGCGCTCTTCCTCCTGACCTCGTCCTGCGCCATGGCCCTGTTCTCTATCGAGAACTCGACGTTCTCGAGAGCTGTCTTCCAGGGTATGAGCGCTATGTTCTGGAATATGAGCGACATGCCCCCTGGCGGAGAGCTCACCCTCCTTCCCTCGAAGGTTATCCCGCCGGACGTGGGCTCCTGCAGGCCTATGATCATCCTTATCAGCGAGGACTTGCCGCAGCCGGAGGGCCCGATTATGGAGAGGAACTCCCCGTCGCGCACGCCGAAGCTGAGCCGGTCCATCACCTTCAGCCCCTTGCCGCCCTCGACCTCGTAGGTCAGCGACACCTTCTCGATCTCCGCTATGTCCTTCCCTTTCGGCAAAACACCACCTAGACCTCGATCTTGTACTTCCGCGTAACATCCCTATATAGCCTCTGCCACACGAGCTTGTTTATGACCATGACCATCGCCACCATCGCCGCGAGCGCGAGGAACATCTGGACGAAGTTGCCGTTGAACGTCGCGGTGTCCAGAAGCTTTCCCAGCCCGCTGCCCACCTGCGTCAGCACCACCGTGCTCCCGCCCGACTGGATGCTGAAGTACTCCGCGACTATCAGCGCGTTCCACGCCCCGCCTATCGCGGTTATGGACCCCGTCACAAGCGACGGCAGTATCGCGGGTATGTAGACCTCGCGCCACGCGCTGACCCAGTCTGTGCCGAATATCCTGAGGAGCTCGCCGAACTGCTCGGGTATGGTCCTCATCCCGGCTATTACGCTGAACAGAAGGTACCATATCATCGCAAGGAAGATTATCGCCAGCGCGGTCAGCTCGTTCCCGAACGGCAGCAGGAACAGCAGGGCGACTATCGCGGGGAGCAGCACGGTAGCGGGTATCGAAGCGATCACCTGCAGGCCGCCGAGCATCGGGCTGTAGGCCCTCGACGACTTCGCTATCATTATACCGAGCGGCACGGCTATCGCGACGCAAACGAGGTAGATGCCCCACACCCTGGCGAACGAGAAGGCCATCGCCTCGAGCAGCGTCGGGACGAAGGAGTACTCGTTCCAGGCGACCACCGCCGCGGCGGACAGGGCCACGAGGCCCAGCACTATCGCGGCGCTGACTGCGCCCGATACCGGCCTCCTCTCTGCGACGTGCGCGGGCCGGGGCCTCTGCACCCGTTCGACAACCCTCGCGGTCTCCCTTGGCCTGGGCTCGGGTATGATCTTCTCCACGAACCTCCCGATGCCTGAATAGGCAGCTATGAGCCTGGAGTACTTGGCAGGCCTCTGCTCCTCCCTGAACGAGAACCTCTCCGCATATGCCGCGAGCGGCCTGAACAGGAGCACCCACGTTAGGACCACCGCGGCCGCGAGGAAGAGCAGCGCTACCGCGTACATCGTCGGGTTGTGCGTCACGACCAGCCGCGCGATCTCGACGCCGATGCCGTAGGTCACGGCGAAGTTCTTGCTGCCGGCAGAGAAGATCTCGCTCGTCACCAGGTAGAAGAGCCCTATCGACCACGACAGCGAGGACTGGTAGGCTATCCTGGGCATCGCGGCGGGCGCATAGATGCTCCTTATCATCTGGAACTTAGACAGGTGGCTTATCCTCGCTATCTCCAGCATGTCCGCGGGTATCGACTTAACCGCCTCGTACACCCCGAAGGTTATATTCCAGGCCATGCTGGTGAAGATGAGCAGGACCACCGCGGCGTTGAGCCCTATGTAGCCGAGTGGCGCAATCAGGTATATCACGACTGGGAAGAAGGCGAGTATCGGAACGGTCTGCAGCACGTCGATCGCGGGCAGCACCACCGCCTCGGCGCGCTTGCTCGTCGCGGCAGCTATTCCGACGAACACGCTGAAGACTATGGAGAGCCCGAGCGCTACAAGCATCCTTCCCCAGGAGTAGAGCAGGTCAACGACGAGCTGGAGCGCGAAATTCATGCTTCATCTGAAATGCTCAAGGATAAAAAGGTTAGTCAACTGCGGTTTCAGGAGCGGTTCTTCTCCCGCTTATTTACGCGATTCTTGTTTATGTAATCAATCGCTTCCTTAGCGCCTTCTATGGATTCTATAGGATACTTGTAGCCGAAGAACTTGGTTATCAAATCCCTCTCCTTCTTGGGTATGTCTTCCCATTCCTTTATCTGCCCGCTCGTGGTGGAATCCACGGCCACGACCTTGTGGTCCCCGTCCCCACGGGTAATGAAAGCTATGGGGACGGCAGTTAGCGTTTCACCAACACTGAAGCTGTTTCTCGAATAAACGAGAACGTCGACCTCATCAGGTATTTCGTTCGGGTTCTTGGACGCCTCGTCCCTTTGAAGAGTTCCTATTATGAAACCATATGCGATGGGCATTACCCCGTCACTTACAGGTATCACGTTCTTCGTAGGCCCCAGGTCCAGCATTTCTTTCTTGTCGTGGCTGAGATGCCTCCTTCTGTCATCGCCCTTCGGGATTTCTATGAACACTTCCACGTTATTTCCTTTCGGCATCGAACCACCCCGTTCTCGGCCTACTGGTCGGGATACTCCTCGACCTTGTCCTCGACGTAGACCAGCTCGACCCCCGCATCCCTGAAGAACTCCCTGCTCATCTCGCCCGCGTGGTACTTCCTCTGGCAGACGACCCGCCTCACCCCCGCGTTGATCAGCATCTTCGCGCACGTGAAGCACGGCTCGAACCTGACGTAAAGCGTGGATCCCTCGGTCGATACGCCGTGCAGCGCAGCCTGCACTATCGCGTTCTGCTCAGCGTGAGTGGTGCGCACGCAGTGCTTCGATACGGTCCCGTCGGGGTTCAGCACGTCGCTCATCAGGTGTCCGGCCTCGTCGCAGTGCGGCAGCCCTCTCGGAGAACCGACATATCCGGTCGAGATTATCCTCCTGTCCCTCGTCAGTACCGCGCCGTTCCTTCCCCTGTCGCACGTGCCCCTGGCGCCGACCATCTTCGCTATCTCAAGGAAGTACTCGTCCCACGACGGCCTGAGGGACCGCTCCCCCTCCAGCGCTCCGACGAGCGCGTCTATCCCATCGTGGTAGTGCTGCAGGTCGGAGTCGTTCTCCATCCGCTTGTCGGCCATCTCGAAGGTCGCGAGCAGCTGCTGGTGCGTCGGGTCAGAGGAGGACATCTCCCTCTTGTCCATCTCCATGAACGCTTCCAGGGTCTTCGGGTCCCCCTCCCTGTCCCTCTTCCTCATCCGCTCGAACCTGGTCACCGGCTTAGCGGTCACGTATACGAGCGTGAAGCCCTTCTCCTTCCTGAGCTCCTCGACCTCGCTGGGGTTCCTTACCGAGTCTATGACGCAGTTCGTCGCGCCCTTCATCTTGAGCATCGTCCTCTTGGCCAGCACGCCAGGTCCCGCCTCCCTCCTGAGCTCGTTGCCCTTCTCTATCAGCGCCTCGCGCGTTACCTCCCTACCCTCCGCGGAGAGTTCCTCGCGCAGCACGTCCGAGAGGGACGCGTAGCGGAACCCCGTCGTAACGAGGTATTCCGCGAAGGTCCCCTTGCCGGAGCAGTTCTCTCCGGTAAGCCCGATGACCACCATAAAATGCCCCTCCTTATATCGCACGGCAGAATTTATAGCACTCAGCGAAAATAGTCTATACTGAAATACAATCGCGGTTCTGGTTCCGCAGTTTGACGCAGAGAATCAATATTTATATGTGGATGTGCAAATCCCACTGATGGCTGGCAGCAAGGCGCGCGAAACCAACTCCCATGAAGGGAAATCCGTCAAGCTCAGTTTCTCAAATGCGATGCTTCCCGTCGATGTGCGCGTCGATGCGCTTGACAAGGCGGTGCGCGATTCGAAGGAGCAGGGGAAGCCGATAATCGCGGTCGTGATAGGCACGAAGCCCGATTTCTACAAGCAGGCGCCCCTCGTGCTCGAGGCCGCTTCAAGGCGCTATCCCCTGGTCGTGATAAACACCGGCCAGCATTTCGATGACCTGCTCGGATTCGGGATAAAGGAATTCAGCATGGAACCGTTCATAGCGTGCAGCCTCAACATAAGGGGAAACCTCGTCGAGAAGGCGAGCGAGATATTCCTGAAGTTCGGCGGATTCGGCAGGTACTTCAAGAAGACCTACGGCGAATCTGTCGAAATCCTTCCGATAGTGCACGGAGATACGCTCGTCGCCGGGATCGCTTCGCTGGCGTGGACTTTCGGAATCGGCCAGAAGGTAGCGCAGAACGAGGCCGGGCTGAGGGCGATGTGCCCCGAAGCGATGCGCAGGATAAGCGCCGACAAGGCTCCCTCAAGGGCCACTGCAGAGCGCTTCGTGCAAGACCAGTTCGAGGGGAAATGGTTCATCGCAAGGGAGGAGCCGTTTCCCGAACAGATAGATACTTGGATATGCTCGGCTGCAACGGGTTACTTCTTCGCTCCGGTCGAACTGAACCGGAGGCACCTGCTCAGGGAGGGCTATCCTGACGAATCGATAGCAGTGGTTGGCAATTCGGTGACAGACGCGCTCCAGATTCGCAGGAAGGAGAGGCCTTCTAGAAGCATATTCGAGATTTATCCCGCTCTCGAGTCAGGGGATTGGTTGCGCGTAGACATACACCGCAGGGAGAACCTTACTGAAAGGCGCTTCACTTCGATAATCGGCGCTGTAGAGCGCCTCGTTGATGGAGGCCAGAAGGTAACGATGGTAATGATGAACGCCACCAATGCGGCGGTAGACCAGTACGGCCTGCGCTCGAGGCTGAGGCTGCTTGCGGAAAGGCATCCGGACCGCTTCGTAATGACCCCTCTCTGGCAGGAGTGGGGGAACGTCTTGGAATTCCTCGATAGCGGCAAGTGCCGGGCCGCGCTTACTGATTCCGGGTCGCTCCAGGAGGAGCTGCTTTACTTCCCGAAAGTGCTCTCTTTCACCGCGAGATTCAGCACCGAGCGCCCCGAGACGGTGTTCACCGCGAAGTCAAACGTCCTGGTACCACCGGCGAGCAGCGCATGGATGGAGGAAGTAATGAAGAGCGCGTACAGGGAGGGCGGATCCGCCGCGACGCATAAGAGGCAGCTGTACGGAAAGCCAGGCAGCGTTTCTAAGAAAATTCTTGATACGATCGACAAGGAAGCGGAGAAGGGCGGACTTAATACCTCTCCGTGGCTCCACACCAGGCTGGGCCTGTGGAAAGGCAAGGACCCTATGAGCTACATGTAATTGCGGCCCCTATCCGAATTCTTCAACAATGTTTAAATATGTCTGACGGCAAAAGGAAAACATGAGTGACGACGTAGTGATTCAGAAGACCGCGGATGCGCAAACGCAACCGCATCTGACGCAGCGGCTTGCGGACGCTCTAAGTCCTGCAAAGCTGACTGAGACGGGTAAGAATGCCGCATTAAAGTTGACCTATGCCAGCAGGGCCGCGAAAGAAAGGCTGGCAAACAGCTATGTGTTCAACCTGCGTTCGCTTCTCGGGTCCCATCCGGCGCTCGACCGCGACAGGTCAGAGGAACTGTTCCTACAAAACAGGACAGTCCACTACAACGCTAAGCTGACCGAACACGAGAATGGAGACCGCGTCTTGGGGATCTCGATGTTCATATTCTCTGTGGAGAGGGGCAATATAGACGGGGTATCCGCCGTATACCGCGGAATGCTGCACTACAGCAAGAAAGGAGATTCTGAATCTGTAAGCGTAATACAGAGGGGGAAGGACGGCAAAATTTTTACGGTGCCAGTAGCGCAGCCCGATAAGCTGCCTCAGGTGATGCGTCACGGCAGCATTTATGGCGCTAAGGAAGGCGACCTCCAACTGGATGACGGTGCAATTTTCTGGGTCTCTAACAACATGAAAGAGGGCACCCCGCTAGTGAATCAAGAAGATTTTCTGCGCAGCCTATAGAGATGACGCCTTCTTACCAGACTGATTCTCGACTATCCCGTAAGCCGTGAGCTCCCTCCTATTGTGCGGCAGCTTCTTCAGGCGCAGTGACACATAATTCCTGGAGAGCTCGGTCTCGGCCGTGGAGACATGCTCGCCAAATTTCCTCGTCTTCAGCTTTACCGTCATGACCAGCGCAGCCCCCGGATTCAGCAGCCCCGCCATGGAATTGGCGACAGAGGCGCTTTCAGAAGGCGACCTGTTCGTGTCTATGGTCAGGAGGTCGAACCCGCCCAGTTCCCTTAGCAATTCAGTTACCCTTTCCTGTCCGATGTTCGCCTTGATGTGGATTATGTCATAGCCATCCGCTTCCGCGACCCGGTCCTCGATATTCCCTACCGAAACGCTCCCGCTCAAGCCCGCGTCTGATATACTCTTTCGGATCCGCAACGCATCCGCATCGTCTGCCAGGACTAGGATCCTCTTGCCCTCGCTCAGTCTTCCGTAGTCCAGGAGCCCGTTGTCCACCGCGACGACCCTGATCCCGTTACGGGACAGGTAGCGGGCCCAGCCTCCTGGCGCCGCGCCTATGTCCAGCCCTCTCTTGCGGGTGCTTAGGTCTATCCCGAAGAATTCCACCGCCTCCTCTATCTTGAATTCCGCCCTATTGAGCCTACCTCCGCCTTTCCCGTCAGTCTGCCTGAACGGGTCCAGTATACGATCCTCATGCACCCCAGCGTCGCTGTGCCCTATCGCCGCCGATGAGTCTAGCAGCACGGCATATAGCAGTACTTCAGGAGTCCTGAGGTTCGCAGCGTATCCTCTTTCCTCTAGGTCCCTGCCCAGCCTGACCTCGATCGATTTAGCTGCCTCGTAGGCCACGTAGCCCACCTTCCTCACCTCTATCCTGAACGACGGGCGTTTGCAGCCGTCTAGGACCCTAGAGAGCGCATCCTCCAGCTTCCTGTAATCGAGCGCCGCGCCCATCTCTATGACCGCATCCACGGACATCACGAAATCGATGAACGGCAGGGCGGCTCCCCTGATCCTCTTCGCCATGCCCTCCCCGTCTCCCTCTGCTTCCAGCTTGAACAAGACGGTATCCCTGCTGCCGCTGTTGTTGATCGCGTACGGCTCGAGCGCGCATTCCGGAAAGGCGGACCTTAGATTTTCCCCGACAATTCTGTCGAACCTGTGGTCTATGAAGACCAGGTATGTCTTTCCTCCTGCCACTTGCTTCGCCATATTCCGATATGCCTTTCGTGGAATATAAGAGTTGGCTTCGAATCGGCTATGCCAGCAAAGCCGTCCCTGCACAAGCCTTATATATCTGCATGTCATAACATGTCATTACATTAGAATACGTGATGGCATGGACAAGAGAGCGAAGAACGCTGCGAAACCCTCGGCCGAGGAATTCGGCTCAGACAGGACGGAAAGGTGCATAGCGCTGATGAGGCCAGAAGTCAGGAAGCTCATGAACCTCTCACTGGACCAGAAGGTGAGGAAGACCGAGGAGATAATCAGGCAGGCGCTCAAGAGGTACAAGCGCGTGGGCATAGGCTTCAGCGGAGGCGCCGACAGCGAAGTCATGCTGCACATCACCATGAAGATAAAGCATGACATGCCGATACTCTTCGTGGACACGAGGTATGAGTTCCCCGAGACCTTCGTTTTCGTAGAGAAGCTGAGGAAGGAGTGGAACTTCGAGAGCCTGACGACCGTCCGCGCGGGCACGGACCGGGTCGCGGAGTTCACAAAGAAGTACGGGTTCAGCACTCCTGAGTTTACCGTCGCCTTCAACAAGCACCACAAGATAGACCCGCTGATGAGGGGCATAAAGACGCTGAACATGGACGCGTTCCTCGGTGGGATAAGGGCGGTGGAGCACGAGGAGAGGGCCAAGGAGAGCATATTCTCCCCGAGGCGCAACCCAGACCATATAAGGGTCCATCCGCTGTTGTTCTGGACCAGGGAGGAAGTGAAAACGTACCTTAAGAAGAACAAGCTGGAGTATCACCCGTTGTATGACAGGGGATACACTTCGTTGGGATCGACGCTGGATACCACGCCGAACAAGAACCCTGGCATGCACGAGAGGGCGGGACGCGGAGTGGCGAGGGAAAGGGTCATGAAGAAGCTCAGGGCGCTGGGCTACAACTGATGATCTAATCATGATGCGGGGGGCCGGCATCGGCCCCGCCGCCTGCCTTTCCTCGTCATTCCTGCAAAAGCCTAAAAACTGAAGAAGGTTTATATACGATGAAAGGCATGGTCCATCTGTGAAAGCATGACCGTACTTTCTTCTGCGGCATTCTCAGTAACCTCGCAAAAGGAATGCGCCTGCGAATACTGCGGCGCGAAATTTCCGAACAGCGCGGAACGGCTTGCGCACCAGATCAACAACCCCTGCAGGCAGCTTCAGGATGCAATGAGGAGGTACGATCCGGATGCCTAGCCGCTTCCGCCCGCAAGCTAAGAAGTAAAATCTGGAATTCCTCGAATCGTAGTTTTCTATCGCTGCACTGAGGAAGCAGTGGCCCCTGTCTTTTCGAAGTTTATGGCGAATCCTGCGCTTTGCGCAGCCCCTTCTGCTGCTTCGTGGCTTATTCGCGGAACAGTGGCCAGAATGCAGGCTCTGATATTCGGGGGCAGCGCAGTGATGACGATCTCGTTGACATTCTTGTATACGACTAGGTCCCATCCCCGTGTGTTGACGTTCCTTTCGATTACGAGGTTCTGGCATGCGGAGCACCTTTCGACTTTTTCTCCATATGCCCTGCGGGTCAGGAGCAATTCCCTCTTGTCGGGCACCGATTTACGTCCAACTCCGTAATTCCCCTGGGACAGCTGCTCATTCCCTCGCATCACGAGGACCATCTCGTCATGGTAGATTTTCTGATGGTAATAGATCAGCGACAGGCAGTCGGCCAGTTGCGAATCGGTCTTATCCAACGTTTCGGACGCTTTTTCGCTTAGGACCCTACCATAAGGTATGGTTATCGTGTCGTTGCCTATCACATATGATGTTGTCTGCCCGGCAGCATGCGATTCCTCTCCGGTTTCTCCCATTCTACCCATTGCCTTATGCGCCCTCCATTTTTATAAATGCTATGCAGGATTTCTTGATTGCAATGCCAATGCGGCCGATCCGGCGGTGGATCCTCCAGTGCGCTACCATAAGTATTAGAACGTGCCAATGTCTACCGTAGTGGAATTGATGACAATCGAGAAAGCGCCTGGGATGTTCGTCTTCATAATGAAGAACACGAACCGTATGGAAGACGACAAGAAGACAATGGATCGTATGACCAGGAGCAAGGTAGGGTACTGCGTCAGCAAGGATTATCTCATGGTCAAGGAGGGTCAGTCCAACAAGGCTATCTCAGAGCTGAAGGAATGGCACCTGATCTGAAGAATAAGACAGCCCAATCACTTTATTGCTCGGCAGGCGCTCGGGTTATTAGCCCTTCCGCCCAAGACGGAGCATGGAGCAGGAAAAGTCTTTAATCGACGAGCTGACTGGAAAGGTAGTCTGGGTTACCTCCTCAGGGGGCCTCGGGTCCAAGGATGCGTCGGCGGGAAACTACAAGGGGACCTTGCTGGGCTTTGACGGACGGTTCTTCAAGCTCGAGTACGAGCTCAGGAAGTTCGTCTCAGGGGCGGCGGTCCCTGGCAGCGGAGTCATTCTGATAAATGCTGCGTACGTCATTACAATAGAGGAATACCGGGAGGGTCTTAACGTCTAGTCCGTCCGATGGCGGGGCATTTTCTGGTTAAGAGCGACCACCGCCTACGGTAATTTAAGCCTTGTGAGCCACTAGAGACGCGTGATTCAGTGGTATCTGGTAAGAAACGCCGCAAGGTCGTGCTGCTCGAGGAGTATAGGACGCTGGAAAGCATGTCGCGGAGCCTCGCTTCCCATAGGAAGGGTGTGGACGCGGTAGCAAGGAGGATAGCTAGGAAGATGGGGCCCGACCTCGGTTCCGGGCTCGTGGAGAACCTGGAGATCGTGTCCGTGCACATCGGGAAGGCCGGGAAGGAGCTCGACCGCGCCCTGAAGGAGCTGAAGCTTATCTGATTCCGGAGGAGCCGCTGCGCATCCTGCTCTCCGCTCATGCGAATCCCTCCGAAAAATTGGATTGCGGGCTTTATGCCCGGATTTCAGACCAATCTTTAAATAGACTGGAAAGCATGGAACATCATGGGGGCCGGAGTTTCGACAAGCAGCAGAGCTTCTTGTGGTGACCGTCGGTCAGCCGTAGCACGCCAAAATGTGGAAAACGGGAAAGAGATAGAGCAGAAGATAAGGGATATCTTCGGTTTCGGCACGCCGATCCATCGCAATTCATCGCAGCCGGACATACTGGACAAGGGCATCGTCGGTGAGGTGAAATCCTCCTTGAAGGGGGAGCGCGTTGTGCTGTTCACCGACCAGATAGAGCGCTACATCAGGATGGCCGAAGACCGCAAGATGTCGGCGTTTTATTTCATCGGACTCTATGAAGTCGGATACGATCCCAAAATATACGACCTTGAGAATAAGGTACTGACCGACATCTATGTTCTGGGAATCGACAGACTTGAAAGCCTGCTCAGGCTAGACCCTTCCCACACGAAATGGAAGCTTATCGGAAAACTCAAGAGGAAGGTAGAGAATATCGAGAAAGGGCAGGCATTCCTAGATGGGAATAAAAAGAATGGGCTGTCGATTCCCAACGACAGAAAGTACGACAAGAAGAAAAAAGATACGATTTGCGCGCTCCTAAGGAGCAACAAGAAGGGAGCCTACGTCCGCCTGGGGGCGAAGGAACTGGATGCGCTGTGCCCTCACATCGAGGAAAGGTGCAATAGCGCTCCAATAATGCTCCATTCGGCTAGATCAGGGGATTGCCTTACTGATTCACCGCCGGATCCCCGCACGACCCTGCTCGGATTCCAGGCAAGCGAATGAACGGGACGCCCGCCTACGCAAAACAATATATCCTCCGTATTCCCATAGCCTTTCCGATGGTCACATGACTTTCCGCCTGATGCTCGCTCCGATGGAGGGTGTCACCGATGCGCCATTCCGCGCGCTCTGCCACAGGTCAGGCGCAGCACTGACGTTCACTCCCGTAGCCCGGGTCGCCAACCTGGCTAGGCAGAAGAAGGGCGAGCTCTCCCGCATCGCGATTCCCGACTCAACGCCAACGCAGGTCCAGCTCGCGGGAGCGAAGCCGAGCGAATATGCGCGTTTCCTCGCAGGATTCGAGCCGGGCAAGGGGTTCCAGGGATTCAACCTCAACCTCGGCTGCTCATCTCCCGAGTTCCTCAGGCAGGGCATAGGGGCGGCGATGGTGAAGAGGGTGTCCCGTACGGAGGAGATAGTAAGGCTGATTGCGAAGTCTGGCTTCGAGTGTTCGGTGAAGCTGCGTCTCGGCCTCAATGATTATGAGAAGGGGAAGGGCGCATACCTCAACCTGATAGAGAATGTGGACGCGTCCTTTTTCGTGGTTCACGCGAGGACCGCCGAGCAGACGCTTGACGATCCTGCCGATTTCTCAGTCTATCCTGGGTGCATCGACACTGGGAAGAGGATCGTGGCGAACGGGGACATCAGGACGAAAAGTCAGGTCGCAGAGCTGAAAGCCAGCGGCCTCTACGGAGCGATGGTCGGGCGCGCCGCGATAGGGAATCCCAGAATATTCGGCAGGCTGTGAATAAAACAATTCGCCAGAAACCCTTAAATACGGGAGTCCGCAACGTAATTTACGATTGGGATGCATGGTAAACAAGGGTATTCGCCAGATGCTACCACTGTGAAACTGCTGACCCGGATGCAGACCGCTCAGCACAATATTTTCCTGCCCGGAATCCGGGGCGAGAGCAAGAGAATAGCTAGAGAGAAGAATACCAAACAGATAGACGAAGTTATGCAAGTACTGGATGTCCTATCCCATTCCCGGACGCCGGATGGCGGACTCGGAGCCTATGCCCGTCTCAGAGCCAGCGGATATCTTGATAGTTTAAGGAAGAACATAGTGAAATGCAGCGTTGATTGCAATTTCCATGTTAAGCTGAAGGAGGGCTTTTTCACAAAAGATCCGAAGCTCGTGGACGAAATCTTCCCAAGCACAGTAAGGGGACTGAGGCAAAACTCGTACTCGCGCTGTTCCATCGATTGCGGAGCGTACTCCCTTGACATTTCCGGGAAGCCATGTTATGTGGGTTTGATAACGAAGGGAGATAAGGTAATAGTCACGTATTTCACCGAACCGTTCCGCGATTACAATGGAACCGACGCCGACCCTTACAAGACTCCGGAAGAGCTGGCGCGGGTTTTCGTCAGGTTGGTAAGAACGGAAGCAATTACCAACGCTTCGAGTAAGACTGCCGCTGCTGTCCGCTCCGGGTAAGTTAGGCTACTTCTTATGGCAGTGCGCCGTTCCCTCCGCTGGAATCCTGGGAAACCTGCCTTATATATAATGTGCGCTCCAATGATAATACGAAGAAAGTGAGCTAATGAGAGGAAGAGTAAAGATGTTCAATGCGATGCGCGGTTTCGGATTCATCACGGGAGACGATGGGAAGGACGTCTACGTGCACTCCTCAGCAATCGAGGGAGGCGCCACCCTTGCGGTCGGCGACACCGTCGAATATGAGGTTGAGTCAGGCGAGCGCGGACCCCGCGCCAAGAATGTAAAGAAGGTCTGAAGGGCTTGATTGTGGGTACGCCCCTGCGTACCCGCTTAAGGCTCTGGACCACTGAAGTGGCTATATGGTGGCCAAAGCGCCCAGCTCTAAACGCTGGATAGGAAGGGTGGGTACAGTGTCCACGTTCCCTCCTCCAGGAATCTTCACGAAGTCCGCCGAGGAGATAGCCCGCACAATGGCGCGTCCCGACGTGTCCCCCAAGGGGATAGGCTCTGCCATACGGATGGTACAGTATTTCATAAACCGGTCAGGCAGAAACCTCACGCCGGAGCGGAGGAAGGCGCTCGAGCGCGCGAAGAGAATCCTGCAGGAGAAGGAAAGCTGAGCTACAGGTCTGCGCTGCCATTGTCAGGCTTCTTTTCTATGATCTCATTGTAGGTCAGCTGCACGCTTAGCAGGTGAGCAGCGTCTTCCGGCCTGGCAGAGAAGAGGTAGATACTGCCTTGGCCATCTGGTTTCGCAATCACGTACTCGCTCTTGCTGCCTGCCGTATCCTCGTCTATGAATACATATGCTGAAGAGGGTCCGTCTGCGGAATCTGGCACCTCGGTGAGAGTCACTTTCCATCCCGCCCCGTACCGTCTCGTCGATTTCAAGTACATCCCATCGACTGTGGGTACGAGACCGTCTCGCTGTATCAGTATCCCGTCCTCGTTGCCCTTTTCGTACAGCTCTGGGTCAGCTATCAAAAGCTGGCCTAGGGTGCCCGGCTTAGTAAATGTCCGCTCGCAATACTGCTGTATCTCCTTCGTTTCAGAGGGGCTGACTACGCTTTCCGACAGCAATAGCTTCCTTATGAGGACCGTCTGGACCAGCACTGCTGCCTCCTCGGCTTCGTCGCTCTTCATGTCGCGATCGATCCTTCTGATTTCGGCGACCTGTTTTTCAAGTATCTTCCCGGCGACTCTCCTTCCCATTTCAGTCAGCCTGTAGGTCGTATTGTCAAGCATCGAGTCAGGGATTATCTCCACGAGCTTGGCGCTTTCCAGGTCACTCAGGCCGTCGTAAGCGCCGTATGACTCTATCTCATTAATGAACATGTCCAACAGGGTCTCCCGCATAATCTGGCCCTTTTCAGTAGGGTCGATCGCCAGCGCCTCAGCCATCTTCTCTACTGTGTCTGTAGTTACCGAATCGACATCTAACTCTGCAAGGAGCTTCGCCTCCGGCGAACCGCTGTTTGCTCTGGCAATCATCTGCGAGACGTGTTCCTCCATCTCTTCCGCCATATTCACGATAGGGTGCACTTCCCCTGCGCTCTTCACTTTAGTTTGCCCTGCCGGTACGAAATTGTCCTTAGCCACATTATCCCTTCATTACTGCCTTCTCAGAGATTGCAGGGCGGATTCCGTATAGCCCATCACATAATTCAGGGCGGAAACCAGGGGAGGGGTGGCACGAACCATGACGAAGTCTCCTACTGGCTCAACAAATTGCATCACTATGGCTGTTGCTCCCGTGGCTATTTCTAGCGCATTCCGGTTCACGATGCCCTCAGCAAGGAAGACCGCCCCTGCCGTTACCAGCATGGTCTCGCCCCACCTGTTCTTCAGGAGATTGCTGCAGAAGTCGTTGATTGCTGGTTTCAATTCCTTGTATGTCTCGTAGGCCGCGGTAAAAACCGTGCGCGGTTGCGCATTTTCGCATGATTCAGCGCTCTTCAGTTCTGCATGTTTGGTCGTCATTTTATCATTATACGTTGTGATTTTCCGCCTATTTAAACGTTGTTCGCGAATCTTCCTCTTCCGCCAAGTCCGCGCACGGAGCGTGAGCAACGCTTAAATACGGGGCCGCAGAAACCGTCATTATGCGAGAGGCTATGGTTAAGCTAGGCGAAGGGGCGGAGCGGCTTATCATCGAGGAGGCCGTCCGGCTATCCCCGAGGTTCGTCTGCGACGAGGGCGCGCACGGCGTGACCGTCGAGCTGCCGGAAAGCTATGGGGAGCGGATAGCTGAGATGACTGCCAATGAGAGGTACAGGCGCAAGACGGAGGAGGAGATCGCCGCCATCTTCACTGGCACGCTCAGGGACTATGAGATAAACGTTCGCTGGAGTGACTCGGGGCCTATTTTCGATGTGCCCGGCAACGCGTGCGGCGTGTTCGTAGAAGGCTCCGACCGCAGCATGGAGGAGTACTCAGACCACAACGTAGACACGGCTCAGCAGACGCTGGTCCTCTACACCTGCCTGAGCATCCACATGCGGAATACCCTAAACTACCTCGGCATTCTCCTTAAGGACCCCGCCAGCCGTCCCGCTCAGAAGTCCGGCGAATTCTTCGATACGGACATAATGTTCGATAAGCTCGGCCAGCCCAGCATCATAAGGGACAACAAGCTTGTGGAGTTCCCGAAGAAGCGCGGATGAGCTGCACACCTGATTCACATGAAGATCGGCAATGTTACCCTAAGGAACGGTTTCCTCCTGGCTCCGATGGCCAGCTTCTCCACGGCCCCATTCCGTCGGCTGTGCAGGGAGTTCGGCGCTGGGCTGACCACGAGCGAGATGGTCTCGTCCGAGGCAGTATTCCACAGGAATGCCAGCACCGAATCCATTGTCTCCCGCGCTCCCGGAGAGAGACCCTATGCAATCCAGATCGTGGGCTCCGAGCCAGCGAACATCGCACTCGCCGCCAGGTCCCTGGAGAGGCGATGTGAGATAATCGACATCAACCTCGGCTGTCCTGCCTGCGCAGTCACGGGGCAGGGAGCCGGCGCAGCACTCCTGGACGATCCCACGAGAGTAGCCAGGATATTCGACGCGCTAACTGCCCTGAGAATCCCTTACACCGCCAAGATGCGGCTCGGCTTCAGCACCAAGTCCAATGCGCTGGAGATTGCGAAGGCCGTCGAGCGCGGAGGCGCCTCCGCGCTCACGGTGCATGGGAGGACCGCCAAGCAGGGCTACGACGTGCCTCCCGATCTCGCCGCGATAGGGGACATCAAGCACGCCCTCGGAATACCTGTGATCGGCAACGGGAGTGTCGCCACCCCTGAGGACGCGGAGAAGATGATGAAGGAGACCGGCTGCGACGGCGTTATGGTGGGCCGCGCGGCCATAGGCAATCCCTTCGTCTTCAGGCAGCTGGGCGACTACTTCAGGAAAGGCTCGTACAGCCTCCCTGCCGCCAAGGACCGCGCGGACGCGCTCCTCCGCTTCCTGCGCTACTCACGCGGTCAGCCCCTTCAGGCAGTCCGCCTCCAGGCGGTCCAGTTCGTCTCCGGCGTCGAGAACGCTGCAGGGATAAGACGGAAGGTTGCCGCTGCAAAGTCCATCGAGGAGATAGCCGTCGCGGCGAATCTGCTGGGGAAGTGCTAGGCCATCGCGCTGCCGATCATGCAGACCTTCTTGCGAAGCTTTATATAGGACTAGACCTCCATATATCTTTACGGAGAAGAAAGGCATAATGAAAGCTCTAATTCTGCGTAAAGAAGTGAATAGAATGTCATATGAAGAAGGAAACTACGGAAGCGGCTCCAGAGGGGGCTACAGGGGCGGATTCGGCGGAGACAGGAGGAGCTCTTTCTCGGGCTCGTCCGAGCCTAAGCCGGTGAAGGTCGGAGACGAGGTCGAAGTGAAGATAGAAGGGACCGCGTCGAAGGGCGACGGCATAGCCAAGAAGGACGGCTTCGTCATCTTCGTGAAGGGCGCCAGACAGGGCGACACCGTGAAGGTGAGGATAACCGACGTCAGGGAAAGGTTCTCTACCGGCGAGATCATACAGTAAAGTCCGGAACTCTTTTTTGTTTGGCGGGCCTTCTGGCCCGCCGCTTGTTTTATTAGGGGGTGTGGGGTCAAGGTATACCACGGGCTTTAGCCCGCGGACAGGAATTGACCCCACTTTGAGTGTTCCTGCTCTATTTTTAACAAATTCTGAGAAGGATTAGCGACGGCAGTGTGGCCCCAGAATTTTTGCGGTCCTGAAGTTTCTGCCGCCGAAGTGTTATTGTGAATAGTGTAAACAATGTAAGGGATATAAAGGAAAGCGCGACGGCATGCATCCACAGGTACAACTGGCAGCACATGGTTTTTGTGTCGAAATATCGATACAGGATGTTCAAAAATCCAGAGACCTGCCGAATAATACACGATGCGATTTATGACGCCGCGCGTAGACATGGAATCGGAATTAAAGAATTCGCTGTCGGAGAAGACTTTCAACACGTGCATCTTGAGATTGACGTACCAAATACTATGTCAGTTTCAACCGCGGTGCAACTGCTGAAGGGATATTCGGCGTACGTGGTCTTCAAAGAAATGCCAAACCATCGACTTAAGTATTGGAGAGGGCATTTCTGGAGTGAAGGATACAGTAACGGAAGCGTAGGCCCTCAGAACGAGGAGACGATACAAAATTACATCAGAAAGCAGGATCAGTACGGACAAATGAGACTTGCCGCCTAGAGCGCAGGGGATACCCCCGACTTTAGTCGGGGGAGGAGGTCATTTTTAAATATCCTAGCTTGCGGTCTGCTCACTATGGCTCGATCCCGTAGACGCTCCTCTTGCCCCTCAGCGAGGATGCTATCGCAGCCACTATTGACATCGCTATCGCCAGATAGAGCACAGTCTGTATCCCCTGCTGGAACGGCGGCGAGATGAGCTGCGGGAAGAAGCCGGTGCTGGCTATCGCCGCCTGCTGCACCGCGGTCAGGTTGGCGAATATTCCAGCAGGTATCAGCGTCTTCAGCGGATTGTATCCGAGGAATGCAGCGAAGAGCGCGCCTGTCGGGGATATGTTCGATGCGGTCGCTGCTGTGGAGTTGGATATGCCTTGCGCGACCAGGCCCGTGTACATCGAGTGCTGCAGGGTAGCGCCCAGCCCTAGCACGAGCAGCGAGAAGAATATTATTATGCTGAACATGTAGGAGATGTTCTGCAGCGCGGCGCGCATCCCACCTGCTGCGCCCCTGTCCTCCGGCGGTACGGCATTCATTATCGCTGCCATGTTCGGCGAGATGAACATGCCCTGACCCACTCCGAGCAGGAAGGTCACTGCCACGAACGGCCAGAGCGAGAATGACACTGGCAGCGCAAGCATCGCGGCGAAGCCCACTGCGCTCAGGACCATCCCCAACGTGGCGAAGAGGTTGACCCCGTGCTTGTCGGATAGCTTGCCGAATATCGGACCCGATACGAGGACACCTATTGTGAGGGGCAGCATGTATATCGCCGCTAGCAGCGGGGTCCGCTCGAAGCTGACCCCATGCAGCGGCAGCCAGATGCCCTGCAGCCAGATGACCAGCATGAGCTGCAGTCCGCCCCTTGCTATGCCCGCGAGCAGCATGCTGATGTTCCCTGCTGCGAAGGACCTGTTCCTGAAGAGGTTGAGCTTGAACATCGGGTCCTTGGAATGCAGCTCGATCCAGACGAAGAGGAGCATCAGCGCGGTCCCGATCGCGAAGCCCGCGAGCACCAGTGGGTTGCCCCAGCCGGTCTGCGCGCTGCCATAGGGAAGCATCGCGTAGGTGAGTGCTATGAGCAGTATCGCGAGCGAGGCGCCGAAGGCCACGTTTCCCGGGATGTCGAGCTTCTGGTCTTTCTTCATCGTGGCTATCTCATGCAGCGCGAGGTAGGACCACACAGCCCCCGCGATGCCTATGGGAACGCTTATCATGAATATCAGGTGCCAGTCTATCGCGGCGAGCAGCCCTCCGACTATCAGGCCCACGATGCTGCCTCCTGCGAAGGCGATCCCGTT
The DNA here is from genome assembly GCA_963704435.1 of uncultured archaeon. Classification (GTDB taxonomy): domain Archaea; phylum Micrarchaeota; class Micrarchaeia; order Micrarchaeales; family CABMGC01; genus CABMGC01. The sequence continues at coordinate 125,500 of OY969902.1, read as the reverse complement.
GATTCCCAGGGCCATCCCCCTCTCTGTGTGCGGGAACGCGTCCGTGAGCAGCGCCGCGCTGTTGGCGAACAGGAATGCGCCCCCTACCGCCTGGAAGAGCCTTAGCAGTATTATGGAGAGCGCGCCCGCCGTGCCGGTGACGAAGTAGGACGACGCGTAGATGAGCGTGCTCGCGAGCGCGAAGACGATGAAGCCCACGTTGTAGAGCCTGACGCGGCCGTACATATCGGACAACCTGCCGAAGGCGACGACGCAGACCGAGCTGACTATCATGTAGCCCAGAAGCATCCAGAGCAGCAGGCCGATGTTTGCCGGCACGAGCGGATTGACGCCGAGACCGCTGAAGATCTGCGGCAGGGAGATCAGCACTATCGAGCTGTCTATCGCAGCCATCGTCGCGCCGAGCGTGGTGTTGGAGAGCACTATCCACTTGTAGTCAATCCCGTACTTCCCCTCGCGCTTCTCCTCCTTGGAGTCGTAGGCCAGGTCCTTGCGGGCCGTCCCGTTATTGGGAGGGCTGTCCTCAGCATTAGGCATTGTAACATTTCAGAAAATGCAATGCAATGAATATATGGCTTGCCTTTCTGCCTCAATCGCGGTGCTCTATGATCCTTACGGCCGCGGTGAAGGTCTTGGCCTGTCCCGGTCCGAGTTCGGCGTATCCCGGCTGCAGGCGTAGCTCCCGTTGAGGGTCGTAGTCGTCGACGCGGCTCAGCGGCCTGGCCGTTATCGGCTCTATCCCTGCGAACTGCACGCCGTCCGCCTCTGGGGCCGGCGCCCAGACCTGCATGCTGCCGAAATTGTGCTCAACCCCTATTTCGTATTCCACTGTCCTGCAGTTTATCGCGAAAGCCTCGTCGAATACGATGACGTTGCCTTTCGCTGAGGTGACGCTTTCCAAAGGCATGTCGCGGACGCGCGGCTCGTTGCAATTCATGATGGTGATGGCCGTGCCGGAGGGTGCCGCGACCGTGAAGTGCCATCCGAGGGTGTAGGGCATGCTCGCTTCGGAGCGGTTCTCGATCACGACGTTCAGCACCAGCGAGTCGTCAATTCCGATGCGGTATGCGTTGGTAATCGCATAGTCGAACGGCCACGAGGACTCGATTCCCTTCTCCCGCCTCAACACTTTCGTGCGCGCCTCGTACGTCTGCCTCATGGCCACCGAGCTCGGGTCGCGGTGCAGCACCTCCCAGGGAAGGTCGCGGGCTATGCCATGCTGCGCAATGGCGATGTCGTCGCCGTTTAACCTGACTCTATCGTCTTTTGTCTTTCCGATGATTGGAAACATCAGATAGTTGTAACGCGGTCCCGCCCCGTCCGGCGCACCGCCCTGGTACATTACTTCGATGTCGTCCCCTCCCCGCTTAAGTCCTCTGGATTTCAGACTGGAGAGCCGCGAGCTATCCAAGTCGATTGTGGCTTCGATGGCCTCACCACTTATTACGATTGCGTTCCTTGCCATGCCATCACATCTCATAAGAGTCGGAATGTTCAGGCGCTTGCATTTAATCCCTAATTATCAATTCTTGGCCGGGCTCCTAAACAGGGTTCCGAGAATGTCCTCAGCCGCGTTCGTTTCCTCCAGCGCCTTTCCGCTCTGTATCTCAAGCAGCTTCGCAGTGACTTTTCTGCCGGTTTCCGTCAATACGAATGTCGTCGGATCTGTTTCATACGTGTCGATGTCGGCATAGAGCGAAGATGGGCTTACGTCAGTTCTCACAAGCTTGGCTTCTTTCAGGTCCCACATGCCGACGGGAAGGCCATAGGACTTGATTTCGCCCTTTGCACTCAGCTCTGAAAGGATGTCTCTCATGTTTTTGCCATTTTCAGTCTTATCTCCCGCCAATTCTTTAGCAATATTTAACACCGCTACCCTCTCGGCCTCCTCAATCTCCTTCATGCCCTGGATTCGTAGCGCATTTACGCCAGCATTGAATTTGTCATTTAGGTCTGAGAACCTCCCCTCCATTATCGCAGCAATCTTCACAATAGGATGCTCATCGATCCTAGTCTTAATTTGAACAGGACCTTCCCGCTTGGACTCGTCGCTCACCATTTTACCACGATTTTCCTTTGTTTTTCCGCATATATAAGCATTGTTCGGGAAACTGTTTTCACGGCGCAAACGGATGCGCTCTTGCTGGTACGCCCCTGCGGACTTTTCGGCAAGAACGCGGAAAATCCTTAAATATGGGGAGAGCGCAGCAGATACTGATAGCATGACCACCAAGTCGAATGCCAACGGATATGTTGCAGCGGTTAAGGGCGCGGTGAGAGATTACGGCGAGGCCTGGGGAGGTGTGGTTTCTGGGTTCGGCCTTTCGGGGGCGATCGTAGGCGTAACTAACTTCTTTAACCCCGTGGTCGAGACAATCAGGACGACGGTGCAGTCCGGGGACGTCATCGCGGTTGCAAGTGTGCCCTCCCGCAATGTCCACGTAACTGGAGTCGGATGGGACTTCTTCAACAAAACCGTCGACGCAGCGTACGTTTATGTCAGCGAAGGCGGTAGCCAGTCGCCGCTTGCTGTGCTCGCTCCTGGGAAATCGGCGACGTTGGACGGCATTAGGCTGTCGATGGGAAAAATCCAGGACCCGGCGTTCTATCTGAACGGAGGAAACAATGTGAGCGTGCTTACGGCACACGCGCACATAACGATACAGAACCTGCAGAACCTTGGGCTCAACGTGGCGGCGGCGGGCACAGCCATCGTCGCGATCGGCGCACTGCTGATTGCAGCATCACGCCACATGAAGGTGGATGAGAGCGAAGTCCAGCATCCGGCGAAGGGAAGCCGCGGAGGATGTTCAGCGTTCCTCTGATGCCGTAATAGGATGCAAAAATGCAATTGCCGCAGAGCAGTCCGGAGTTAGCGTGCCATAAGACAGGAAAGAGTTGGATTTTCTCAAACAGTATTAGGCGGCTTGGGGTGTGGCGCGAGAATAAGCTTTTCATATACCGTATACGGCTATCCCTCTAGTTGGACGCATGTCCAACCATGTGATTCGACGTAAATATGAGAAGCGCTATTATAATATACGTGAGTGAAATGGATAAAACAAACTTCCACACTGCGGCGGCCACTGCGGGCATCGTATGTGTAGTCTCGGGATTCGTAAACCACAGTCCTGTCGAGATTGGGATTGGCGCAAGCCTCATACTTACGCCTGTGCTGGATGAGGTTATGACCTTGGATAACGCGCTTCATGCGGTCTTCCTCCCGTTAGAGGCATATGACGCGCTGAGGTACAAGCTCATCGAGCTGAGGCGCTAGAACTAGCTTCGTCCTTTTGGGGTGTTCTCACAGTGCATCGGACTAGGCTCATAGACATGGAAAAATCAAAAATGCAGGTGTATTTTTCCATTTTCCATAACTGTAGAACGAAAATACCTTTTCAGAAAAGCTTACATTCCGCATTTATGGAAAATCAGGCCCGGTGGTGAACCAAGCCGGCTGGAGCATCGGAAGAGGTCCGAAGAAATGCCTTTTCCTCATGAGGCGTTTTTCCTGCTATAGGTATGGAACTCGCGACCAAATTACCATGCTGATGATAACTCAAAACGTCTGTTGAAAATTCCGGTAATCATCTGCTCCGACGACAGAATTAGCGCCTAATCTGCGATTAAAGAGCGGATAAATTTCTCATCGATAATTTGTAAGGTCGGAGCGAGCAGGCGCGTGGACGCAGATAAAGAGAAGATTTGCTTCTGCTAGAATTATCTGGGCTTTTCTAACATTATTCTGTCTGCGCGGGAATCAACCTCTCCGCCCGGCGCGCTCAGAGCAGCCGCGCGCAGTGCACCGCGTACCTCAGGAAGCCGGTGCGGGCGCTATTTACTTGGACTTGCCATCGGGCTGCTCGCCTGCCTTTATAGCTTCATTTTTGCCATTCTGGTGTCCTTTATAGTACCTCCATCCCAATATGGTCACTCCACATCCGACCGCGAAAGCGGCCGCGTATTCGACGCTATAGACAAGTGCGATGACTGCCGTTATCACTGCAAGCCCGTCGATATAGCTGTATGACGGTCTCCAGGCCTCTTCATTCCAATTCCTGCTGTGCTTGGTAGTTTTGCCCTCTTTGTGCATCTCTATCGCGGTCTTTTCCTCTGTTTTTTGGAGTGCCGCCTTCAGTGCGCCTGTGCCGTCGGATATTTCCGCTTCTGCGGTTTTTGGCATGATCAATGTTGCAGCAGCCGCTGGCGTTTCGATGGTCTTCGAAGGAATCTCGACAACGCAGCCCTCTGCAGCTTTATTGAATATCGCAACGCTCATTTTATCCTACTGTCAATTGTGCCTTCCGAGGTTCTTAAGCATTGGCGTTAAATTTGCCCTTGAAGATGCCGGCGGGAGGTGCAGTCACCTGAATACTCTACTGGGGACCTGCTTGGCACCGGCGTCGGCGCGCTTGGGAATCACTATCTCCGCAGAAGGCGGCAGCTCATTCAGCACGCTCCCGGCCTGGTACTCCCCCGGCCTTCCGATCAGGTAACCATCAGGATCCTTCGGGAGAAGGTGGTCGTACTCCTCGGCCAGCGGCCTAGCCGTCGTGTTGTACGCGTCGGCCCACTTGACCAGGTCGGAGTCGTCCACCTTGTAAAGCTCGCGGACCGCGCTCGACTTCAACACCCACAACTCAGCTAGACGCTGCGCCAGACCCTCAGAAACCCTGTTGAATGAATACGCACGCTTTGTCGGCCTGGGCCAGGCCGGCGCATGGCCGTTGATCGCGATATAGTCCTGCTCGAAGCCAATCTCTTTCATCTCCCCCTTCAAGGTCGTGCGATCCCTCTGAGTCATCTTTTCCCAAGGCACCCGTGCAATAATCTCGGGCGCAACGTTCGATATGTAATAGACGAAGCGGTCGTCCCTTTCCAGCTGCGCCAGGTCGGCGGTTCCTGCGTTGCCCTTTCCATCGGCGTTCTGCATAGTCATCCAGTCATTTGTGCAATATCTTATTTTTCAGCATTCTTAGCATCGAGAAGCTTCTCGAACTTGGCCTGCCCACGTATAAGGCTGTGATCCAAGTTCGCCTTGAGCGGCAGCAGCTTGCACTGCTGCTTCTTGTCCCTTTCCGGCTGCATAAGCAACTCGCGTTTCTGCTCGTTCTGCCGCCACCACGCATCGAACTGCGCGAGCATCTCCTCGATGGCCGTGCGATTGAGGTAGTGGGCATCCTTTATGTTTCTGTTGCTCTCGTTCTTCCCCCACACTCCGAGCTCCCACCTGCCGTCCTGGTAGCGTACGGCCCTAAGATTCTCCAGGAGGCGGAACATCATTTTTTTCCTCTCGCCCACGTCAGACGGCATATTCACCGATCTGATGTTTCCAAGGCTATCCAGCGCCTCCAGCATCTCCGGAATTTTGGCCCCTCCCTTCCTTCCAGCAAGCGCTCTGACCACTATGGATAAGGGGATTACTGGTGCAAGCGCCACGTCCATCTGCCTACATGCGTTGACCTTTAGCGTCGCATCTCCCACATTAATATTCAATTCGCGTCCGGTCACAATAGCACTCTTCGTTTCTGCGTTCATTGAACATTGGAGTTAAATCCGCTCGTACCAGCCTTTCTTGGATGGGCTTCACAATCTGTTCGCGATGTCAAAGACTTCAAGGACTCCCGCATACTCCTTCCTCAGTTCTCCGGCAAGGCTTGCGATTTCAGCAGACAAGTTCGTCACCTTCTGTGTGCTGCACTCGAAAAGGCCGATACCTACCGCCGTCATGATGACTAGAGGGGCTAGCACTACGGCATTATGAGGGTCCGACAATGCGATGACTGCTCCACCTCCCGCAATCAGAGGACCTCCGAAAGTGCCCATTACCGCAAGTTCCTTCTTAATCATCGCGGTGCGGAGCTTTTCCTCTATGGCGTACACGTTCTGAATCCACTTGCTTCCTTCGGTCTCATCTGTTTCGGACCTGTTGAGCATTTCGAGTTCGGTTCGCCTTCCGCGCACAAAACAGACCACATTCTCGAATGGAGTCGCAATCCGCTGCAGCGCACCTGTCTGCGATACGCCTCCGTTACTGTTCGTCTCTGTGCCTGTTTGCCCTCTTACTAGCTCGAAGCTCATATTCCCACTCTCTTATTTTTCTGGTTTCCTATACAACGTAGCGATCAACTTCGCTTCCTCCTTCTTTCTTGCATTGAGCCAGTCCAGGGTCGCGCTGTTTGTAGCGTCTTTCATATTCAAGGCAGCGAGCGCTCCGATGTCAGGCCACTCCGCCAGCCATCCATACGTGCCATCGGATTGCTTTCGCACCCTTATTTCTTCAGCAAGTATGAGGACTTCTGCCTCGCACGCTATGCCTTGCGGGCTTAGTATCAATTTGCCGTTTTCGACTTCCCAGGAATCCACCATCTGATTCCCCTTCAGATCCGATTTCGTCTGCCTCAGCGACATGATATCCATGCCTATCACGGGCTTATCCCCTATGGTGAAGCCGTATACGAACCCTACCCCGGAAAGATGATTCGGAATTATTGTCCCGTAGTAGCTAGATATTGTTTCATCGAAGTAGGTCTTTACATCGATTCCGGGCGGTATCGTGTCGAACTTGTAGACCTTCATCCCGTAATCAAAGCTCAATAAGATAATTTCCCTCTCCACTACGTGAGGAGCCTGGCACGTTAGAGCTTTTTCTATCATTTCATCCCACTATTAATTGTGCTTTTCGGGGTTCTTAAGCATTGGCTTCAAAACTGCGCGCCTATTTCCATTGCCGTTGCGCCCACCTGCTCAGATGCTCGTGTCGCGCCTCTGTTTCTTCCAGACCTCTCTCCCGTACTTAACCAGCTCGAAGAACTCCGGCCAGTTCGTTGACGACGCTACTTCACCCGCAAGGTTATGGAGCAATGGCGATATGGACCTGCAGACGTGCTGTTTTGCCTTCTCGATCTCCTGCACGGAATCGTTCTGCAGCCCGCCCAGCGCGCCGACCTTCAGTATCGCCCTCACCACCTCCCTCAGGTGCTCTGGATTCGCGTCAAGCATGTGCCTTGCGTATTCCTCCCCGAACCTATTGCTCATCAGCAGAGCGCGCGCGAGCAGGAAGCCGTTCTTCCCGTACGCGTGCCCGTCTTCCGGCACCAGTATGCTCTTAAGGACCGCGAAGTCCTTGTAGCGCTCTATCATAGACATCTCAGTGCGCCCCTGCACCGCGCGGTCCGGGCGTACGGCGACGAAATCGCTGTACAGGCAGGGGTCGCCTATGCAGTGCATGTGGTAGGCCTCCACGTCGCGGAGCTCATACCTGTCGATTATGCGCGCCATCTCGTTCAGGTAGCCTATCTTCGCCCCCTGTGGCAGGTCCTTGTAGACCCCGCCTATCGTATCGTACACGTATGCGAACACGTTCCTGGCCAATCCGGGCTCCATGAAACGCGTGCCCCCTGCAGGGTAGAAGACCTCGAGCTTCCTGTCCTTCGCGTCGGAAGCGAGCATCAGGTTGAATCTCCCCTGCTTGCAGCCGTACATGAGCGCGGATTCCAGAAGGCGCGGTATCATCTCCGCACCCGACTCGGGATTGTTCTCGATGCTAAGCCTCAGGTCGGAGGGCTGCGGCACAACCAGATCACGGGCGCGAAGAAGTGCGGGAGGGTTCGAGAATCTATCCATGAAATCACGGATTTACTGTGTATTCTGTGGGTATTTAAGTTTTTGCCGAGCAGTGGAGCGGTGCGATTTCTCGCTGGGCCCAACGTATCATTATTTATTCCTAAAGAAGACCAACATAGCGATAGCATGGTATCCAAAGTGCACGCTGCGCACATACTCGTGAGGAGCGAGCCAAAGGCGAAGGAGATAATGGAGAGGATAAAGGCGGGGGAGAGCTTCTCTGCCCTGGCCGCGCAGTTCAGCGAGTGCCCGTCCAAGAAGAACGGAGGGGACCTCGGGTGGTTCTCCAGGGGCCAGATGGTCCGCGAGTTCGAGAAGGCGGCGTTCGACGGGGAGAAGGGCACTGTGGTCGGCCCCGTGAAGACCGAGTTCGGCTGGCACGTCATAAAGATACTCGACAAGAAGTAGTGGGCCGAATGGAATCGCGCTTCTCCGCTGGAAGTATGAGGTTCGGCATCGCGGTGCTCGCGCTTGCGGCAGTAATGATAATCGCGTGCGCGAACGCATCGTCCACATGCAATGTCACCAGCGGGAGCTGCTCCCTCAACGCCACCGGAACAGGAATCACGTTCATCAACGCCACCGGGACCTACGGAAAGCCCATAAACATCGTGTTCGCCTACGCGCCCGGATGCCCGCACTGCGAGGCGCTCAACGGATTCATGGCGAACCTGAGCGCGAAGTACGAGTTGCGGATCACCTACCTTGACGCGATAACGAACCAGTCCCTGCTGTCCCGCTACCTCCAGCGATACAATGTCTCGCAGCAGTACTGGGACTCTGTGCCGATACTGTTCGTGAACGGCACGTACTGCGCGGGAGACACTCCGTGCGAGGCATTCCTCTCTCAGAATGTCGCGGCCTTCGCGCTTAGCGGCACCCCTGTGCCGAGCCCGGGCCTCGGAGGCCTCGGAGGAATCAGCATAGCCGAGCTTACCGGGCTCGCGCTGGTCGACTCGATAAATCCCTGCGCGTTCGCGGTGCTGATATTCTTCCTGTCGACGCTGTTCATGAGGGACCCGAACAAGAGATACAAAATACTGCTCGGCGGAATCTCGTTCGCGCTGGGCATATTCGTGTTCTACCTGGCGATAGGGGTGCTGCTGCTCCTCGGGATAAAGTCCGCGCTCGCGGTGTCCAACCTGAAGAGCGTCTACGTGTACGCCGCGTTCGGGGTCTTCACGCTGGTGCTCGGCGCGCTGAACATCATCGACTACTTCTCAAAGAAGGGATTCATATTGAAGGTGCCCACGCGCTGGAAGCCAAACCTCAACAAGGCGATGACCAGGTTCGTGTCGATACCCGCCGCGTTCATCGCGGGCGTTCTGGTCACGGCATTCCTGCTCCCGTGCATAACCGGCCCGTACTTCGTGGCGGGTAGCCTGCTGAAGAGCCTCCCGCTGGGCACTGCAGCGCTCTGGCTGGCATACTACAACGCGCTCTTCGTGCTCCCGATGCTGATAATCACCGTGCTGGTCTACGCCAGCTTCACCAGCGTTGAGAGGGCGCACGCATTCAGGGAGAAGAACACCAGGAAGCTGCGCCTGATAGCGGGGATTCTCCTCATCGTGGTGGGCGTGACGATAATCCTCCAGATGGCCGGCTGGATCTGATCCGCGGAAGGGTTTAAAAGCGCCGAATCCGTATGTTGTTGAGTCGGGTGCTTGGTTGAAGTACAGGGTAAGCGTCATAATCCCAACGATAGAGGAGGTGACCATCTTCAAGGTCATCAGGGAGATCCACGAGCAACTGGGCAGCGGCACCGAGATAATAGTCGTGGACAAGAGCAGCAGCGCGTACCACGAGCGCCTCAAGAAGACGGGAGTCAGGGCCATAAGGCAGAAGGACAAGGGGGTCGCGCGCGCGATCATGCTGGGCATGAGGAGCGCGAAGGGCGACATACTCGCCAGCATAGACGCGGACGGCACGCACGACGTGGGCGGACTGCCCGAGGCGGTGAAGATGGTGGAGTCGGGCAGGGCGGACTTCGTGCTCGGAAACAGGCTAAACCAGCTCCAGGAGGGCTCTATGGGCCCCTACCTCAGATTCGGGAACCTGGCGCTCAGCGCGATATTCGACGCCGCCTACGGCGCCAGGGTGCACGACGTCCTCACCGGTCTGTTCGTGATGAAGAAAAGCACGTTCGACAATATGTCCCGGGTCGAGCCGTACAGCACGGGCACTGCGTTCTTCGCAGCCGAGGCTGCCAAGAGGGGCGACAGGCTGGGAGAGGTCGACATCAAGTACTACCCCAGAGAGCACGGCGAGTCCAAGCTCGCGGGAGGCAGCAGCAAGTTCTTCTGGGGGGTAAGGGCCGCCGTCCAGTTCCTGGAGCACGTAAGGTAGAGAATCCCGCCGCTTATTTTATCTTGCTCTCAAGTGGCGCGACGTAAGCCTGGCCGCACACGCTGGCCGGCTGGTTCCCGTCAGCTCTGCATATCGCCGCGGTGAACAGGTTCGCGGATCCCAACACGACCCTCGATTCGACGGATGATGTGTTGTAGAGCCTGTTGGTTATCACAGTCCAGTTCTCCTTTCCGAGCACCGTCGGGTCGGAATACGGCGCGCCAAGCTCAAGGGACTGGTTCGCGAAGTCGATGAACGGGATTCCGCTTCCCTCGTCGTACTTGCTCAGTATCGCGGTCTCTGAGGGCGTCAGGTTCTGCAACCTGGGATAGGTCCCGTTGACCAACTTGTTGCCTGCGGTCTCGACCCCCATGAAGGATATGTACTGGCTGCTGTACGTGACGTTGGAGAAAGTGAAGGTCGGCGTGCTTGCCGCAATGTCGCTGGCGCTGCTGGTCATGTACTCGAGGCCCGTGAAGTTTCCGAACCTGAGCAGCGCGACTACGAGGCCCCACCGGGCAATGGCGCAGTAGGGGCAGTAATCGGCGCCTATGTAGATGACGGCAGGCTTCCCTCCGAAGGAAAGCGGGCTTCCCGAGACGTTCTTCGGAAGGTTAGTGGCCAGCCCGGTCCCGACAGCGGAGCTGATATTGGAAGGAACGTTAAGTCGGATTACCAGCGTCTGCGGGACGGGAACTCCGTCGAAGGCAGTAAGCGCGCCGGCACTGCCATGACCCAAGAGCGTCACAGCCGCCAGTGCCACCGCCACGACGGCTATCACGGCGAGCGTCAGGCACAAATAGGATTTCCTCAAGGTATCAGAGGGGATTGGGGATGAAAATATTTAAAGCTTCAATTTTTCCGAATAGTGCGGAATTCTTACCCCTACATTTTATGTAAAATACAAATATTTATAAATTTGTAGGGGTAAGAAATATTCATGGTAACGATAAAACGGAAGATGATTAACGGCAATGCTTACTACTATCTTGAGCATCCTTACAGGATTAAAGGCAGGGTGCTCAAGAAAGAGAGATATCTGGGCAGAAACATACCGAAGGATATCGAGACGATAAAGCGTGAATTTGTTTTTGAACTGTACAAGCAAAAATGGTATTCGCAGTTCGACACAATAAAACAGGGGTTCAGTAAAGAGCAAGAATTGATGCCGCAGGAAGCGGTGGAAAAGTATGTTGAGTCTTTCATGATAAAATTTACCTACGATACGCAAAGGATAGAGGGATCGACGCTAAGCTTCAAGGAAACGGCTGCGCTTCTCCTTCATGAAGCAACTCCGAAGAATAAGCCTCTGCGCGATGTGAGAGAGGCCGAGGCGCACAAGAGAGTATTTTATAAAATGCTATCGCACAAAGGAGATCTGAATGCGAATCGGGTTCTGGAATGGCACTATGAGCTATTAAAGGACACAAAACCGGATGTTGCCGGAAAAATCAGGGACCACCAGATATACATATCAGGCAGCAGATTCATTCCTCCCCCTCCCGTCGAAGTGCATCCCCTCTTTAGGGAATTCTTCAGGTGGTACGATAGGAGCAAGGGAAAGCTGCATCCGGTAGAGCTGGCTGCACTGGCGCATCTGAAGTTTGTGACCATCCACCCGTTCACGGACGGGAATGGCAGGATATCGAGGCTGCTCATGAACTTTGCACTGAACAGGCATCGTTATCCTATGCTCAACATAGCGTATGAGAACAGGGCGAGCTATTACACTGCGCTGGAAAGGTCACATATCAAGCGCGTTGACGGACCGTTCCTGCAGTGGTTCTTTAGAAGATATACAAAAGACAACAAAAGGTATGGCAAATCCGCTAAGGCGGACTGAATTCTTCAGATATGTCTTCGATCCAGAAGCAGAAGGTCAAAGGCTATGCTGCGGCGATGCCGCAAAACGCGGCACCGCTCGCTCCGCCGCTTTCCGTTGGGGGTTTCCCCGCGCGCTATCCCTGCAGCACTTCGAGCATCGATACCGCTATGATCATCGATATCGCTCTCTGCGCGGCCCTGCCCTCCATCGTGCCCCTCTTGCTCTTCATGTAGCCCTCGAGGTGCGCCACGATGGCCTTCCTTCGCTCTGGCTCCGCTATTGCGCGCTCTTTCAGTTGCGCGATCCTTCTCAGTTCCGGGCTGGCGCGTGCGGGCAGTTCCACAAGCATGTCTTCGCTTAGCTTGCGCTCGCATACCAGCAAAGGCATTGTGCCCATATTCCCCACCCTCAGTAATAGCATTACTGAAGTCCTCGTATATAAGCCTATTGTTTTAACTGCCGAAAAATACGTCAAGCGCGCCTTTTTATATGCAGAATCAGGGTTTGACAGGAGACGTATTTCCTATGGGGCGTCTCTGGCTTGGGTTCGGATTCTCGTCTATACGAGCGCACCGAACTTGGCCAAGCCGCCAATCTACAGGATTATATGCTTTTGGTCCTACACAGTATTTGTCTGGATTTAATTGCTGATCCAATGGCTTTCGATAAGAAGCTGTCCCTGAATGACCTCCTTAGCGCGCTCCATGACGCGATATCCTCCTTTTCCCGAGGCGTGGAAAAGCTCACCGAGAGGAACGACGAAATGGGAATAGATGAGATAAACGAGCTAAGGGATTACGTAAAGGAAAGGCTCGGCGCGTCCGGAGAGAGGGCGGAGAACGAGAAACTGCTGAAATTGATACTGCTGCTCAAGGAGGACAAGGAGGCGCTCGCCCTCATGAAGAAGGACACGGAGGACTGGGCGAAGTTCCTGGACGCGATAAACGAGCATATCGGATTGATTCCTGTGAGTGGGAAGACGGAGGAAGATGAGCTGAAAAATCTGAAAGCGGAGTTGTTAAGCCTCCACAAGATGTTCGGGAACAGTTAAGCGCGACATTGCTGCGCATAAATCTTGTCCTAAGGGTATACGTGCTCTCTAGTGGTAGGACATATAGCTATGGACGGAGTTAAGCTTAAATATCACTAGAAGCACAAACAAAACTATGGCAGAAACGACACATGCGGGGAAAATAGGTGAAACCAATGCGCCTGGTAAGGAGGCATCTCTTCCTAAGACTGAAAGCCGCTTGGAAAAGAAGTTCAGCAGGTATTCCGTGCCAACCGGTCATGCGGTGGTTGAAAGGACGGAAAATGAGACCAAAGTGGTTGCCAAGGTGGAGACGTGGCTGAAAGATAATGGATGTCTTGGCGCCCATGGCGGCGGCGTGGCGTACTTAGGTGGAGGCAAGTGGATTGAGGGCCTGTCCATAGCAGTACTGCGCAAGATGTCGTATCCTGAGGTGGTAGCGCGTTACATTCGTACCCTCGGTCGGCCTTATCTTGATAGCGATTTGGCAATGGGAATGACAGACATCTTAAAAGAAGGCTCAGAAGAATCAAAATTTAGGCATGAACTTAAGACTGGAAAGATTGGGAGGTGGAGGTACTTAGGGAGCATCAGTGTTAAAAAGGATGGCTCGCAACTCGAAGTGGTTGCTGGAAGTAATCGCGAAAAGGAGATGGATGTCCTAGCGCATAAGCTGCACAGGGGATTGCAGATACCGTTGGATTTCTACACCCTCGACCTTCGCATTGCAGACCGGAAGCCCGTCTACAGCCTCATTGGTAATGAGGAGATTCGCGCCTAAGTTTTGAGATGCCTCTGGCCCAGGTTCAGGTTGTCCTCGATTTTTGCGCGCCTCGCGAGATCGGCGTTGGTCTTCTCGAGCAGCGCAGCCATGCGCTTCTCCTTCATGCTGGAGATGAGCAGGTAGACCTCGTCCTTCGTGCCCAGAGCCACCAGCACGTACACGTCGCCCGCCCTGAACCTCCCAGTCCTTCCCTTCCTCTGTATGTCCCGGATCTCGTTGGGCGTCGGCTCGTAGAATATGACTAGGTCGACGCTGGGTATGTCGAGGCCCTCCTCGCCTATGGAGCTCGCGACGAGCACCCTGAACTTCCCGGCCCGGAAGTCCTCCAGGGTGCGCTTCTGGCCCTCCTGCGTCACGCCCTCCTTCTTGCCGACGAACGCGGATGCGCTCAGGCCCGCCTTCGCGAGCTCGTTGACAAGCATCCTTATGGTGGAACGGTACTGGACGAACACTATCGCGCCCTTGCCCGGCTGGGAGCGGAGTACCCTCACGACTTCGGCCACCTTAGGGTGCTCTTCACCCCTCTCAAGGGCCTCGGAGGCGAGTTGTACTGCGTGGATGAAGTCCTTGTTGGAGAGAAGGTTCTCGACAGCACGGCCCCTCTTCTCCCTGGCCTTCAGCGACTCGACATAGTTGTAGAAGGGGCGTATGCCCTGCGTAACCAGCAGGTCGTGGGCATGCGAGATATTGAGCAGGCGTATGTAGCTGTAGAGGGCGCCGAACTTGTAGCCCTGCGCGCTTATCTTGTCTATCTCCCTGCCCAGCGCTATGAGCCTGCCCTTCGGCACGCTCTCCAAGCCCTTGGCGTGGAGGAGCCCCATCCGGTTTAGGCTCCTTATGCTCTCCTCCCCGATGGGCTTGAGCAGCGACGAGATCTCGCGTATGCGCGCAGATTGCTCCACCCTGACAACGTGCACGTACTTCGGCATCACGTAGGATATGACGTCGGGGTCGGCAGAAGTCCTCGCCTCTATGTGCCTTATGTTAAGCGTGCTTGCGAGCGCGCCAATTCGGTCGGCGCGGCTTCCCGGCGAAGCCGTGAGGCCCACGATCAGCACGCCCCGGACCGCCAACTCGTTGGCGATGTAGGTGTAGGCGTACTTCCCGACCGCCCTATGGCACTCGTCGAATATCGCCACTCCGAACCCGTCGAGCGAGAATGCCCCTGACTTTAGGTCGTTGGCTATGGTCTGCGGCGTGGCGACTATGACCTTCGCGCCGAGCTCCATCTCGGCCCTGCTCCTCTTTCCCACCGACCCTATGAGAAGGGTCACGTCGTCGGGCCCTATGCCAAGCAGCCCGGTCAGCGAGGCACGGTGCTGCTCCGCGAGGGGCTTAGTGGGAGCTAGCAGCAGCGCGCGCTTGCCTTCCGAGAGCGACTTCGCTATGAGCGCGGCGCCTATGAACGTCTTGCCTAGGCCCGTTGGGAGCACAACGAGGCTGTTGCCGCGGCTCAGCACAGAGCGTATTATGTTGAACTGGTACTCCCGGAAGTCGAGCCCCTCCAGCTTGAGGAGCCTGGCGAAATCGCCAAGTCCGTACCAGCGCGCGTCAACTGCCATAAGACCGGCATCACCTGCAGGGAAATTGGCTGCAAAAGAATTAAAGCTTTATAAATATCCACGACAATTAGTAGCTGCTGCGCCGCAGTAGCTCAGTGGGAGAGCGTCCGGCTGAAGACCGGAAAGTCGCAGGTTCAAATCCTGCCTGCGGCAAGGAATATCGTAAGGCAGCATAGGCCATGCCGCGCGTTACGCTTCCATAGAAATGACCTCCTCCCCCGACTAAAGTCGGGGGTATCCCCTGCGCTCTAGGCGGCAAGTCTCATTTGTCCGTACTGATCCTGCTTTCTGATGTAATTTTGTATCGTCTCCTCGTTCTGAGGGCCTACGCTTCCGTTACTGTATCCTTCACTCCAGAAATGCCCTCTCCAATACCTAAGTCGATGGTTTGGCATTTCTTTGAAGACCACGTACGCCGAATATCCCTTCAGCAGTTGCACCGCGGTTGAAACTGACATAGTATTTGGTACGTCAATCTCAAGATGCACGTGTTGAAAGTCTTCTCCGACAGCGAATTCTTTAATTCCGATTCCATGTCTACGCGCGGCGTCATAAATCGCATCGTGTATTATTCGGCAGGTCTCTGGATTTTTGAACATCCTGTATCGATATTTCGACACAAAAACCATGTGCTGCCAGTTGTACCTGTGGATGCATGCCGTCGCGCTTTCCTTTATATCCCTTACATTGTTTACACTATTCACAATAACACTTCGGCGGCAGAAACTTCAGGACCGCAAAAATTCTGGGGCCACACTGCCGTCGCTAATCCTTCTCAGAATTTGTTAAAAATAGAGCAGGAACACTCAAAGTGGGGTCAATTCCTGTCCGCGGGCTAAAGCCCGTGGTATACCTTGACCCCACACCCCCTAATTACTTTCTAGACGAAACGACAGGTATGTCTATAATTTCTATTGCCTTTCTTAATTCTGGATTTTCCTCGTTTGATTTTATTCTTTCTATTAGTTTGCCTGCAAAGTCCATGTCAAATTTTCTCCATGTATTTATGCCGGCTAGGACTAAGGGATATAATATGACGGCCTTGATGTTTATTTCATCCTTGAGGTCGTCTTTATTCAGCATTTCAGAAAAGAGGTCTGTAAATTCCTTTATTGCTGAATCTTTAGTTTCGTCTGTCGGTTTTATTGCTGGAGCGACATTTTCACCCAAACCGTGATCTGTCCTAGTCCCTATCACCAAGGACCTGATGCTAAGAAGCTTTTGATCTAAGGGTTCAATGACTTCCGAATATATTCCCTGAAGCTCATCGCGGCCCTTGTCGCTAAGCCCCAACATTTCGACAACATTTAAGTACTTAGGTTTACGCATAACGTTTGAAAATGCGTCTGCGAAAATCACTACTCTTTTAAGTTCTCTATAGTCGCGCAAGCCTTTTATTTCTCCGATTTCATTTTCCAATTGCGCATACGGCCCTCTGTTACCTAAATGAATATTTTTAGTTGGATTCTGCACGATTTCACTGCATTTATTACATTTAGGCTGTTTATAAGTATTATTAGTGAAACGTTGACTATTCGGCGTGATTATCATTAAAAACGGAACTTAAAAGTAATCGCGTCTACTACCCTGTAGCTTGCGGGGGTATTGTCCTATCTTGCCTATCCTGGAGATTTCTCTAAATACAAATATTCGCCAGAAGAGCTTGATGAATATCAGCGCGCTCGTGAAACGGAAGATCGTTAGTAGAAATAGCTCTTTGGGACCGGAGGTCACTTCGTGCTGTCGAGGTCCTTGATTATCGCTAGGTACTCCTTCCGGGTTATCTCTCCGCGCGCGTACCTCCTCCTTGCTATGTCGCGCTCGTCGGCGTACCAGCCATGGCGGTGGTGTCCGTGCGCCCCGCGGAAGACCATCCTGAAGAACCAGAAGAACAGCCAGACAAAGAAAATCAGCGCGATTACGCCCAGGAACGCGTGCCAACCAAGGCCCGCAGACAAGAGTAGGGCTCCAGGTAGAAGAACGAAGAGAACTACGCCCGCGAAGATAGCGAGACAGACGAAAACGAATAGGGCTATCAGTCCCCTAAAGAGCATCGGAACGAAGTCGTCAGAATCTTCCCGCGCCATCAAATCACAGATAATGGGCCAGCACTGTATATAAAACCAACCTCCTGACGGCTGTTCAAGATGGCCGCGTCACCCAGCTAGACGCCACGGACTAAAGGCTATAAGCCTTTTTGGGCAACTATTGGTAGGGATTGCATGAGAAATAGGGTCATAGACGGATCCGCGAACTCGGCAGGTCCTTCCTCAGGGAAGGCTTTCATTGGAATCGCACTGCTCGGGATAGCGCTATTCTCTTTTCCGTGGTTCGCGCCAAGCGCGCCGACCAACCAGTACGGCCTGGCGGTCTTCCCGAACACGGGGCTGGTCGTACCGACGGCCATCGCAGGCCTGACATCGCAGTCCGGCCAGGCGGCTACCGCAACGCTGGCCGCTTCCGCAGGCAATATCTTCAGCCTGCCGCAGTTCACAGCAGCATACGCCGGAGAGGTATCGGCAAGGCCATCAGGATTTTTCTCTTTCATATCCCTTTCTTCGCCCTTGAGCGCGGGAGTTTACAAGTACGACAACGACGTGAAGCTCGCGGTCAACGCGACGGGAGTCCCAATCGCGGGGCCCATAGAGGTGGCCTACCTCAACCTCACAGGAGGAGCACAGCTGTGCGAGAACTTCAACATGTCTGAGGCGAACACCAAGGACATAATGGGATTCCTGTTCGGCAGCCACAAGAACGTCTGCAGGTCGACGGACTCGCTGGCAGGACTGGACCCGGCCGCGTCAGTGAACTACTGGATGTCGACACTCGCGTCGTCGTACGGCCTGTCCCTGAACTACCAGACCGAGTACCAGAGCTCGTACAACGGTACGCCGTGCACGTACATCGCAGGCACCATCTCCAATGCGGGCGCGCAGTCTGGCGTAGGCGCGTTCGAGATGTGCGTATCAGACATGTACTACGTGCCGCTGAGCTTCGTGACGCGCTTCAACATGAGCGGATACACCATATCGATGGGACTGAACGCGACATCTGTGGCTGGCGCAGCCAACGGGCAAGTGGTTGATTCCGTGCCCGGCTAGCGGCCGGCGCGGGCGCGTGATCTAAGATGGCAGACAAGAAGGTCCTGCAGAACAAGCTGGACGAGCTGCAGGAGTCCTATTCCAAGACCAGGTACAACAAGGCTACCAACAAGTACCTCGGGATCCTGCGCTCTAAGATGGCGAAGATAAAGAAGACGATGGCTGAGAAGAAGGGCAGGAGGGGCACGGGCTTCGCGGTAAGGAAGTCGGGAGACGCGACAGTTGTCCTCGTCGGCTTCCCCAACGCGGGCAAGTCTTCCCTCCTTAGGCTGCTCACGAGCGCGGAATCGAAGGTCGCAGACTATGCGTTCACTACCCTGGACGTGATACCTGGGATGCTGGAATACAGAGGCGCGAAGATACAGGTGCTGGACGTGCCAGGCCTTATAGAGGGCGCCCATGCGGGGAAGGGCGCAGGGACCATGATAGCGAGCGTCCTGAGGATCGCCGACCTGCTCCTGTTCATAGTGGACGCAACCTCCCCGAGCCAGATCGACAAGCTCGTAGAGGAGCTATCGCTCCTTGACATAAAGGTGAACCAGGAGAAGCCGAGGGTGCTGGTAGAGAGGAAGAGCTCCGGCGGACTGATGATCGAGGGCAACGGACACAGGGTCCCGGACAGGAGGGAGGTAGCAGCGATACTCAACGAGATCGGAGTCTACAATGGGAAGGTCATCTTCTATTCGGACATAGATGCCGACGGCCTGATCGCGCTCCTCATCGACAACGCCGTTTACGTCAAGGGAGTCGTCGCGCTCAACAAGATAGACCTGGTGGGGGAGACCAAGGCGGAGCAGATCAGGAAAGACATCCAGTCGAGGTTGAAGACGCAGGTAATATCCGTCAGCGCCGTGAGGAGCACGAACATCGGCGCGCTGAAGGACATGCTGTTCGACAACCTCGGAATAATAAAGATATATCTGAAGCCGAAGGACGGAGCGGCCGACTTCTCAAAGCCGTTCGTTATGAAGGCGGGAGGGACCATCATGGACGTGGCGAAAGGCCTCCACACGAAGGCCGCGAAGAACCTGAAGTATGCTTACATCACCGGAAAGAGCGCACGGTTCGCAAACCAGAAGGTCGGCTCCGAACACGCACTCAAGGACGGAGACATAGTGACGCTGGTCTACGAGAAGTTCTGAGAGAGGACCGCACTGATTATATGTCTGCGTTGAAGAAGTTGAGGCTTCCCCTGTAGGAAATGGGCCTCCTCAACCTAATAGGATCCTTGAGCAGGAATGCGTACCGCGAGGTGCCGTATTCCTCGTATCTCGCAAGGTGTCTCCGCGCGTCAGCGACGAACTCCTTCCTGCTTCCGTACTTCTTCACCCAGAAGAGGGTCGCCTTCCCGATTATGGCTCCGGTTGCGAGCGTCTCGGGCCGAATCCTGAAGCGCGCGCACGCCCTGGAGTCGACCGTCTTGGACGCGTGCACGAGGAACCTTCCCCTGAAATGGGTGTTCCATTTCCTGAGCTCGATAGTCTTCTTCCCAAGCACGACGAGCTCGGCGTACGGCTGCCTGAGCGAGAGGCACTTCACGGTTTCGCCTTCCTAGCCTTCCGCGCATTCAGGTACTCGTATATTATGAGCTTTACGTAGTAGCCGCCCACGCTGAGCAGGATGGACAGGGTCATGAAACCAGGGTCGAAGACCATGGCAGCGTAGTGGTGCAGCGATGGCAGGAGCTGGAGCCCAACGAACATCGCGACGTAATAAAGCGCCTCGAATATCACGAAAGCCTGGAAGAACTGCTTCACGTGCACCAGAGTTAAGTTGCGCGGAGGGCGCTTCCACAGGTAGGCGCTGACAGCGCATATCAAGCTGAACGTCACCGCAACCAGCAAAGGATATCTTGCGAGATGGCCGTGTAGTGGTGTCGTGTAGAGGTATGCCGCGACGATCACCGAGACCGCGGTGGCGGCCAATGCGAAAAGGGTCGCCTTCCTATAGTGGCCAACGTACGGACTTGCGCTTTTATCTTTCTTCTTAGCCATGATTATTACCCTGCGAGCGCCGGGATTTGAACCCGGGTTATAGCCTTGGCAAGGCTACGTCCTACCAGGCTAGACTACACTCGCACAAACACAATATTTGTAAGGAAAGGCTAAAAAGCACCACGCAGGCAATGAAGCACTACCTCATTGGAAGAACGCCCGAATCCACCAACCTCTGCGCCTGCTCGAGCTCCTTCGCGGTGTTGATCGATATCCATGTGTCGGGGGGTATCGTGATCGCGTAGATCCTGCCCTCCTCGGCCAGGCGCAGGTACAGCGGGTGCTCGTCCACAGGGCCGCCCTTGTCCAGGTCGATGAGCTCCTCGACGTAGTGGTAAGCCTCCGGCTCGATTATCGGAACGCCAGTAGAGGTGAGCAGCGGCACGAGCGGCTTCTCCTCGAATTTAGTTATCATGCTCCTGTCGTCGGCCCACGCGACCCCGTAAGCGTACCTCTGCGCCTTCGCGACGACCAGGCTCGCGAGCGCGCCGAACGCCTTGACGGCGTGCAGGTGCTCCAGCAGCACCTTCATCGGGAATGAGTTGTCGGTGAAGACATCGTCAGGGAATGCGAGCATCAGCCTCTTCGACCTGTCAATCTTCCCGTTCACAAGGGCGCTCTTCAGGGCCTTCGCTCGGCCTATCCCCTGCGCGTAGTCATATGACTTGGTTATCGATGCGCCCGAATAATCGCTGCTGTCTATGTGCTTAGTTATCTCCTTGTCGTTATGCCCCAGCAGGAACACGAAGCTGCGGAAGCCGCAGTTGACATACATGTTGACGCACCTGTCGAGCAGCGTGCTGTCGCCGAGCTTTATGAGGGACTTTGGGTAGGATATTCCCATGCGCTTCCCGGATCCGCCCACGGCCATTATGACCTGCGTCCTGGCGGCCTCGGACTCGTATCGCTTTATCGTGTGCATATCTAGAACCTGCATTCCAGATTATTAAAATGTTTTGCATCCCGTCGCTTTTCTCGGCGGATGCCGGAGCCCTTACCGGTACATGCGTGTATCTGACGTGGTCTTGATCTCAGGAGGCTTCGGCATGGACTTGTCTGCCAGCTGCTTCTCGAGGTTGACTATGCTATCTGACAGCACCTTGACGAGGGCCTTCGCGGTGTTCTTGCTCACCACGAATTCGCCGACGGCCTGGCGCTTCATCGCGTCGACAAAGATGAAGGTCACGTGACCCTCCTTCTCAATAACGCCCTTGCTGTCCTTGGACGCATTTACCTTGAATGCCAATGCGATTTCATCAGCGAAGATCGGCTTAGTATCAACGAAGTTCAGGTTCATCTGTTTCTGCTCATCTGCCATAAGATCATCATATTCTATTTGATTATGAAGTAATAAAAGGGAGTCAGGCGGAGCCTGCAAGCAAAGTAGGAGCGGAATCTTTGACTCGCATAAATTTTCCGAGTCACAAGTCATAAATACGCATTTTGATTATGTTGCATTGGTGCTGGGATGGACGATGGTAAAGCCATTGTAAATAGTGTCGCCTTGATGGCGAGGTCAAAGGAGGAGATCTGGCCGGGGCAAGTAATCGATGCCGTGATAGGCGTTGCATGCGCAGACGGGAACGTATCGAGCGTAAATCAGATCACTTACTGGATATACCTGTTGAATTCGGAAAAAATCCTAGACGCTTTCAACGTTGAAATACCGATCCAGCGCGATGCGTCGGGACTCGTTAGCACGGTTGTTGCTGATTATCTATTTGAGAGGCAGTTTGGCGGCGATATAAAATCGCAGGCGCCCGACAATTATTTGTATAACGGCCCGTTCACACTTACTCGAAGAGGAGAGGACCGCGCCAAGGAAAGCCTGCTGGTGCTGAAAAGAGGAGACCCTATTGCAACCAGTCAATTGCTGAAAGTGATGATCTCCCAATAAGATGCAATTTTTCGTAAAGGCCGATGCGAGGGCACGCCAGAAAGGCGGCCCGCGCAGGGCTTCACTTTATCTCGTACGGGGTCGACAGGACAGGAAGCCTCGCGTCGTACCTGTTCTTGAGGGTCTCGTAGAGCTCCTTCGCCTTGACCTCCTCGCCGTGCTCGACGAACACGGTCTTCAGGCCCTTGACCTTGCTCACCAGCTTGAGGAGCTGCGGTCTGTCCGCGTGGCCGGACATGTGGATGTACTCGACCTTCGCCTCGATCTTCAGCTTCAGCTTCTCATCCCCGAACACGACCTCCCTGGATCCGTTAAGCAGCTGCCTGCCGGGGGTGTCCTCAGCCTGGTGGCTGACGAGGATTATCTTGTTGTTCGAGTCGCCCGCGAACTTCTCGAGGTACTGGATTACCGGCCCTCCCTTGAGCATGCCGCTCGTGGTCACGACTATGCAGGCGCCGTCGCTCGCGAGCACCTTCGCCCTCTGCTGCCTGCTCCCGATTATCGTGAAGTTCTTACTCTCGAACGGATCGTTGTTCTTGGTCTTGACTCTCCTCTGGATCTCGTCCTTGCAGTAGCGCACGTTGCGTTTGTAGATACGGAGGACCTTGCCAATCATTCCATCGACGTATACGGGGGTCTTAGGCACTATGCCCGACCTGATGTAGTCGTCCAGCGTGAACAGTATCTCCTGCGCCCTCCCCACCGCGAGGCTGGGTATTATGACCTTGCCCCCTGCGTTTATCGTCTCCTTCACGCTTGCGGCGAGCTTGTTGAGCACGTCCTTGTCCGAAGGGAAGACGTCGGCCTTGCCCCCGTAGGTGCTCTCTATTATCAGCACGTTAGCGTTCAGGTTCTTGTCGTATGCGGGATCGAAGAGCTTCGTGCTCCTCATGTTGATGTCCCCGCTGTACAGCAGCGTGTCCCTGCCGTCGCTGACCTCTATCATCGCGCTCCCGAGTATGTGTCCCGCCGGGAGCAGGCGAATCCTTAAGTCCTTCACCCTGAACTCCCTGTAGTACTCCACGGGCCTGCAGTGCTTGAAGAGCAGCTTCACGCTGTCCTTGGTCACGCCCTCTGGATTGGAGATGTGCATGTAGTCCTTGGTCATTATGTCGACCAGCTCGAACGTGGGCTTCGTCGCGTAGACGGGCCCCGTATATCCCTTGGAGAAGAAGTGCGGGAGATAGCTCGAGTGGTCCATATGGGCGTGCGAAAGCACCACCGCGTCGATGTGCTTCAGCTCGCTGTCCTCTATCACGGGGCGCTCCTCGACCTCACCCAGCTTTATGCCGGCGTCAAGGATAAGCCTTGTGTTCTTGCTCTCTACCAGCACGCAGCTCCTGCCGACCTCTCCTGCTGCGCCGTAGAAAGTCACAGTCATGCGCTCCTTTGCCTTCGGCCTTGGCGTGTTCCTAACAGGAACTGGCGCCGGCCTCTGCACGAAATGCTGTTTGGGGCGCTGTTCGTGGCGCTGCTGATGCCTCTGCGAGTTGAACCTCGCGGGCCTCTGCTGCGGTGCGGAATCGCGCCTCTTGGCGTTCTGATCCTGCCGCCTTTCCGAACCAGGCTCGTCCCGGTATATGTTCCATGGGACTTTCCTGCGGTTCTCATTATCCATTCTGCCTTCTGTCACGTTCTCAGTCATCTTTTCACTTCTTTTTGTTTTTTGTTTTCTCTAGCTTTACTGACTGGGATTTTGGATTGGTTTTGCAGGAATCCTTGCGAATCCCTACCGAGTCCGGAGAGACGAGGCCGCGTCAGCGGGTCCCGACTTCCAGGAATTTAAGAAAATAAGTTGTCTTATTTTTGACGTAAATTCCGTTATCCTTCTCCCTTACTAGTGATAGTAATATGGCGTTCTACCTATATAAACGTTGTTATTAAGCCCGCTTTGTTTAATAAGTCAAATTCTGTTTAATAAGTCCTGATTTTGTTTAAAAAGTCAATTTAACTATTTAAGGAGCTTACCATTTACTTCTACTTTAAATCCATTTAATTTAGCTTCTTTTTTGAGTATATTTAGCACTAATGCGTCTCTCTTTCCAATAACAAATTTCTTTTTAGAGGTTAGTTTCAATAAAGGAGTTATCGGATAAACCTTAGATTTTATACTTACTTTCTCCAAATTAGTGAATAAAATCATTCTTATTAGTCCGTCTTTAATGTCCTCTCTATTTGGTAGCCTATTCTCCTTTGTATTCTTTGCTTCTACCAAAAACAACCTTCCCTTTCTTAGTCTTGCTTCATCAGAGGTAAAGTAGTAGTTGCCACCAAGATAGTTGCTGATAGTAAGGCTTGATTTTGACCCATCTACACTTTCAGCTTTATGTGTTACAGAACGCTCTCTGCTCTGGGCCATCACTGCTAACGCTCTTGAGGTTTTAAGAAACATCTCCTTATCCTTCATAAGTTCGTGTATCCTTCTTTCTGCTTTCTCTTTAGAGTGCATTTTTACTCCAAGTTTTTTAGATAGTGCTTCATAAGATTTTATGGCATTATTACCTATCTTTTGTATCTTTGATATTTGGTCTAAATTCCAGTGTAGAGCGTCATCTTGATATTTCAAAAGTTCTTTAATCTGGTCTTTAATAAATGGCATATCAAATCGTTGATTTGTAATCTTACTCTCATATCTTGAGCTTTTAGAAGCAGTTTTATAGTATGCTATTACGACGTAGATTTTAAGTAAGCTCATAAGAGATATTGTATCCCATTGCAAGAAGTCTCTATCTCCACCATAGCCTTCATCTTTTACTATGGGTATTATAGTAAGTTTTTTACCAGAAAAACCATAAGAGTCATACACTCTTGCATAAGGATAAGACCTCGTTCTTTTAGCTGATACCCACCAGCTTACCGCTATCTTGTTTTGCTTGTCTATGTCAAGGAAAAATGTAGCATCTTTAGAGAGTGCCTTTTCAAGCTCACTAAACTTGTAACTGCTTAGTTTTCTACAAAGTAATGGACTATAATTTATGCCTTTGATTATCTTAGCTGTTATCTTCATAATGACACTATTTCTTTCTGATTACTATATCTAAAGTGTCATCATTATTTAATAGCTTTTCTTGACCATCAAATCCTGTCTTTCTCTTGATTATTGGTATTAAGTCTTTTTTCATTTCTATACCAATACTATTTCTTCCTAATTTACGAGCTATCTTCATAGTCGTTCCAGAGCCAGTGAAAGGGTCTAAGACAGTATCACCAACAAAAGAAAACAGTTTGATTATTCTATATGCCAATTCATCTGGATAAGCCGCTATACCCTTCTCCAAATCACTATTAGGCAATACATTTGTCATAGACCATAAAGTCATATACCAGTCTTTCTTTTGAAACTCGCCTATGTCTATCTTAGATTTCTCTTTAAGCTCATCTGATACTGATTTATAATCAAACTTTCCCTTCTGGAATATTATTATGCTTTCAAGAAGGTTATCAGGATAGAAATACATAGGGTATGGATGCTGTATCATAACTCCACTCCTTCTGCTTATCCTCAAATAGCCATCTGGCTTTTTCCACGTTATCTTATCCCTGTATCTGAATCCAGCATCAAGAAAGATTTTAGTTGCATCTGCTATTATAGGGAACTTCTCGCCATCTACTAACATATCATCTATATTCAGAGCAACAATCCTGCCATCTGCTATTACTCTAAACAATTCTTTTGCTACATTCCTTAACATCTCTAAGTAATGGTCATAGCTCTTATACAATTTCTTATAATCAAAAGGAGCATTGAAGTAAGGTGGAGAGGTGCATACAAGTTGAACGCTACCACTCTTAATTTCGTTCATATTGGAGCAGTCTCCGATAATTAAAGTGTGATTAGACATATTTATCCCTCTAAGAAGTTAGGTTCTATTCCCAACTCGTGCATCTCTTGAATAACTACACAAATATTATGACATAAAATCTTTAATAATACCTCGTTGGTCTGTGCTATCTTATCCTTACTTCTAACTATATCTGTAAACTTTGCCTTAATCATATTATTTGTGCTTTCCACGTTGCTTCTGAGATGGTAATGCTCCAAGAACTCATCTTTGTTATAGACAAAGTAGTTATACATTTTTCTCCAGATATGGTTACTGCCTCTTGGCTTGCCAGTCGCTCCTTTTCTGAAAGGGATAAAAGGCGTTCCACCTATCTGTGCTATGTATGCGTGGTTGTCTCTGCTTGAATAAGCCTTATCTGCACTCATCTCCTCTATGTTAAAGCCATTCTGATGCGTTCTTTCTGCAAGAGGTATGAACTGTAAGCTGTCCGCTCCTGTGCCTTCCGTTACCTCTATCCCTGTAATGATATTGGTCTTAACACCTGTGCAGATATGAGCCTTAACCCATTGATGCTGTTTCTCTGTGTTGTGCTTCTCTCTGCAATAGTCGTTAAATCGTGTAGTTCTAAACCCTGTGCTGTCTATGGCAAACTTCGTTTCTACGCTCCTAAGTGGCATAGAAGATAAGGAAATAAGGCTCTGCAAGATAGGCGTTAGCTCCTCACTTCTCATATAGTTGCTTACTGAACTGTAAGAGGAGACCTTAGTTACAAAGCCCTTTTCTTTAGAGGCTCGCATATCGGACATAAACCTTCTTAGGCTAAAGGTCGAATAGACCTTTAAGGCACTCGCAAAGACCATATCTTTTAGTGGCAGTTGTGGTCTTCCGAATTTGTATAGTGGCTCTTCTATATCTTGGCATAAGTCAGCTAACAGCTTCATAAATAGGTCTTGCTCGTTTATCTGTGAGGCATTGTAGGCGTGCCAATTCTGAGGGTAGGACACTCTCTTTACTTCCATTACGGGTTTACCTTTCTTGTCGAACCATCGCAGAACCACTATCTGAACCGCAAGCACGTGCTTGCAGGGCTGACCTCTTAGCTGAAAGTCAGGGCAGGTGCAGGCAAGACCTGTGCCTTCTTGCACTACATTGTAGTAGCCCTTTCCGCTTTGAGAGGGAACTACCCAACCCCTGCCTTCTTTCTTTATTGTTTCTGTCTTAGCGATCTGTTCAGCTTTTTGTCTTCTTGTATCCATACTTATACACTGTCCTATTTGTTAGGCGCCTAACAAATATTATTAGGTGCCTAAAGATATAAATAGGTTTAGGCGCCTAATAGGAAGATATATAAACATTTAGGCGCCTAAATAGAAATCATGCGCTTACAAAGACATCTTACCCGCAAATTAAAGGGAAAGGAATATGCAAAGTGGATACTTACAGTTCCGCCTGAAGAGGTAGAGAAGCTAAAATGGAAAGAAGGCGAAATCCTAAATACAGAAATAACTACGGAAGGTTTGTTGGTAAAGAAAACGTATGACCTGAGCTATACTGAGTTTAAGTCAAAATTAACGGAACTTCTTAACGCGCGAGAGTCTGGATTTACTTGGCAAGAAATTAGGAAAAAACTAAATATGGAACAGACAGTACCTAACAATAAATGGGTAACTCAATTAGAAAATGAAATCGGCCTCAAAAGACGCAAAGAAGGTGCCACAACCTACTGGTACCTCGAAAAGAAGGGCGTAACGATATTTACGATAGGTTACGAGGGTAAAAAATTACAAGAACTCATTCAAATTTTGAAAGAGCATCAAATAGGATGCCTGATAGATGTTAGGGAATTGGCACTAAGTAGGAAGAATGGCTACTCAAAATCCGCACTTAGTACCGCTTTGAAAGAAAAGGGTATAGTGTATCGGCATTTTCAAGAATTAGGTTCTCCAAGGGAACTTCGGCATAAACTTTGGAATGAAGGGAATTACGAGGAGTTTTTTGAAAATTATTCAAAATGGCTTTCCTCCCCACAAGCAAAAGAGTATTTGACTGATCTTGAAGGATTAGCCCACGTCAGACCCACAGTAATTATGTGTTTTGAAAAGGACATAACAAAATGTCATAGAAGCATAATTAAGAAAAGGCTCATCGAAGATGGATTTAAGGTAATAGATTTATGACATATCAAAAAAAGAAAATCGCAATAATAGCGAAAACATATCCAAACCTTAGTGAAAAATATGAGGAGACTGTTTGTGTAGCTGGCATAAATCTCGATACTAATGAATGGATACGAATGTTTCCTATAATGTATAGAAAACTACCTATGGATAAACATTTCAAGAAATTTGACGTCATAGAAGTTGAGGCCGAACCGCACAAAGATAAATACCTTAGACAGGAAAGCCACAAAGTAATAGATAAAACGATAAGGGTATTGGCTTCTTTTAAAAGTCCTGAATGGGACAATAGAAAAGGGTTACTTCTGCCTAAGCTGAATCAATCTATTGAGGAATTAGAAGACCTAAGAGATTCGCAAAGGCAGACAATAGGAATTATTAAGCCCAAGATTATTGACTTCTACAAAAAACCAATTGAGAGTTGCAGAGATTGGGAGAAGGAACTAATAGAAGGAACCCAGAAGATGCTCTTTGGAGAACAATATAAATCTCCTTTAGACAAAATACCCTATTGGATGGGTTATCGCTTTACTTGTAACGATGAAAGATGCAGTGGACACGATTTGATGTGCGAAGATTGGGAAATGATACAACTTTTTAGGACAGAAAGAGCAAAACTTGGAAATGACGAACTCGCTTTTGGAAAGGTACGTGATAGATATTTTGATTGGATGCAACAGAGAGATATTTACTTTGTTGTTGGAACTGAAAGTAGGTGGAATCACTTTTTAATAATCTCTCTTTTCTATCCGCCAATAGTGCAAAAAAGTGTTTAAAAAGTCCCGAATGTGTTTAAAAAGTCTGACTTTGTGAACAACCTCTATTAAGCCCGATTTGCAGCGGGCATCTGAACTCACACGTCGTACGGGGTCGACAGGACAGGAAGCCTGACGTCGTACTTCTGCTTCAGCTCGTCGTAGAACTCGCGCGACTTGTTCTCCTCGCCGTGGTCTATGAATATGGTCTTCAGTCCCTTCACCTTGCTTATCAGCTTGAGGAGTTGCGGCCTGTCCGCGTGAGCAGAGAAGTGGTAGAACGCCACCTTCATCCCGATCTTTATCTTCTTCTTGGAATCGCCTATCTCTATCTCCTTGGTGCCGGCCTGAGCGCCCTTCCCGGCGTGCCCACCGCCTGGTATCCGACCAGTATCATCTTGTTGTTTGAGTCGCCCGCGAACTTCTCTAGGTACTTGACGACCGGGCCGCCCTTGAGCATTCCGCTGGTCGTGACCACTATGCACGCGCCCGTCTCCTTGAGGACCTTCGCCCTCTGCTGCCTTCCGCCCACGACGTAGAAATTCTTGCTCTTGAACGGATCGTCCTCGCTCATGAGTATGCGCTTCTGCACCTCTTCCTTGCAGCATATGACGTTGTGCCTGTAGATGCGCACGACCTTGTTGACCATGCCATCGACGTATATCGGCACCTTCGGGAGCACGCCTGACCTTATGTAGTCGTCAAGTATGAAGAGCACCTCCTGCGCCCTCCCTACGGCGAAGACCGGCATTATCACTTTTCCCCCGGCCTTGAGCGTCTCGTTCAGGTCCGCCACCATCTTGCCTAGCACGACCTTCTCGGGCTGGAACGTGTCGCTCTTCCCCCCGTACGTGCTCTCCGTTATCAGTATGTTGGCGTTCAGGTCCGCGGTGTAAGCCGCGTCAAGCAGCTTCGTCGTCTTGAGATTTATGTCGCCGGTGTAGAGGAGCTTTTCCTTGCCGTCGCTGACCTCTATCATCGCGCTCCCGAGTATGTGCCCCGCCGGAAGCAGCCGTATCGTCATTCCCTTTATCTTGAACTCCTTGAAATACTCCTCTATCCTGAAGTGCTGGACGACCTTCTGCAGGCTCTCCTTCGTGACGTCCTTCGGCTTCGAGATGTTGACGTAGTCGGTCATGACCACGTTGAGCAGCTCCAGCGTGGGCTTGGTCGCGTAGAGGTAGCCCGTGTAGCCGCTGGCGTACAGGTGCGGCACGTAGCCGCAGTGGTCCAGGTGCGCGTGCGAGAGTATGACGCCGTCGATGCCCTTGAGGTCAGCGTCGTCTATGGTCGGGTGCTCCTCGACCTCCCCGAGCTTCACCCCCGCGTCGAGCGCCACCCTGGTGTCGCCGCTCTCTATGAGCACGAAGCTCCGGCCGACCTCCCCGGCCGCTCCGTAGAAGGTTATCCTCAATCAAACACCGTCAGTCTTCTCGTCGCCGTTGTGCTTCTTGCTCTTTATCGTGGCGATGTCCTCGAGGCTTATCTCCAGAGGCTCCTGCTGCTTCACGTGCTTCTTCTTGGCCGCTGACGACGACCTGTTGTCGCCCCACCCGGTCTCCTCGCGCAGGCGGCCGTAGAGGCCGTCGAGCCTGCCGTCGGACTCCGCTATCTGCTTCCTGAGCTCGTCGAACCTCTGCTTGAGCTCCTCTATGTCCTTGGCCACCAGCTCGGACTTCCTCCTGGACCTGTAGGCCTTGAGCGCCTCCTCGAGCTCGCCGTTCACCTCGCCCAGGTGCTTTATCAGCTCCCTCTCGGCATTGAGGGTCGTGGCTTCCGTGGCGATCCTGAACTCTATGCTCTCCTTCATCCTCCTCAGGCGGCCTACGTTGTGGCCCCCCTCCTGCGGCGCGGATGCGAGCAGCCTGGCCAGCGCCTCATGCTCCACCTGCTTGTACCTGAGCTTGTTCCTGACCCTGTTGAACTGACCCACGAGGTCGGCGCGCTTCGCCTTCTCCTCGGCTATCTGGGTCCTGAGCAGCTGCATCCCGGTCTGGGGCGCGCCTTCCGGCGCGGGCGTAGGCGCTCCCGCCGCACTGCTACCTTCCTTGATTTCGTTGGTTTGTTCTCCGCTCAGTTAAACGACCTTCTAGAATACAGAATCATAAGCCTTCAGCAGCCTGTCAGTTGCCTTCTCCACTGAGAACTTGCGTGCAGTGCTGACTGCATCCTTTGTATAAGCCCCGCAATTATTTAAAACCTTTTCTATCTTCCTGGCGCAGCCCGCGTCGTCTCCCGCCGCGAACCTCTCCCCGTTCCTGCCGTTCTGTATTATCTCGCGCAGCGCAAGGTAGTCCGCGCCGACCACCGGCTTGCCCAACGCCATCGCCTCTAGCGAGACGATCCCCTGGGTCTCGAACGTCGACGGGAGGCAGAGCGCATCGCTCGACGCGTACAGGCCTGGCAGCGCCTTGCCCTCCACGAACCCGGTGAACCTGACCCTGTCCAGAACTCCGAGGCGGCGCGCCATGCGCCTGTAGTAGTCCTGCGCGGGCCCCGCCCCGCCTATGACGAAGACGACGTCCTTCCTGGAGCGCAGCACCCTCTTCGCGGCGCGGAGCATCACCTCGATCTTCTTCTCCCTGCTGATCCTGCCGAGGTAGAGCACGACCTTATCGCTGTCCTTTATGCCGAGCCTCCTCCGCACGCCATCGCCGCGGATGCGGCGATTGAACCGCTTAAGGTCGACGCCGTTCGGGACCAATGCGGTGTCGTTTATCCCGTGGCGCTCGAGCAGGTCCTCTATCGCATGCGACGGCGCTATCGTAAGATCGCACTTCCTGTAGAAGAACTTCGTGTACTTCCACAGGTAGGTCGATGTGAACCTCTTGAGCGCCCTGTTCCTGGGGTAGTACGCCTCAAGCGCCTTGCTGTTTACCATCGTGTGGAAGGAGCCCACGAGCGGGTACTTGCCCAGCTTGGCCATGAGCATCCCGTTGATGCCCATGATGAATGGCGTCTGGGCGTGCACTATGTCGATGTCGATGGACCTCTGCTTGAGCAGCGAATAGAAAGGGAACACGGCGACGCTGTACTGCGGGTACGGCTTGAAGCCCACGCCGGGATAGAGGAACACGTCCTTTTCGGGGGAGGCGCCATTCCGGGCGATGCCGCGCCGGCTCGCGAATATGAAGACCCTGTGCCCGCGCCTCTCGAGCTCCTTCCTGAAGTCGAGCATCGAGGTCACGACGCCGTCCGTCGCAGGGAGGTACGTATCGGAGTAGAAAGCAATGTTGTAACGCCGCATCCCAACACTCGTGACCGCAGTGGAATAGACTGTAAGCAAATAAGTATTATGCCGCTGTGGCGGCAGTTCAGAGCTTGACCGCTTCTCCGCCGGCCTCGGTTATCTTCCTGTGGGCGGTCTTGGTGAAGCCGCTGGCCTTCACGACGACGGCCGCAGACAGCTTGCCGTCGCCGAGGACCTTGTAGCCCTTCAGCTCCAGCACAGGCTTGTGCCCGCCGGCCTTCTCGGCGCGCTTGGATATCTCGCCGAGGTCGATCTCGCCGAGCCTCTTCCTCCTGTAGGGCACGAACCCCACCTCGCTGTGGGTGCTCTCGCGGTCGTAGACCCAGTAGTAGGACATCTTGTGCTTCCTTCCGCCGCGGCCGACCCCTCCGCGGTCGCCGGCGCCCCTGGCGTTCTTTATGTTGCCCGCGCCCCAGCTCCTGCTTCCGAAGTACTTCCTGTTCTTCTTGACTCGAACTACCACGATTATCACAGCATGCGAGCTATAAGCTCGTTTATGTCCGCGCCCCTGTTGCCCAGCGCGCCGCCCTGGTTGTAGCCCCTCTTTATGCCCTCATAGCCGTGCTTCGGAGGGTGCATCCTTATCGGCATGGCTATGCCGAGGTCCTTCACGTTCTTCTCGCCCTCCATGAGCGATTTCACGTCAGCCGCCTTGGCTTCTATGCCCTTGCTCTCGAAGAGCTTAGCGAGCGTCTTCTCGTCTATCTCGCCGAAGGTCACGAAGTCCTTGGCCTTGTCGACCATGCCCCTGTATCCTGGGCTCGCGGTCACGAGCGCGAGGTTGTTCACGCGCTTGAGCCTGAGGCGGATTAGCGTCTCGGCTATGGTGTGCCGCACCTTCACGGTTCCGCGGACTCTTATCACTGCGAGTAGCTTGTTCTTTTCAGCCATAAGGACGCGCCGATATAACTGTTATACTACTTATTTCGCCTGAAAGGTTTTTAATTGTGCCACTCAGGCGCTGCTACATTGATTGGTGCTCACGTTTTATAAGCCTGCTCTAGATTATGTCCTAGACATATTTTTTAGATGCTCCTGCACTTTTTTGTCTTGATATGCCTTTGGATTTTGCAGGTAATCTACTATTGTCCGATACTCCACCGGGGTCAGACTGTCTTTCAACCAGTGAATGCCCTTGCTTGAGAAAGGAACCAGCGCATGAAGGGTGTAGCCCATCTCCGCCGCCTTTTGAGCACCGCCCTGCTCCCTGTCGAACAGTACTACGATATCCTTTAGAGTTAAATCAGTAATGCCTCTCTGCTCGGCTTCCCGCTTTACCTGACTTATTGCTAATGCCTTGCTTCCAAAGGTGGTTACTAGATCATCCACGATTGCCAGTATGTTTCCTGATTCAAAATCCCCTTCGACGAGCGCTTTTTGACCGTGCGCGTGCATGTATGCGTCTACGTCTTCCGGGGTCTTGACGTCTTCGGGCAGTTTTCGAGTATACAGCGAGGGGATTCCCCTGTTCAATGTAACTGCATTGGCGAGGGGTATGCCCGCCATGGCCACTCCGACAAGTCTATGTTTTCCATCAGGCGCGAAACCTGCATTTTCAAGCATCAGTCCTACCGCCTCTCCGGCTTTTCTGTAAAGTTCTGCGCTGCCGCTCGGAACGCTAGAAATCAACCTTAAGTTAATGTAGAGCGGGCTATACAGGCCGCTTGCTAGAGTAAAACCTTCAGGCTTGTCCCTGTACCAGGTTCTTATCAATCCCTCTTGGTATGCTCCTTGCGTTATTTCTTTTCCAAGTTTTTCTAATTGCAGCGCGTGTTTTTCCATTCAATCACGTTTTATTTGGCTGGTCAGCTCTAACGCGGCGGAATGCATATCTTCAGCCTCGAATATCGCTCTGCCCACTATGGCATGAAATGATCTCCCTGCGGCTTTGGCTGCGTCCGTAATTACTCCGCCTTGCGTGACGAATCCCGGGGCCCAGAAGGATATCTGCTCCTTTATCTCCGGCTCAAGTATGCTCCGGTAGTAGTTAATCTTGTCAATCTTGGTTCCAGGAACCACGAAATTGGTTACTCCCATCCTCGCGCCTAACAGATATATTTCAGACAAGGCATCATCAGAGATATAGCCGCCTTCACTCCGCTTGTATTTCGGATGCGTCATTTCCCCTCCCAGGATTATTGGCAACCCGAGATTTTGCGCAGCTTTTGTCCAGGCTTCTTGCGTTGCAGGTCCGGACATAGGGAAGCCTATGAAGCCGCTGGCTCCTGAAGATTTAATTGCGGATAAAACGCCCACTCCGGTGTCAGGGATGTCCGTCATTCCTTTCTGAAGGTCCAAGATAACCGGGAGGTCGGTATAGCGCTTGACTATTCTAACCAGTTTTGGCAAACCATAATAGATTGTCAATGCCGCGCCAATTTTGTAGCCTCCGATACCTTCCACATCATGCGTCTGCTCTACCAAACTCTTAAATGTGTCCATAGGCGAAACTTTCTGATTAGTAAACGCCTCGGGCTTTACATCAACAGCAGGGATCACGCTTCTCTCATATTTTGCTATTTGTACCATTTCTTCACCCAGAACCAAGAATCACAGATGCTCCTTAATTTTTGGAAGATTTAAATGTTGCCAGAATAAATGGCACTTTAGATCTCAGTTTTGCGCTGCAAATCATGATTATTAGGAATCCATCCCAGCGAGGCCACATCCTCGCGCACTAGCGCATGATAACCTATCTGAGCGCCGTCCCCCACGCGGCAGCCTTCGTATAATACCGCAAAACGCCCGAATCTGACGAGTGCGCCAATGGAGGAATCCTTATTGGCTATCGAAGAATATCCTAGGAATGCGGCTGCGCCGATCGTCGCCCCGCTGCCTATTGTCACGCCATCGCAAATCACCGCACCTTCTCCGATACGCACGTTTTTGCCTATGGAAACGTTCGAGCCTATCGCCACACGCGCGCCGATCTCCGTACCCTTTCCGATGTTGATGCTGCCTTCGTGCTCGCATGGCTTGTCGTAATGGACAGAATCCTCAAACCGCTTCATTTTTCCAGTAGTTCCCAATTCCGCGATAAATATTTCCTGATTCCCCTTGAACATATGCCACAGCTCGGCCCTTTCAATCAGAACGTTAGCCAGAGCTCTGGTGTTTTGATTTGTTTTCGTTGCCATCGCATCGTCCCAGTGCTTTTGATATTATCCGCCCCGTATTTATCTATTTGCAGCAATCTTGCCACTTGCGCAGGGGATGCAGACAGCATTTATTTGAGGCGCTTCAGATTTTGCGCAGCAGATGCCTGCAAGGAGGATATCTTTCCATCTCTCCAATATCCCTGTCCACGCTATTGTCCAGAAGACCTATCGAAGCACCATCCCCGATTTTGATGTGGCGACCTATTCCAACGCGTGAGTCAATAAATACCCGGGTTCCGATGACAGATCCATTTCCGATTGTCACATCGTGGCTTATGAAAGAATAGGGGCCTATGGTTACATCAGAACCTATTTTAACGTAACCGCCGATCACGGCCCCCATCTTTATCTCAGTATTCTTGGCTATGGTAGCATAGGGGCCTACTGCTGTGCAAGAGCCAAACACAACATCTTCGCCAAAACATGTTCTGAAGCTCCTGCATACATGCTCTTTCCCGAATCGGACGCGGTAATCAAACCAGTGCACGTGACTCGTATGACGGCCCAATTTATTCTGCAATAGTTTAAGGTTGCCATCGAACTTCTCCCGTATTTCAGGTCTTTCCATCAGTTCCGCGGCCGTCGCCCTGACGCGCGGCATAGCTCTAGTTTGCATCGTATCGTCTCGGGCTCCTGCTTTATTATGCGCCCTCTGCTATTTATTGATTCGCAGTGTTCTTGCCACCTGCGTGCGCAGGTTATTTATCTGCAGCGTCAAAGAACGTAGTATGAGGGCGCTGGTACTCAACTGCGATTCGGACAGGGACAGGGGCACGAACGACGGATTTGCGATATCAAGGCATCTTGCGAGCATGGGCGTCAGCGACATCGCGATGAAGAGCGCGTACGCAGGCTGCATGCCCTCTGCGGCCGAGCTAAGATCCTCCGACTTCGCGGTAATCACAGGTTCTCCGTCTTTCGTAAGCTCGGGTTGGGAGTGGGTAGGGAAGCTGCTCGCGTTCCCGCGCTCGGCTGATGAAGCGGGACTGCCTGTCCTTGGGATATGCTTCGGCCTCCAGGTGGTGGCGCAGGCCATGGGAGGCAGGGTGAGGGTAGGCGAGAATCGCGTCAAGGGATTCACCGACATCCGCCTGACGAATGCGGGCGCAAAACACCCCCTGTTCAAGGGAATGCCTCGTACGTTCGAGGCATATGAGAACCACAGGGACAGCGCGGCATCGCTGCCGAAGGGCTCGGTCGTGCTGGCCGAGAGCGCGTCATGCATCGAGGCCTTCGCGCTCAGGAGATTCTGCTGCGTCCAGTTCCACCCGGAGATCCTCTACAGGCTCGCGAAGATAATCGCCGAGGACGACCGCGAAGACGCCAGGAACCTGCTGGGAGGCATTGACAGCGGGTACCGGCTGCCCCTGCGGGTAATGTCCAATTTCATCGACATGAGCAGATAATCCGAAGCGTGGTGTTCGGATTTTAATACTTTGGCTTTTATACTCTATCCGGGAATCGCATGCGCAAATCCCTGTCTATTGCAGCCTTCCTTATGGCAACATTCATATTGCAGTACGGGGTGAGCGCGTACTTCAACGCCACCTACCTCTCCACCACCGTATCGCTCAGCAACTCGACAACGGCGCACATCGTGGAGACGATAACGCTGTACGTCAGCAACTCCTCGATCGCAACATACAACCAGGACAGGCAGGCAGTCAACCTCACGCTCAACGGATGGCAGCAGGCCGTCGGCTCCAGCCTCTTCTCCGAGCACATATACAACCCGAGGGGAAGCATATCGAACTTCACCTACCTCCCCGGGCCGCTGACATCTTCGGGAGGCGGATATGCGACGCTGACGATGAGCTATTACGCTTCCAACGTCACTACCGTGACGGACGTCGCGCCCAGGAAGTTCGACTACGCGTTCAACAACACGGTTTTCAGCTTCATGCACACCGCGAGCGGCGAGTCACTGTTCTCCGACTCGGCGCTCAAGATAATCATACCCAGCGGAGCCAGTCTGGTGTCCGTCTACCCTGCGCCTGATTCGCCCCTGCCGAACGCGCTCGGAGGCTACGCGAACAGCACGACGTTCTCCTGGAACTCGGGAGAGCCGCTCCAGAAGTTCACGCTCGTGTACGTCACGACCGAGACTCCGCAGCAGGAGGTGCTGAGGTACTTCAGCGGCCTGTACGAGAGCTACACCGA
Organism: uncultured archaeon; assembly: GCA_963704435.1. Lineage (GTDB taxonomy): Archaea > Micrarchaeota > Micrarchaeia > Micrarchaeales > CABMGC01 > CABMGC01. The sequence goes on along the minus strand of OY969902.1, from coordinate 88,050 downwards.
CGCGATCTACGCGCTCGTCGCGGTCGCGATAGTGGCCATAGTGGCATACGTCTACGCGAAGACGTTCAGGTAAGCGGTGGATACGTTTGCACAAATATGAAATAGCCGTGCTGAAAGCCCTTAAGGGAAGGAACGGGCTCGGTTTGGAGGAGCTGATGAAGGCCGCAGGGTTCGGCAAGGACGAGACGATGTGGGCCATACAGAACCTCGTCGCAGGCGGTATGGCCACCGTGAAGAGGGAGGCAGTGGAGGAGGCCGCGCTTACGAAGGAGGGCGTGAAATACGCGGAGAGCGGGCTCCCGGAGAAGGCGCTCCTCAAGAGGCTGGCGAAGGGCCCTGCCAACATACGCGACCTCTCGGACCGGACAGACCAGATAGGCCTCATGTGGGCGAAGAAGAAGGGCCTCGTCGGGATAGACAAGGGGTCCGTGCAGCTCGCTCCGGCAGGAAAGCGCGCTGCGGAGGGAGACATGGAAGAGGAGCGAATACTCAAGGCCCTGCAGTCAGACGGCGGCGCATACGCGAGATACAAGGACACCGCCGCGGTCGCGGAGTTCAGGAAGAGGGGCTTGCTGGAGTCGCGCAGCAGGGAGAGCATAAGCGAGGTGCGGATAACCGCAAAGGGCGTGCGCGCGGCCGGAGAGGTGCGCGAGGAGCGGGACCTCATCGAGGCCGTGGACAGGAGCGTCATAAAGGGAAGGCTGTGGACCGACAGGAAGTTCAGGCCCTACAACGTGGACGCGCCCGTGGAGCCAAGGGAGGTAGCGATACGCCACCCGCTTAGGCGGACGATAGACGACCTCAGGGACGCCTACCTTCGCATGGGATTCGCCGAGGTCTCCGGCCCGATAATACAGCCGTCGTTCTGGGTCTTCGACTACCTGTTCATGCCGCAGGACCACCCCGCCAGGGACGAGCAGGACACGTTCTTCGTGTCCGAGCCCAAGGAGCTCGACATAGGGGACAGGAAGGTCGTGATGAGGATAAAGGGAGAGCACGAGAGGGCGTGGCACGCGAACTGGGAGGAGGAGTTCGCGATGCAGGCGATGCCAAGGACGCACACGACCAGCGTCACTGGAAGGTACGTGCACCAGATGCTCGGCGCGATCGAGAAGGGGCTGAAGGGCCAGGAGCTTCCGATAAAGATGTTCACGATAGGCAGGAACCTCAGGAACGAGAACATAGACTACAAGCACCTCGCCGACTTCTACCAGTCCGACGGCATAATCATAGGCGAGAACCTCACGCTCGCGAACCTGTTCGACGTGATGATAAAACTGTTCAAGGGGGTCGGCATCGAGAAGATAAGGTTCAGGCCGTCCTACTACCCGTTCGTGGAGCCCGGCGTGAGCGTGCAGACCGAGCAGAACGGCACGTGGCTTGAGCTCGCGGGCGCCGGGATACTGAGGAGGGAGGTCACCGGGATATCGCGCAAGAAGATAAGCGTGCTCGCCTGGGGCACGGGAGTCGAGAGGCTGCTCCTCATACGCGACAGGAAGATCAGCAGCATCGCCAGCCTCTACAATGCCAGCGCGGGCTGGCTGAGGGAAATGACAGTGAGGTAAGCCCATGCCAGTTTCGACCTACAACAAAAAGCACCTGATGCGCGCGCTAGGGTCGAAGATATCCGAGAAGGAGCTGGTCAGGAACATAGAGAACCTGGGCCTGGTGATAAAGAGGGAGAGCGGTAAGGAGTGGGACATAGAGTTCAAGGCGAACAGGCCGGACATGATAAGCGCGGTCGGGCTGGCGAGGGCGCTGAGGTACTTCATGCGGAGGAGCCGGGAATTCGACTACTCCGCGAAGGGCGAGAAGGAGGGCTTCGCGATAGGCGTCGGCAGCAGCGTCTCCAAGATAAGGCCCTTCATAGCAGCGATAGTGGTCGAGAACGCGAAGATGGGGGAGGAGGACCTGCTCGACCTGATAGGCTTCACAGAGAAGATAAGCGAGAACTACGGCAGGCGCAGGAAGAGGATAGCGATAGGCCTGCATGACCTCAGGGAGGTCAAGCCTCCGCTCTACTACGACGCTTACGACGACGAGGAGTTCGTGCCGCTAGGGCACAGGACGGGCATGAGGTACAGCGAGGTGCTGAAGAAGGAGGAGAAGGGCGTGAAGTACGGGGCCCTCCTCGGCGAGACCAAGAGAAAGTACGCCGCGCTGAAGGACTCGGCGGGCACGATGGCGCTCATCCCGATAATAAACTCGGAGAGGACCAGGGTCACGACTTCGACGACCAGCATGCTGGTCGACATCACGGGGCCGACCCGGCAGGTGATAGAGAGGGTGGCGGACCTGCTCGCATCTAACTTCATAGACATGGGATGCGACGTGTACCAGGTAAAGATAAGGTACGGCGCGGAGTCGGCAATCACGCCTGGCATGGAGAGCCCGACCGTCAGCGTCCCGCTGGAGCTGCTGGAGAGGGAGATAGGCGTAAAGATAGGCTTCAACAACGTGATACTCCTCGGGAACAAGATGGGCTACGAGGCGAGCCTGGTGGGCAGGAGCGTGCGCTTCAGGGTGCCAGCGTACCGGCTCGACTACATAAACGAGCAGGACATCGTGGAGGACGTCGCGATAGCGTACGGATATGACTACATACGGCCGGTGCAGCTCGAATCGGCAACGCCTGGGGCGCCCGAGGCGAAGAGCGTGTCGCACGCGAGGATCAGGGAGGCGGCGCTGGGCCTGGGATACTGCGAGATGCTCAACTCATACCTTACGAACGAGAGGAAGAACTTCGGGATGATGGGAATAAAGGACATGGACGCCATAAAGCTGTCGAATCCCAAGACGGAGGTGGCGACCATGATGAGGACGTGGCTCATACCGTCGCTGCTCGAGTGCCTGGGCAAGTCGGCGCACGACAGGATGCCGCAGAGGCTCTTCGAGCTCGACATGGCGTTCGAGCTGAGCGGCGGCAAGCCCGTTGAGGGATACAGGCTCGCCGCGGTGTCGTGCGGGGCGAAGGCGAACTTCAACGACATGAAGGCGGACGTCGAGGCGCTGGGGAGGGTGCTCGGCATCGACATAAAGGTAAAGGCGGCGGCCCATGAGAGCTTCATAGAGGGCAGGTGCGCGCAGGCCATGCTCGACGGCAGAAGGATAGGCATCTTTGGGGAGGTGCACCCTAGGGTCACCGTGGAGTTCGGTATCGAGGAGCCTGTGCTCGCGATGGAGATTGAGCTAGACCCTATCGGATGATTTCGGCGGCTTTTTATTGAGCCTTAGAATAAGTCGTTTCAGGTCGACAAGGTTTTCTATGAGAAAATCGGGACGTTCTTTCAACAGTCTTTCTCTCGGATGATAACCCCATGAAACTGCGATGGTCGTTACTTTGGCTTTTTTGCCTGCTTCAATATCGTGAACCATATCTCCAACATACGCAGTTTCGGTCGGAGCAAAGCCATTCTTATTCATGATTCCCGAAATCACTTCGACTTTGTCGTGCACACTCCCATTGACGTCGACAAAGAATCTCTTGAATCCATAATCGCGTATCTCCCTGATCAATTTCTTCTGAGGGTGTGCGCTCAGCAAAGCAACTTTGACGTTTTCCTTTTCCAAAAATTCCAAAAGTTCTTTGGCTTCGGGGAAGGGCTTTGATTTGTTGGTCGGATTTATCTCATCATAGAATAATTTATCGACTTCTTCTTTATCTATGCCTTCCCTGAATTTGTGATAGAATTTCATATAAGGAAGTACGACTTCCTTTTTGTATTCCTCGAAAGTCAAGGTCTTCAGGCCCAATTTCCTAAATACGCCCATTGTTGCTGCGTAAGCAGGAACTATATCGTCGCTTAGCGTTCCCGACCAATCAAAAATGACATTTTTTATCATGCATCTTCAGCCCTTGATGTGCGCAATCTCCTCCTTCTCGAACTCCAGCGACTCGAGCACCGAAGTGACGGTCTCCTTGCCCGCTTCGCCCCCCTTCTCCATGATCTGCCTGAACAGGGGCAGGTAGGAGCTTATTATCTCCCGCTTGTTCGTGTGCAGGAACGGCGAGAGCCTGGCCGCCATCTTGCCCTGCAGGTTCCTCTTCTCCTTTGTGACGCTGAAATACTTGATCTTCGCGGGGAACGCGTACGGCATCAGGAACCTTATGTTGCCCGCGCTGGACAGCGCGACGCCCGAGGACATTCCCACGGACGCGTACTTCAGGTAGCCGTAGTAGCGGACGCGCTCCGCCTTGCCGAGGAACCGGCTCGCGATCGCAAGCTCCGAGTATGCCCTGTCCACCGCCTGCTTGGAGGTGTAGCGCGTAGGTATGTTCTCCTCGACCCAGTTTATGAGCATGTCTAGGCTGACGTCGCCGGTGTCCACCGCGAGCTTCGCGGCCGAGAAGTTCTTCGACGTGAAGATCCTGTCGAGCACCCTGAATATCTCGAGCTTCCTGTTCCTTATCCCCAGCGACTCTAGCGCGGAGGGGCCTCCGCCCATCACCATCTCGAGGTCGTTGATCGCGCCGCGCACGTCTCCATCGCTCCGGTTCGCGAGCTCCTTCAGCACATCCTCAGGCACCTCGGCCCTCTCGCCGGCGACGATCCTCTTGAGCAGGCCGAGCACGAGCGACGAGCCCACCTTCTTGAACTCTATCCTGTCGACATGGGTCCTAAGGAACGTTATGCGCTGGTCCCAATAGTCGTTCGCAGTGAATATTATTGGCTGCTTCGATTCCTTGATTATCTGGAGCACAGCAGACTCGGCGCCCTTGTCGAACTGCCGCGAGAGCTCATCTATCTCGTCGAAGAGCATGAGCGTGAACCTGCTGAAGAGGCCCCTGCTGCTCACGGCGGGCAGCAGCTTCCTCCGGAGCGTCTCGGCATCGCGGTAGTCGCTGGAGGTGAGCTCCACGAGCTCGAAGCCATTGCTTGATGCGAGGGCCCGCACGGCCGAGGTCTTTCCCGTGCCAGAGGGCCCGTAGACCATGATGGGCTTCGGCCTGTTGCCCGCCTGTACACTCATCCCGAACTCGCGCAGGGTATTGAGCGACGCGGAGTTGCCTATGAATCCGCCCAGGGAGTTTGGAGTGTACGCGTCGAGCAGCCGCAAATCAGCACCTCGGATGCAGGGATGCATCGGGAATATTAATGTAAGCGGGAAAATCTATTAAGAGCTCTGGTCGTCTAGTCCGGTCAAGGACACAGGCCTCTCAAGTCTGTAACTCGGGTTCGAATCCCGACCAGAGCACTGGACATTGGAACACCGCCGCAGCCCACTTCTTTTCTGGCGGAACTACGTTCATTAAAACCTTTTAATAGCTCTCTGCCAATGTGTAGTGATCGCTTATGGAGCTTGAAAGGAAAGGCAAAACCATCCGCCTCAAGAACAAGGAACTCAACAACCTGGATAGGCTGGTGCTGGATTTTATGGGCCTGATCGATTTCGACTATGTGATAGTGAGCGGGTACGTGGCGATCCTGTTCGGCCGCAGCAGAACCACCGAGGACATAGACCTGTTCATAAATCCGCGCTCCAAGGAAGAGTTCTATTCCTTCTGCCGTTCATTGGAAAAGCACGGTTTCAACCTGCTAAATGCGACCGATGCAAAAGAGGCGTATGACCTTCTCAATGAAGGAATCTCGCTTAGGGTCATTCGGGATAAGGAAGTGTTCCCAAACTTTGAATTGAAATTGATGGGCAGCCCGCTTTCAAAGGTAAGCATGTCAGAGAGGATAAAGGTTGTTTTGGACGAAGGATATTTGTACATATCTCCCCTCGAACTCCAGATAGCTTACAAACTCTACTTGGGGAGCGATAAGGACTTTGAGGATGCGAGGCACCTGTACCGCTTCCTGAAGGACTACCTCGATGTTGATAAGCTTAAATACTTTCTAAAAGAAATGAAAATCAGGAGGGGCATTACGAAGGAAATCTTGGGTGAGGACATTGAAATATAAGATAACCTTGAAGGACCTCAGGGAGGAGAAGAGGAGGAACCTCAAGAGCAACCTGCAGTTCATAGATTTTTACGTTGAATATATGAAAAAGCAGGGCAACAGGGCCTGGAGCAAGTCTCAGGGAAAGCTCATCAACGCCATTTACGCAAAGATTCCCGCTAAATAGTAACGAAGTAACTAACGGGGGCATTGAAGCATATTTGACAATAGCGATTAGGCATCTAACAGGTCCGACCCTTCTCGACCAGAGCATTTTACCGCAAGCGCGGTCGCTACTGTTTCTTCGTTTTGTGACCGCGCCGGAAGAACTGGCGCAGGTTTTCGTACTCCACTATCTCGGGAATTTCGCTCATGGGCAGGTTGTAGCGCGAAGCGTGCCTCAGAGGATGGTACGCCGCTCCCCTCAACATGTCGCCGAGCTCGCGCAGCCTTTCCACAAGCGGGTCGTGGCCGTCAATGATCCCGTAAGCCGAGGAGTGGCTTATGTCAAGCCGTTTGGCGATGTGCGCTATGGAAAGCCTCTCTTCGAGGCTGAGCGCAAGCACCCTCTTTTTAATGTCCGCTTCTTCCGCGATGTCTGCGCTGTCGGACGAGTATTTTCTTTTGACTATTCCGATCAGGCATTTCGTAAATCCCGATTTCTCCAGCTTCCTGCTCGTACCGTTCTTTATCAGGTACTTCAAACGCGCGGAATTTTCCTCGCTGGCGAAAGGATGCGCCGGCATCCTGTTCCTGGAACCTGCTACTGCCGCCGCGCTTGCGCCATTTGACCCGGACACCGTTACCCCGAGCACCTATTGCCTTCCCACCCTAATATGCCTTCCTGGCATATTCGTCACGCGCCTGCGTCGGATATTTAAAGCAGAAATGCGCAGATTCCATTATTCTGGGGAGAGCGGATACGATGAAGCTGAAGATGCTCGTTGGAGAGGTCGGGGACGAGCTGATAGAGATGGAGTGCGAGTTCGATAACGACGGTACGCTGCGCATGTCAGGTACGGGCTACCTTAGGGCCGAGCGGGACGAGGGCAGGGTCGGCAGGATGAAAAAGACGCAGAAGGTGGTGGAGAGGTACGGCGACGCGCAGGAGAGCAACGCCATGCTGGGCTTCACCGGCTACGACCACCTGGAGAGCGAGGACTTCAACAGGAAGACCGAGCTGCTCGACGAGAGGCACGCGCAGCTCGCCGATGAGCAGGCGGAGGAGGAGCGGGGTCGGCGCGGCAGGACGAGCGCGGAGACAAGGCCCCCGCATTTCACCAAGGCGCTAGTGCCCATGGATGACCTCGAGTTCATCTGGAAAGTGTGGGACGAGTGGAACCTGAAGGTCCCGCCGAAGGATATAAGGGAGCGCGTTGAGAGCATATTCCGGAGATACGGTGGGCCCGATGCAAAGTAAGGGGGAAGGCAAGGCGCTGATTGTCGCGAGGTTCGGAGAGCTCTGGCTCAAGGGGAGGAACAGGGGCTCCTATATCGGCCTGCTCGAGCGCAACATCCGCGACCAGCTCGCCGGGGAGAGGTTCATACTCAAGAGGGAGTACGACCGGATGCTCATAACCCCGGAGAGGGCGCAGGACGCGGCCGGGATCACGGTTAAACTGGGCAGGACGTTCGGACTGAGCGGCACCGAGCTGTCCGTGACCGCGGAGCCGAAGCTGGCCGCCATCGCCTCGAAGTCGAGGTCGATGCTGAAGTCCCGAAAGGGCGTCAAGCGCGTGCTGATAAGCTCGCACAGGTCTGACAAGACCCTCCCGTTCGACTCGGTCGACGTGGTAAACCGGATGAGGAAGGAGCTGGTGAAGCTGGGCATCGAGCCCGACACCAAGGACTACGACACCGAGCTCCGCATAAGCATAGGCAAGGACGTGGCCTATCTCTCGTTCGGGAAGTCCAGGGGCGCTGGAGGGCTCCCGGTCGGCAGCTCCGGGAGCGGCGTCGTGCTCATGTCCGGCGGGATAGACTCTCCGGTGGCCGCATGGTACGCGATGAAGAGGGGAGTGGCTCCGGTGTACGTGCACCTCCACGCGTTCCAGGAGCCGCGCGAGGCGCTGGAGGGCAAGGTCGCGCGCATAATCGGCACCCTGTCCGGCTACCACCCGCACTATACAGCGTACTTCGTCCCGTCGCACGTGTTCCAGGCGGGCTCGTTCCGCTTCGGGAGGTACGAGCTCATACTGCTCAAGGCGTTCATGCTCAGGCTGGCGGAGCGGGTCGCCGAGCGGGAGCGCGCGCTGACCATATTCACGGGGGAGAGCCTCGGCCAGGTGGCGTCCCAGACCCCCGCCAACCTCCGCGCGGAGCAGTACGGCATGAAGGTCCCGGTGCTCAGGCCGCTAATAGGCTTCGACAAGGAGGAGATAATAGCGGTCGCGAGGAGGATAGGCACGTACGGGGACTCGATAACGCCCTACAGGGACGTGTGCTCGATAAACGCGAAGAACCCCGTGATCAGCGCGGACACTGACAAGGTCAGGGAGATGGCGAGCTCGATGGGAATGAGGAGCATCGTGACCAGGTCGCTTAAGCTGGCCACGGTGGTGAGCGCCTAGGACAGCGGCTCGTTCTTATGAGTTATGTGCCTACTAGGCAGCACGTAATTCACAAGGTGATCCGCGAATGCCGTCCACATCGCATCCACCTCCACCCTGCGCACCTTCTGCGCGTCGATTACCTCCGCGGGCAGGGCCGCGAGCTGCTCCTCAGGCAGGGTATCGAAATCCCTGTTCAGTACGTTTCGTTCCTTGGAAATGGCTGCATTCACAGTATCAAAGTCATCGCAGCGCTTGCCGATCGCTTTCATATATTTCTCATCAGGCATTGGAGTCTCCAACTCCTTTTCGGCCCGGAGCAATCGTCCGAGCGCCATCTCTACATCAGGCAGACTTCTGATTGTGTCCTCGATCTTCCCGGAGCTGACCTCCCTGCCCTGCACGGCCACCGGCTCAGAGTTTGCCAGGACTATGTCACCGTATGAGTCAAATCTAAATGCCATTCCATTGCCTTTTGGCGCGCTGCGTAAATTACGCTTGCCCGCAATACTCAATATTATGGATTTCCCCATTTATATGCCATCGTATGGTTTCTGCACGTTGACAAAACCGCTTCTGCGCATATTTTTATACCTGAGCGTTTCATGTAATGCATGGAGCTGCTGGCTAAGGTGATAGTCTGCGCGATAGTCATAGTCGCGATGGTGTTCATCGGATACTACGTAGCGACATCGAACATGCTGATGGCGCAGTCCGTCAACTCGCAGCAGGCCTCTGCGCTGGTGAAGACCGACCTGATGGACCTGTATCCCAACGCAAACATCACGCTCACTGAAGTGGTGCCTTCCAACTATTCCGGAAGCTGGCACGTGGAGGCCGCCGTCATATTGAACGCGACGTCGCCGTGCCCGTCTTACAGCATACTTTCTTTTGATTACCCCAAGTTCGGCTTCGTATCCACGAAGAAGGACATCTACGCCCAGAACTGCACGCCGATGAACTACTCGATGGGCAACCTCATACCGAACCCGCAGGTGGCGACCACGCTGGCATCGGGCCTTGCGAGCGTGAAGGCGTACATCGTGGCGTACGGCGCCCCGAACGTCACCGCGGTCACGGCGCTGAGCGACAACGCGTACATAATCAACTACTCCACGAAGAGGTCCAGCAACTACATCGTTGCGATACTGTCGCAGAAGAACGGCAGCGTGCTCGGAGTCAAGAGCGGGTCAAAGTAGGCTTTTCCTCATAAGGACAATTCCTTCCCTGAGCGGAGCGCGGTCTGAGAACCCGTGCTTCCTGAAGAAGGCCAGCGCCGGGGCATTAGACTCGGATATCTCTGCAGTGACCTCGGTCATCCCTGCTGTCCGTGCCTCGTCCATGCACCTCGCAAGCAGCAGGCTGCCCAGCCCCTTCCTGCGCCGCTCCCCGGACACGATTATCCCGACCAGGCCCTCCTCTCCCCTGCGCAGTATCTCGCAGTCCGCGATCACCTCGCCCTCCTCAACTGCCACTAGGTCCAAGAGCGCGCCCCTCGCTGCGCTCTCGAGCTTAATCCAAAGCAGGGCGTCAGCGGCTGGGCCGTCCGGCCTCTCCGATAGGTTCATCGTCTCCGGAAGCTCGTCGTACACGCTTGCTGCCAGCAGAGACAGGGCCTTCCCGTCTCCGGCGCGCAGCTCCCTGATTTCCATTCGATTTATCTTTTAAACCTTCGCAGATTATATTACCCCATGCGAATCTCGAAGCTCACCGCGAAGAGGATACTCAAGGACTCGGGCGCAAACAGAGTGAGCGACGATGCGGCGGACGCGCTTGCCGACCTCATGACTACGTTCTCCTACTCGGTCGCGAAGAAGGCCGTGATGCTCGCCGAGCATGCTAAGAGGAAGACCGTGAGCAAGGCAGACGTCGAGCTCGCCAAGTAGTCAGATCGGCGCCCCGAGCAGCCTCATCAGTATTATCGTGCCTATACCGGGCAGGCCGAAGAGCACAGTAGGGAGCAGGATCGGGAGAGTTAGCGGTATGGCCAGGTTCAGCCAGGTGTTCGCGGCGAAGATCACGACAAGGCCGAGTATGCTGTTTGCTATGATGCCGAAGAGCAGCTTGAAGAAGACCTTTCCGACCTTGAAGACGATGAACAGCACGATGAGTATGGCGACTATGATGAGTAGTTCGCTTATCAGGGAGCCGCCTATGCCTCCAGGCACTATCGAGGCAGCGGCGGTTGCCAGCGAGTTCGCGCTCGCTGTGACGTTGGTGAGGTTTATCGCCGCGAGAAGCGCAAGAATGCCAATCATAAGGCTTATATAAAGAGGGAAGCAATAAAAAGATTAGTGGTGTGCGGGTGGCTTACGGTCGAAAGACTGAGGAAGCTCTCTCCACGCGGAGTACGCGAGGCCCAAGGCCATATTCGGAGCAGAAACGCAAGCGCTGGCGCACATAAAGCGATGACGCGACGAGCGTGCGCGTGCGCGTGAAACGCGCCGATGCGCGTACAGTGAGCGTGCAAGGCAGAACGCCGCTAAGTCGAATGCCACCTAAAACAGAAGAGAGGCTACGGCACACCACTAACGCTTCCGGCCATCAAATCCGCGCACCGATGTATTTATATATCAGTTGATACATATATCAATTGATTCATATGCAAGTGCAGGTGTTTAAAAGCGCCCCGAAGAAAATAGACCGGTCGCCAAGGCTCGACTCGATACTGATGGTCGAGAAGGCGCTATTCAGGTACGGGAATGACAAGACCGTGGCCCAGATATGGCGGCTGCTGCCGAAGAAAATGATGTGGTCCACGTTCACCACTATACTCGAATACCTTGAGTATTCGGGCAAGATTCATGTCGAAAAGGACAGGACGGTAACGTGGCTGTGGAATCCCTCAAAAGTCAAGGAGATGCACGAGCGCGGGCTGGTGGTTGATTGAACGACGGAAGGGAGAAGAAGGTCGGATTCGGAGATGAGTCAGTCCGCAAGGCTTTCCTGGAATTGCAATCGGGAAAGTTTGAGGAGAAAGAGCTCGCTTCGCAAATACGGAAAGCAATGGACGCGTTGAAGGAAGATCCCTTTGCGGGAGTGGCGATAAGGAGGAGGCTCTGGCCCAGAGCGTACGTGATGAGGTTCGCAATCACAAACCTGAGGAAGTATGACCTGCCAAACGGATGGAGGTTGGTGTACACTCTACGTGGAAACGAAATCGAGATAATCTCTGTGATACTGGAGTGGTTCCCCCACAAGCAGTATGAAAGACGGTTCAAGTATTGATATCGATGAGCGTGCAAGGCAGAACGCCGCTAAGTCGAATGCCACCTAAAACAGAAGAGAGGCTACGGCACACCACTATATAAATTGCGCAGCGCGAGTGCTGGCGCGATACGCATATTAATTTTACTAATACTAGTATTAGTAACTAATAGGTGTATTAGTGAAATTCGACCTGAATCCGACGGAAAGCGTGGACGACCTATATGATAGGAAGAAAGAGCTTGGACAGTTGGAGGGTGCCCTGAAAAGGCGCGAGAGGCTAATCGTGGTCTATGGGCTGAGGCGGGTAGGCAAGACTAGCCTCATACGCGCCATGCTCAACGAGAAAGAGTTCCCTTACATATTCATAGACTTGAAGGAGATATACTATGAGCACACGTCTGTTCCCCTTTCCGCACTTGCAGAGGCGATGGCGGAGGAATTTGTGAAGTTCGCCAGCGGGCTGGGGTTGGATCCCGAGAACTTTTCAGGCGGGCTGATCGACAACAGCATAACAAGCCTGCTTAAGGGAATAAATGAATGGTGCAAAGGCAAGGGGGTGTTCTTCGTCATCGCCCTTGATGAGGCCCAGTACCTGAGGTACGCGGGCAGGGTACGGTACGATGGGATAATTGCGTGGAGCGTAGACAATCTCTCAAACATCGCATATGTGCTTACCGGAAGCGAAATCGGAATGCTGAGGGACTTCCTGAGATATGAAGATGCCAATGCACCCCTGTACGGCAGGTTCAGGGATGAGATATACCTCGACAGGTTTGGGAGGAAGGAGAGCACCGGATTTCTGTCTGCGGGATTCAAGAAGTCGGGCGTCAAGGCGACCGAGGCAGAGATAGAAGATGCCGTCGAGAGCATAGGAGGCATCGTCGGCTGGCTTGCCTACTACGGATATTACAGGTGCGCACTAGGTTTGGATCACAAGGAGGCGGTCGCCAAAGTATTTGAGGAAGGGTCGCGGATCCTGGCAAATGAAGTGGGAAGGCTTATAGCGCGCTCAAGAAGGAGATATATCTACGTGCTCAAGGCGATAGCAAACGGCATCGACAGGTGGAGCGAGATAAAACCTTACGTGTCAGCGAAGGGAGAGCGCGTGTCCGACACGATTCTGAGCTCCCTATTGCGTAACCTTGTAAAATTGGGCCTTGTCGAGAAGGTGGGAGAGACCTATGCGATTAATGACCCAATTGAGGCACGCATGATAAAAAAGCTTAAGCCCTGACTCCGGCTTCCAGTTGTGCCCCACACCACTCAAAATAGGAGTGTGCAGTTAGTTATCTATATGATAATTAATGATACACCGGCAATTCCGAGCGTGCATCATATAAATCCAGCGTTTCTCTTATTAGTAATGATGCGGAATGGCGAAGGAAAACAAGGCAGGTCATAAGGAAGGGGGCGCCGGAAAGAAGCGCAAGGAGCCGCAGCATCCCGAGCACAAGGACAAGGAGCATCGCGAGGAGGGGAAGGAGCACGGGGAGGAACACAAGCATGCCCATGAGGAGCGCAAGCCGAAGGAGGAGCACAAGGAGGCCCAGCACGAAGAGCACAAGCCAGAGGAAAAATACGAGGAGGCTCATCATGAGCGCCCCCCTGAAGAGCACCGCGAGGAGCGCAAGCAGGAGGAGGGGCACGTGGAGCATCGCGAAGAGCGCGCCCGCGAGGAAGAGAAAGGCGCCGCGCAGGAGAGCCAGATAGCTTCCGGTGAAAAACAGGAGGAGCGCCACGCGCCAAAGGAAGCCGGGCCCGAAGCGGAAGCGGTTCATGAAGAGGAAGGCAGGAACGTGCCGCAGGAGGCGAAAGCGGGCGGCGCGTACGAAAACGAAGAGGACGAGGAGCGGAGCATCCCGTGGAAGAGCATCGCCGCGATAGCGATAATACTGATCGTGGTCGCGGCCGCCGCGCTCCTGCTCTCGCAGTCAATGGCGCCCCCGCCGGTCTATCCGACGCCGCTGATATCCGTGAGCAGCACCGTGATAGACGCGGGGCAGGCCGTGGTTTTCAACGCGATGGCGAACGGGAACTACACCCCCGTCTCCTACGATTTCGTGATAGTCAGCGCAGCCACGGGGAACGCGCTCGCGAACGTGATAAATGCGAACTCGATGGCCTACAACTCGCTTGCGTACACGACCAACGCCGCGGAGGCGGGGAACGTGCTGCTGGGCAGGGTGACAGTGGCATACGCAAGGGGGAAGGCCGTCAGCAACGAGTCGCCGGGGGTAACGGTGAACCCGAGGATCCTGGCAGCTAACGTGGTGACTACCGCTTCCAGCATAAGCAACGGCCAGGCGGTGAGCCTGACCGCGGGCTGGAGCGGGGGGACCCCGACATACACGCTGAGATGGTACGTGGGCCAGTCCGCATCGTGCGCCCAGGACGCGGTTACGCTGGCAGTGCGCGCCAACCTGTCGGCGACCTCGGGCTCGATAGCGCTGTCCCCTTCGGGAAGCACCTGGTACTGCTACACCGTCACAGACTCGTCCAACACCCCCGCCACGGTCGCGTCTCAGGCGATAGAGATAACGGTCCTGACGGGAAGGAGCACGGTCGGGGGAACGCCGGGCTCCAACTCGACCTCGCAGCAGCAAAGCACGGTATTCGCGATCTCCTCGGTGCTCTGCGGGCTCGTCGGGTCGGTGATGGGCATAGTTGGCGCACTGTCGCTCACGCTATTCCTTCTCGGAGGGGTGCTGTACGCGGTGTCGCACTTCCTGCCAACGAACCTCGATTTCAAGAAGAGCCTCCACACCTGGTCCACCACCATGATAATAGGCGCGGTGGTCGCCCTGGTCGTGGTGATAGCGGCCAAGCCGCTGCTCACGCTGATAGCGAACCTCGGCGCGTCCGCGACAGGGGCCAGCGCGCTGAGCATATCCTGCTGAAGGACAGGAGCGGCCTTCCGCTCCGAAAGGGTTAAGGAACATTACGTTCAGTTAATTGGACATTGCCCAGCTGGAGGTTTACATTATGTTCAAGGTGCGCGGCCTGCAGGCGACTTCAATATCATTTGCGCTTGCGCTGCTGTTTGTATCTGCGGGCGCGGCCTCGACAGGCAATCCCACGGGCATCATCGCGCCGGTGCTGCTGTCCCCCATCGTCCAGATCAGCGTCACGGTGAACGCGCTGAACATAACCTACGGCCAGAGCGCCAACGTCATAGCAGTCTGGTACGGCGGGACTTCCCCGTACAAAGTCATGTGGTACTCGGGCCCGTTCCAGAAATGCCAGTCCGATAGCGACAACTTCAGGAACGACAGCGTCTTCTCGACCAGGGACGCAATAGTAGTGACGCCCCCCAAGACCGCATGGTACTGCGTCTACATCGCCGACTCCAAGGGATCTGCCGCGCTCTCCCCGGCGGCGGAGATCGCTGTCTACATTCCGACGACCATCACCACATCGGTAACCTCCGCGACCACGACTGCGGGCGCGGCCAACGCGACCTCCCAGAACGCCATAGCGCAGCCGGCAGCGTCGGCGATAAACCTGCAGCTCTGCGGGATAGTGGACGAGATCAGGAACGTGGTGGGCATACTCGCGCTGACCCTTTTCCTGCTGGGCGGAATCCTCTATTCGATATCCCACTTCCTGCCCACGAACCTCGATTTCAAGAAGAGCCTCACCACGTGGTCGACCACGATGCTGATAGGCGCGGTCATAGCGCTTGTCATAGTTCTGGCCGCGAAGCCGCTCCTGACTACAATAATAAGTATAGTCTCGCAGCCTGGCAGCGGCGCCATAACGATATCGTGCTGAGCCAGGGGAAAGCTCCGGCGTGTCTAGACAGATAATTAGATACCTTTTTATGCGCTGCAATAGGATATAGTATCAAGTGGGTAAGTCCAAGCCAGAAAGTGTACCGGAATGGTGCACACTAATATCGCTGGCTTGGGTCCGCTTACTGTTTCCACAGTTCCATCTTGTCCTTGTCGGAATAACATATTTATACTTGACCTTTGAAGTAGTGGGCAAATAAGGGACAACTATGGTAAGCCTGGTGAATGTCGTATTCTTCGCACTTGTCGTGGCCGGGGCCGGGGCCGCGGTGGTGGTCTCATCCGGCGCCGTGGCACCGCTGAACATTGCGGGCACCTGGACTGGCAATTTCACGATGGAAGACACTGGAATCCCCAGCTGCTCATACGGCGGACCCGTGACATTGGCGCTGTCGCAGACGGGTGCGGCCGTGAACGGGCAGTTCAGCGGCAGCATCGAAATCACGAGCCCATCTCCGGAGGGCCTCAACTGCTCCTACGGCAACGGCCCGTTTCAGATCTCGGTCCAGGGCCAGGTCAGCGGCACGAACGTGTACCTGGTGGACACCTACGATGTCAATTATACGGGCTGGGTGAACTCCGACATAATGACCCTCTACGTGAACAGGACGTTCTCGGGAGTGGGAGCGAACTGCGTGAAATACTGCGGGTACACACAGGTCTTCGTCCTTAGGAGGGGCGCTCCCAGGACCACCACAGTCTCGCCGCCGGGCTATACGACCACGACCACAATTAACAGCACTACCACTATGACCTCCCCGGGCACGACTACAGTAAGCCCCACCACAACCGTGCCAACCACGGTCAAGGGAGGAAGCACCACTACGGTATCCCAGAGCACTAGCACGACCACGCGAGGCAGCACCACCACGATATCCGGATCTGGCGGAAGCGTCAGCGGAATCTGGAGCGGGCCCGTGACGATGCAGGATCTCGGGGCCGGCGACGCCCAATGCGCGTATTCCGGCCATGCAACGCTGAACGTGATGATGCAGAACGGATCGTACGTAAGCGGCACCCTTGTCGTCAACTTTACGACCATAACCAAGCCTGCGCCAGCGGGCCGCACCTGCGACCTGGTGATTTACGGGCTCATGCAGACAAACGTCGACTTCACGATTAACGGGACGGTAAGCGGAAATGGTGTGAGCCTCACGGGCAACGACGGCTCCACCTATGTCGGAGGGGTGTCCGGCGGAATCCTTAAGCTGACCGGGAGCCCGGGGCCCGCGCCGCCAGGCCCTCCGGACGCCTCGTGCTCGGTCGGCTGCGGATATACCCAGACTTTCACGCTCACTAGGCAGCCGTAGGGGGAAGGCATGGCAAACAAGGAGTCGAAACCGAATACGAAGATGATCCTGGGCATACTGGCGGCAATCGTAGTGATAGGGGCAATAATAGTCTTGGTCATTCCCAAGTCCGCGCCCTACTCGACGCCAGGCAGCAATTCGTCCACGATCCAGCCGACCGCGACCGTTTGCCCATACGGATACATCTGCGGGATAGAAGCGAACGGCTGTGCCGCGCAAGGGGCTATCTACAACTGCCCGAACAAGCCCGTCAACACTTCGACAACCACAGTGGCGCCACCGGCCCCTTCGACCACGGTCTCCCAGGGCGCCCCTGTGGACAACTCGCCATTCACGATGAACTTCTCCTCGGTCTCCTGCGGAGTCAAGTGGACCCCCAACGGACTACTTTATCTGGTTGCGCTCAAGGCTAACGGCACCATCACAGGGCCAGTGAACGGAACGGCCTTCATTAATAAGCTGATATATAATCCTCCTCAGTCCGGCGGTCTGGTCTGGGCCGGCGGCTTCGGCAGCATGGCCTGCGCGGCCTGGCATTCTTACGGAAGCTCCTGCACGCGGGAGCCGGGCCAGCCTGCGACGACTTCCTTTGCAGCAAACGACAGCGAAGTGGGCTATCCGGACACGGCCATAATCGGGCCTTATGCGTTCCAGGTGTACGTCTACTACCCCAGCGGGAGCACCCGCAGCAACCTTAGCGGCGGGCAGCAGTACAACCTCACGGCGTCAAACGAAGTCAAATGCATCAGGCCTTCTTGATTGCCTGCCCCTCCCTTCGTCTTCATCCCTCGGAACTGCCGTGCAAGAACCGCAGATAGTTTTATAAACGTAAACATCTTATCTAGGTAAGTGTGGTATTCAGTAGAATGCTACGGAATATCGGCAATCATGATGGCATTTAAGATTGGTGGAGATATGAAAACAAGATTTATGACCTCGATGGTCCTGCTGTTTCTGGTAGGGATGGGCCTGACTGCGTATGCGCAGAATATGACCAATTCCACCGTTGCTGCGCCTTTGAACGCGACTAACAGCACGCCGATTGCGGCGAGCCTGAACGTCACCAGCACCACGGCGATAACTGCTCCAGTGAATGCGACAAACGTGACTGAGAGCGCGACTAACACGACAGCCAACAACACCTCAATGAAGGTGCCCTCTTCGGTGCTTCCTGCGCCAATGACCACGGTCACGCTTGTCACCACGGTCCTGCCTGCGCCTGTCGAAGTGAACCAGACGGCACCGGTCGCGATGGCGCCTGCTCCTGCGCAGCCCAATCCGAGCGCGATGCTGCCCCTCATGGGAACTGGTGTCGCGATAGCGGTCGCGGTAGCCGCCGGGGTCGCGTACTCCAGGATATCTGCGGACAGGAAGCGCAAGAAGCAGTAATGGCCCATAGGATGGCGGGCTCGTAAGAGGGGACTGCGCGGGCATTGCGAAAAGTCACTAACCGTATTATAAATTTTGCATGCCTAAAGGATATCCATAGGCGTGTGTCATGTCGAAGCGATTTAGTCTGGTCATGGTGGCTGCTGTCTGCATGCTATTTCTGTCCGGGATGGCGCATGCGCAAGCACTGACGCTATCTGCATCGGGATCCACGATGATCCAGGTGGACCAGAACGTCACATTCATTAATTCTACGTCCTCCGGAACGCCTCCGTACACATATGCGTATTCGGTAATTGACTCCGGCAACGCAAACGCACTGGGTAATGGGGAAGCATCAGTCGCGGGCAACACCATCATGTTCTTGGCTGCAAACACCTATGCAGTAATTGAAACTGCAACCGACAGCACGGGCGCGACGGTAACCTCGTCACCAGTGTTAGTGACGGTATCGACAATCCCACCATCGATAACGCTATCCGCATCAGGATCCACGGCGATCGCGACGGGCCAGAACGTTACATTCGCTAATTCGACAACTTCAGGTACACCTCCATACACATACGCGTATTCGGTAATTGACTCCAACAGCGCAGACGCGATGGCTAAAGGAGAGGCATCAATCGCAGGCAACCAAATCACATTTGCAATGCCAGGAACATATCAGGTCTCCGAGACCGTAACCGACAGCACAGGCGCAACAGGAACGTCATCCGAGGTGGCGATAACTGTCAGCGCGGGAGCAACGCCTCCGACGATAACCGGCACCCCCTCGAACTACGTCGACCCAGCTGCAGCAGCGACTTCAGCTGGCTCAACTGAAACATACACGACCCCAACTGCAACGGACCAGTACGGCACGGCGCTCACGCCAACATGCACGCCTGCATCGGGATCGACGTTCCCGATAGGGAATACGGCAGTGACCTGCACGGCGGCTGACGCATACGGCAACGCCGCATCGACGACCTTCACGGTAACGATTGGACCGCAGATTGCGACCTCCACGGTGCCTTCCACTGCAACGACAACCGCGCCGACCACCACGGTTGCGCCTGCAGTGAACGCCACTCCGGCCGTGACGACCCCTGCGCCTAATGCCGGCGATATGCTTCCGCTCATTGGAACTGGTGTCGCGATAGCGGTCGCGGTAGCCGCCGGGGTCGCGTACTCGAGGATATACAGAAGGAGGAGAACGTGGCGCTGATTGCGCCGTCCTGCGAGCGTAGCGCTTTTATACGCATATGGCGATTGTTACTACCGTGCTGCGTGAATCCCGGGTTCTGCTCATAGCGCTTTCCGCCTGCATCCTGCTACTTCCCTGTGCCTGCGTCCGCTCGGTCCCTGCCGAATCAATGGCTGCGGAAGCGTCGGCTCCTGGGGCCTCTTCTGCAATCGACTCCGCCCTGTGCGGGCTCGTTAGCTCAATAAGGGCGGCGATCGGGATGGTGGTCATGGCGCTGTTCCTCCTCGGCGGCCTCCTGTACGCCGCCTCCCACTTCATGCCGAAGGAGCTCGAGTTCAAGAAGTCAATGCTATCCTGGGCGATTGCGATGATGACCGGCGGCGTGACCGGGCTGGTGATAGTCCTTGCGGCCCAGCCGCTGCTGACGTTCATTGTGAACCTGGGATCGTCGATGGGCGGCAGCGGGGTGCTTGCCGCGTTCTGCTAGCCATAATAGGGGAATTACGGCGCGCTGATCTCCCTCATGCCCTTACGGATATGCGCTTGCCGTAACCTTCGAGGAATAGCCTCTCTATAGCGTCCTTCTCCGCCTCCCTTTTCCTCCCGATGTCCCTGACCCTCGTTTCCAGGGCCTCGATGCGGTGAGCGGCGCTCTCCGAGGCGGTCTTCCCCTCTTTCAGCGAGCTCAGAGCCCCCTCCAGGCCCCTGATCTCGTCGTTCAGGCCGTACGTTTCGCGCTGCGCCGACCTGAATGAGCTTGCCATGCTGAGGAGGTCGGAGCCCAGTAGCGCGGACGCCGCCCTGCCAACCTCCTCCCTGTTCTTCACGTCTATCGCGCCGGAGCGCACGGCCTCGGCCAGCTGCTGCAGCAGCGCCCTGAACTCCCCGTACTCGGCTTCATCCCTTATGGTGCCTATCGGGTCCTCGATGAAGTGGTGGAGCTGCCTCTTCCTCGCTGAGAGATGGTCGAACTTCCTGGAGGGTCTCTCCAGCGGCGCTGCGAGCAGGTTTATCCTGTTCTGCAGCTCTGATGCCTCGCCGCCCATGCGGGCCAGTTCCGCCCTCCTCTCAGCCAGCTTGCCCGTTAGTTCGCGCTGCCCTGCGTCCAGGGCCGCGCCCGCGGCTGGCTCCAGGCCCTTCCTGAGCTCGCCTATCGCCCTGTCCGTCTCCTCCAGCTCCATCCCGCAGCTCTCGAACCTAGATATGCTCTCGCTGACCGCCCTGTACTCGGCGAACTCCCCCGACTTCCTCTCTAGTTCCGCCTTGAGGAGCCCGACGAGCCTCTCAATCGAAGAGAACGACCGCTTGAACTCCCTGAGGTGGTTGGAATAGCAGTGCACGACTAGCCTGAACTGCGCATTGGTCTTCAGTATCTCCGAGGTCACCTTGTCGGTGTGCGATACTGCGCCCCTGCACTCCTCGTAGGCATTGTCGGATTTCACTGGTTCCGCGACCAGGTTCTTCGCCAGGCGCTTCAGCACATCCGCGTACAGGCCCTTCTGGCTCCTTATGAAGCCCACGTTAGGCGCGTAGATGTCCTCGGTGTACGGCTCCGCGTCGAGCAGCTTGAACCTCTCGCATGCGTCAACGAACTGCTGCCCCTCACTGCGCAGCTCCCGGGTCGTGGTACCCACCTTCGCGCCGAACGCGCCGAGCTTCCTTTCGAACAGCGAGTTGAGCAGGCCGCGCAGCTCCCCCGGCTCAACGGTCTCAGCCTTCGCCTTCCCTCCAAAAAGCATTTGCATTACCAGCGGGAATATCCTCGAATCCATCTTGCGACGATCAGCCTTATATTCCTTCTAGATACGACGGCAATGCGCTAAAATCCATCTCCTTCAAAGCCGCGCAAACGCGCTCTGACGCTAAGTGCGCACCGTAGAGGAAGGCATCCCACCAGGCGTATTCAGTACTTGATCCAGAGCATATATAGGATAAACAGAACGACGATGATCACCGTATATATTATCCACGCCTTGTTCAGTTTCGAAGACATCCTTCTCTGTTCCTCCGCGGTCGGGGTCTTGGGGGCCATATACTCACTCATTAAATACGACTATCATCCCAGTTTCTTCTTGTATGCGTCTTCACCGCTTCCTGCGCGAACGCTCCGCTGCGCTGTCGCGCATTTTCTTGGATATCGTGACTATGTCCACGAGCATGACTAGGGCGCACGCCAGAACGAGAAGCGCACCCGCGTATGCCGACGCGCCACCGATAAGCAGCAGCGCGGAACCCGCGAAGAGGCCTATGCAGGAGAACAGCGGGGGTATCGCGGGTATGGGGCGTTTGTAGGCCTTCAGCAGCGCCATTGTGGCGAAGATCCCGGCTATGGCGCCCGCCAGTACGGCCAGGGCCATCGCGTGGCTGAACGAAGCGTAGGCGCTTATTATGACCATCAGCGGCAGGCTGAGGTCCCCCTCGCCGAGGGACACACTGGACTGCGCCGGGAGCTCGCCTTTCTTGAGTATGGCCCTGCACCGCGGATCGTCAAGCTCGTCATCCTTCGCCAGGCACTCTATGTAGCGGATTATCTCCTTCTGGCTGAGCCCGCGCTCCGACACGGGCTCGAGGTCGGACACGCTTATCAGGAACGAGAGGTCCTGCGAGGAGAATGACCTCGCCAGGTCCGCCATCTCGCTAGTCTTGAACACTGCGATGTAGTCGTATACCGCCACTGCGCCCATCAGGAAGATCGCGTAGGACAGCGGGAAGTTGAGCCCGAGCACCAGGCCCACGCCAATGCTGGACACGGCCGTGGTTAGGTCCCTGAGCCTGTGGTGCATGTCCTTGACCAGTATCAGCGCCATCGCGGTCACGGCCGAGTACACGTAGACCCATCCGGTCGCCACCGAGAGGGGCAGCAGCATCGCGAAGAGCAGGAGGAACAGGAAGAAGGAAGTGAAGGTGGTGACTATGCCATCGAGCGCCTCGAACAGGACCGTATTGCTGTGGTGCGCATGCCTCCTGATCATGAGCAGCGCGATTATCAGTATGAGCGCTGCGTCGACGAAGTAGGAGAACACCGCGAACGTAGGCGCAGAAAGCGTGTCGTAGAGTATGGATACGCTGGATGTCCTGACCGCCGCCGCGGCTATGAGTGCGCCCGCGAGCATCACGGCCGCGAATATCACTATGACCTCGAGCACTCCCCTTATGCCTATTATCTTCTTCAATCCGATCGCCCGGGATGACTTGCAGTTATCACTACAAATAAGCATAAAAACGCAGCGGAGGCGGCGAGACGGACCGGCATTGCGTCAAACTCCTGCCTATTCGCGGCCGACCTCCACTGTCTTTCTACGCCCGCGGGCGCCCGCGACTATCGTCACGCGGGACTTCGGAACCCCGAAGTGCTCGGAAAGCAGCTCGACGAGGCGCTCGTTCGCCCTGCCTTCGACGGCGCGAGCGTCGACCTTCACCCTGTAGTTTGCGTCGTCGATCCTGAAGACCGCCGGCCTTTTCGAGTTCGGGACGACCGTGACGCCTATCCGCATCCGCAACGCCTGTGTTACAGGACCCTGCCCGTCTCTTTCTTTCGCTTGTTGCGCAGGTCGAAGATCCTCTCCTGCAGCTCCTTCGCGTGCTTCGGCATGAGCGCCGGGAAGTAGTTCGCGCTGCTCATGCCCCCGTACTTCCCATAGGTTATTGAGGTGCCGCCGATCGGTATTATCCTGAGGGAGGACAGCCCGAGGACCCGCTCCGCGATGCTCCTGCCTATGATTATGTCAGTGATGTTCTCGAGGGGTATTGAATCTATGCTGTAGCCTATGATCCCGCGCCTGCCTATCACCCTGTAGTTGGTTATCCAGTACATGAACTTGCCGTACGCGACGAACGCGAACAGCGCTTCTACCAGCATGGCGACGAAAAACAGCGCGACTGTCGCGGCAATCCCGAACCCGAGACCGAGATCCGCCTTGGAGGCGCCGATGGTTATGTATATTCCCGCAATTGCGCAGACCACCGCGGTCGGGAACAGGCCGTTGAGTATCCTCGTCAGGACGAACCCGTTCTTCTGCGGCTCCACCTCGTCCAGCACCTTTTCCCCTTTCTGGAGGTTGAAGGGCAGTTCCTCTCTCGCAATGCGCGCCATCGTAACACGGAGTTAGTTGGAAGTGACACTTTAAGAGTCTTATTACGCCCTGAAAATCCCGAATCTTTTCGGGAGGCTGCGAAAATATTTTCAGCGTCACGATGGAAAAATAGCGGAACGTTTTTAAAGAAATGCTGCGAATCACTTTATTACTTCGAGGTAGCTGAAAATGGTAAAAAAGAAAATGGATTTCAACGGCAAGGTTCTGATGCTCGGATACGGGGCGGTTGCGCGTTGCACGCTTCCGATACTTCTGAAGCACATCCGCATACCTCCCGAAAATATCACGATAATCGATTTCGAGGACAAGGCCGAGGAGCTGCAGCCGTGG
Source organism: uncultured archaeon (assembly GCA_963704435.1). Taxonomy (GTDB): domain Archaea; phylum Micrarchaeota; class Micrarchaeia; order Micrarchaeales; family CABMGC01; genus CABMGC01. The sequence goes on along the minus strand of OY969902.1, from coordinate 64,306 downwards.
ACGAAGAAGGGGGTCAAGTTCCTGAAGAAGAGGATAAACCCCCAGAACGTGAAGGGCACGCTTGCGAAGACCCTCGCCAGGGGCGGACTGCTGATAGACCTCTCGTGGGGCATAGACTGCGGAACGCTGCTGAAGTGGTGCCACGACAACGGGGTGCTGTACGTGAACACCTCGGTGGAGAGGTGGGGCATGGACGTCAACGCGATAAAGAAGACGCCGTACGAGAAGTCGCTGTACTACGACTACATGAAGGTGAGGAAGCTGTCGAAGAACTGGAAGGAGTCCCCGACGGCGGTGCTGGAGCACGGCGCGAACCCGGGACTCATATCGCACTTCGTCAGGAAGGCGCTGATCGACATAGCGGAAAAGCTCATCAAGAGAAGGAAGGTGACGGGCAAGGACGCCGAGAGGCTCAGGAAGCTCATTTCCGACAGGCTGTTCGCGGAGCTGAGCATGGAGCTCGGCGTGAAGGTAATCCACTGCTCCGAGCGCGACACGCAGATAACGAGCAGCCCGAAGGAGGTCGACGAGTTCGTCGGCACGTGGAGCATCCGGGGGCTCTACGAGGAGGGCATGGCGCCCGCCGAGATGGGCTGGGGGACGCACGAGAAGGTGCTCCCGGCGATGGCCAACATCCCGCTGGTCGGACCTAGGAACCAGATATTCCTATCGCAGATGGGCATGAACACCTGGGTAAGGTCGTGGATACCGAACCAGGAGATACTTGGGATGGTGATAAGGCACGGCGAGGCGTTCAGCATCTCCGACCGGCTCTCCGTCTGGAGCGAGGGCAAGGTGGTCTACAGGCCGACGGTTCACTATGCCTACATGCCATGCCACGAGACGCTCTCTTCGCTGTACGAGCTCAGGGCGAGGAACTGCGACCTGCAGCCGAACATGAGGATAATGAGCGACGACATATCCCACGGAGAGGACATACTCGGCGCTCTGGTGATGGGGCACGACCTCGTATCCTGGTGGACGGGATCCGTGCTCAGCATAGAGAAGGCGAGGAAGCTGGTGCCTCACCAGAACGCGACGACCGTGCAGGTGGCGATAGGAGTTGTGTCCGCGGTGATGTGGGCGCTCGAGAACCCGCTGGAGGGGATACGCTTCCCTGACGACCTGCCGCACGAATACGTGCTCGGCATAGCGAAGCCCTACCTCGGCAGGCTGCTTTCGGTGCAGAGCGACTGGACGCCCCTGAAGGACAGGAAGGTCTTCTTCAAGAGCAACCCGTTCAGCAGCGCCGACGAGAGCGACGCCTTCCAGTTCAGGAACTTCCTGTTCCTGCCATGAACGGACTTCGCCCGCAGGATGAGCATTTCCGAAAAGTTTAAGGAATGTCATGCGCATTTATTGCTGTTCCGAATTCGGGACGAGTGGAACGTGACATGCTCAGGACATGCAGGCCGGCGGCCTTGGCGGCTCTCTTATTCGTGATGCTGCTGGTTGCGAGCCCGCGCGCCGCTTCGCTCGGACAGGCCGCCATATCTTCGCAGACGACCTCCGTCTACTCGGGCCAGAGCGTGACGCTGACCGCGAGCTGGAGCGGCGGGACGCCCCAGTACTCGCTGGAATGGTATACGGGCACGTCGCAGGGCTGCGCGCAGGATACCAGCCTTCTGAAGGCGGTATCCGGGCTGGCTTCCACATCCTCCACCCTCTCGGTGACGCCTCCGCCCGGGGGCGCATACTACTGCATCACCGTGACAGATTCGGGCGTCCCGCAGGCCTCGGACAGCTCCTCGTCATTCGGGATTACGGTGACCCCGGCAGTGCAGCAGTCGACCACTACCTCGCAGTCGACAACCGTCCTCCCGACGACCACCGTTGTGGCGGTCGCGCCCGCGAGCAGCGGCTCGTTCTCGCTCTGCGGCATCGTTGACACCGTAAGGAGCATAGTCGGGATAATAGCGCTCACGCTCTTCCTGCTCGGGGGAGTGATGTATGCCACATCCCACTTCCTCCCGACGAACATGGAATTCAAGAAGAGCCTCTCTGCCTGGGCGGTCGCCATGATAGCTGGAGGGATAATAGGGCTGGTCGTCGTGCTCATCGCGCAGCCGCTCGTAACCACGATAATAGGGGTGGGGAACGCTGCAGGAGGCAGCGTGTCCTCGATTCTGTGCTAGATCGCGCGACAGGAGCAGGCTATTGCTATCTCTTCGGCGGAAGGTCCTTGAATTTTTGGGGAACTGCAGCCTTGTATCCGATGCCTACAAGGAGGACGGTCGCTAAAGCCAAGGCGGACCAGCCTTCCATGGCCTTACTCCCATAAGTGTTTGCAAGGTAGCTTATGGAATACGCAAGCGGATCCAATATCGCGTTGGCTGCAGTAGTTAGCCAGTACTGCGTTTGTTCGGGCGCATATGTGAATCCGGCAGCCATCACTGCCACCGTCGTGAGGGCAGTGCCAACTTCGATAAGAGCTATTTCGCGTCCAGTAAAAGTCCGCTTCAGGCCCGTAAGGGTTTCTTTGGGAATAACGGGATAAATTTTTTCCTCAGATTGCATTTTCCCTGCTGCGCTCGGGCTCGATCTATAAGCAAGGCTTGGGTTATCTGACAGGTTGCTTATTGGTCTGAACATCTTCTTCGCCTTTACATGTAATTATGGATTTCCTCCTATAAAAATCATTGTGAGTTTTCCAGTTCCCACTGACGGGAGTCACTGCTTGCCCTTCGGCGAACTTCCCTCCGCTTTGCGCACAGCATTGGCAAGGAGCGCTAGCCCGACGGATCCGAACACCACAATCGTGGCCGCCACATCCACCACTGGCACCCCATAGGTAAGCGCTGTGTTTGACAGCACAGTGTACGTCCGCGGCACTATTTGTGAACCGATAAAAAGCACATCGTTAGCCGCGCCTACTGCCACGTCTACAACTTTTTCAGGCGCCACAACCATCGCCGTAACGAACGCCCCTGCAAAAGCGCCTGAAATGGCAGCCGCAGTTATTGTGGGGCAGATTCCTCCTCGCTTCGCAGGCTTCAGGTCGGCCTTCGAAACCTCAGGATTAATCGATCTCAAATCTTCTGGAAGCAATTTTTTATTCATTGTTTCAACCTCTTATACATAATTATGGATTTCCTCCTATAAAAACCATTGTGAGTTTTCCGGTTCTCACTGGATTTCTTGTTATCATGGGAGCACTGTACTCCCATACACCGCCGTGTCGCCGCAGTCAGAAGCCCGTCATACCCCACTTATAACTATATTATGGATTTTAGGGTATATATACCATTGTCAGGATTTTGTTCCCGCGCCGAGGGATGTAAAAAGTAGCCAGATGACGCTAGCGGAATCAGCCTGGAGCGGGCCGTTGGGCCCGCAGAAACAGCGGCTTCAGACCTTAATGTTGTATCCGAGCAGCCTCAGCCCGAAGTATATCAGGACTATCCCGGCGAAGGCATACAGCAATCCTGACAGGTTCGCCAGGACCAGCAGGGCGCCGACGACCGCCAGCACCACTCCTCCGATCTTCCTGTAGTTCAGGTTCTTGGGCACGGCTATCTCCTTTGTTGGGGTTGGCCTTGCAGACCTTGCAGCAGCCCTTGATCTCGTTCTCCTAGTTCTCTTCGCCATATTCATCTACCATCAATTAAGCATAAATCTCGCTACTTGCTTCCCTGCTCTACCTCGTCCTTTATCTCCGAGAGGGCGTCCGTGAATGCGTCGACCATGGGCTTCATCGCCTCCTCGACCGTGCTCATGTTGAATACGAGGCCCCTGAGGCAGTCCAGGCACACGCGCTGATCGGGATGTTTGGGGTCCGAGACGGACCTGTCGACCTTCTTCCCGCAGATTACGCATGTCGCTGCCATTGATACCATCACAAACATAAAAAAGGCCCGGCCCCGCAAGGGGCCAGACCCTAAGAAAAGACCGCCGTCAGACCTTCAGGTATTACTTCCTGCCCTTCTTCTTCATAGGGAAGAAGATCACTGCCAGGCCTATCAGGACCAGAAGGATGCCTCCTATCTCGGCTATCTGGGCATTGTAGCAGGCCTGCGCTCCGGTTCCGCCGAAGATGGAGGTTACCGCCGTAGCCACTTTGCCTAAGATCGAGTTGCACTGGCTCACCGTGCTAAAACCCTGCCAGAACACCGCGATCCCTATCAGTATCACGATCACTCCCGTAATTGTCTTCCAAAATTCCATGCAAATCCCGAGCATAATTCTCGGCTTAGCTATTTAAACCTATCGGAGCGGGGCTACAGGAGGAGATGGACGCCCGCTCCCTGTGCGCCTTGGGGGCCGCTGAGAGGGCCTAGATCCGCGCCGCGCTAAGCACAGGCGCCAGGTCTGCGCGTATGAACTGTACCATCTGCGAACGGTTGAAGAGCTCGAGGATCGAGGCGTTCTGCTGGGCCGTCAGGTTCGTATCGCAGAACTGCGACGTCACGTTCACCTCCTGGAAGGACGCGTTCACCATGACGATCCTGAACGCGTCGACGCTGTCGAGCAGGGAGCTGTTGGTGGCGTTGGGTATGCCGTAAGAGCACAGGTCGAGAGATGGGGCGCTTATCGCGGTGCCTATGAGCAGGCCCACTATGAGCGCGACCACGCCAACCGCCGCTATCATGAGCCACTTCCTCCCCTGGCCCCTTGAAGGAGCGCCGGTTACGGAAGTGTCCGAAGCCTGCGTGCTGTCGTCAACAGTTGCATTCGAGTTTCTTGGCATGTGTCCACCTCATCCGTTCCGCTGGCGCTTGGATGCGCCGCAAACTCTAATAATCCACACCCAAGCTATTTATTGATTGCTTTTTGTTTCGCACGCTGCGGCGAATTCAATTGAGTCGATTCTGCTAAAAATCAGCATAGATTCTGCTCCTATGCCCAATCCTAACGACAAAAATTACCAGCCTCTTATTCTCAATGTCTAGTATGGTCCTGTAGTTTCCTGTCCTAAGACTATAGAGCGATACTCCGTGCAACTTTTTTACAAAAGCAAACGGATTTTCTGTTATGCTTTCTACTTTTGAGATTATTCTGATAGACGTATTCTTTCCAAGCATTTCAAGATCCTTTCTTGATCTTTGAGACCAAATTACTTGGTAACTCATTGGATCCCTAGTTGCTTCTTCAATTCCTTCGTAGTGTATACCCTACCTGCCTTTATGTCGGCCAAGCCTTCCTCTATGCCTTTTATCTCCTCTTCAGATAGGGATTCATCATCCATGCTACTAGAGATAAGTCTTTCGATCACCATTCCATAGGATTCTCTCGAATAGAGTTTCAATTTTTCTAGTTTGGCCTTTAGGGTCCGGTGCACCTGGATTGTAGTTTCCATAGCTGACAATATATGGCTATAGATATATATTGCTTTCTCTTATCCCTTGCCGTCTTCATCATTTCCCGTTATGACCTCAATCCCGTTCTTTTTCAGCAGCGCGGCGGTGACCCCGTCTCCTTCAGCCACGTGGTTTGCAAAGCTGTCGTCGAGCCTCCAGGTCCTGCCGAAGCCGCATGATGGGCTCGGCGTGCGCAGGATTGCCGATTTCGCGTTAACTGACTTCGCCGTTTTCAAGAATTCCCTAGCGCCCTTCAGGAACAGCTCGGTCATGTCCTCCCCGTCTCCGACGGACCTGACGCTAGCTTTCCCGTTTAGAACGTCTTCGCCGGTTCCGCCATAGATCCCGCAGGGCTTCCTTGGCGTGGGAAGGCCTCCAAGCTCCTCGGGGCAGGCCGCGATGGCCTCGCCCCTCTCGACCATCTCCACGACCGCAGCGCTGGCGCTGCTCTTTCCATTCCATTTGCAGTTCTTGCCTGCTAGACAGGCGCTGACTATTTTCATTAGATCAGCAAATCAGATATTTCGCTCCTTCACGGCTGCGGTCTGGTACCTGACAAGCTCCTTGACGACCTCCGCCAGTGTGGGCACGTCGAATATGTGGCGCCGCGTGTACTCGTTAGTCACGGACTTGTATATCTGGCTAGACAGCTCATTCTGCCTCGCATCCAGCTTGGGCGGCTTCGAGGGGCACAGCGTCCTCCAGTCCTCCACCATCTGCGCCTTTGCCGCGTCCTTTGCCTCCAGAACGTCTAAGTACCACGCCGTTTGCTCGTATATCAGTCTCTGGACCTGCTTGCCAACGTCGATGCCATTGAAGGTCATCCTGCACTCCTCTTGGGTCCCCACTACATCCACGAGCATGAGCCTCCTTTTGTCATCAAATGCAAGCTCGATCTTCCCGTCCACGTTCACCATACCTGCAGCGGAGCAGCATGCGGTTATGGTGTTGTTCACAGTAGTGAGAACGCGCAGCACCTCGGCGGACTCCACTTCGCTCAGACCGGAGATCTGCTTTGCCTCCTCCCAGCCCATGTAGCGGTCGGGCTTCTCCAGCTTCGTGCTCACATCGGAAATCGGCCTTGATAGGCGCTCACCGGGCACCGGGTAGTGGTCGAGACCCAGCTTCTCGGGCGTCGTCTCGCCCTTCTTCAGGCGCCTGAACAGCGAAGAATTGAGATCAGTAGACATCTCGTTTCGGTATATCACTTCGAGAGGCAGCAGATAATTGGCAAGATCCTTTGTGGCGAAGACGCTGTAGTCGTATCCAAAGAACTTTTCGCCAACAGTCATAGCCCTAGGCTGGATGACATTAACAAGCGCAACCTTCATCTGATTGGTAGGTGAATCTATTTCCCCAAACCTGACAGTCTCACCTCTATCATCCACTAGGCCCAGATAGTGCGTCCTTATGCGTTTCTCCTCCAAACGCTCGAGGTTGTACGCGGCCATCATGCACACGGCCGATCCCTTGTCGAACTGATCCACCGGACCCCAGTCAACGACTGAGAAGTCGGGCAAAAAGTTGAATATGCCCACACCCGTATCTTTTGCCGTAGGCCTTCTTATCACAACTAGTTCTTTTGCGCTTCCCACAATCTCACCACGCACCGATTCCGGCCTCCCGCGCTGCGCGGGCCCCTAGGCCTAAGCATCTATTATTTCTTCGCCGCTGCCTTCGCGAGTCCCTTCTGCTCCTTCATCCTCTGCTTCTTGCCCTGGTTCACTTCGAACTTGTAGCACCTGCTGGAGCAGTAGTACTTCACTGTGCCCACTTTCTTGACGTACATTATGCCGGTCCCCGGCTCGACCTCCCTGGTGCAATATGAGCATCGCATAGCATCACTTGACGTGTATCGGCTTGTCCTCCCTGCTCGTGTCAGAAAGCCTTATTATGTCACCGACCTTGACCCTTCCCGTTATGTTCCGCCTTATGACCCTGCCCTTGTCCCTGCCCTCCATCACCTTGCACATCACCTGCAGCACGGACCCGAACATTCCGGTGCGGTTGGGCATCTTCTCCACGACCTCCGCTAGGAAGCCGTCGAACTTCTTCTGCTCCTTCTGCTCGTCAGCCATAGGACCAGTCCGCCATCACTCCGCTTCCTGCTCGGCCTTCGGCTTTGCCGCCCTGGCCTTCTTCTCTTCCTTCTCCTCCTTCTTGGCCTCTGGCTTCCCGCCGGTCCTGCCCGCCGACCATGTGACTACCTCCTTGAGCTGCGCGTGGCCCTCGCCCGCCTTCTCTATCGACGCGGCTGCGCACGGCACGCTGAGCCCCACCGCCTTGCCCAGGTCGAGCTTGGCAGGTATGAACACCAGGGGTATCTTCTTCTGCTCGCAGAGCGCCGGGATGTGCATGACCACCTCCTCCGGCTCTACGTCGGCCGCAAGGAGCACCAGGACCGCAAGCCCCCTCTCGACGCTCTTGGTCACCTCGTTGACCCCCTTCCTCACCGCTCCGCCCTGCTTAGCCATGCGCAGAGCCTCCAGCGACTTGTCCGCTATCTCCTTTGGGACTTCGAATTTCACATAAGATTTTGCCATTTAGACACCTCATCTCATCAGTGCACAGAACATAAGCACTAGTAGTATGATATTAGCAATGAAATATTTATTAAGCAGTCGTTGAGCTCAAGCGCCACTTGCTGCCCTCATCCATGGAACGCCCTTCTCACGCGGATACGGGATCCATAAGCGCACCCATTGCCTTTGCCTGGAAAGCCTTTAAAGCCCATCGAAGGAACGAGCGCAGGTTGCTGGAGAGGCTGAGACGGGCGCAAGCGTACGCGACGCGGCGACTTCGTCGATTGCCGGAAGAAGACAGGGCATTAGCCAATTAATAAATACGGGGGAATGCAAAAGAGAAGTATGGCCTCGATCAAAGCGACCCCTCGAGAGCAGGCTAGCGAGATGCTCAGCAGGAGGGACCCGCTCGGAAACGAGCTGTCCTCAGGAGAGAGCGACCTGCGCCGGGCGCTACGGGCTACGGCGCACGTGTCCTGGTCAGTGGCGACCTTGGGGCACAGATGGAAATACCTTTCTTCGGACAAGGACAAGACCCTGAGAAAAAGGATGGAGAACTTCATATTTCTGAACTTCACCGTAAACTCCTGGCTTAATGCCACAGGATTCAGGTACAAGGATATCGACCCGAGACTGACTTCTATAATGAAGAACTACTTCGTGTACGTGGCCGCGGCGGACAGATTCCTGGACAGCCCTGAGAACAGGGACCGCTCTATGAAATTCAACAAAGATAGCGAAATCAGGGAGACGAGGAAGAGATTCTTCGAATCAATCAGATTATTGGACAATGCGAAACAGAAGGAGATAAGGACGCTATTCACTGTCGATGCGGAAGTGATGATGCGCGCCATAAATGAACACCGCAATATCCGAAGCCTCTCCGATGCTGAAGAGCTCAGGATGGGCACGAGCGGCGTGGTCGTAGGGTCCCACATCAGGCTCCTGAACACCATATATTCGGTGCCAACTGAGCGCGCGAGAGTCATCGAAGACGCCTACATGAATCTCGGGATGGTTGCGCAGGTGCAGGATGACCTGCTTGACCTAAAAGACGACATGGCCAAGGGAATCGACGAGAACCTCATATACCAGATTCTCCTGCAGAACCCCGGTGAGCTGAAGCAGGTCAAGGAGCTGCTGGAGAGGGAAAGGATTAGCTACAAAAGGCTAGTCCGGAATGCGCCCGTTACCGCGAGGGAGGCGAAAAAGATGCAGGACAAGTATGTGCAGCGCATCACTGACCCCGAGATTCTGGACCGCTTGGATTCCGCGCTATACCTGAGGGAGCTCGAGAGAAATCTGGTATATGTGATAGGTATTTGACCCTGTTTGGGAAAGGATTACGCTTAGCGGTCCGCTAGTCCAGATACTCCTGCGCCGACGGAGGCTCCTCCTTCTGGCCCTTCCTCTTCCTTATCTCCCTGACGACCTTGTCCTGCAGCTCCTTCGGCATCTTCTCGTAGCCGGCGAACTCGGTGTACCAGATCGCCCTCCCGGTCGTGGCGCCCCTCATCTCGTTCGAGAAGCCCTTGATGACCTCTGCCACGGGCATCTTCGCGGTTATCGTGACCTGCTCGTTCTCCTGCTGTATCTCCTGGACCTGGCCCCTCCTGCCCTGCAGCAGACCGATGACGTCGGACAGGTACTCCTGCGGTATGTTGATCGTGAAGAGCTGCTTCGGCTCCAGCAGGACCACGCCCGCGAGCAGCATTCCCGCCCAGATCGGCCTCCTCATCGCAGGCATTATCTGCGCCGGGCCCCTGTGCACCGGGTCCTCGTGTATCGTGGCGTCGGTTATCATGACCTTCACCCCGAAGCACTTCTCCTTGGCTAGCGGCCCCTCGCGCACGGCCTCCTCGAATCCGTCGATGAGGAGCTCCATCACCTCGTTGAGGTACTGCACACCGTGGGTTATGTCTATGAGCACGCTCGTGTGGGACACGTCGATGATTCCCCTGGCCTCCTCCCTGGGCATGCCCGCCTTGACAAGGTCCTCGAGGTACTGCTTGCCCTTCGGCTGGCCCTCCCTTATGGTGCCGTTCTCTATCAGCTCCACGACGCCCTTCTCCAGCGGCATGACCGTGACCTCGAACTTGGTGTGCCTGTTCGGCGACTTGCCCTCTACGTCCTCCACCTTGTTCTCTATCGTCTCCTTGTAGACCACCAGCGGCTCGCTCGTGGTTATCGGTATCTTGTAATCGTCCTTGAGCTTCGTCTCTATGACCTCCAGGTGGAGCTCGCCCATGCCGCTCATCAGGTGCTCTCCCGTCTCCTGGTTGATCTCGACCGTGATCGTAGGGTCGGACTTGGACAGCTCCCTGAGCGCCTCTATCAGCTTCAGCGTGTCCTTGAGCTCCTTGGCCTCGACCGCCTTCGTCACGACCGGCTTGGAGTAGTGGGTTATCTGCTCGAACGGCACTATGGTGCCCTCGCTGATCGTGTCGCCTATCGTCAGGTCCTTCAGCCCGACTATGGCGGCTATGTTGCCTGCGGACACCTCGTCGATCAGCACGCGCTCCGGGCCCATGTACAGGCCGACCTGCAGTATCCTCTGCGGATTCGCCTTCCCGGAGATGTTCACCACGGTGCCCTTCTTCAGCGTGCCCGAGAAGACCCTTCCGACGGCGACCTCCCCGCCGTGGGGGTCGTACGTTATGCCGAATATCACCGCATTCGCCTTGGCCTTCGCGTCGACGGACAGCATCGCCTTTCCGTCCTCGCTCTCGAGGTCGCCGTGCCACAGATGGGGTATCCTGTACGCCTGCGCCTCCTTGGGGGTCGGCAGGTGCTCGACAATCATCGTGAGCGTCGCCTCGTCTATCGGCGCGACCTCCTGCAGCTTCTTCTCGTCGCCTGCCTCGGTGAGCGCGAATATCTCCTTGAACGTGACCTTGTACTTCTCCATTATCGGCTTGGATATCGCCCACTTCTTCGCGGCCGATCCGATGCAGACGCTTCCGTCATCCACGCTGACGTGCCACTTGCCCTTGAACTCCTCGGGGGCGAAGCCGTCTATCAGCTTGTTCATGTCGGCTATGAGCTTGAGCAGCCTGTCGAACGTCTGCTGCGGCGTGAGCCTGAGCTCCGTGAGCAGCCTGTCGACCTTGTTGATGAACAGCACAGGCTTGGCCTTCTCCTTGAGCGCCTGCCTGACGACAGTCTCGGTCTGCGGCATTATCCCCTCCACAGGATCTACGACAACGACGACTCCGTCGACGGCCCTCATTGACCTGGTGACGTGGCCGCCGAAGTCGACGTGCCCGGGCGTGTCTATCAGGTTGATTACGTAGTCGTGGCCCTTGTACTCGAACGCGAGGGAGATGTTGGCGGACTTTATGGTCATCTTCCTGTCCTTCTCTATGGCCTCGTAGTTGGTGTACAGCGCCTCGGCCACTACGGACTTGGCGATTATGCCCGCCTTGGCGAGGAGCGAGTCGGTGAGCGTCGTCTTGCCGTGGTGGACGTGCGCGACTATCGCGACGTTCCTCACGTGGATCAGGTCGCTCATTATCCTGCCGACCTCCTCGGCTACGAACTCCTTCCTTGCCATAAAAAGCACCGCGCCTCTATCTAGCGCTCCTTGCGATCCTCTCGCGCTCGACCTTCCTCTTTATCGCGTAGCTGTTCGCGTCCTTGTTGGATGCGAGGATTATCTCGTCGGCCAGCGCGTCGGACAGGCTCTTCCTGCTCTTGAACGCTCCGATGAGCGCCGCTAGCGCCATGCCCCTCAGCGCCACGTCTAGCCTCCTGGTGGCGCTTATCCCGGTCGCGACGCTGTAGCTTATGCCCCCGTACCTTACCCTGGTCGTGTCCTCTATCGGGGCCGCATTCTCGAGCGCGTTCACGAAGAGCTGCAGCGGGTTCTTCCCGGTCCTCTTGCTGATCGCGTCGAACGCGCTCTCGACCACGCGGGTGACCTTCATCTTCTTGCCCTGCAGCGCGCCCTTTGTCCTTATGACCTTGCCCCCGATCCTCTGGCCGGTGCCTCCGCGCATCATCTTGTTTATTAGCCGTTCCACTATGTTCACGTGGGTGGCGAAGTAGACCTTGTCCTTCCTCCTGCCGAACGTGGCCGGGAACTCCTTGGGATTGAGCGTTATCTGGTTCGCGAGGCTAGGGTCGTCGACTACGACGTCCTTGAAGCTGTACTTGCCGAAGAGCAGCCGCTCCGCCGGCTCGGCGCTGACCTTCCTCTTAACGGCCGGTCGCGGCGCCCTCTTGGGCGCAGCCTTCTCCGCGGGAGCCTCGGGGACCGCGACGATAGCGGCCTCCTTCACTTCCATTATCTCTGTAGAAGGCTCGCGCTGCTTCGCGCCTGAAATCCCCGCAGTTTCGTTCTCGCTAGGCATAAACGTCATCCTCATCTCTTGGGCTTCTCCTTCTTGCCCTTCGTGACCTGGAACAGGTCCGCGCCGTTGACGGCGATCACCCGGTACTTGAGGCCAGGGATGCAGCCCATCTGTCCCCTCTGCGAGCCTCCCAGCCCCTGTATCAGGACCTCGTCGTGCTCATCTATGAAGTTTATCGCTCCGTCGTATGGCACGTACGCGCCGACGACCTTCCCGTTCTTTATCAGCTGGACCTTGACTGTCTTGATTAGACCGCTGTGCGGCTGCTTCTGCTGCAGCACGCCCTTCTGGAGCACGAGTCCCTTCGCCATCGGCACGCAGCCCACGGCGTCGTACTTCTGCTTCAGCTTGAACTTCTTCCTCTTCCACGACTTCTTCAGCAGGCGCTCCCTCTTCCTCTTGTGCATGAGCCTGAGCGCCGCGAATTCTCCCTTTGCCAATCAAAGCACCTGGTATTCCTCCTTCAGTATATTCGAGTCGCCGGCCTCGATGACCGCAAGGCTCGCGACCGAGTGCGGCTTTCCGCAGACCGCGCCGAGCTCCATCGAGTTACCGTTGAACTTCATGACCCGGATCCCCGCGATGCCGCACACGTGGACTATGTCCGACTCGGCGCGCTCGTTGCCCTTGCCGCTGACCACGACCAGCTTCGCCTTGCTGCTGGTGATTGCGCGCATAGTCTGCTCCGTGCCGAGCACTACCTCTCCGGAGTCGACCGCCATCCTGAGATCGCTGTTAAGATCTGCCATGCTAACCTTCAAAAAAGCGCTTCTGAAAAAGACGCTATTACATTAGTATTCTCCCTCACAAGATATTTAAAGCTTAGGAATCCGGCAACATGGCCCCATGCCTTTTCTGCCGCATACATATCATCAAAATACGTTTTTATATGGGAAGAGCAAAGGGTCATTAGAGAGTCTTAGGTTTTTGCATGTCAGCGCTTGGAATCCACACAGGCAAATCGGGCAACCAGGAGAATGCGGATTCGGCAGCACGCGCCCCGATGTGGGATAACGCGATACGCATTCCTGATGAAAGCAAGTCGCCTTTCAAGGGAGTCAGCAAGGGGCAGCTCGCGCTACTGCGAGACGGGACTAGGAGCGCGAAAGGGACCGTCATAGTACTGGTTCACCCTTGGTACGAGGAAACGCCGCAGGACTCGTCGCGCGAAGAGATCGAGAAGTTCATCAGATATCAGGACATAGTAACCGACCTGCTGACAAAAGGAAGTCGACCCATAGTCATACTTGAGGAGTTCTATCGCACAGTTGGCGCGGAAAAGAGGCTGCAGGCGATGGGGGCAAGTAACTATCTGCTAATACCCACAGAGGGAAGCAGGAGCGTCCCCTTTCTTGAAAACCGCGCTTCGTCGGAACGGGGTTTCGACTACAAAAAGCTATTTGGTGAGTTTTATGACGCGCTGATGGACGCGGGTGCGCGCAAAATTCTCATAGCGGGTCTACTGAGCATGGAGGTGGTAGGCTGCAACGTACTAAATGTAGATAGATATGAGTGGGCGTGGCTCGAGAGGCAGGCGAACCCTCCAAACAGGAAGACCTATGAGCTTGGCGGATGCGTGGGTTCGCTCTACCGTGGGCTCATCTTCAACGCTTTGGAGAAAACTCCGAAAGGAGAAGAGCTTCCAGTCATAAGGTTGATTCCTCGCGCGGTCTACCCTGCGCAGCCATGGTACCACACCGCTAGGACAGACACCTTTGAGGAGAAGAACATGGAAAAGAAGCTAACGGAGAGGGGATGGATCCATATCGCTGCGACAGATGGAGCGCTGACCGAAGGGGGCAAAGTTGAAGATTCAGGAGAAGGGTCCTTATGGAGCGCATTGGGCAGGACGCTTCCTTCAGTGCTCAGGATGAAGGACTAAATTCTAACTGAGTATTTCACTCTTCAATCTCTCCACGGTCCGGCGGTATTCCTGGTGCCTTTCGGGGCCCAAGGATCTCGCTTCTATCCTATCGAACCTTGCTGCCATTTCCTCACTTGCCGCGTCCGAGAGCGATTTTATCCAAGCAGGGAAAAGCATGTTCTCTTTCCTGATGTGCTGCGACATTAGGGAATAGTAACCGCTGGCGTTTTCCATTATGCCTAGTCTGTCATCCCTGTCGACCGCCTTGCCCAGCGCACTTACGAATGCCCTCCCATTTTCATGCTCTTCAAGGAATGAGGACACCGCCTCCGAATCCTTTGCGCCGTTACCCTTGAACAGGGGGAACAGGACCTCCTCTTCCTTTGCGTGGTGGCACCTGTCGGCAAAATTCTCAAGGATATCCATGACCTCATCAAAAAATTCAGTAGGCAGTTCTTCGCCGCCCTGCATCTTCTTTGCAGAGACGTCCAAAAGCCCGAGGGTCGTTGCGATCGTCAGATGTTCATCCATAAGTGTCTCAAGAGCATCCATCCAGTCTCATCTCAGTATCGTCTGGTTGCAGCCCGCTGGGACCGCCAGCTGGCCGCTGAGCAGGAGCTTCACGTACCCGAGAAGGGGCACGTCCGCCAGGACGTAGCCCAGCGCCTCGGACTGGTTCGCGGGATAGTTCTCGAACTCGATGTCGAGGGCCTGGTTGTTGTCCCCCTTCGTCAGGAAGTAGTACTGCCCGCTCGCGTTCACAAGGGCGACGACCCTGTGTATTATGCTGCCGCTGAAGTAGTCCTCTGCGGTCGTCTGGTAAACGATTATCGGGTTGCTGTAGTTCTCGATTATGCTCGTGTTCCCTATCGAGATGGCAGAGGTGTATACGATGTTGTGCACTGCACCTGCCACTGAGACCTTTCCTATGGAATAGTTGTACCTTATGAGGTCCCTCGCCTGCGACGCCTGGCTAACGTAGCATGTGCGCAGCATGTCCGCCCGGCCGAGGTACGAGTATGTCGAAAGGCATTTCGTGTTGTACAGGCCGATCGAGTAGTTCGACGCATTGTCGAAGATGTACGATATCTCAGACTTGTTACCGTTGAAGTAGGCATAGTAGGACAGGAACTCCTGCGACATGTTCGCCTCCATGCTAGCGAAAGCGGCGCCGCTCACGCTCACTACGGGCACGTGCTTCGACTCGGCGAATCCCGTGATGTTCGTTATTCCGCTCAGCAGGACGAGGTCCCCCCTCTGCAGCACCGGGAGCATGCTGCAGCTCGAGACCGCGTCCACTGGCGCCGTAGTGTGCAGCAGGACTATGAGGACTATCCAGACCGCGATGGCCGCGCAGATCGCGCCCACCATGTCGATGACGCTCCTCCTCGTGCCCTCCGTCTTCACGCTGTGCCTTATCTCGTAGTAGAAGATGCATATGATGACCGCGAGCGCGGCCAGCCCGACCAGCGCGCTGCCCAGCACCGCGTATGCAACTATGAGCAGCGCTAGCAGCGCATAGAGCGCCCACGCGAGCCGGTTCGACTTTTCCTTCTTGGCCTTGGCAGGCTCGTCGTGTTGGCGCTTCATTTATTCACCGCGGCAATCTCTATGCCGACCACCTTCGACTCGTCCTCCGCCTTGACGACGCCTATCGCCGCGTCGGCATTGACTATCAGCGAATCGTTGTGGCTAACCACCACGAACTGCGCCTGCCTTGCCAGCTCCTTTATGAGCTGCGACAGCCTCTTCGAGTTCTCCTTGTCGAGCGCCGCGTCTATCTCGTCGAACACGTAGAGCGACGACGGCTTGCACATGTGGATCGCGAAGAGCAGTGCGAGCGATATGAGCGACTTCTGCCCGCCGGATAGCGAGCCGACCCTCTTCTGCGACTTGCCCTCGTCGAGCTTTATCTCCACTCCGCCCTCCAGCGGGCTCGACGGGTTCTGCAGCTCTATGGCCGCGGATCCCGCGAAGATGTGGCTGTAGAGCTTGGCGAAGTTCTTGTTGACCTCCTCGAAAGTGGCCATGAACGCGTTCAGCTTCTTCGACGATATCTCGTCGATCATCGCGATGACCGCCCTCCTCTCGGCCTCGAGGGTGTCGACCTTCGCGCTCGCCTCCTCGACGCTCTTGCGCTTCTCCTCGTATATCTCCGGCGCCTTCATGTTCACGCTGCCAAGGCCTTCGATCCTCGCTCCGAGCGTGCCCGCCTCGCGCTCCAGCTTCTCTATGTCGCCGGAGACCATCTCCGACTCCATGCCTCCGTACGCCGACAGCTCCGCCCTTATGTCATTGATCCTGACCTCCATCTGGCCCTTCTTCACGTCGAGCTCGGACATCCTCCGCGCGATGTCCTCAGCGCCCGCGCTCAGCCTGCCCTGCTCCTTGCTCATCGTGAGGAGCTCCGCCTCTATGGCATTGAGCCGCTCGTAGGCGTCCTTGTTCGACTTGTTGCTGCTCTTTATCTCCTGCTCTATCTTCTCCCTGGCCTTCTCGAGCTCCGCCTTGCGTTTAGTGTCCCCCGACAGCGCGGCGCGGGCCTTGGCCCTCTCGTCCTCCTTGGATTTCGCGTCCGCGAGTAGCGCGGACCGGTTCTGCGCCAGCATCTTGCTCTCCTTCTGCAGCTCTGCGCTCCTTATCCTCAGGCCCTCCGCCTCCTTCCTGATGGCCTCTATCTCAGCGCCCTTGGCTCCGCCCTTCGCGGCGGCAGCCGATTCCTTGAGCGTCTCGCCGTAACCGTCAGAGAGCTCCTTCCTGCTTCTTGCGAGCGTCTCTGACTTTGACTTCAGGTCCTTCGCGAGGGACTGCAGCCCTGCGTCGGCCTTGCCGAGCCCCGATTCAGCGTCGGACAGCTCGGACTGCGACCCTGCGATGCGTGCGCGGATGCCCTTTATCCGCGACTCCATGTCCGCGGCCGAGGCGCGCGCCGACCCGGACTCCATCTCGATGGCCGCGAGCTCCTTCCTCAGCTCGAACGCGACCTCGCCCAGGCCCTTGCCGTCCTCGTGGAGCCTCTTCCTCTCCTCCTCGAGGTCCGCGAGCCTCTTGTCGATGGACACAAGCGACGCCGCTGACCTGGGCGCGGAGCCTCCGGACAGCACGCCCGACCGCTCCACGGTCTCCCCTGTCATCGTAGCGTACCTGCGCTCCCCGATCCCCAGCCGCTTCGCGTCGGCCACAGTGTCGACGAGATACGTGTCGTTGAAGAGATAATCGAAGACCTTGCCGAACTTCGCTTCGAAGCTGAGCAGGCTCACCAGCGGCGTTGCTCCGTCGATCTCGGCGACCCTCCTCTTCCTGGCCTCGGTGACGAGCTCCTGCAGAGGTATGAATGTTGCCCTCCCCAGGTTCTGCCTCTTCAGGTAGTCTATGATCTTCGACGCTACGTCGACGGAGTCCACGACGAAATAGTTGAACCTGCCCCCGGCTGCCGCCTCGACTCCGAGCGCGTACTTGCCCTCGTAGCTGCACAGCTCCGCGGCCGTGCCGTAGAACCCCGAGCCCTTGCCGAACGCTGTCCTGAGCCTCTCCTGCATCGCGCCCTCCCTCGACCTCGACATCGCGCGCTGCTCCCTGAGCGCGATTATGTCGCTGTCCGCCTTCGATAGCGCCGCGTCGGCCTGGATGATGCTGGCCTCGGTCTTCTTCAGCTGCGCCTCAGCGTGCTCCTTCCGACCCTTCTGGTCCTTCGCGCCCGCTGACGAGAGGGAGAGCGCCTTCTCCGCCTCGGCGAGCTCGGCCCGCAGGCCATCGAGCTCCTTCGCGCAGCCCAGCTTCGTCGAGCCGAACGCCGCCCTGGACGCGTTGAGCTCCGATACGCTTTCTTGCAGGGCTGCGACCTCCCGCTCCAGCCGCTGCACCTCGTCGCTTGCCTCCTTGAGCCTGGCCGTCTTCTCTGCCGCATCCGAGCCCGACGAGGCCGCGCCGAGCTTCTTCGCCTCTGATTCGAGCGCGTCGACCTTCTTCTTAAGCGACTTGATCTCGGCATCGTTCTGCCCTATCTGGTCTCCGACGTCCTTCGCGCCCTTCGCAGCCTCCGCGATCCGCTTCTCGCATTCGGAGACGCTCGCGGCCGAGTTACCCATCCTGACGTCGATAGCGCTGAGCTCCCTGCCCATCTCCTCAAGCTTCTTGTTGATGCCGGACATCGCACCGCTGCTCTCGCTGAGGACCTTCGTGAGCCCCTGCCTCTCCTCGGACAGCGCAGCCGCCTTGCCGGAGAGCGACGACAGCTCCGCGTCCGCCGACTTCCTCTTGGCGGCGAGCGCCTCCGCGTCATTTGAATACGCGTCGAGGGCCTGCTGCACCGCGACCCCGCGCTTGCTGAGCACGCTGTAGTTGAGCGCCTTGAGCCTCTTCGTCATGGCGAGGTAGCTCTCAGCGGCCAGCTTCTCCTTCTCGAGCTCCTTTAGGAAGGCCGTCCTCTCGCCGAGCGCCACCTGGGCCTCGCCGACCTTCGCGCTAACCTTATCGAGCTCGGACATCGCCTCGCCCCTCTTGTACTCGAACTCCTTTATCCCGGATGCGAGCTCAAGCAGCTCGCGCCTCTCCTTCGGGTTCAGGTCTATCAGCTTGTTTATCTCTCCCTGCGCGATGGTGCTCGTCTCGTCGGAATGGACGTTGTGCTTCTTCAGCACCTCGAGCACCTCCTGCCGCGTCATGCGCTTCCCGTTGAGCTTGTAGGCAGTCTTGCCGTCGGCGCGCACGCCCCTGACGAGCGTTATGTCTTCGTCCCCGGAGAACTCGAGCCTGACGTATGCCTTGGCGAGTGATCCCACCTTCTTCTTGGCTTTCCCTGTGCTTATCAGGTACTCGAGCCTGTTGACCCTGAGTCTCCTGAGCGAGCCCTCGCCGAGCCCGAAGAGTATCGCGTCGCAGATATTGCTCTTCCCGGAGCCGTTTGGACCTACGACGCAGTTGAAGCCCTTGTTGAAAAGTAGGTTTACGTGCTTGAACGACTTGAACCTGTCCATGCTGAGTGATTTTAGGTATAGCACCGATACACCTGTGGTCGCACGGCTATTGGGGTTCTATGCTTTAAATTCTTTCTCATGGGGAGCGACGACACGCGTCACTTCGCAGGGAGCGCCGCAGGATTGCGCTTGTTGAGCACGTGCAGCGCCAGGAAGGTCTGCAGGCTCGACATCGTGAGCACGCCTGCGAGCCTGCCGCGGCTCATGACCACGGCGATCCCTGACTCGGCATTCTCCATCGTCTGGATGGCCTCGACGATGCCTGTCTTGGCCGTGATGCTTGGGATCTTCACCGCCAGGTCCGCTGCGCGCTTGGCAGTCCCCGGCTTCACCTTCGCCATCAGGTTGACGTAAGCGAAATCCTCGCCGAGTTTCGTGATCAGCACGTGCTCCTTAGTCTTCCTCACCAGCGCGTACAGCTCGGCGACCGTGCTGTCCGGAGGCACGAGCCGGAAGTGGCTGCTCACCGCGCCTCCTATGCCGACTCCCTTCGCCTCCTTCCTTAGCACCGCGGTCTGCCTCTCGGCCACCGCCCCTCCGTATAGGAAGACGACGACCACCAGGTCCCAGAGCAGGGTGAACTCCTTGTAGTAGAGCGGCGCGCTTATCAGTGCGAGGTATACGACGGTTCCTATGATGAAAAGTGCCATGACCCACTTGCTCGCTGTTACGGTAATCATCGTAGCATCGTACTCGTTGTGCTTCCTTTCCATCCAGCTCCTGAACACCCTTCCGCCGTCAGTGGGGAACGCGGGCAGCAGGTTGAACACCCCCAGCAGCAGGTTTATCTCGAACAGGTACTGGAACAGCATGTTCGCGGTGCCTGCCGGCGCGAATATCACGCCAACTCCGAACGCGCAGCCCAGGAAGAGGCTCATGAGCGGCCCGGATATCGCGATCCCGAACTCCTTCTCCGGGCTGAGCTTTGTCTCGTCTATTATCGACGCTCCGCCTATCGGCAGGAGTATGATCTTCTTCACCTTCACGCCGTTGCGCAGCGAAGTCACGGAGTGCGTAAGCTCGTGCACCATGACGCACACGAACAGGAGCAGTATCAGCACGAACAGGTAGGTGCTCAGCAGCAGGGTGAACAGCATCAGTATTATGAACGTCCAGTGGAGCTCGATGTCTATGCCGAAGATCTTCCCTATCTTGTAGGACTGCGCCATCTGAGCTACCCTTTTCCGATAGGAATGAACAGCATAAAATATTAAACCCGCTCGCGATATCTAACCGATACCATGCTCGTCTCGATGATACGTGGCGCGCCCGCCCTCCTGATAAGGAGGGAGAAGGTGCTGGTCGTAGGCGACCTGCACATAGGGCTCGACCTGGAGTACAGGAGCTCGGGCATACTCTTCCAGGGCGCGACAGAAAAGATGGCTGCGCGGCTCCTCAAGATCTATGGGGAAACGGGGGCGAAGAGGCTGGTGATACTCGGGGACGTGAAGCAGAGCATAGGCTACCCGCGATTCGCCGAATTCAAGGAGCTGGAGAGGTTCTTCGGCGCATTGAAAGGAATCGACATCACAGTCGCGAGGGGGAACCACGACGGCAACCTGGACAGGGTGTTCAAGAACATCAGCCTCAGCGCGCCTATAGAGAGGGAGGTGATTGTTGGAGAGGTCGCAATGGTGCACGGGAACGCGTGGCCCTCCGAGGAAGCGATGCGTCAGAGATATCTCATCACGGCGCACTTCCATTTCGCGATAGAGAGCGGCGGAGTCAAGGAGAGGGCGTGGCTCGTCGCTGAGGCGGGAAGGAAAATCAGGGACAGATACGAGAGAGGCAACAGAGACATACGGCTCATAATCGAGCCGTCGTTCAACGACCTAGTGCCGGGGACTCTGATAAGGGAGGAGATGGCAAAGAGCATACTGCCGTTCAGGCAGGGAGTCTTCGACTGGAAGAGTTCCGTCGCATATGACCTAAATCTAAAGAAGCGCACGGTAGAAAAATAGAAGCCAGATGCCTGCGACTATACTGGATTCGCGGGGAACCTCTCCTTCACTTCCTTCATTTCCTTGGTCACAGTTTCGTTCCACGCCTTGAACGCAGATACGTCCTTCGGGTAATTCTCGTAGAGCGCGGTTAGCTTCTTCATCTTGTTGACTGTGAATAGAAGGTTCTTGAACGCGTTTATGTTTGAGACGCCGCTCAGTATCTTCTGGAACGTGCTGGCTATAGTCATCTCCGGGACCAGCCCGTACGCTAGCTTCTCTGCCTCGTCCTTGGTGATGAAGTGGCTCATGCCGTAGTTTATCAGGTCGTTGTTCAGCGACTGCAGGTAGACCCTGAACGCCTCGAGCGCCGCGGTCTTGCTCCCGTAGAGCTCGTTGAACTTCAGGTTGTACTTCCACAGCCGGTCCATGCTTGTGTCTCCTTCCTGTATGGCTTCGGCAGCGACCTGTCCCGCGAGCGTGCCGGCGACCATCGCAGGGCCTATCCCGCCCGCGCTCACGGGGTTCGGCATGGCGACAGAGTCCCCGGCGCCGAGGTAGTTCCCATACACAAGGCTGCCGAACTGCCTCCTCACGGAGACCTGCCAGTAGCCCTTGCCGTTCTTGTCGGTCTCGTCCAGCCCCGTGCTCTTTATCGCGCTGTTCCACTCAACGTAACCGTCTATCAGCGAGTGCAACGTGTCCTTCTTGCCGAGCTTGGCGTTCCTGACGTCGAGGCTCTTCTTCTCGATACCGACTCCGATGTTGACCTTGCGTCCCTTCCTCGGGAAGACCCAGCCGTAGCCTCCCGGAGCCATCTCCTGGTTGAGGTGTATTATCGCGTTGTCCGGGTCGTAGTAGTTCAGGTCCTCCTTGACGACCTCGATGTTCATTATGTACCTTCCCGTGGACTCTATGTCCTCTATCTTGATGTCCCTCTCTATGAAGTCGTTGGGAGGCAGCTTCCTCCTCAGCGTGCTTGCCATTCCCAGGCAGTCTATCACGAGCTTCGAACGTATTTTGTATTCCTTCTTGTCGCCGTCCCTGCCGAAGACTCCGACGACAGCGCCGTCCTCAAGCAGCGGCCCCTCGACCTCGTAGCCTGGCCGGTACTCAGCGCCCTTTGCGACCGCGGACTTGACTAGCTTCCTGGCCAGTTCCGGCCGGTTCAGCATGTAGCCGGCACCCTCGAACGTGAACTTGTTCTTGAGGTCGGGGCTGAGCGCATACACGGCCTTGACCTCGTGCTCCAACTCCGGAGAAGACAGGCTGAGTCCAAGCTCCTTGTGCACGAACGTCAGGTGCGATTTCGCGACAGCGTCCCCACAGACCCACCCCCAGTTAGTCTTCTTCCCTGGCTCCATCTCGTTGTTCCTGTCCAGGAGAAGGGTTTTCGCGCCGTTCTTGGCCGCAGCCATCGCCGCCAATGACCCCGCTATGCCAGCTCCCGCTACGATGACGTCGTATTCGGAATTCATCCAGTCGCCTGCTTGGGCTTCATTACCGATATCGGTATGACGCCCTCCTTGTACTCTATGTCAGCCAGGACCAGTGGGTCGAAGACGCCCTCAGGTACCTTTATCAGGGGAGGCGCGCCGTACGCGAGCTGCAGCGCCCTCGCGCCGATTATCCTCGCTTTCTCGAATTTAGTATATTCCATTTTATCGACCAGTCGCTATTGGATTAAGAATCAAAATGTTCCGTAGTAACATATGGATATTGCCTAACAAACTTTATAACCTATTGGTTCGGGGTAGACGCTAGGGAGTTGACATTTACATTCAGTCACCTCGTCAAATACAAACCCCTTCACATCACGTATTCGATCAGGTTTGCGAGGAGGCAGGAAAACACGTGAATCCTGACCTTCTTTATGCCAACGAACCTGTTCTTTGCAAGCCCGAACAGCTCCTTCAACCTTGCAAAGAGGTGTTCGACGGCCCACCTCTTCCCATACTCCGGATCCTTCGGGTTCTCTGTTTTCAGATACTTGTTGCCGCTTCTCGGGATTACTGGAGTTAGGCCATCGTCGCGCAACTGCATCCTTATCGCTGATGCGTGGTACTGTGCATCCGCAATGTATTTTGACTGATACTGCAGTTGAAAGGTCTTCTTTACTCTGTCGTACAGCGGCCAGAACATCTTCTTGTCGTTTGTGTTCGCAGGTATGACCTCAATTGCAAGTGGCGTTTCCGTCTCGGCTTCTACGATTACATGTGGTTTATAACCGAAGAACAGTTCTTTCCCATTGCCGAGGTTTTGCATCAGTTGTTCTTTCCTTGACGGAGTTCTGTGCCCCCACCTCGCATCGCCGTCCTTGCGCGAATATGCGAAGACGTCGGTACTGTCCTGCACGATAAGTCGCAGTTGCCTTGATTTCATCCGGTCCTGCACTATCCAGTTGTGCAGTTCCGCAAACATCTCCGCATCCGACCGTTCCCGCACCTTCGAGAAGGTCGACGGATGCGGCTTCCTCGTGTAACCAAGGATCTTTCCTATCGGGTCCCTGACTAGGAACTCCGCGAGTCTTACGTCGGTAAGATTCTCATGTTGCCTTATCGCAAAGGCGACAAGATGCTTCGCAAACTTCCTCGTATGCCCGAACTTCTGCACGATCACCTTAGCCGCAGCCCAAACTTCTATTATTTTATTCTTTAGTTCATAGATTTCCATTGTCTTCAACTCCTGGCAAGGCGGTCGATACACTGACGTATCGGCCGTCCAGGAGACTCACGACCTTATTTTCCCGACGATAAAAAGAGAAGAGAAAACCCCCGAAATCATATTGGGTGCAAAGACTTAAAATTTGTCAAGTCCCTAGTAGACGCGCCTATCTTATGGGTGCATACTCCTCGTTCGGCTTCCCGAGAAGATGGTACCGGAATATGTTGAGCGTGTGGTACAGGAAGAAGCCGGACACCCCCCATGCCTTGATCCTCCTGACGCTAGTGTATACGACTGCGTCGTCGAGGTACGCTATCCTGCCAAGCTTCCTTATCCTCAGGGACAGGTCCCAATCTTCGTAGGTCTGGTATCTCTCGTTGAAGCCTTTTACCTTCTCGAATATGCCCTTGCGGACCGCGAAGTTCAATCCCACTATCGATGGCCTGCCGAAGAGTATCGATGTCTTCACGAACAGAACCGAGACGAACTTATATCCGAGGTTCACCCTCCTCTTGGTCCTCTCGAGAGGCAGTATGGGACCAGTCGCGGCGGAAATGTCTGAGCTCGCGAACGCTCTATGGTAGGTCTCGAGCAGGGTCTTGGAAGGCCGGGTATCCGCATCGAGGAATACCAGCAGGTCCCCCTTGGCCACCTTCGCGCCGCTGTTTCTCGCTCTTCCGATTCCCTTGTGCTTGTCTATGATCACGTGCGCGTATTTCCTTGCGATCTCGCGGGTCCGGTCCGTGCTGTTCCCGTCGACCACTATCGTCTCGAAGTCCTTGAAGGTCTGGCTGCGGAGGCCCTCGAAAACATACCTGATGTACTTCTCCTCATTGAGCGCAGGTATGATCACGCTTATGGCGACATCGCTCTTCATGTAGTACAATAGAATCGGTAGCTATAAAAACGGCGCGCGAAGAAGGCCAAAGGGTCATGCAGGGGGAGAGATTTGAACTCTCGCACCCACAAAGGGAACGGGTCCTAAGCCCGCCGCATTTGGCCAAACTCTGCCACCCCTGCATTGCATTATGTCCTATGCACACAGGATTTATATTGTTTCATTACCACCTATTATTGGTTTCATGCTCACGGCAAAATACGTCAGGGAACATCTCGCTGAGATACGCGAGACGCTGAAAAATAGGAACAGCAAGTTCCCGCTTGACGAGCTCCTCCAGCTCGATGAGAAGTGGAGGGGTACGAAGACAGAACTGCAGGAGCTGCAATCCAAGCACAACAAGGCGAGCCTAGAGATATCCGAGCTCAAGAAGAAGGGGCAGGACGTGAAGGGCAACATCGCCGCGCTCGCCGAGCTGAAGTCCAGGATAGAGACCATGTCGGCCGAGCTGCTGGGCTACGAGGCGAAGGCGGACGACATGCTGTGGAACGCCCCGAACATCCTTGACAAGTCAGTGCCCGTGGGGAACCCGCCCGAGGCCAACAAGATCCTGCGCACATGGGGCGAGATAAGGAACGAGGGAGTGCCGAACCACGAGGAGATACTCACCAAGCTCGGGCTGCTCGACATGGAGAGGGCCGCGAAGACCACCGGCACTAGGTTCTATTTCCTGAGGGGCGACCTTGTGCTCCTTGAGCAGTCGCTGCTCAGGTACGCGCTCGACAAGCTCGCGAAGAAGGGGTACACGCCGATACTTCCTCCGTTCATGCTCAGGAAGAAATACTTCAGGGGGGCAGCGCCGCTCAGCGTCTTCGAGGATGCGCTCTACAGGATAACCGAGGCTAACGAGGTCACGGCGAAGAAGGAGATGGAGCACATGGAGGAGGAGCTCTTCCTCATCGGCACCGCGGAGCACGCGCTCGCCTCGATGCACGCCGGAGAGGTCTTCGCCGCAAAGGACCTGCCGCTGAAGTACGCTGGAATCAGCCCTTCCTTCAGGAGGGAGGCGGGTGCGCACGGGAAGGACACGAAGGGAATATTCAGGGTTCACCAGTTCGACAAGGTCGAGCAGTTCATATACTGCAGGCAGGAGGATGACGGGCGCTACTTCGACGAGCTCCTCGCCAACTCGCAGGAGTTCCTTGAGGAGCTCAACCTGCCGTACCAGTTCGTGCTGCTGTGCAGCGGAGACACCGGGCACCAGATGTCAAAGACCGTCGACTTTGAGTGTTACTTCCCAGGCCAGAAGGCCTACAGGGAGCTGGGATCGTGCTCGACCGCGGGCGTGTGGCAGAGCATGAGGCTGGACATAAAGTACGACGAGAAGGGGGAGCGCAAGTACGTCTACACGCTCAACAACACGGCGATAAGCGCCGAGAGGACGCTTGCGTGCATAGTCGAGAACTACGTCAACAAGGACGGCACCATCGCAGTGCCAGACGTCCTCGTGCCGTACATGGGCAAGAGCAAGATCGGCTGATAGGACCGCATCAGACCCTGGTCACGCGGGTTGGCGCGGAATTCCTGATCTCTGGCTGATTAGGTCTCACAGCACACTTGAGAACAGGGCTGTCAGGACTTATGTCAAGGTTGCTGAGTATCGCATCTTCAAAGTGCCCGCAGAGCTTGATTTCGATCTCCGCTTTCTTTTTCGGCGTAAGCAGTTCCAGCGGGAACCGCAGTTCGATGAGCTCTTTAGGATCCTCCTTGTTCAAGTAGTTGAAGTCAGGCAATGCCGAGCTTACCAGCTCAGCCTTTGCCGAAGGATCCGCATCGAGGTAGGAAAGATAGATCTTCAAATCGTTAACGAAAAAGACGGCGTCCTCGTCGTAGATTGCACTGACGCTGTCAGTTACGCATTGCGCGAGCAGCTTCTGCACGGGCTCGGTCTTCAGATACGCCTTGTAAGGCTCTAGCGCTTTCTCCACCGCACGCCCCTTCACGCCCAGATCGTCATCGCTCAGGTCAAGAGCATGTTGGAAGGCGTTCAGCACGATGGGAGCTGCTAGGTTGGACGCCAAATCGCTATCCATCCTGGATTTTTCCCGGTTGAATGCGCTCACGTAGCCTTCGGTGACCCACTCTCCAGCGGACAGGGGAGCGACGCCGAAATCCTTGTAGAACTCCTTTGCGCGGGAGAGGTCGAGCAGATCGGAGTGTTTCAGCACCGTCTCATACCTTGCCAGCATGTCGTCGTATCTCTGGCCGCCTCCTGCAAAATAACCGATGGCTTCCCAAAACGCCCAGTTGACCGCATCCGCGAGCGCGGCCGGAGTCGCGAAGCCGTCGAGGGACTTGTCGTCGCAGCCCTTGACTATCAGGAAATTGCCTCGGTCGTACTGTATTATTGGAGAGGCGGCAGTAGTGTGCGTGCTCCCCGCCACTTCAATCATGATTCTCGCATCTTCGGCCAGCCTTTCCATATCGGCAGCGCTCTTCGCGCCGTTTCCGCTGCGACTCTTTGCCGCGATGATGCCCTTGAGCATATTGAACGGCTCGAGAGGGCTCCACGAAACGTCGTAGGCGATGGCTGTCAACATGCGCAGTCTCTGCGTTTGCTCTTCGTCCAAGCATTCCCCGTTCAAGAGGGCGTTAATTTTGGTCATTGCCCCGCTGGCGTACTTGGCGAAACCCTTGGTCATACCTGCAGATCTGTGCGGGTGAGTTAAGTTCTGCAGGTGATACGCATTCGCAGCGAGAAACGCATCAATCTCGTGCACGGCTCGATCTTTTGTCGAACCCTTGAAAACGCCGCGTTCTGCCGGCTCCGCTCCATGATTCGCGGCATCGGCGTCCTCGGATTTGAACTCACCTTTCTGCCATTTACGGTATTGATAATAAAGAGTGCCGATAGTAGGGGACGTGTCTCTCATCTTGATTCCGTGCTTCTTTGCGAATTGTGGAACTGCGGATGGGACGTCACCGTTCTCATCTAGGTATGCTATGAACTTTTCTACTATCGGATTTGTTGGCCGCGCCATAAAGACACTTTCTTTGTTCGATATGTGAGTTCGCTTCTAACGTATTTATGCATTCGCCTTGAAAATGACCGGACAAAATCGGCGGAAAACCAGGAAGCATTTAAAGGATAAGCGGGTAATAGGAAACGGAGTGACACCGCATGAAGAAAGAGTACGAGATGCTGAAGGAGATAAAGATACTCAAGTCGGTGCGCGGTTCGGGAACCGAGCTGATAAGCATATACATACCCGCCGGCTACCAGCTGAGCGAGGAGACGAACAGGCTGAGGCAGGAGCACAGCCAGTCGGGCAACATAAAGTCGAAGAGCACGCGCACCAACGTGCAGAGCGCCATAGACAAGATACTCCAGTACCTGAAGCTGTACAGGGAGACCCCGAAGAACGGGCTCGTCGTATTCGCGGGCAACATATCCAAGGAGGCGAGCAAGGCTGACATCGAGCTCTTCTCGATGGAGCCGCCCATGCCGCTCAAGGTGAACATATACCGCTGCGACTCCACGTTCCTGCTCGATCCGATAGAGGAGATGCTTGAGACCAAGGACATGTACGTCCTGCTCGCCATGGACGGGCGGGAGGCCACTGTCGCCACGCTCAAGGGCTCCCACATACAGGTGGTGAAGCGGCACCACTCCATGGCGCACGCCAAGATGAGCAAGGGCGGGCAGAGCGCGGGGAGGTTCGAGCGCGCCAGGGAGGAGGACATCGACGCCTATTACACCGAGATATCGGAGACGGTGAACGGGATCTACCAGCAGAGCACGACCAAGCTGATGGGCCTGATCGTCGGTGGCCCGGGACCAGCGAAGGAGAACTTCGTGCGAAAGAACAAGCTCAACTACCAGGTCAAGATACTCGGGGTATTCGACACCGGATACACGGACGAGACCGGCCTCAACGAGACGCTGGACAAGGCGCACGAGCTGCTCAAGGAGCAGGCGGCCTCGCAGGAGAGGAAGATACTGGACAGATTCAAGGCAGAGATTGCAGGGGGAGGACTCGCGGTGCACGGCTACGAGAAGGTAAGGAACGCACTTGAGAAGAACAATGTCCACAGCCTTGTCATAAACGACGAGCTGGAGCTATACCGCGTCACGTACAAGTGCGGGCTGTGCGGCCAGACCATGGAGAAGATCGAGACGGGCAAGCAGCGGACGGCCAAGCACGACGACGGCGGGACGCTCAGCATAGTCTCGGAGAAGGACGCCATAGAGGAGCTTATAGGAATGGCGGACAATGTTGGCGCCGATACTGTTTTCGTGTCGGGCGAGAGCCCGCTGGGCAAGGAGTTCCTTATGGGATTCGGGGGCATAGGGGCTCTCCTTAGATACAAGTAACTGCCGCTATTCGGCAGCCCGCAGACCCTTTTTAAACCTACTCATAATATACCTACTGCTTTAGGTGCTTAATTGGGGGAGCGGGCTTTTAGTCTATATGACATGGAGGCATTTTTGAGGGAGGCCGGCGCTGAGCGCGTGACCGAGGATGCGGTGCTTAACCTCGAGCGGGAGCTTGAGAAGCTGACCGAGGCCCTGGCGAACAAGGCGCTCAGGTACGCCGCGCATGCGGGAAGGAGGAAGCTGATAAAGAAGAACGATGTCCTCCTGACTCGCAAGCTTCCGCCTCTACAGGAGTCCGTGCACCTTCAGGAGAAGCGCTAGGACGACGAATCCTACTTCTATTACGCAGAGGTACAGCGATACCTCCCATTCCTTCATCGGCTTCGCATTCATCAGCAGGTGCGCCAGGCTGTATACCTTCTTTCCGTAGGGCGCCTTCAGTGTCCCGTCCTTCTGCCTTATGCCGAGATCGCGGACATCGAACTTCTTCCTAAGGTGGAGGCCGAATTCCACTATCCAGGGCAAGAATATTATCACGCCAAACGCCTCGGCGTGGCCCATCACCATTATCGCCACCAGCATCGCGCCTATCGCGTAGGTGAAGCTGTCGCCAGGGAGTATCTTCGCGGGGAACTTATTGAACTGGATGAACGCCAGCAACGATGCGAACAGCAGGACTGACAGCAGCGCGCCGGTATATCCTGCGTTCGCGCTACCGAAGAAGAAGAAATATGCCATGAAGCCGATGCTCGCCATCATCGCCATGCCTGGTTGCAGGCCGTCGAACCCGCCTAGCAGGTTGAAGGCGTTGGAAACGAACACCACCGCGAGCGGAAGAAGCAGCAAGGGATACACAAGTCCGAAGTTGATGGGTCCTATGAAAGGGACGGTGACGGTGCTGATGCCCGCGTTTATCGCCATCAGAGGAAGCGCGCCGATGAGC
This sequence comes from uncultured archaeon, assembly GCA_963704435.1. Lineage (GTDB taxonomy): Archaea > Micrarchaeota > Micrarchaeia > Micrarchaeales > CABMGC01 > CABMGC01. The sequence goes on along the minus strand of OY969902.1, from coordinate 34,532 downwards.
GTGAGCAGTGGCTTCTGCCACATCTTGAGCCCCTTCTTTCTGTCCAGGTAGCCTCCTGTCTGCCGCACTCTCTGGCCCTTCACGTTTATGTCGTCGAGGAATCCCACCATCGCTATCAGCGTGACCGAGAGCGCCACTGCGAGAAGGTTCGAGATGCTGAGCACTGGCGTGAAGAAGTTGAAGCTTCCCCCGAATGCATACGTGAGCGCGCCCACTATGATGCCGAAAACCACCGCAAGGCCTCCGCTGCTCGGGAGTACTTTCAGCTTCTCCTTGTTGTGGTCCTCCGCGACGACCCCCGCCGCGAACAGGTAATCCATAACGAACTTCGTGGCGGCCACGGTCACGAAGAACGAGACAATCGCGGGTATTATGAGCGTAAGGTAGGTCTGGTAGGCCATGGCTAATATCCTCTAAGTATCATTAAAAAGCTTAGCCTTAGGCCGCAATCCCTCAATCGGAGCGGTGGCTAACCTGAGGCTTCAAGGTCAAGCGGCATCCCGAACTTCTCCTCTAGCACGCGCACCATCTTCTTAAGATTTGAGAGGGACATATCCTTTCCGGAGAAGTCGACCCCTCTTCTTTCGGCTTCGCATCTGGCCGCGGAGAGGATATCGTCTCCTTTCTCATCGATGCGGATCAGTTCGACGAAATCGGTAATCCTCTTTTCGAGCCTGATAATCTCGCTTCTGAGCGCCATCGCGCGATCGTTCGCGAGCCTGCTCGCAATTTCGCTCTCGCGCTCGTTTGCGCGCCTGTTGAAATCAGTTACGGCTGCCTTTACGTCGCCTTCCCTTAATACGCCCCCGCCCATTCCCTCCACACTGCCTTGCACCACGAGGTAACGGGCCATTGTACGAGCCGCAGGCGTGGGATCAAACGACACTATTGACGGGAGTGTCATTACCACCGGCAGCGGTTGCTGCTGCATCGCCGATGCCTGTTTGGATTGCGCCATATACCCACCACACTTCTCTGCCCTTGTATTACTGAGCCCGGAATACCTTCTTATGCATTGTCTACGAAAACAGCAGAACTTTCTTGGTTTCCTCGCTTGGGCTTGCGAAACTTTTGGCTTCTTTCAGGAGGCGCTAAGGCATAATAAGATGGCTTTGCTTATACCCTCATGCTTGGCCTGGGATTGGAAATAGCGTTCGGCGCACTCGCGGCATACGTCCTTGCAGACATGTTTGCAAAGAGCGCCTCGGAAAAATTGGGAGCGCAAAAATCGGCGCTGGCTGAGGCAAGTTTCAGTCTGCTCCCAATGCTGATACTTGCCTATTTCCTTGGCGTTACGAGCCTAAATACGTCCGTCGTGATTCTTTCGGCCGTATCCGGAATTGTTGCCGCGCTGGGATGGTTCCTAACCTATGAAACTCTGGAAACCGAGCAGGTATCGAATACCATTTCCCTCTCAGGAATATATTATGCGATGACAATTTTGTTTGGTCTCTTGGTTCTTAAAGAGAAAGTTACATTTGTCGAGGACCTCTGCATCATAGCGATTTTGGTCGGGACGTTTCTTGCTACAACCAAAGCGAGATTTAAATTAAATAAAAAATACGTCCCTGCCATAGCGGGACAGATTATTCTGGCGCTATCCGCGTTTCTTTTGATTTTTGCGCTTCAGATCTCGGGCGGAATTTTTACTCCGTTGATAATCGGGGGTTCTGCAGATTTGCTTACGATGGCGATCTATTTCAAAATACGGCCCGAGAACACTAAACGTTTGAAAGCAGGCAAAGTTTCAGCGAAGCATAACGTATATGGCGCTTTGTTAGGAATATTCCAGGGATTAGGGACCACAGGATTTCTTGCTCTTGCATACGTAAATTTTTTGGCGGTGGGTTACGCGATAGCCTCGACAGAAGCGGGGTTCGTAATCATTCTAGGGTATCTCTTTTACAAGGATAGATTCAAGAAGCACCAAATCCTGGGCCTGATGCTGCTTGTTTTGGGAGCCGTAGCGATAAGCATCGCGTGAGACCTCAGTGCGTTTTGCGGATTAATCGGGCCCCAGTCATCGTTTCATTGGTCTGGTTGCAGGGAAACCTCGGCTTTCAAGCCGAGGAGTGAATGCCACACGCCGTTCGTTATGTTGCATTTTTCGTTCCTCCATTACGATGCGCCTTCAGAAGTCATGCGAACCCTTACTATGAGGAAAGCCAAGCCTCCAGTAACCCAAGAAATCAGCAACCCGACTCCGACTCCTCGGAAGTATGCGTTTCCTGTAAGATACCCTGCCAAGAGCATTACTATGCTCACAATGAACTCCAAAAGGACCAAGGCGAGTAAAGTCCCTTTCCAAGTTCGTGGTCTTCTCAAACTATTTCTTTTTTCCATGCTCATCACGTTTCAACATTTTTGTCTTGCTTTAAAGCCCCCGGCTTTAGCCGGAGGATATCTACTTAGACGCAGTTCACCCTCCTGAACTTTATGTTGGTGTCTATCCTCGCGAGCGTCTTGCTCAGCGCCCGCCCGATGTCCTCCCTCGCGTTCGACTTCTTGCTGAAGAACGCCCCGATCTCCCGCCTGGAATCCTGGTCGCTCTGCGCGGACAGCACGGATACGAAGCTCTCCAGCATCTTCGTCTCCGAAGGGTATCTTGCCATGAGCGTCTTCCAGTTGGCGGAGGTCCACTTCCATATGATCCCCCTTGCGGCCGGATAGAAGTCGGCGGAGCCGTTGAGTATGTATATCACGTCTTCATACCTGACCTGCTTTGACAGCGCGAAATCGAGCGCCTCCTTCAGCAGCGACGTGTCCCTGACGAATCCCAGCGAACCCAGGATGCGCATCCTGTTCTCGGGGACCTTCTCGCTCAAGTATCTCTCCTTCAGCGTGCCGAACGCGCCCCGGTCTCCGTTCCACAGCGCGATCCTGAAGACCGCGCCCATCAGGTTCTTATCGAGAGTGGAGCTGCCGGCCTTGAACCTGCTGAAGATCCCGCGCGCTATGGCGACCGCCTCCCTGTCCTCGGCCACGCCGAGGCTGAGCAGGGCGGAGCTCCTCAGCATAGTGTCCACGTTTCTCTCGCCCGGCTTCCTTTCGGTCCCGATGCGGTCCAGCACCTTGTGCGCATACGCCACGAGGGGCCTCTCCACGAGGGAGGATAGGTAGGTGGAATAGAGCATGTAGTACATCCAGTCCAGGTGGTCGAGGATGCTGGTGTCGAGCGGGTATCCGCGGCCGAAGCAGTAGTCCTGCACGAACGTCAGGTATGACGCGGCATCGATGCGGCCGGACCTGGCAAATGCGAAGAGGTCGTTCTCCACGCCCCACGCGTCCACGTCGCTGAGCTCCTTTTTCCTTATCGCCTCGCCGATCCCCTTCAGCAGCTCTCCCTCGTACCTGACGCGGTAGACGCCGTTCTGGTTGTGGTTTAATTTCAGCCATGCCGCGCCTGAGCCGGGCAGGCTGTGCACCGCTTTGTCCATCAGGAATTTGCCCTCCTTCTTCCCGGGCAAGAGGTAGCTTATCGGTATCGGCCAGCCGCTCGGCTCCGAGTCGTCCCCGTCGATGCAGAACCTGCTCTGCCTCAGCCTGAAGGCGCCCCTCTCGGCGCTCACACTCACCAGGGGATAGCCTGGCTCGTTTATCCATCGGCTCGCGACCCTGGCCACGGGAATCCCCTTTCTCTCGCGCCTGGCCTCCCTCTCCATCGCGCGCCAGAGGTCCGACTCCTTGGCATTGCCATACGCGTGCTCGCTCAGGTACGTATGCAGCGCGTTCCTGAACACCTTCGGGCCCACGTAATCCTCTATCATGTTCAGGACCGAGCCGCCCTTGTCGTAGCTGATGCCCGGCTCGAACGCTTCGTCTATCTGCGCCGGGTCGTCCACGCTGACGTGTATCGGGCTCGTCGACCTGAACTGGTCGGATTCGAGCGCGGAGTCGACCGTGTCGAGCAGGTACTGGGTCTTGACCTCCCACTTCGGGAACATCGCGTCGTTCGCCTTGCAGGACATGTACGTGGCGAAGCTCTCGTTCAGCCATATGTCGTCCCACCAGCGCATGGTCACTAGGTCGCCGAACCACTGGTGGGCCAGCTCATGCGCGACGACCTCGGCGATGGTCTGCCTCAGCGCCACGGACGAGCTGGCATCCCCGAGAAGCTCCGCCTCCCTGAACGTGAGCGCGCCCCAGTTCTCCATCGCGCCCTCCGCGAAATCCGGGACCGCTATCAGGTCGAGCTTGGGCAGGGGATACCTTATGCCGAAATACCTCTCATAGAACCTGATGGACGCCTTGGCGTAATTCATCGCCAGCGCGGTGAGCTTGCCCTTCCCTTGGGTGGTGATCACGCTCATCCTGAGCTTGCCGAGGGTGCTTTTCACGCGCTCCAGCCTGCCCACCCCAAGGTAGAGCAGGTACGTCGACATTATCGGGGTCGGCGGGAAAGTCACTTTCTTCATTCCATTGCCGATCCGCTCCTCGCTGATGGCGGGCATGTTGGATATGCAGTCTAGACCGCTGTCCGCGATGAGCGACACCTCGAACACCGCCTTGAACTCGGGCTCGTCAAAGCACGGGAACACCCTCCTCGCGTCCGTCGGCTCCAGCTGGGTCGTCAGCAGGTAGCGCTCCCTGCCGTTGGCGAGGTACCTGCTCCTGTAGAAGCCCCTTAGGTCGTCGCTGTTGACCCCGGAGAAGCGCATCCTTATCCGGACCCTGCCGCGGACCCTGCTGCGAAGGCTCAGGACGGCACGCTCCTCCTTCTCGTAGACCCGGACGCGCGCCTTTTCGATGACGCCGCCGTGCTCCACTGTCGCCTCGGTTATCTTTAGCTTCTCCGAGTTGACCGTTATCTTCGAGGTGGGCCTCTTCACGTCTGCCTCTATCTCCTCGCGACCGCTGAACTTGAAGGTCTTGATGCTGGGCCTGAACTCCAGAACGTACCTCGTAGGTATCACGTTCCTGCCGAGGGTCTTGTGAGTCTCGGGTCGCATGCGCATCGCTATCTTCTCCGCTTTCAGGGTTTTAAGCCTTTCGGGATTCATCGCGCCACGTTCCACAGGCTCGCGAACTGCCTCTTGAGCTCCACTATCCTTTCCCTGTCGAACGTGACGCTGACGTGCTCCACGTTCCCGTGCATGCCGGCATAGGTGAGGTTCGCGGAGCCCTCTATCGCCATATCGTCACCGACGTACATCTTGGCGTGCACGAAGTCCCTCGGGACCCGAAGCGATATCCCGTTCCTGCGCCGGTAGGAGAAAACGACCAGCGCAGCCGCCGCGGCAACGGAAATGGCGACGAACGCCGGAAACGCCCTGCCCAGGAAGAAGAGTGCCAGGTTCGCCGCCGCTACGAGCATCGCGAAGGTGACGGCAGGACCCATGTCCCTTCCCCTCAGGCGCCTTGCCGCCTCTGGCCTCATCGACGACGACAGCACCCTGACGTTCTTGCCCCTGCAGTGCCTCATCAGGTACCTCGCGTAGTAGTCGTCTATGTACGGAGACACTATCATCAGGTTCCGCTCGCGCCTGAGCAGGCGCTCGACGTGCCTGTAGGTATGCTTTCCCGAATACGAGCGGTCGCGAGGGCCGAAAACGCTTAAAAGACCCATGGATGCAATACTGAACGAAAGGATAAATGGTTTTATGGTCAGCAAGGAGGCGCTGGAGAGGGGATTCCTAAGGGGCGAGATGCTCGACCACGCGGTATATTCCGCGCTCGCCGGCGCAGAGGACGACAGGGAGCTTAAGGCTCTGCTTTCGCGGCTCGCCTCGGAGGAGAAGGGCCACATCGCCATATGGCGGTCCCTGCTCGGCGACGGGGGGAAGGACGTGAGATGCCCCGCGCTCGTGGGGCTGCGGATTCATGCGTTCGAGATCATGAAGAAGGTGCTGGGCACCGCCTTCGTGGTGCGGCTTCTCGAGAGGAACGAGACCGAGGGGCTCGCCAACTACAGGGCGTCCCTCGAGGGAGGCGGACTAGGGGAGAAGGAGAGGCGCTCCGCCCGCGCGATAATAGCCGAGGAGGAGGGGCACGAGGCCGCCCTCGCGAAGTCCGTGGAGGGATACGAGAGCAAGCTCGATTATATGCAGTCGACGATACTCGGCCTCAACGACGGCCTCGTCGAGATACTGGCGGTGATAGCCGGGCTGGCGACGGTCGCGACGAGCAGCCTGATAGTCGTGATCATAGGCATGATCGCGGGCATCTCCGGCACCCTGTCGATGGCCGGCGGGGTCTACCTGTCCGCGAAGTCGGAGAACCTTGTCAAGGGCGTCGGGAAGGGAAAAGGGGAAAAGGACGGCGTAGCGTCCCCGAGAAGGGAGGCGTACCACACCGGGGCGTACTATTTCATCGGCGCACTGATCGCCGTGCTGCCGTTCCTCGCGGGCATGAGCGGCGTTTGGGGGATAGCCACTTCAATAGTGCTGGTGAGCGTAGCGCTTGTCGGGGCGTCCACCATAGTCGCGATAACCAGCGGCACGAGCGTGAGAAAGCGGTCCTTCGAGATGCTCGCCATATCCCTCGGCGCGGCGTTCATCACGATACTGTTCGGGACGTTCGCGAGGATCTATTTCGGCGTCAGCATATGATCCAGAACATGTACATCAGAATGACCATAAAGTTAATAAATAAGCGCATTGTAATGTACATAGATATCGATGGATAAAGCGAAACTTGAAGAATTCAACCACTGGTGGATGAGGGGAAAGGTCGACCCCGAACTGGCACTGCCCTTCAAGAGAAACGCGTATTTTGAAATGGAAAGGAGCCTCAAAAGCAAGTTCATACTGGCGCTTACTGGTCTGAGAAGGGTTGGGAAGACCACGATAATATACCAGCTGATCCAGAGCCTCATAGAGGGAAAAACGGACGCCACGAACATATTATTCTTCTCTTTCGATGAGACCGAGTCAAAGGTAAGCGAAATCATTGACGGGTACAGGGAGTTCCACAAAAAAGATTTCAGGGAAGAAAGGGTCTACATCTTCTTCGACGAAATCCAGAAGTGCGGCAATTGGGAGAACGAGATAAAGAAATATTACGACCTGTATCCAAAGGCCAAATTCATAATAAGCGGATCGGAATCCCTTTTTATAAGGAAAAAAACGAAGGAGACGCTGGCAGGAAGGATTTCCGAATTCGTTTTGAACACGTTCGACTTCGTAGAATATCTTAGGTTCAGCGGCGTCGAAGAGAGTGAATTCAAGTACGAAACGAAAATCAAGCCTCTCTTCCTTAAATTTGTAGAGAAGGGAGGCTTTCCAGAAACTTTCCTGTTCGAAAGCAATAGGGAATTCAGAGAGTACATCAAGGCACTTGTCGTGGACAAAATCGTGTACCAGGACATACCTAAAATCTTCAAAATAGAGGACCCCGAATTCCTGAGGGTGCTCCTCGAACTGATATCCGCGAATCCGGGAATGTACGTGGATTACCAGTCGCTGAGCAAGCAGTTCGGCAAGGACAGGCGGGTGATAAAAGATTATCTCGTTTATCTTGGAGAAAGCTTCCTGATCCGCGTCATGGGAAACTTCAGAAAGGGCAGTATGGCCACCCTGAGAAAGAAAAAGAGAGCTTATCCTACGGACAATGCGCTAATCTACCTTTACAAGCTGAATGCCGATGAGGCATTTTTTGGGAGCATGGTCGAGACTGCCGTCGTTAACAAATTAAAAGCCGTGGCTTTCTGGAAGAATGGCGGAGAAATCGACATCGTCCGGGACGGAGTACCCATAGAAGTGAAATACAGGGAGGCCATAAATCCTGGAGACTTTAAATACTTGAGAGAATTCATGGAAAAATTTGGCATTGATAGAGGCCTGATGATAACTAAAAATGACGAGAGATCAGTCAGCCTTAATGGGGGAAAAGTCAGATTGATCCCCGCCTGGAAATTTCTATTGCAGGATAAGGTAGTATAGGAAGAATTGAGATTAAATTCTGCGAAGGCAGCCGTATGCTCGCCATATCCCTCGGCGCGGCATTCATCACGATACTGTTCGGGACGTTCGCGAGAATCCATTTCGGAGTCAGCATATAGCGCCCGCCGAGCAATATAAAAATATTCGTTCCTCATTACCACGAGAGATGGAGACGGTGGGGAGCAAGCGCGAGATGGCCAAGGAGAGGATGCTCAGGCTCCTCAGCGTCGACGCCCGGGCCAGCATGAACATCATCGCGGGCAAGATGGGGATCGCGCGCAGGAGCGCCTACGGACTGTTCAATGAGCTCGTCGAAGAGCACGGGCTCAGGTTCGTGCCCGAGGTCGACATAGAGCACCTCTGGAAGTGGGAGTTCATAAAGAAGGCAAGGCTGAGGACCAAGAGGGGGATACTCGCGGAGGCGATGGAGGAGCCGCCGGTCGCTGGCTTCGGAGAGTACATGGCATTCGTGAAGTTCACCGGGCCGGTGCCCGACGACAGCGAGATAGCCGACGCTGTGGGGGCTTCCCCGCTGCCGCAGTTCGCTGCTAGGCTGAGCGGCGCGCAGGACCTGATGATATACTCGATCGCAAGGAACTACGAGGACGCGCTCGAGTTCGCCGGGAACCTCAGCAAGAGGCTCGGCAAGCACAAGCCGCTCATCCATGTCAGCAGGATATGGGGCAGCTTCGGCTTCTTCCCGCTGAGCGATAGGCTCATCAACCAGTTCGACATCTTCGACTCATATAAGAACCTGCTCATCGGGCTCAACGAGTCCGGGCGCATGACGTTCAGCGAGGTGGGCAGGAAGTCGAACCAGGGACCTGCGCAGATGCTCTATGCCTACGACCGCCTGGTCAGGACGGGTATACTCAACAGGATCACCTACTTCGAGGAGAAGCCCAAGAAGATGGCGAGCGTGCTGTTCACGGTGAAGGTCACCAGCGCGAAGGCGTTCGAAGAGTCGCGGGACGCGTGGTTCATGAAGCTCATAGGGGAGTACAAGGACAGGGAGAACGAGTGCGTCTTCATGTGCAATACGCCCTGCCCGGTCGGCATGCTTGTCGTCGCGAGGTTTGAATCGGACGCCAGAATGCACAAGTTCCTAGGGATGATGAAGTCTTCGCTGAGGGGAGTGGATGTCTCTCACTCAAGGATGGGGAAGGTGCTGGTGGGTCACCTCGGCATACGAGACTTCGACATGCGCCACACGCGCCAGTACAAGAGCCTGGCCATGAGGCGGCTCGTACCCCGACTGAACGAGGCCAAGGTCGTCGTCTCAGACAACCCGGACGCAATATAATGAATGCGAATAGCGCGAGCTACAGCAATTTCAAGAAATCGTCTTTCGTAAGTCCTGATTGCGATATTATAGAAAGCAGTGTTCCGGGATCCAGCTCCCTGTGAGAAGGCACAACTACTATTCTCTTTTTGCCATTTACGAACTTTATGAGAATTATGTGACTTCCCCGCTGCCTCGATATGCTGAATCCTTCCTTAGTCAGGACCTTCAATACCTCGGCCGCAGAAAGCACGGGCAGCTTGGGCATCGCGACTACCTCAGACGCTTATTGTTGCGACCAGCGGAAGACGCCTTTTTGCAAGTTTTGAGTCTTTTGCCTCTTCCAGATAAAGAGATATTGCCTCAGCTACGTTCTTCTTCGCCTCCCTTACGGTCTTTCCTTGGCTTGCTATGCCAAGTTCCTGGCAATATGCGACGAAAGCGACTTCGCCTTTAGTTATTATTATCGTGAATTTTCCCTTCAAGACACCACCAGATTAATTGCGGATTCTCATTTAATATATTTGTCGTTGAGAGCAGGGCCGGTCAGCTGACCCTGCGCCTACGCGCTTCGCTCATTCTATCCTGCCCTGCTCCTTCGTGTAGAGTATCAGCTCGGGATGCCTCCTTGGCATCGGGTTCGCCCTGACTCCGTATATGGCCTTCACGCCCTTCTCGAGCGACAGCTCGACCAGCCTCTGGGTTATCACCCCGTCCAGCACCACCGCATAGGTCGACCTCGCGTCCTGCAGCACGGAGAGGAGCTCCCTTATCGGGACTTCCTTTACCACGCTTCCGTCAGACGAGTAGAGCCTGCTCCTCAGCGTCCCGGAAAGGTCCGTGAGGCCGTTGGCCAGCTGGCCCAGCAGCACGCTCTCCAGCGCGGGCCTGGGCATGGGCTCGCCTTCCGGCCTGCCCATGCGCGACGGCTCAATCCTCTGCAGCGCGCCCTCGTCGGAGGCCTCCTCCTCGTCGGTGTCGCTCCTGATGTCCTTGAGATGCGGAGCCTCTCCGGAATCCATGAAGTCGGAGTCGCTCTGGCCCTGCCTGCCCTCCGGACCGAACTGCGGCTGCTGCGGGAACTGATCCGGCCCCTCCTGGGACGGAGGCATCGGCGGCCTCACTGGCGGCGGAGGCAGCGGCTGCCGCGCTCCCCCGTACGGGCCGTGCCTTGAATCCCTGTTGTCCCTGCCATCCCTTTCGTCCCTGCGATCCCTGTGGTCCCTGTGGCTGTTCGCGTCGCGTTCCCTGCTCTTGCCGAGCTGGTCCACGGGCACCCGGGAGCGCAGCGCCTTTATTATCTCCTTACGGGTTAGCTCCTCGACCTCCTTCCCGTCAGGCGCCTTGGTGGCGAAGTCGAACTCGACCGCATTGAGCAGCGACCTTATGACCAGGTCCCCGCCCCTGTCCCCGTCGACGAATATCGTCGATTCCTTCTCGGTCGCGAGCTTGATTATGCTCGGGGGTATGTTCGACGTGGCCCCTCCCACTGCTATCGCGTTGGTTATGTCGTTCTTCAGCAGCGTTATGACATCGGCCCTGCCCTCGACTATTATCACGTCGTCGGCCTTCCCGACGTCCGGCCCCGCAGGGAGCTTCTCCGGACCGTATGTCGTTATCTCGCTAGACTTGACCTCCCGCTGGACCATCTCCGCCAGCTCCTTGCTGTCAGGTATCTCGGTGCTCAGCAGCTGCTTCATCAGGCCCTTCGCCCTCTCGAGTATCTTCATGCGCTTCGCGGCCCTCGTGTCCTCGACCTTCTCGACCAAGAACTTGGCTTCGAACGGGCCTACGCGGTCGACTGATTCGACGGCTGCGCCGAGTATGCAGGTCTCGACGCGGTCCAGCGACGCCGGCAGCAGCAGCCTGCCGTAGGTCTTGCTCCCCGAAGGCGAGACCTCTATCTCTATCCTGCCGATCTTGCCACCCTTCTGCAGCTCCCTCAGGTCGAGGTCGTCGCCGAGCAGGCCTTCCGTCTGCCCGAAGACCGCTCCGATTATGTCGGGCTTGTCCACCAGGCCGTCGATGGTGAACTTCGCCACCACCATGTACTTCACAATGTCCAAATACGTTTTTGCCATTAGATCACTTTCGTTTTTTGCCTTCCCTCCTTCCCATTACCTCCTCTATCGGACCGTACACCTGCTCAACGCTAGTGGAGTTGAGCATCCGGAGCAGCCGGCGGCCGAGGGTGTCGTCTATGGCGTACCTCTTGTCCGATTCGAGAAGTATCGCCATTATCTTCCGCTTCTTCTCCTCCCCTCCCCTGTCGTTGTCGGTAAGGACGTACACCGTCCTGCCCACGTCGGGAAGCGAGGTAGCGAGCTTCGAGTAGGCCGTGGACCCTATGCCCAGGCGCTCCAGGGTCCTTACGTCGTGCATTCCCTCTACCACGACGGTGCCCTTCCGAAGCGCCTCGAGCATGCCCGAGACCTGCCTCGCCCTTGCTGCATCTCTCTGTTCAGGCTGCAATCCATCACTGCGAAGCTGCGGCTAGGAGGAGTTCACACGATACCGTCGGTTAGAGACAGTTTTCTATAGAAACCGAATGAAATATGAAGCGGCATATCCCAGCACCTGAGCCGTTAGCTACGGAACTAATGGGTAGGAAAGGGTTAAATACGTTGCCTACGGGGAGCCGGCCAGCGCTGCCAAACGCGCTCGGAGGGCACAAAACGCTTATATATTTTGAACCGCAAGCCACATCCATGGCGATCAGGAGGTACGAGAAGGGGGCCAGGAGCGAGCGGGAGCTGCTCAACATACTCGACGGCAAGGGCTGGTCCGTGACCAGGAGCGCGGGCTCGGGAGTGAACGCGATAAGCCCGGACCTGATAGCGATAAAGGGCGGGAAGTGCGTGTCCCTGGAGTGCAAGGCCTGGGACAGCACCAGCCTGGCGCTGGACGGGGACCAGTACAGGAAGCTGCTGTTCTGGAGGGACAACGGCGCGTTCCCCACGTTCGTGGCCTGGCGCATGAAGGGCGAGGGCTGGTACTTCATAGAGCTGTCCGAGTTCGAGAAGGGAGGCACTGACAACTGGAACATAACGAGGAGGAAGGTGCTCCAGTCGAACAGGAAGCTTGAGGATGTGTTCCCAAGCGAAGAAGCCTTGGTTAGCAAAAAGCTTGACAGAATCGATAAGGAAATAAAAGGAGGAAGAAGAATGTTGAGCGTAGAAGAAGCTCTGAGCAGCCATTCAGTCAGCCAAATCTAAACTTAGTGTGAAACTCCTTTACGCTCCTATCTATATTTTTCAAATCCTCGTTTGTTAGGAACTTCATGAATTCTTTATATGCTTTTAGGCCTTCGGCTGCGCGTACCTTTAGCATAACGCCTCTTCCTACCGCTGTGTGCATCTTCTCAGCTTCCCTAATTGCCATAGACATCTAAGGTAGAGCATTGATATTAAAGACTCCGCTTAAGCGTTACAATATGGAGTCACAGCGCCTCTGCAGCCGCTAGTGTATGTCGACGGCAATCGGGCAGCTCGCCATGTAAGCCGCGTTCCCGTAGACCGTGAGCTCGTACGCCCTGATGAGCGTGAGGTTCAGCGGCGCGTAGTTAAGGAGTATGCTCGGCTCGTTGCCCTCGAGGGCCGTGCAGTAGCTCGCGGCCTTCGTCTCGGTGCCGTTGATCGTGTGGCCAACCCCTGTAGGTGAGAAGGTGCAGCTCGTGCCGTTCATCACGTAGAAGTCTATGCTCACGTTCCTGGACGAGGCTATCGACTGGACAAGGTAGCTGGAGCAGTGGAACTCCAAGGTGTACTGCGTCTGGTTGAGGTACGTGACGAACACCGCGACCCTTGGCGCCGCATCGAAGTTCGCCTTGAACGTAGAGAAAGGAACATTGATGGCAGTCCCGCGGAGCGCGAAGAGGAACACCGCGAACACGGCGATGACTGCGACGATCGCTAGCGCGACGGTGAACAGGAGCCTCATCCGTGATGTGGCGGCCACCTGCGCGGGCTTGGCCTCCTTCCGCTCTCGGGCTACTGCCCTTGCGGTCGGCTTCCTGTCCGCCGCAGCCTGCTTCTTGCCTTTCTTGTCCGCCATCGGATCACCCTATGAGAGAAGAAACGTAGCACGTGCCCATTACCGCATCGCTTCCGCTTGCCATGAGCTCGGTGCCGTACAGCGAGTAGACGCCGATTCCGGGGCTCGTTGCGCTGGTGAGTATCACCATGGGAGTCCCGCGGTCCGCGTACGTGCCCATGCACGTGCCTTCCGAGGCCGTGATATTGTCGGCGCTGCAGATTCCGTCAGAGAACGTTGCCTGGATGATCTTCTTACCCTCGAGCTGCGCCTGCGCCTCTATCTTGCCTGCGCACGACTGCATTGCCTGCGTAGCGGTGCCGTTGAGGACCACGACCAGCGATCCCGACGACTTCAGCGCGCCGTTGAACGCGCCGATAGGCGCGGACGCGTTGGCGTAGGACACCAGCAGGGCCGTGAGCCCGGCGTAGACCAGGATGAGCGCTGCCAGCAGCGCGAAGACGATGTTCCAGTTCCTCCTGGTCTTGCGGTTGAGCGCGACCTTGTGGTGCGAGTGGAGGCGCGACCTGTACACGAACAGCAGGGCGAACACGACCGCGCCGATTATCAGCGACAGCAGCGCGCCAAGGGCCGGCGCTAGCGACACCGCGCTAGAGTAGCCGAGGCCCAGTGCCGGTGCGATGAGCGTTACGAACGGGCCGTCGAAGTACCTTGCGATCCCCACTAGGTCCACCGGGCTGACGTAGTACGAGGACAGGCTGCGCGATATCGATGCCTCCTCGGCGTTTAGCGCAAGGATGTTGGCCGATCCGCCGGAAGCTATCGCGCTGTTGAGGCTGAACTGCTCGAACGCGAGGTTTCCTATCTCCTGCGATGAGGAGCCCCCGAGCTGCAGTTCGATCAGCTTCGCCGTGTTGCTGGACGAGTTCGAAATGAGCGACGAGTAGGTGCCGTTTACCGCGGCGTACGCGCCCTTCAGGGCCGCATACTCGCTGGCCAGCGTCACGCCCTCGGCGGTGATATTGGCGGTGGAATAGTTGGCCGTGGCGCCTGCGTAGGTCGCCTCGAACGCGGTAAGCGCGTTGAGCAGCGCCTGGTTGGGGATGCGGGCCAGCACCGAGGCCGAGCTGCTGACCAGCGCGGCGTACCCCGGTATGGTGCTGTTGAGCATCGCTGACAGCTGCGCGCGCTTCTGCCCGGCGATGATGGTGGCGACGTATCCGTTCTCCGTGCTGCTGGTGTTGGTCGCTATGGCGAGAACCTGGTTGTTTGATATCGGCAGGGCTCCGAGCGCGCTAAGGCCGCTGTTTATGTACGCTAGCTTGGTGTAGTTGTAGGTGGGGTTCATGCAGAAGCCGATCGCCACGCAGTACCACGGCAGCGTGGAGGGGTTGGCGGCGTAGTTGCAGCTCGAGAACGAGGTTGACGTGAAGTTCGACGGAGGGGAGAAGAGGGCGTTCTGGTATATGTTCTCGGTCAGGTTGGTGATGTTGAGGAATGCCGCATTCATTATCGGGATCTTCGCGTTGGCGTTGCCGGCGCTGAGGGAGTTCGCCGCGGAATAGAACTCATTGAAGCTCTGGTTCATCCAGGCGTACTGGCTCGCGAATGTCTGTATCGCCGGCTCCAGGATCTCCGAGTTGTTGAACATCGCGGCGAAGCAGACGGGTATCGACTGGCACGAGGCGCAGTTGTTCTGCATCGTGCACGTGGCGCCCTGGGACAGGCCGGTCTCGAAGAGGCAGTCGCCCAGCGGCTGCGCCGATGAGGCCTGATACCGCTTCATCTGCGCGGAGAGCGCGGATGGGTTCGCCTGCGCGAGCGCGGCGCTTATCGTGCGGTTCCGGATTACGGAGTATATGCTGCTTGCGTTCGTCACGAGCGAGTAGTTGCCGCGGGTCACGTTGACGAGGAAGTAGAGCGCGCCGCCCTTGTACAGCGCGACGTAGGAGCTTCCCGCGAGGGTGAGGTTAACTGGGGACAGCGAGCTGACGAGCGAGTTGGGCACGCTGTAGCCCGAGAGGAGCGAGTCCACGCCCTTCATCGAGTATGCGCCTAGCATCCCTGGAATGATTGCGACTGCGAACAGCAATGCGAACGTCAACCTCGAGCCCATCTTATCAACTGGTTGTGAGACGTATTCGATGTGAAACTTTAAATAGGTTAGTGGAATCCGAGGGAAGTCAGGGTGCTTTAGGGGTTGCGGAGGCCGCTCTGGATGGGAAATACTGCGCTTTTCTATGAGATTCCGGACACCCTTAAACGGAACTGCGGCCCGCTTGCGCTGGGGGACCTTAAAAACAAAAAAAGAGAAAGGAAGGAGGCAAAAGCCTCCTCCCTAAGACTGTCAGCCGTGACCTTCAGTGGCCGCCGTTAGCCGCAGAGGCCAGCAGGGCCTGGATGAACTGGTTTCCGGCCTGCACTGTCTGGTTCGCGTAGTAGCCTGCGACCAGTATGCGGTTGGTCCCGAAAGCCTGCACAACCACCGAGCTTGGGCCGAACGTGTTCGACAGGCTCGGGTTCTGCGAGAAGATCTGCGCAGCCACGGAGTTGACGTACTTGCTGCCAACCACTACCAGGGTCGACGCTGCGTTGGAGTTCGAGTCCAGCACCGCGATCGGCGTTGAGGCAGTGTTCAGAGCAACCGGCGTCAGTGCGCTTGATGCGCTAGACGTTGCGGTTACGTTCGCCAGTCCAGTTACGCTGCAGCTCGTCGTCGAGAACGCGCATGTCGCCGTCACGTTCGCTATTGTGACGTTCGCTATGTTCGTGGTCTGCCCGACGCCATAAGGCCCTACGATCTTCTTCGTGGTCGTCGCAGCCGTGACGTTCGCAGGCCCGACTATGAACTGCAGCCCGTCCACGTTGGTGGCGAGGTTCAGCGTCACGGAGGTCGGAGTTATGCTCGCGACCTTGCTTCCGCGCTCAGTCCTGAAGCCCGTTGGTGCGTACACGCCCGTTACGGTACCCGCTCCGCCCGTGCCTGTGTAGTAAGTCACGTTGTTGCGGTTGCCCACCGGCGACATGTTCAGCTGGAACAGTTGCGATCCTCCCGCAATGGTGTTGTTCCAGATGCCTATGGCTATCTGGTCTACCGACGACACCTGCGACGGTACGTTGTACTCAGGCACGTTCATGGTGAAGTACCTGCTCGATACTCCGCTGATTGTGTTCGCGTTGCCCCAGCCTGTGCCTGCGCCAGTTCCCGTTTGCACGAGCGAGAAGCTGTTTGAGCTCTGGCCGTTCTGCTGGTTGTACAGGATGCTCGTTCCGACTGCCGTGGACATGTATGTCTGCGAGCTCTGCGTGTACAGCGCGTATGGCGTTGTGATCGGCGCAAGAGTCGCCAGGGTCACAGTGTTGGATGGGTTGCCCGATGCCATCTCTGTCACGACCACTTGCAATCCCGGTATGGCCTGGCTCAGGCCTATGTTGGTCACGTAGTCCATGATCGAGTTGCTCGACATCGTCACTGTAGGGACTCCTGACTTGGAGTTGGTTACCTGTGCCACGGTGGTAACCTGTGTAGGCGTTGACTGCCCAGAGACCGACTTGTAGCCGCTGACGGTTATGGTCAGTTGGCCGCTCGTTGATATCAGGTTGCTGGCTCCTCCCGTGACTAATATCGCTGTTCCAAGAATGTTCGCCCCGCTAGCCAGCGTGTTGACCACGTTAGCCTCTGTGAGCTGGTACGGCGAAAGGTCGTAGGATATCGTGCCTGACTGCACCGCACCGACTGTGAACGCGTTCGGGATTGAACTTGTCACGGTCAGCATCTGTGCCGGCTCGTTTATGGACGTGACGTTCTCCTGGAGAATCGTCGCAGGCAATGCATTGCCCGTACCCCACATGGAGTTTACGTTGACTACGCTGTATACGGAGGATGTCGCGTCGCTCGATGCCGCTTGGGTACCAGCATTGTTCTTGTAGTTCTGGTTGCCCTGGCTTGACACCGCAAAGGTCACAGGGTCGTAGCTTGCGCTCCCCAACGTGTCCCCGACGAACGTCACCTTGTACGCCGCAGGCGAAGTCATGTAGTTTAGGCTTCCTCCTGGGAGTACCGGGTTGGACATCGAGTTGTTGAAGAAGATTATGCTCTGCAGCGCGTTTGCCGCTCCCGATGAAGTCGCGTTTGTCCAAAGCAGCCTTGTCGTCCATCCCTGGTTGACCGAGGCGTTGTACTTCTGCCCGTTCGACAGAGGGAAGATGTTCGAGTAGAGCTGCAATTGCGCCCACTTCTGGTATGCGTACAGTCCTGCGAAGGTCGATCCGACATAGACGATGAGCCTGTTGCCCGTGACGTTGAACGTCTTGTTCGAGCTAGGCGCTATCGACGTGGTGTTCGTCAGCACTCCCTTGTAGTAGATGCTGAGCGAAGCAGGGTTGGCGTTGTTGACGGTCTGTCCCAAGTCGGTCAGTTGCACTACCCAAGGTCCGCTCGTCAGGTTGTGGCCTACGTACACGGTGGTCTTGTTGACCAATGACTGCGCCAGCAGCAGGGTTCCGCCTGCGACTGTGCCCGTCGTGGTGTAGGACGTTCCTGAAGGGTATGTGCCTCCTACTATTACCCAGTTCTGGCCAAGCAGTTTTATCTGCGCGTTAGCGGCAGAGTTGCTCGTAGAAAGGGGTACCGGCTTGTTGAACGTCGCCTGGTACGCTCCGCCCATGTCGAAGATGGCGAAGTTGTTGACCGTGTTCTGCTGGTCGAAGACCGGGAATCCGGTGATCCACAGCGACTCGCTCTCTCCATAAGTCCCGTAGTTGCTCAGAAGCGCAGGTAGCTGCGCGTGCTGGATCTGCAGGATGTTATCTACGGTGCCCGACGTGAACGTGGAGAACTGAACGCCTCCGCCGTTAGAGGTTGATACGCCTCCTGAAGGGTTAGGTACGTAGTTTCCTGTGCTGTAAGGGCTTGGGTACGGGCTGGTCTGTATCGCAGTGGTCTGCGGGAATCCGTATCCGTTGCTGGAAAAGGACTGCAGCGACTTGGTGCTGACAGGTGCGCTAAGTATGGTTGCGCCGTTGAGTATTGAGCCTATCAGAGCAGTGAACCCATAGGTTCCGGTTGGTGCGACAACTCCGCTCTCACCCAGGGAGACCTGCTGGTTCGTCAGGGTGCACGAAGGCGTGGTAACTGCGCACTTCACGTTGCTCGTTCCGCTTACCGTTGCGGTTATTGGAGTTGACGTGTACGCCAGGTTTCCAATGACTGCAGCGATGTTCGCGACGACTACACCGTCACTAGCCTGCGCCTGCGATCCGACGACTATCTGGACCACTGGCTGGCCTGCGCTGTTTATTATAGGTATATTGCTGAAGGACACAGGTCCCGCGACCGCCATACCGAAAAGCAAGCTGGCAGCCAACACTCCTATTCTCTTTGCATTTAGTCTATTCATTCTACCACTTTCAATAGTTTGGAATTAGTAGCAAGTGCAAGGTATTTAAATGTTGCTGTTCTGGTCTGCGTCGCGGCACAAAAACTTCGTCAATTGTTGTAGTCGCTTTCTTCTATAGCCTAAGTCTCTCGACGGAGCGCCAATCTGGGTCCCTGCCGCCGTATCGGAGCGAGTCCCGCTGGCGCCCTTTGCCTCTGCACGCAAGTCTTTGCCCACATTGCCACTTACAGCCTATTCGACCGCAATATATATTACATTATATAGAGGCGGTATCCTTAGGCGATGAAATCGAATCAGGAAAGGTACGACTTCATCAGCTCGATTACGGCTTTTACGTCTGCCTTCGACGAGCCGAACCGCCTGACCACGAACAGGTACGGCACCTCCGCGATGCGCGCATCTCCCTTTGGAACGCACTTTAGGAGGTCGAACAGGAACTTGTAGCCCTCCCCGACGAACCTCTTCCGGTCGCGCTTCATAACCCCCCTCGCATATGCGGCGTCGACGCCGAAGTAACCCGAGAAGATGTCCCTGCTCGAGGCCTTGCCCTCGGCCCAGAGCACGGACCGGCCGATCACCGAGAGGACGCTCGATATTATGGCGCGATAGAGCACCGGATTGTAGGTCTTGGCCCTTACCGCTATCGAGATGGGATATCCGTCGCGCAGCCTGCGCACGATGGACCCCACGACCTTCGGCGGGTGCTGGAGGTCGCCGTCCATGAACACCACGTACTTCGTCCTTGCAATCCTCACGCCGTCCATCATGCTGTAAGCGAGGCCCTTAGGGAGCTCGAGCGCCTTCCTGTCGTAGAGGCTCACTCCGCGGCTTTTCGAGGCGAGGGTGGCTATCTTCTGCTTCGTTCCATCGGTGGACCCGTCGTCCACCACGATCACTTTGATCTGGGGGTACATGGAGAGGAGGCGCCTGACGAGCAGACCTATCGTACCCTCCTCATTGATCGTCGGGATGATGACAGTTATATCGCCATACGTCTCCATGGTAAAGCCGTTCCGTTAGAACTAGTATATTAGTAATATAAAGGACGTGATATCGCTAGGGCGGGAGAAGCAGGCTCGCGAAGCTCGGCAGGTTGCCGGCTATCGACTGGTACGCCTCGCAGGCAGTCCACGCGCTCGGCTCCTCGCCCCTGCCTATGAGTTCCCTCACGGTCCTGGCTTCCGCGCTCTTCAGGAGCGGTTTCAGGTCGTATCCCGTCTCTCTTAGGTTCCCTATCCTCCTGTTCCACATTATCGAGGGAAAGACGTTGCCCTGGCTGTCGAGGAAAAGCGACGCGTCGAGGCTCCTGCTCCGGATGGGCACCTTGCCCGTCTCCACGTACTGGACGAGCTTCTTCAGGAAGACGCCCTCAAGGAGCGATACCGCATCGGTCCCTCCCTTCCTCTTCCTAATGAACGACCTAAGCTCCTTGGCGATTTCGCCCTTCTCGGCCTTAAGCTCGAGGTTGACGTTGTTGTAGTAGACCTCGGACGTCTGAGCGACGTTGACGTGGAAGTCATCGTACCTTAGGCCCGGAAGCTCCCTGCGGACCTCCTCGTAGGTCCTCTCGAGCATCCCGACGTTGTGCCTGCTTATCGTGTAGCCGAAAGCCCATAGGAGGTTGCCGCGCCCCTTCTGCATCTCGTGTAGCGCCCGCGCGAGAGCGATCGCCTTGTCGTACGCGCCGGGCACTCCCCTTATCCTGTCATGGAGCTCGCGGTACCCGTCGAGGCTTACCGTTATCGTCAGGTTCGGCATTCCTAGGTCGAGGATGCCCCCTACCCTCTTCAGAAGCAGATCCAGGCTCGACAGCGAATTGGTAGGTATCGTCACTATGTAGAGGCCCTTGGAACTCTTCATGAACGCTTCGACTATCTCCACTATGTCGCTTCTCAGGAAGGGCTCGCCGCCAGTTATGCTTATCCACCTGAAGTGGGGGTTCTTCTGTGCGAACTTGCGTATCTCATCTAGGGAGAGCTCGCCTTCTGGCTTCTTCTGCCATATGTTGCAGGTGCTGCATTTCGACTGGCACCTGTAGGTCACCGCGAAGGTGAGCTTGTACGGGTGGCTGAGGCTCACGAAGTTGTTCTCGAGAGCAGCCAGTCCCAGCCCTATGAACCTTGAATCCAAAGCATCACGCCATTAATATTCGCCAGCGCGTATTTATCTTGTGTGGTGGGCAGAACGCCCGCGCAGCGAGCTCGCATTAGCGCCCAGAAGCCCTCTTTTCCACAGTGTCGAACAGCTTTGCAATCTGCGGCAGGACGTTTCCGCTGGAGAAATACTTCTCGCACACGTGCTTGTTCACAGACTTGAGCGATGCCATGTGCCGGGGGTTTTCCTTCAGGCGCATCACCTCATGGAGCGCGCCAACGTAGCTATCGGGCTCATCGTCGGAGAGCAGGAATAGGCGCGCGCCTAGATCTTTCATGATCTCCACTGCAGGATTGGGCCGCGATATGACTATCGGACCGCACTCCAGGGCCTCTAGCGCCACTATCGAGAAGGTCTCCTGTGACGCTATTATCAGCGCGTCGGCGCTCCTAAGGAGCGAGTACTTCTTTCGCTCGCTTACATAGCCCATTACCTTTACGTTCTTGTGCTTCTTTGCATATTCTATCACTTCAAGAGGCTGCTTAGATCCAACAAGGCAGAATTCGAACCTAGCGAACTCCCCCTTCTCAATAAGCCTGTCAAAAATCTGAGGTAGGAACTCCGATGTCTTGCTCACCCCTCCAATGTGCAGGACTCTGAGCTTCTTTGAACGGCTGTCAAGAAGTGGCACATCCCTGTAGTCTATGAAATTAGGCACATAGAAAATATTCTTCTCTGGAAGCCCGAGCCTCATGAGATATCTCTTCTGCGCGAGGTTTATCGTATGGAAGTAGATCTCGTTGCTTCTGAGCCTGAAGATAAGTCGCACTGCGAGGTTTATGATTCCACGCATTACAGGATATTTCGTGCGGACCTCCAGGCAGTGCCCGCCGAACACGATGATCTGGGCCTTGCGCTTGAAGACCAGGTTGAGCAGGTAGTCATAGAACGAATAGGGCACATAAGTTATGCCATCGGGCAGGCCGCGGAGATAGACCAGCGAGAACAGGGGTATGGGGGTCCTTATCTTGATGAACCCTATCCTTCTCTCCTTCAGAGAGGCATACCTGTCGTAGGTATTGTGGTCTGGCTTCAGTTTTGTGAAGGTGCCAAAGGAATATGCCATTAGCATATCGACATTCTTCCCACGATCTTTCAAGAATTTAGCGTAGTAGTAGGTCTGGTCCTCGGTGCCGCTTGAACCTATCATCCGAACATTGCTGCGCACAAGAAAATGTATGTCCATCGCACTGACCTTGATTCCATTTGGTGGTTCATCTAATTATTGTTTGCGGTCGCAGACTGCCGAGAGGCATGGCATCCATATTTAATAGCTGGCTGCCCAAGATTTATCCGAGGATTTCATGAGAGAGGACCTGGGCCTTGTGCGGCACCCAATCGCGCTGTGGAATGGGATCACTACCATGAGGCAGAAGGTGAAGTTGTACGGGCACCTCGATGAGGTGTTCATGAAGCAAGCTTACAAGTGGCTCTACGACAGGATCGTGAAAGACACCGTGCTGATAGACATCGGTGCCATGATAGGAGACACGTCGGTTTACTTCGCCATGAACCCGAACGTGAAGAAGGTCATCGCAATCGAGCCGAACCCTGCGAGCTATGTGCTGCTGAAGAAGAACGTCTCCGAGTGCCCGATAAAGAAGATAGAGACCATGCAGGTCGCGGTCTCGTGCAGCGAGGGATTCTCCAGAATGTCGCATCCCTATGCCACCGGGTTCAACAGGACGGTGCTTGCGGAATCTGGCATCAGGACCGTGACCCTGCAGTCGCTGTTGGATGGCTTTAGAGGAAAGCGCATCGCCATAAAATGCGACGTGGAGGGCGCGGAGCTGTCCATTTTTAGGGCAAGGCCTGACCTCTCCGACGTATACGCGATGCAGGTCGAGGTTCACAACACGCTGAACGAGGTGGAGCCCATCCTTAAGCGCAGCGGATTTAGGACCAAGAGCTCAGGCAAGGGGATTGGCTATCTCTACGCTACAAAGTAAGCCCGCCCAGGACTTGACACCTCTATTCATCTTTCTTCAGGCCTAGCCTTATCACGCCTAGGGGCTTGGCTGGACTGTAGATCATCTCTGCTTTGAATCCATTTACTCTGCAGAACTTCAAGAAAGCGTCATTGCAATGCGCATCATCGCACAGCATGTAGCCGTTGGGATTCATTCTTGGAAGCGCGGCGCTTAACTCATACCACATGTACTTGAAGTCATGATGGCTGTCGTGGAGAAAGATGTCGATCGGACCGTTTATTTCGCGTAGCGTTTCTTTGAATATGGATTCTGGTTTCCCGATGCATTTGTGCCACCGGGCCTTATCTACGTGGTGTGTTGCCAACCCGACTTCTTGGAATACGTCCGTGCTGTATAGTTCACCCTTCCTATTTTTGTTCAATGCAGATAGTATTATGGCACTGGAGAACCCGGAGAATATCCCCGTCTCAAGCACTATTTTTGGCTTCTCTCCCCTCACCAGACTGTATACATAATATGCGGCAGCATTTGTTAGTGAAGCATCCAGCCTAGTAAAAAGCCCCTCCCAAGCCTGCTTCTTATATGGCGCTATTTCTGTGAGAATTGAATTATACTCTTCCCTGTATCGTTCATTGGGCTTTATGCGCGCATATTCTTTTGTTTTTATTGGTGACAAAACCGGATCCAGGATATAGTTTAGGACCGTATTTAACGCCGAATTGCCTGTTTTTATGTGCTCCATTCTAATCGTTTTTATTTCTCTGCCCGCATTTTTAAAGCTATTGCAAATATATCCGTACAACACAAAAGCGCTCGGAAAAGGCTTTGGACGAGACTAAATTGATTGGTGAGTAGCGGAAAATAGGACAAACGTCCCAATTCTCGAATTATGTTTATATAGTAGCTAAGACAAACGGCAATTAAGAGATGAGATAATGATCATAGCACGCAGCCCGCTCCGCGTCCCCCTCGGGGGAGGAGGCACGGACCTTCCGTCTTATTACAGGGAGCACGAGGGGTTCCTGATCTCCGCGGCCATAGACAAGTACGTGTACGTGGCGGTGCAGCCGATCTTCAGCAGGGATGAGATCATAGTGAAATACTCGCAGATGGAACGCGTTGCCTCCGTAGGCGAGATCAAGCATCCGATAGTGCGCGAAGCGCTCAATCTTGTGAACATACCGAATCCGCACCTTGAGATAGTGAGCATCGCGGACGTGCCGGCAGGCACGGGTATGGGATCATCTGGGAGCTTCGCGTGCGCCATGCTAAAGGCATTGCATTCCCACAAAAGGGACTCCGTGACTCCGGCTGAACTTGCGAAGGAGGCGTGTCACATAGAGATAGATGTGCTCAAGGAGCCAGTGGGAAAGCAGGACCAATATGTCTCGGCGTTCGGAGGGATAAACTGCTTCACTTTCCGCAGGGACGACACCGTGGATGTCAGGCCGCTCAGGCTCTCCGAGGACACGCGCCACAGCCTAGAGGATAACCTTCTGCTCTTCTTCACAGGCTTCTCGAGGTCGGCATCCGCGGTGCTGAAGGACCAGGACGACAAGAGCAAGAGCAAGGACACGGCAATGATCGACAACCTGCACTTCACCAAGAAGCTAGGCTACGACAGCAGGGACGCGCTCGAATCCGGAGACCTCGACCTGTTCGCGGAGCTAATGAACGTCCACTGGGAGCACAAGAGGCAGCGCTCTAAGGAGATCAGCAACGGCAAGGTAGACGAATGGTATAGGATTGCACTGAAGAACGGCGCACGCGGAGGCAAGCTAATAGGCGCGGGAGGGGGTGGTTTCCTGATGTTCTATGCCATTGACAACGTCAGTCTAAGGCGCGCGATGGCGGGCGCGGGCCTGCCCGAGCTGCACTTCAACTTCGACTCCGAGGGGAGCAGAGTGGTGACGCAGTCATGATTCCAGTAGCGATTCTCGCTGGAGGTATGGGCACGCGCCTCGGACCGCAGACCGACAAGACTCCGAAAGCGATGGTCGAGGTCGCGGGGAAGCCATTCATCTTCCACCAGCTCACGCTGCTCAAAGGCAAAGGCGTATCGGAAATCGTGCTCTGCGTTGGCAATCTTGGGAAACAGATAGAGGAGTACGTGGGCGATGGACACGAGTGGGGCCTGGGGGTGCAGTATTCATACGACGGAGACGTCCTGCTCGGTACGGGTGGCGCGCTCAGGAAGGCCGCGCCAAAGCTTCCGGATGCGTTCTTCGTGATGTACGGCGACTCGTACCTTGATGTGGACCTTCAGCCGATGCTGGATAGGTTCGAGGCGGAGGGTAAACAGGCGCTGCTTACTGTGTATCGCAACAGCGGCGGATCGCACAGGAACAACACGCTGGTGAGGGACGGGAGGATAGTAATGCACAGCAAGAGGAACCCCACTACGGACATGGAGTACATCGACTACGGGATCAGCATCCTTACGAAAAGGGTGCTCGATGGCTGGCCGGATGGTCCACTCGACCTGAGCGACGTGTATGGGAGGCTGGCTGTGAATGGAGATATGGCTGCTTTCGAGGTCACTACGAGGTTCCATGAGGTCGGTTCGTTCCAGGGAATAAAGGAGACCGAGCAGTATTTACGCTTGAAGGGACAATAGAGATAGGGAATGACATGGATACCATTAACCAAAAGGGAGATGCGGCGCAGGAAGCGCACATCAAGACTTATCTTGGCGACTGCGT
This sequence comes from uncultured archaeon, assembly GCA_963704435.1. Classification (GTDB taxonomy): domain Archaea; phylum Micrarchaeota; class Micrarchaeia; order Micrarchaeales; family CABMGC01; genus CABMGC01. The sequence goes on along the minus strand of OY969902.1, from coordinate 9,191 downwards.
CAGGATTATTGAAAAGCTTGAGCTGGCGCAGATAATGAGGGTCAGCGACGAGCTCGTCAAGGTGAGGGAGAGAGGAGGCAGGGTGTTCATACTCGGCGTAGGAGGGGGCGCAGGCAACGCATCGCACATGGTCAACGACCTCAGGAAGATAACGGGAACCGAGTCCTACGCGCCTACGGACAACGCTTCCGAGCTGACCGCCAGGGTAAACGACGACGGCTGGGCCAGCGTATTCGTCAACTGGCTCAGGGGAAGCAAGCTAAACGACAAGGACGCCGTATTCGTGCTCTCTGTCGGAGGCGGAAACGCCGAGAAGAACGTCAGCCCAAACCTCGTAGAGGCGCTGAAATACGCGAAAGAGGTCGGAGCCAGCGTCATGGGGATAGTCGGGCGCGATGGAGGCTTCACTGCGAAGGTGGCGGATGCCTGCGTGATAATCCCAACCGTGAATGACGCGACCGTAACGCCGCACACCGAGGCCTACCAGGGGGTCATATGGCACATGCTCGTATCGAGCCCAGACCTGCAAAAGTTTGAGATGAAGTGGGAGAGCACGAAATAGGACAAGTGAGCTAATGCGAAGTGCCACAGCCGTTTTCCTGGACAGGGACGGAGTAATAAACGAGCAGGTGCTGCGCCCCTCAATGAAGGATTACGGCCCTCCTTTCAATCCCGATGAGCTTAGGCTATTCCCGTGCGCGATTCCATCGCTCAGGAGAATCCAGAGCGCAGGCTACTCGCTGTTCCTCGTATCGAACCAGCCCGACTACGCAAAGGGATTCGCATCGCTGGAAGCTCTGGAGGCAGTGCAGAATAAGCTCCACTTGGAACTGACATTCCAAGGGATACGCTTCAGCGCGTACTACTATTGCTACCACCACCCCGAGGGCGTGGTTCCGGAATACTCCGGCCCGTGCGACTGCCGCAAGCCGAAGCCCGGCCTGCTCCTTAAGGCAGAGAAAGAGCATGGCGTCAGCCTTCCGGATTCCTGGATGGTGGGCGACAGGGACAGCGACATCGAGGCAGGGAAGGCAGCGGGAACTAGGACAATACTTATAGAGGAGCCAAGGTCTGCGCACAAGCGCGGACAGAGCAAGCCGGATTTCATGGCTAGGGACCTGGCTGACGCTGCGGACATAATACTTAAGAATGAGAAAAGACCATACTAATAACATGCTTACAAGGTGAAACGAATGAGCGGTACAACGCAATATGGAATAAAACTGTTTTCTGATGGAGCGAACACGAAGGAAATGCTGGCTGCGATCAACGATGGAGTAGTCAGCGGATTCACGACAAACCCGACCCTGATGCGGAAGGCGGGTGTGGCCAACTATGAGGAGTTCGCCAAGTCCATGAGAGACGCCATACCTAAGGAGTACTCAATATCCTATGAGGTCATCTCCGACGAACTCAAGGAGATGGGGAGGCAGGCGCGCAAGATATCGAGCTGGGGCGAGAACATCTACGTAAAGATACCTATCACTAATACGAAAGGGGTGAGCACTACGCCACTTATAGAAGAACTGTCGAACGATGGCCTTATGCTGAACATCACCGCCATACTTACTATCGATCAGGTCATCGCAGTATCGAAGGCTCTCTCCCACGACACCCCGAGCATAGTCTCGTACTTCGCTGGGCGCGCTGCAAATGCTGGTGTAGACCCTATGGAAGTAGCGAGAGAAATGGTCAAGATAATGAGCTCCAATCCCCTATCGGAGGTCCTGTGGGCCAGCCCGAGGGAGGTCCTGAATGTAAGACAGGCTGCGGAGAGCGGCTGCCACATCATAACGATCACGCCGGACATCCAGAAGCAGCTCGCGCTATTCGGGAAGGACCTGACCCAATACTCACTTGAAACAGTGCAGATGTTCTATGATGACGCGAAAGCCTCGGGCTACACCCTTTGACTTTTCCACGGTAAAATAGGTTAAGTGAACCGGAGGAATCAGGCAGGCGTATTACGGAGGAGTATGCGGATGGCCAACATAACAAAACTCGACTATCTCAGGCTTAGAATCAGCCCAAAACCGATTCTGCTCCATTACGCAGGCTTAGCCAAGCTTAAGCTATTTCCAAGATCTCCCCGTATGAATGCCCTGGGCAAAGTCAGGGTGGAGGTTGACGGAGAGATAACGAAGGTCGAGTTCAACAATGGAGACTACGGCGGCAAGCCCCTGCTATTCACAGGCGATGTCGATTACGAAGAGGTCTTTGTCCGCCAAGCATATGGCTGGCTAGAATCGAAAGGCAAAGCCGTGCTCGACATAGGCACCGGAAACGGAGACACCCCAATATATTTCTCCCTAAAAGGGGCCAAGGCGCTGCACTCCTATGACCCGGATGAGAAAAGGTATCTGCTTGCACGGAAGAACCTCTCTCTGAATGGCATAACCAACGCGAAGCTCTTCAACAAGGCGGCGTCGAGCAGGACCGTCGACGAGTTCGCCGAAGAGTTCAAAGGAGAATTGAAAGAGCTGAAAATCGACTGCGAGGGCTGCGAGTATGAGATCATACTCAATGCAAAGAGACTGGCGGAATATGACAGAATAGTGATGGAGTATCACCAAGGATATCTGAATATCGAGAGGAAGCTTAAAAATCTCGGATTCGCCGTCTCTCATACTAGCCCGTGCGCCAGCATAGATGATAGAAAGGCACAGACAGGCTATCTCTATGCAAAGATGAAAAATCTTTAGTGAAGATTAAAGAACTGAATGCCATAAATCCATATCAGGTAGATGCACATTGAAAAATTTGTAACCTGCTGTGTTAGGGTAAGAGAGGCGTTATGATGAGCATATTTGGCAAGGCATGGAGTGCTGGCTGCAATCGCTTTATGAAAGGCTACATAGTAAATGAAGGCTATGGCCACCTGCCATGGACAGCCGCGTACTACAGCGAGAGGATCGTCGAGATCCCCTTCCTTTTCAAGAACCTGCGTCCTCCTCCGCTTAGCGTATTAGATATCGGATGCAGCGAAAGCATAAACCCCGTAAGGCTTGCTGCGCTGGGATATGCCGTGACTGGGATAGATATGCAGGAGTACAACTACAAGCACGATAACCTTGAATTCATCAGAGCGGATTTCCTTGAATACTATTTTCAAAAGAAATTCGACATTGCAATAAACATCAGCGCCATAGAGCACTTTGGCCTGTTCCACTACGGCAACGCTAAGTATGACCTCGATGCGGACAAGAAAGCTGTTGCGAAGGTGCACGGACTGCTGAAACCAAGAGGCCAGTTCATATTCACTGCGCCGTGTGGAATGCATCAAGTGAGAGATAACTTCCAGAGAGTCTACGACAGCAAAGATCTGGCAGAGCTGCTTAAGGGCTTCAGAGTATTAAGCAAGGAATTCTACCAGATAAAGTCCCGCACGAAGATAAGCAAAGTGGGTGAATTGCAAGCAGCGAGTTCCAAGTTCGATTCTGTGACGAATTCTGTAGCATGCCTGAATCTCGAGAAGATATGATTGGGAATTAGACGCAATTACCCAACAGGCAGCGCACTCAGCCTTTTGCAAGGCGCTTCTCGGCCCAAGCATATGTCTTCCTGAGCCCTTCATCCATGCTCGTGCTCGGAGCCCAGCCAAGGACCTGTTTGGCCAGGTCAATGTTTGGCATCCTATTGAGCGTGCCTGAGGGCTTGCTCGTATCGAACTTCAAAGGTATGTCTTTCTTGGATATGGCTATTATGGTCCGCGCAAGGTCGCCCACGTTTATTTCATCGGTAGAGCCGACGTTTACGGTAAGGCTTCCCTTACTTTTCACATGCTCGTGAATCCTAAAGAGCGCATCGATGACATCGTCAACGGACACGAAGCACCTTTTCTGGGACCCGTCTCCCCAAACCACGAAATCCTCTTTGGGATAGTTTATCGCCTTTCTGATTAGAGATCCTATCACAGGGCTCCTGTCCTCCTTGAGGTAGATGTTGTCTCCGTATACGTTGAACATGCGTACGGCTCCGGAAGGCACGTCGGGCATCATCGCGAGCTGCTTCTCTGCTACGAACTTTGCCCAGCCATATCCCCCGTCGGGATTTGTTCTGAGCTCTGAGTCCTCTTCCTTGAACTGCACATCGGCGCCGAACTGCAGGTCCAAGGGATATACCGCGGCGCTCGACGCGTATATTATGCTGCCCACATTATTCTCGAGGCATGCCTTGAACACGTTCGCGTCTATCGTAGAGTTCGTCAGCCAGGTGGTCAGCTCCTTGGCTTTTGAGCCGTGGAGATAGGCTACGCTCCCCACTTCTGCAGCGAAGTGAAATACGGTATCTGCGCCCTTCAACACATCCCTCGTGAAACCATAATCCTTCAAGTCGCCACTAATGGGTTCTTGATCAACGCCCAGGTCCTTAAGGTTCTGGACGGATCCTGACGAGGAGTTGTCGATAATCGACACATCATGTCCCTTATCAATCAATCCTTTCACGACGTGACTTCCGATAAGTCCTGCGCCTCCCGTTACCGCGAATTTCGCCATAATCTCTACCTCGTCAACCCTTCTATTCTGTGCCCTTACGGCCGAGAGTTGATACTGTTATATAAATGACATAAATAGATAAATAACGTATTTCGATATTTGTATGAGAGGTTTGCATGAAAGGCATCGATAAAGAGGGGAATGTAGCTGTAATTGGACTCTGGCATCTCGGAACAGTTACTGCAGCCTGCCTGTCCGCATGCGGCAACAGCGTGGTCGGCATCGACCCAAACCCCGAGACCATTTCAAGGCTCAGGAACGGAATCCCTCCCGTCCAGGAGCCAGGGCTGGCCAAGCTCGTCAAGGAGCAGGAAAGGAAAGGCATGCTCTCGTTTACGTCCGACTTCCGCTCTGGATTGGCTGGCGCAGGCTACGTGGCCATCGCATTTGACACGCCGGTAAAGGAGAATGGCTTGCCGGACCTGTCGCCCATTCTCCAAAGCATAACAAGGGCCGTTCCTTACCTCCGTAACGGTACTCTGTTGGTCGTAAGCAGCCAGGTTCCGGTTGGCACATGCGAGCAGATAAGGGCATTAGTCAAGAGAAGGAGGCCTGCGCTTGACTTAGGGATCGTCTGCGTCCCTGAAAATATTAAGCTTGGTGATGCAATTGCGCGGTTCAAATCACCCGATTTTCTAGTGATTGGAGGCACCAACAGTAAGGATATCAAGAAGGCCGAACGGATCTACAGATTCGTCACATCACCGAAGATAAAGGTCGACCTCAGGACGGCGGAGATGGTGAAGCACTCAGTAAACGCATTCCTTGCGTGCGAGGTAAGCTTGGCGAATGAGCTCGGCAACCTCTGCGACGGGCTAGGAATAGACGCATTCCGAGTAGTCGAGGCGCTGCGCCTAGACCCAAGAATAGGGAAGTACGCGCTCCTGCGCCCTGGACTCGGCTTCGGGGGCGGGCACTTGGAAAGGGATGTGAACGTCCTTAGGGAGCTGGGGAAGAAGAATGGCGTTGAGACTACCCTGCTCGACTCAATGATGCGCGTGAATGTCAGCCAGAACCTGATAGTCGGAAATAAGCTCAAGCAAATCTTTGGCAAGGTCAGAGGGTTGCGCATAGGAGTGTTTGGTCTTGCATACAAGCCCGGCACGAGCGCCGTTAGGCACTCCACTTCCATCGATATAATCGCGGGGCTTGTTAGAAAAGGAGCGTCAATCAAGGCTTACGACCCGCAGGCGGATCTCAGCGACATGACGAGGGAAGCTAATTTCAAGAGGTGCGCTGATGCGGGTTCTGTCGCTGACTCTTCAGATGCACTGCTTTTCCTCACTGCATGGCCAGAGTTTAGGGACCTCGACTTTGCAAAGCTTAAATCCAGGATGTCGCACCCAGTAATCATAGACCCGCTGAACATGCTAGACAAAGACAAGATGGCCGCCTGCGGCTTTCTCTATGTTGGGGTGGGAAGGGGGCAGGCTAACGAGGAATCTGGGCTGGCGAAAAGGGCTAAGCCGTAAGAGAAATGGCGATGAATTATGAGCATGAAGCTCAAAGGAAGGGTTGCAATCGTTACCGGAGGCGGCAGAGGATTGGGAAGGGCCATTGCTATCGCTATGGCGAAGGATGGCGCAAAGTTGCTGCTTGCGTCGCGAACAATGGGGGAACTTCAACTTGTTGCGAGAGAGACGGGGCTTCCTAAGGACAATATCGTTACGTTTAAAGGAGACGTTTCAAAGGAGGAGGATGTCAAAAGAATGGTCCAGCTGGCGCTGTCCAAATTCGGAACTATCGACATTCTTGTTAACAATGCAGGCATAATTGGACCGATAGGGCTTACGGGCCAGGTCAAAGTTCGGGACTGGATAAGGACCATCCAAGTCAACCTGATAGGCACTTTCCTCTGCACGCGGACAGTATTGCCTACTCTGATTGAAAAACGCTACGGGAAAATCATTAACATAGCCGGAGCGGGCGAAGGGCCCTGGATTAACTTTTCGGCTTACGCTTCCTCGAAATCGGCAATAATCAGGTTTACGGAGACGCTCGCGGAGGAAGTCCGGCAGCAGGGAATTGATGTTAATGCTGTTGCTCCGGGAAAGATCCTTACAAAGATAAACCAGGAGATTTCTGAGGCCATCGGTAGGAAAGATCCTGTGACATCTGGAAATGCGCTTGGTTCTGGAAGTATCCCGTTAGAGCTGCCGGCAAGCCTAGTCGTGTTTCTGGCATCCAGAGCGTCTGATGGCCTAACTGGAAAACTCATAAGTGCGGCTCATGACGACTGGAAGAATTTCAATTCTAGGGGGGCCGAACTGAGCGAGACAGACCTCTACACGATGAGGAGGATACGCCCTGACCTCCCGAAATGGCTCAGACTTCAGAAACAGGATAGGACTGAATAAGATCTTCGTTAATCAGCCGTGCCTATCGTTATATCTAGATGCGGCAATATCAAACAGGTCCTTCATCTTTCTTAGGGCGACCTCGCTGGAATAATTCTCTTTGCAGATACGCTGGTTCTCAAGTCTGAGCTTATTAAGAATTTTTGGTGACTTCTTAAGATCCGCTATCTTATCAAATGCGGTTATGAATGCGGCAGGATCATTCGTATTGACAATGAAGAGATAAGCACCCAGGTCCCTCATGTCTTTGATTGCTGGATTTTCCTGCGAGATAACTATGGGTCCGCATGCCATGGCCTCAATGGCAGCAGTTGAGAAGGTCTCATTCGCAGGCACTACTACGACATCAGATTGGCGGAGGTACTTGATCTTCTCCACGTCATCTACGTAGCCGAGAATCTTCACGTTCGCGTACTTCTTTGAGTAGCGGACGACTTCATCCGGCTGTCTAGTTCCCATCAGATAAAACTCATACTGGTCAAGCTCATTTGCTTCTGTTAATTTGTCAAAAATCTCAGTCAGAAAAATCGAGTTCTTGCTGGTCCCTCCGATGTGCAGGACTTTGAGCTTCTTGGAATTGTTGTGAAGAAGGGGCATCTCCTTAAACGACGTTCCAGGAAAGATATAAACAGGTATATCGAATATGTTCTCCTTCGGAAGCCCTAGTTTTAGCACAAACTCTCTCTGCTCTGAATTGATTGCCTGAAAATATATCGTATCTTTATTAAGTTTAAATGCGATCTTGACAAAGATGTTTATGATTCCACGCAGCGTGCGATATTTCGTACGCATCTCAAGGCAATGCCCCGCAAACACGAATATCTGCGTTTTGCGCTTCAGGAATATGTTTGACAGATAGTCGTAGAATGAGTATGGGAAATAAATTATCCCGTCAGGTAAATCTTTGAGATGAATAAACATATATCCTAAGAGGGGGGAGTTTACCTTTAGGAACCTATTCGTTCTTGACTTTACCAAGCGGTACCTCTTCTTATAGGTCTTATGCCACGGCCTTAGCTTATGCGAGAACAAGTCGAAGGTGTATGCTTTTAATATCTCCGCGTTTCTGTCGTGCTCCATAAAGAATTCGGTAAAATCATACGCCTCTATCTCGCAGCCGCTAGTGCTCATCAGGTTTATGTCTCCTCGCGTGATAAAATAGGAGTTCATCCATTGCCACCAAAGATAACGCAGGCGTCGAGCATAGAACAGTAGGCTATTCAAGCAAGTAATTAATGTCATGGGAGTTCTTATTTGTTTTGTTCCGCCCTTGCTCTATTAGGGAGTTGACATTTACATTCAGTCACCTCGTCAAATACAAACCCCTTCACATCACGTATTCGATCAGGTTTGCGAGGAGGCAGGAAAACACGTGAATCCTGACCTTCTTTATGCCAACGAACCTGTTCTTTGCAAGCCCGAACAGCTCCTTCAACCTTGCAAAGAGGTGTTCGACGGCCCACCTCTTCCCATACTCCGGATCCTTCGGGTTCTCTGTTTTCAGATACTTGTTGCCGCTTCTCGGGATTACTGGAGTTAGGCCATCGTCGCGCAACTGCATCCTTATCGCTGATGCGTGGTACTGTGCATCCGCAATGTATTTTGACTGATACTGCAGTTGAAAGGTCTTCTTTACTCTGTCGTACAGCGGCCAGAACATCTTCTTGTCGTTTGTGTTCGCAGGTATGACCTCAATTGCAAGTGGCGTTTCCGTCTCGGCTTCTACGATTACATGTGGTTTATAACCGAAGAACAGTTCTTTCCCATTGCCGAGGTTTTGCATCAGTTGTTCTTTCCTTGACGGAGTTCTGTGCCCCCACCTCGCATCGCCGTCCTTGCGCGAATATGCGAAGACGTCGGTACTGTCCTGCACGATAAGTCGCAGTTGCCTTGATTTCATCCGGTCCTGCACTATCCAGTTGTGCAGTTCCGCAAACATCTCCGCATCCGACCGTTCCCGCACCTTCGAGAAGGTCGACGGATGCGGCTTCCTCGTGTAACCAAGGATCTTTCCTATCGGGTCCCTGACTAGGAACTCCGCGAGTCTTACGTCGGTAAGATTCTCATGTTGCCTTATCGCAAAGGCGACAAGATGCTTCGCAAACTTCCTCGTATGCCCGAACTTCTGCACGATCACCTTAGCCGCAGCCCAAACTTCTATTATTTTATTCTTTAGTTCATAGATTTCCATTGTCTTCAACTCCTGGCAAGGCGGTCGATACACTGACGTATCGGCCGTCCAGGAGACTCACGACCTTATTTTCCCGACGATAAAAAGAGAAGAGAAAACCCCCGAAATCATATTGGGTGCAAAGACTTAAAATTTGTCAAGTCCCTA